>CAZDEZ010000017.1:0-61728 GCA_964504705.1 uncultured Bradyrhizobium sp.
GAGGTCGGATCGCATCGTCAGATGCGATCCGGGTGAGGGGGTACAGGTCTATCGACGGAGCAAGCCTCGTGGAAAGAGCCCCTCACCCCAACCCTCTCCCCGCAAGAGCGGGGCGAGGGAGCACGGCGGTGCGCGAAGCTACTCCGCCGCCTTCGCCGCTACGCCCGGCCGGTAACGCGCGGCCGGATGCTGTTCGTTCAGCCGCGCCCGCCCTGCGCCGAACAATTTCTCCCGTAGCGTGCCTGGCGCGTATTCCGCCTTGTAGCGGCCGCGCCGCGTCAGCTCCGGCACCAGCATGTCCGAAATATCCTCGAAATCGCCGGGCGAGACCGCAAAGGGCATGTTGAGTCCGTCGACATCGGTCGCCTCGAACCACGCCTCCATCTCGTCCGCCACCTTGTCGGGCGTGCCGACCACCACCGGTCCGATGCCGCCGATGCCGACGTGCTGCGCCACCTCGCGTACGGTCCAGACGCGATCCGGATCGGCGCGGGTGATGTTGTCCATCGCGCTGCGGCCGGCGTCGTTGGTGACGTGACGCACCTCCTGGTCGAGCGCCATCTGCGAGAAATCGACGCCGGTCCAGCCCGACATCAGCGTCAGCGCGCCCTCCGGGCTGATGTGGTTTCGATAATCCTCGTATTTCGCCTTCGCTTCGGCTTCGGTCCGTCCGAGGATCACCGTGAACATGGAGAACATCAGGATTTCCTTGGGATCGCGCCCCGCTGCCGCCGCCAGCTCGCGAATCGCGGCAACGCGCGGCGCGATCACCTTCGCCGACGGTCCCGACATGAACACGCATTCGGCATGTTGTGCTGCGAATTGCCGGCCGCGCGGCGAGGTGCCGGCCTGGTAGAGCACCGGCGTCCGCTGCGGCGAAGGCTCGCTCAGGTGAATGGCGTTGAGGCGATAGTTCCTCCCCTCATGCGAGATGCGATGCACCTTCGTTGGATCGGCAAAGACGCCGCGCGCACGGTCGCGCAGCACGGCGCCGTCTTCCCAGCTGCCCTCCCAGAGCTTGTAGACCAGCTCCATGTATTCGTCGGCGATGTCGTAGCGGTCGTCATGCGCGGTTTGCTTGTCCTTGCCGGCGCCGCGCGCGGCGCTGTCGAGATAGCCGGTGACCACGTTCCACCCCACGCGGCCCTCGGTGAGATGATCGAGCGTCGACATTCGCCGCGCAAACGGGTAGGGCGGCTCGAAGGAGAGATTGGAGGTGACCCCGAAGCCCAGATGCTTCGTCATCGCCGCCATCGCCGGGATCAGCATCAACGGCTCGTTGGCCGGCGTCTGCGTCGCATGGCGCAGCGCGGCATCCGGGCTGTTGCCGTACACGTCGTAAACGCCGAGCACGTCGGCGAGGAACAGCCCGTCGAACCGCCCGCGCTCCAGCGTCTTCGCGAGGTCGATCCAGTAGGGCAGGCGGTTATATTCGGCCGTGCGGTCGCGCGGATGTGTCCACAATCCCGGCGACTGGTGCGCCACGCAGTTCATGGCAAAGGCGTTGAGGCGGATTTGTTTTGTCATTGTTGCAACGCGTCTGACTGGGGCGGAAATTGTTGCATGTGGACGGGGATTAGCAAGGCCAAATCGGCTCTGCTAAGGTGAAGAAAAAAGAGCGCTTGTGAATGGAAAGAAAAGCATGACCAGAGCCGACGCGATCGCCCGGGCCCGAGACCATTTCCAGTCCGGCGAGTTCCTGAAAATCCTTGATCGCAGGGTCGGCTACCGTACCGAAAGCCAGCAGCCGAATTCGAACGCCGCGCTGCGCGCCTATCTGGTGGAGGACCTGCAGCCGGCTTTCGCCGAACTCGGCTTCACCACGCGGCTGGTAGAATCGCCGAGCGGCAAGGGGCCGTATCTCCTCGCCGACTACCGCGAGGACGCCGCGCTGCCGACCGTACTGACCTACGGCCATGGCGACGTCGTCGATGGCATGGCAGGCGAATGGCGCGACGGCCTCGATCCCTGGCGCACCACGGTCAAGGGCGAGCGCGTCTATGGCCGCGGCACCGCCGACAACAAGGGTCAGCACAGCATCAACCTATCGGCGCTCGCCATGGTGCGCGCGGCGCGCGGCGGCAGGCTCGGCTTCAATGCCAAGTTCCTGATCGAGACCGGCGAGGAAATCGGCTCACCCGACCTGCGCCAGGTCTGCGACAGCCATCGCGAGGAACTCAAGGCCGATCTGTTCGTCGCCTCGGACGGGCCGCGGCTTTCAGCGGATCGGCCGACCATCTTCCTCGGCTGCCGCGGCGGCCTGCGCATCCATCTCGACGTCGCCTTGCGCGACGGCGGGCATCATTCCGGCAATTGGGGCGGTGTGCTCGCCAATGCCGCCACCATCCTGTCCAACGCCATTGCCTGTCTGGTCAACGAGAAGGGTCAAATGCAGCTCGAGGCGCTGAAGCCGCCGCGCATCTCCAATGCAATCCGCAGCGTGCTGGCTGATGTGAAGGTCGAGCCAACGGCGGACGAGCCGCAGTTGTCGCCGGACTGGGGCGAGGAGGGGCTGTCAGCGGCCGAGCGGCTTTATGCCTGGAACACGCTGGAGGTGCTGGCGATGTCCTCGGGCAATATCGCAAGCCCCGCCAACGCCATTCCCGGCGAAGCACACGCCGTGCTGCAATTGCGCTTTGTGGTCGGCACCAGGATCGAGCAGGCTGTCGATGCCGTGCGAAAACATCTCCACGCCCACGGCTTCCCGATGGTCGAGGTGCGCGCGGCGCAGAGCTTTGCCGCCTCGCGCACCGATTTCGACAGCCCGTGGATCAACTGGGCCGCGGAATCGATCCGGCAGACGACGGGGAAGGCTCCGGCAATCCTGCCGAATTTCGGCGGTTCGCTGCCCAACGACGTGTTCGCGGAAGGGCTGGGACTGCCGACGATCTGGGTGCCGCATTCCTATCCCGGCTGCTCGCAGCACGCGCCGAACGAGCACATCCTGATGCCGGTGACGGAAGAGGCGCTGGCCATCATGGCCGGGCTTTTCTGGGACCTCGGGGAGAAGGGGCGCGCATGATCCCGGAAAAGTGGAGGCCGGTTTTCCGACAGGATCATGCGTAAGACAAAAACGCCTGAGTCTCACACCCCTTCGTCGAGCGCCACCAGTTCGCGCTTCTTGCGCAACGCCGGCAGCAGCGGCCCGACCAGCAGCACGACGGCGAACAGGAGGCACACCGCCGAGATCGGCCGGGTCACGAAGGTCGTGAGGTCGCCCTGCGAGAGGATCAGCGATTTGCGCAGATTGTTTTCCATCATCGGTCCGAGCACGAAGGCCAGCACCAGCGGCGCCGGCTCGTAGCCGAGCTTGCGCATGAAATAGCCGATCACGCCGAAGGCGATCATGACATAGACGTCGAACACGTTGTTGCTCGAGCAATACACGCCGATGATGGTGAAGAGGATGATGAGGGGAAACAGGATGTTGTACGGCAGCTTGAGCAGCTGCACCCACATCCCGATCATCGGCAGGTTGAGCACCAGCAGCATCAGGTTGCCGATATACATGCTGGCGACGATGCCCCAGAACAGGCCGGGGTTTTGCGTGATCATCAGGGGGCCGGGTTGCAGGCCGTGAATCACGAAGGCGCCGAGCAAGAGCGCCATCACCACGTTCGGCGGGATGCCGAGCGTCATCAGCGGAATGAAGGCGCCGCCGGCGGCGGCATTGTTGGCCGCTTCCGGTCCCGCGACGCCCTCGATCGCGCCGTTGCCGAAGCGTTCCGGCGACTTCGACAGCCGCTTCTCCAGCGCGTAGGAGGCAAAGGAAGCCACCACCGCCCCGCCGCCGGGCAGGATGCCGAGGAAGAAGCCGAGGATGGTGCCGCGGCCCATCGGCCCGGCGCTGGCCTTCCAGTCTTGCTTGCTGGGAAGCAGGTGGTTGATCTTGGTATTGATGACGTCGCGCCGGATCACGTACTCGGTGTTGATCAGCACCTCGGCAACGCCGAACAGACCCATCACGACGGGCACGAGGCCGATGCCGTCGATCAGCTCCATGCGGCCGAAGGTCAGTCGCGGCTGCGCCGTGATGCTGTCGAGCCCGATCAGGCCGAGCACGACGCCGATGCAGGCCATCAGCAGCGCTTTCGCCATGGATCCCTGCGTCAGGAAGGTCAGCACGACGAGGCCCAGGACCATCAGGCTGAAATATTCGGCGGGTCCAAAGGCGATGGCGACGCTGGCGAGCTTCGGCGCCACCAGCATGAGGGCGATCAGCGCAAAGGTGCCGGCGATGAAGGAGCCGAAAGCGGAGATGCCGAGCGCAGGGCCGGCGCGGCCGTGCTTGGCCATCTGATGGCCGTCGATGCAGGTAACGACCGAGGCGGCCTCGCCGGGAATGTTGACCAGGATCGAGGTGGTGGAGCCGCCATACATCGAGCCGTAGTAGATGCCGGCCATCATGATGATGCCGGATTCCGGCGTGCCCGACAGCGTGACGGGCAACAGCAGCGACATCGCCGAGATCGGGCCGATGCCCGGCAGCACGCCGACCAGCGTGCCGATGAAGACGCCGATGAAGCAGTAGATCAGGTTGACCGGCGCCAGCGCGACGCCGAACCCGTGCGCGACATTGATGAGAGTGTCCATGCGCGCGCTCTAGCCTATTCCAAACATGCCGGACGGCAGCTGGATGCCAAGCACCTTCTTGAGCAGCCACCACATGCCGGCGGGGACGAGGACGGAGATCGGCACGGCGAGTTCCCAGCGCACCGGATCGATAAGCCGCATCAGCAGCAGCACCAGCGGAATGGAGGACAGCAGGAAGCCGAACGGGTCGAGTGCGAGGGAAAACGCGATGAGGCAGGCGATCACGATCGCTGGCTTGGTCCAGCGCGCGTTCCGCCAGCGCGCGCCGAAGGTCGGCCCGCCCTCGCTGAGCGAGGCGAATATGATCGTCGCGGCGAACAGGCACATCAGGATGCCCGTGTAGAACAGCACGTAGCCGGCGCCGGGATCGTTGATGGTTCCGAGCTTGTGCTTCAGCCCGGAGCGAATCACGAAGATGCCGAGCGCAAATCCGATCAGCCCGCCCCAGAGTTCGGAATTGTTGAGGCGGAATTTGACGTTGCCCGGTTCGTTCATCGCTTCTCTTTCGTCCGTTCCCCGGACGTGGCGCAGCGTTTCACGCTGCGCCACGTCCGGGACACCAGGATGTCACTTCTTGGCGAGCCCGAGTTTCTCGACCACCTTGCGTTCGGACTCCGTCACTTCGCCGACGAACTTCTTGTAGTCTTCGGTGTTCTTGTAGTTCGGCACCATGTCGAATTTGGCGAGCGTCGCAACCACCGCCGGATCGTCCAGCGCCTTCTTGAAGGCGTCGTGCAGCTTGGCGACGATCTTGGGATCCATGCCCTTCGGACCGGCAATGCCGAACGGCGAGTCGTAGACCATGGGATAGCCGAGTTCCTTCAGCGTCGGCACGTCCTTGTAGTTCGGCGAACGGGTGCCGGTCCACACCATCAGCAGGCGCAGCTTGCCGGCATCGACCAGCGGCCGCCAGCCGGTGGAGTCCGCTTGCAGCATGGTGTGCTGGCCGAGCACCGCGGCGTTGGTCTCCGCGCCGCCCTTGAACGGAACCTGGGTGAGCTTGATTCCCGCCATCGAGGCGACCTGCTCCATGCCGATGTGCAGCGAGGTGCCGGCACCCGGAGTCGCATAGGTGACCTTGCCGGGGTTCGCCTTGGCAAACTCGACCACGTCCTGCCACGTCTTGAACGGCCCTTCCGCGCTGGTGGTGACGCCGAACGTGTAGCCGGTGAGGTGGACGATGTAGGTGAAGTCCTTGGACGGATCCCAGGATACCTCCTGCATCAACGGCAAACGGAACACCGTGATCGGCATCTGCGCAATGGTATAGCCGTCGGGCTTGGCGGAGGCTGCCATCGTGGCGGGGCCGACCGTGCCGCTGCCGCCGGCCTTGTTGTCGACCACGATCGGCTGGCCCAGCACCTTGGAGGCGCTCTCGGCCATCGCGCGCATCGTGAGGTCGGTCGATCCGCCGGCCGGCCATGGCACGATCAGCGTGATCGGCTTGGTCGGATAGTCCTGCGCGCCGGCCGCGGCCGACACCAGCACGCCGATGGCGGCGAGCGCGATCTTCAAGCGGCTTTGTTGGAACATGTCGAAGCTCTCCCGTGCGGACCGGTTGGCGCCGGACCGATGTTGTTGTTTTCCGTGGCCTGCGATCTTCCCCGAAATCGGCGGCGAAGAAAAGCACATAGCCTGTTGCCGCACCTGCACGGGCGGTGCCATGCGACAAATGGCCAGCGCACCTGCCGGGAGACGGAATATGCTACGCCGCGCGGCGCAGATTGAACGCACCGGCTGCGATGACCGCCGGCCTGCCGTCGATCAGGTCGGCTGCCAGCCGGGCGCTGCCGCAGGCAAGCGTCCAGCCGAGCATGCCGTGGCCCGAATTGACGAACAGTCCGGGAAGCGGCGACCAGGCGATGATCGGCCGGCTGTCGGGAGTCATGGGGCGAAGCCCGCACCACGGCTGGATGTCGCCGTCGGCCTCGATGCCGAGCAGTTCGCCCGACGCGCGGCGAAGCACGTCGACGCGGAGGGGATCGATGCTCATATCGTTGCCGTCGAGATCGGCGATGCCGGCGACCCGGATTGCCGTGCCCGTTGCGCGTGCCAGCGGCGCGAACACCAGCTTGCGCTCGAAGTCGGTGACACTGTGACGAAGCGTGCCGGCTTCACGGGCAGGTTGCAGCGTGATGCTGTAACCCTTGACCGGGTAGATCGGCAGGTAGAAGCCGCAGGCTCTGGCAAAGCCGCCCGACGATGCGCCCATGCAGAGAACGAACCGGTCGGCCTGAACATGCCCGCTTCCGGTGTCGACGGCAACGAGGTGCCCGCCGGATCGCACCGGACGGATGACGGGCGTGCCGAGCAGCCATTCGACGTTGTTGCGCTGCTGCAGCCTTTCGGCCAGCGCCGCGCAGAACGCGGCGCAATCGCCGACCTGCTCCGAGGCGGTGAAGATGCCGCCGGCAAAGTCGCGTTCGCCGAGGTTGAGCGTGGGCTCCAGTGCGATGCATTCGGCCGGCGTCAGCACCTGCTGTGCCTCGTCCTTGGCGGAGCAGTCGGTGATTGCGCTCCGTGCCGAGTCGAACTCGCCTTGCGAGCGGAACAGCACCAGCTTGCCCGCGGTGCGCAGGCCGAAGTCAAGATCGAGGGCTTGCGACAACCGCGCCAGCTCGTCCCTGCTCAAGGCGGCGAGTTCGAGCTGCGCGGCGACGGTGTCGCGCACGGCGGCGGATCGGCAGGCGAGCAGGAAGCGCACGCCCCATGAGATCAAATGCGGATCGAGGCCGGGGCGGATGCGCATCGGCGAACCCCTGGCGATCAGGAGCGAAGGCAGCTTCAGCAATGTCGCGGGCGAGGCCAGCGGCGTCACGAACGCATAAGAGAGCTGGCCGCCATTGGCGGCGCTGGCGTCGGCGCCCGTCGTGGCATGGCGGTCGACGATGACGACGTCGTGCCCGGCTTCGGCAAGGTACCATGCCGTCGTCAGTCCGATGACGCCGGCGCCCAGGACACAGATTTTCATGGCAGGACTCGTTGTTGGCGGTCGTCCGGCCGGGCAGGCAAGCCGAGCGGGACGAAAGGCGGCGGAGGGAACACGGCCAGCCTAGGGCGTCGCGACCGCCATCGCCGATGCCAAGTCTGCATCATGCAAAACTTGCATCGGCTGCCCCGCCGTAGCACGCTGGAGGAGCGCGGCCTTGTCGGGCGGGTTTGGGATCGGCACATGAACTGGCGGGAACTGCAGCAGCGTGCCCGGCGACCGGCGCCGGGGAGCGATAATGCAAATCTTGCATTGGTCAGGCGGCATGCCCCTTGGCTAGGTTCGCCGCCATGGGGCAACCAACACCGCGTCCGCAGCCGATGCCGGTCCACGCTCGCCGCTTCGCGCCGCGGGCGGCGCGTCGCGGGCGGGCTGCGGCCATGCCCCGCATCGAGACGGATCGCGTGATGGAGCTACGCTGGCTGCAGGATTTCCTGATGGTGGCCGAGACCGGCAACTTCACCCGTGCCGCCGAGCGGCGCAACACCTCGCAGGCAGCGTTCAGCCGGCGCATCAAGTCGCTGGAGGCGTGGCTCGGTTTCGACCTGATCGACCGCAGCGTCTACCCGACGCAGCTGACGCCGCAAGGAGAACGGTTTCGCGAGCATGCCGGCGAATTGCTGCGGCAGATGCTCGACAGCCGAGACGAACTCGGCGGCAAGCCGCTGCGCGCCCACGAGCACATCCGGATCGCCCTGCCGTTCGCCATGGCGACGGCGCAGCTTCCGCAGTGGTGGCAGGCCTGGTCCGCAGAGCGACGACTGAGCTGTTCGGTGGTCGTCGGAAACATCCACGATCTCGTCACCTCGCTGGTGTCGGGAAACGCGGATCTGATGATCTGTTATCATCACGCGCAGCAACCGATCCATCTCGACCCCGACCGCTACGAGCGCGCCAGTCTCGGAACCGAGCTGTTGCGTCCCTATGTCAGCGAGGCGCTGGTCGCCAAGGGCGGCATATCGCTGCCGGGCAAGGCGTCGCATCCGGTGCCGCTGCTGATGTATTCGCCCGGCGTCTATTTCGCTCGCCTGGTCGACCTCATCCTGGAAAGTGCCCCCATCGCAGGCCAGCGGGTGATCGAGAGCGACATGTCGGACGTGCTATGCGAGATGGCGCTGGCCGGCCGCGGCGTCGCCTGGCTCACGGAAAGCACCGCCGCAGCGCACGGCCGCAAGCGTCTGGCGGCGATCGGGGGCAACAAATGGGCGCTGCCCCTGTCTTTAGTCGCATTCAAGGACCGGACGAATGGCCAGCGCCCGCTAAATCTGTTTTGGTCCGAATTGTGCAGGTATAGTGCGGCCCACGCCGGAGGCGGGCGTACCGGGCCGGCTTCGAAAACACTGGCCAGACCATCGGCCAGGCCTTCGCGATCGGGCCGCTGAAGCATCGCAAGTCGAGAACCAATAAAGGGAGAGTTACGTGAAACACCGTCGGATTATCTTCTGTCTGCTTGCTGGCGCGTTGAGCTCCGGGCCGGCGATGGCGCAAGGACTCACGGGAACGCTGAAGAACATCAAGGACACCGGCGCGATCACCCTCGGCCACCGCGACTCGTCGATCCCCTTCTCCTATCTCGACGACAACCAGAAGCCGATCGGTTACGCCATGGACATCTGCATGAAGATCGTCGATGCCGTGAAGAAGGAGCTTAAGCTCGACAAGCTCGAGGTCAAGCTCAATCCCGTGACGTCGGCGACGCGCATTCCGCTGATGGCGAACGGCACCATCGACCTCGAATGTGGCTCGACCACCAACAATGCCGAGCGGCAGAAGCAGGTCTGGTTCACCAATACCCACTTCCTGACCGCGAGCCGCTACGTCTCGAAGAAGTCGAGCAAGATCGGCAAGATCGACGACCTCAAGGGCAAGGCGGTGGTCTCCACCGCCGGCACCACCAACATCAAGCAGCTCACCGAGGCCAACGCGGCGCGTAACCTCAACATCAACATCATCCCGGCCAAGGACCATGCCGAAGCCTTCCTGATGGTGGAGACCGACCGCGCGGTGGCGTTCGTGATGGACGATATCCTGCTGTCGAGCCTGGTCGCGGGCTCGAAAACGCCGGGCGACTACGTGATCTCGAGCGACGCGTTCTCCAAGCCCGAGCCCTATGGCATCATGCTGCGCAAGGACGATGCCCCGTTCAAGAAGGTCGTCGACGCGGCCACCGCAGCGCTCTACACCAGCGGCGAGGCCCAGAAGATCTACGACAAATGGTTCACCCAGAAGATCCCGCCGAAGGGGCTGAACCTCGCCACGCCGATCAGCAAGGAGCTGAAGAACGAGTTCGCCAAGCCGTCGGACTCGCCGGACCCGGATTCGTACAAGTAGGTTCGACGGCCCTCATGGCGAGGAGGCGCGCAGCGCCGTCTCGAGCCATGACGCAGCAACACGGGCCTCATCCTTCGAGACGCGGCGCACGCGCCGCTCCTCAGGATGAGGGATGGAGAACGCGGTGCTCGGCCATTGGAGGAATGGCCGGGCATTTGCATAAATTTGCCTGATACGCGAGTGGAGCGGCGCTGCGGCGCGGGGGATTCGTGAACTACAACTGGAACTGGGGCATTTTCTTCGAGCCGAACCCGATGGGGACCGGCACCTATCTCGACATGCTGCTGTCGGGGCTGGTGCTGACCATCAAGACGGCGCTGCTGGCCTGGATCATCGCGCTGGTCATGGGGTCGATCGTCGGTGTGCTGCGCACGCTGCCCTCCAGGACGGCGCAATGGATCGGCTTCCTCTATGTCGAGTTCTTCCGCAACATGCCGTTGCTGGTGCAGCTGTTCCTGTGGTTCTTCGTGCTGCCGGAACTGCTGCCGCGTGCGGCGGGTCTCTGGCTGAAGCAGCTACCGAACGCGCCGTTCTGGACGGCGGCGATCGGCGTCGGTCTCTTCATGTCGGCGCGCGTCGCCGTGCAGCTCGGAGCCGGCATCTCTTCCCTTCCGCGTGGACAGAAGCAGGCCGCGACCGCACTCGGCCTCACCACGGTGCAGACCTATCGCTACGTGCTGTTGCCGATGGCGTTCCGCATCATCCTGCCGCCGCTGACGTCGGAGTTTCTCAACACCATCAAGAACACGGCGGTGGCGATCACCATCGGCCTGATCGAGTTGACCGGACAGGCGCGTTCGATGCAGGAATTCTCGTTCCAGGTGTTCGAGGCCTTCACGGCGGCGACGGTGATGTATCTCGTGATCAATTTTGTCGTCGTCATGGGCATGCGCTTCCTCGAGCGCCGGGTGGCCATCCCCGGCTACATCACGGGGAAATAGCGCGATGTTCGAGGGCTTCGATTTCGACGTCATCCGCCGCTCGCTCCCGTACCTGTTCTACGAGGGCATGACGTTCACGCTCACGCTCACGGCGCTGTCTGCGTTCGGCGGGCTGGTGTTCGGGACATTGATCGCGCTGATGCGGCTGTCCGGCTACAGGCTGCTCGGCCGCATCGCCGGACTCTATGTCGACTTCATGCGCTCGCTGCCGCTGGTGCTGGTGATCTTCTGGTTCTACTTCCTGGTTCCCTATATCGGGCAGTGGCTGACCGGCGCCGCGCGCCCGATCAAGGTCGGCGCGTTCAGCTCCTCACTGATCACCTTCATCATGTTCGAGGCGGCCTACTTCTCCGAGATCATGCGCGCCGGGATCCAGTCGATCTCGCGCGGACAGCCCGCCGCGGCCAACGCGCTCGGCATGACCTACAGCCAGACCATGCGCTACGTCGTGCTGCCGCAGGCGTTCCGCAACATGCTGCCGGTGCTGCTGACCCAGACCATCGTGCTGTTCCAGGATACCTCGCTGGTCTACGTCCTCTCGATCACCGATTTCCTCGGCGCCGCCAGCAAGGTCGCGCAGCGCGACGGGCGTCTGGTCGAGATGTACCTGTTCGCGGCCGTCGTCTATTTCACCATTTCCTGTGTCGCCTCTTATGGCGTCAGGCGCCTGCAGGCGCGCATCTCCATCGTTCGCTAGCGAGGCCCAATGATCGAACTGCGCAACGTCAACAAATGGTACGGGCCGACCTTCCAGGCGCTGAAGGATTGCACCACCAGCGTCGCCAAGGGCGAGGTGGTGGTGGTGTGCGGTCCTTCGGGCTCCGGCAAGTCCACGCTGATCAAATGCGTCAACGCGCTGGAGCCGATCCAGAGCGGCGAAATCATCCTCGACGGCGTCAAGGTCAACGATCCCAAAACCGACTTGCCGAAGCTGCGGTCGCGCGTCGGCATGGTGTTCCAGCATTTCGAGCTGTTCCCGCATCTGCGGATCAGCGAGAATCTCTGCCTCGCGCAGGAGAAGGTGCTGGGCCGGCCGCATGACGAAGCCCTGGCAAAGGGCATGAAGCTGTTGGAGCGGGTCGGCCTGACCGAGCACGCCAACAAGTATCCGGCCGAGCTTTCCGGCGGCCAGCAGCAGCGCGTCGCGATTGCGCGCGCGCTCGCCATGGATCCGATCGCGATGCTGTTCGACGAGCCGACCTCGGCGCTCGACCCCGAGATGATCAGCGAGGTGCTCGACGTGATGGTCGATCTTGCCCGCGAGGGCATGACCATGATGGTGGTGACCCACGAGATGGGTTTTGCCAGCAAGGTCGCCCACCGCGTCATCTTCATGGACCGCGGCGAGATCGTCGAGGACGCGAAGAAGGAGGATTTTTTCGGCAAACCGCGCAGCGACAGGGCGCAGAAATTCCTGTCGAAGATCTTGCAACATTAACCCCTCCGTCGTTCCGGGGCGCCGCGCAGCGGCGAACCCGGAAGCCATACCGACCGATCCCGACTTCGCCCACAGGAGGACACCACTTGGAACCGATCGCTTACGTCAATGGCGCCTTCGTGCCGCTCTCGGAGGCCAAGGTCTCGATCCTCGACCGCGGCTTCCTGTTCGCCGACGGCATCTACGAGGTCGCCGCCGTGCTCGACGGCAAGCTGATCGACAATGCCTCGCATCTGGCGCGGCTGCAGCGCTCGGTCGGCGAAATCGCGCTGCCGTTGCCGGAGAGCCTCGAGCGCATCCAGGAGATCCAGAAGGAACTGGTCAAGCGCAACAACGTCGCCAACGGCCTCGTCTATCTCGAGGTGACGCGCGGCGCCGACTCCGGCCGCGACTTCGCTTTCCCCAAGAACGACGTGAAGCCGACCCTGGTCATGTTCACCTCGGTAAAGGACATCGTGAACGCGCCGTCGGCGAGGACCGGCATTAGCGTCATCACCGTGCCCGACATCCGCTGGGCGCGGCGCGACATCAAGAGCGTGGCGCTGCTGGCGCAGGTGCTGGCCAAGCAGGCCGCCGCCGAAGCCAAGGCCGGCGAGGCCTGGATGATCGAGGACGGCAAGGTGACCGAAGGCGGCTCCTCATCCTGCTTCATCCTCACCCAGGACGACGTGATCGTGACCCGGCAGAACGGCAGCGAGATCCTGCCCGGCTGCACCCGCAAGGCGGTGGTGAAGCTCGCCGAGGAGCGTCAGCTCCGGATCGAGGAGCGCGCCTTCTCGGTGGAGGAGGCGCTGGCGGCCAAGGAAGCCTTCATCACCAGCGCCAGCCTGTTCGTGCAGGCCGTCGTCTCCGTCGACGGCAAGCAGGTAGGCGACGGGAAGCCCGGTCCCATGACCAACCGGCTGCGCGAGATCTACGTCGATTTCGCCAAGGCGACGGCGGTCTAGGCAGGTCGGCGATCGTCTGGACGGTTGGCGCAGATGTCGTGGTCTAGCTGCCCTCGCGCACGAAGCGGTTGCGCAGCGTGCCGATCCCGGTGATGTCGATTTCGACGACGTCGCCGTGCCTGAGGTCGGGCGAGGCGCCGTCGGTGCCCATCCAGATTACGTCGCCCGGCCACAGCGTGAAATATTTCGTCAACTCCACCAGGAACGGCACGACGCCGAAGATCATGTCGTTGGTGCGGAAGCGGCCGGTCTCCTTGCCGTTGACGCGGATCACGGTCTGCATGCCGTCGAGATCGACGTCGGTCTCGATCCACGGGCCCATCGGCTTGAAGGTGTCGGCGTTCTTCGAACGCCACAGCCCGCGATCGGCCTTCTGCCAGCTGCGCTCGGAAACGTCATTGCCGATGGTGTAGCCCAATACGCAATCCATCGCGTTCGCCTCGGTCAGGTGCTTCGCCTTCTTGCCAATCACGACCACGAGTTCGCCTTCGTAATGGATCTTGTCGGTGGCGAAGGAGGGGATCACCACGTCCTCTTCATGAGCGATCAGCGCGTTCTGGGCGCGGTAACCGATCTCGGGCCGGTCAGGCACGTTGGGGACGGTGCCGGCCTTGTCTGCAGCTTCTTTCAGGTGCTTCAGGTAGTTCAGCCCGACGCAATAGAAGGTGCGCGGGACCAGCGGCAGCTCGATCTTGACGTCCTTCAGCGCGTAGCTCTGCGCCGTCTTTCGCCACTCGCCGAAGGGATCGCCGGCGACAGCGGTAACCTTGTCGCCCTCGACGATGCCCCAGGAGGTATTTCCGGCGGCGGTGAACTTCAGCCAGCGCATGTCCTCTTCCTTATTCCGCTGCAGCCTGCCGCTGGCCTTTCCATTCGCCAATGGCCGGACGCTTCAACCCCAAATTCTCTCGCAAAGTCTTGCCGGCATATTCCCGCTGGAACAGCCCGCGGCGCTGCAACTCCGGCACCACGTGCCTGACGAAGTCAGCATATGAGCCCGGCACGATGGTAGCAGCGATGACAAATCCGTCGCAGCCGCGCTCGACGAACATTTCCTCCAGCTTGTCGGCGATCTCCTTCGGCCCGCCGACGATGGCGTCGTGCACCTGGCCGCGGCCCGAGAAGGTGACGAAGTCGCGCGCACTCGGATTGCTCTTGCCCGAAGTCTTCAACACGCCGTCGCGGATGCCCAGGATGCCCTGCATGCTCTTGAGTTCTTCTGTGGTCAGCGGCTCGTCGAGACCCTTCGAGGCAAAATCGTAGTTCAGCGCTTCCGCCAGCAGCGATAGCGCGTCGATCTGTAGCGGCAACTTGTTGATCAGCGCCATCCTGTCTTCGGCTTCTGCCCTGGTCGCGGCGCATACCGGCGTCGTCAGGTTGCACAGGAACATCTGGTCGGGATCGCGGCCGGCCTTGGCGGCTTCGCTCTTCACCGCCGCATAACCTTCCCTGGCGCCGGCGAGATTGCGCGCGGCGGTGAAGATCACCTCGCCCCATCGTCCGGCAAAGCGCTGGCCGCGGCCGGAAGCGCCGGCCTGGATGACGACGGGATGGCCTTGTGCCGAACGTGGTACCGTGAACGGCCCGCGCGACTTGAAAAACTGTCCCTTGTGGTCGAGCCGCTTCACCTTGGCGGGATCGGCGAAACGGCCGCTGGTCTTGTCCATCAGGATCGCGCCGTCCTCCCAGGCGTCCCAATGGCCGAGCACCACTTCCATGAACTCGTCGGCACGGTCGTAGCGGAAGTCATGCTCGAGGTGGGAATCCTTGCCCATGTTGAGCGCCTCGCCGTCGTTCAGCGAGGTGACGACGTTCCAGGCGGCCCGCCCGCCGGTCATGAGATCGAGGGTCTGGAAGCGCCGCGCGACGTCGAACGGCTCGAAATAGGTGGTCGAGGCGGTGGCGCCGAGCCCGAGCTTCTCGGTGGCCATGCCCATGCAGGTCAGCACCACCAGCGGATCCATCTTCACGCAACGGATACCGTATTCGACGGTGTGGGCATGGTCGTTGCCGTAGCGGTCGGGCATGGCGAGGCGGTCGTCGAAGAAGGCCATGTGGAACTTGCCGGCTTCGAGGATGCGGCCGATCTCCTGGTAGTAATCCGCGGACATCGAATCGTCGCGCGATTGCGGATGCCGCCAGGAGCTCGGGAGGTTGGTGCAGTTCTGCGCCTGCAGGAAACCAACCAGCGCCATCTGCCGTGTCATGCCTCGCTCCCTCTCAAGCCAGCGCAAGTTCGCCGGCAATCCCGTACTCGCTTGCGAGCGTGCGTAATCTCTCCCACGTCGCGTCCTCGATCTCGATGCCGACTTTCCGGCGCTGCTGCTCGCGCAGATACTCGACCTCGCCGGGATAGAACACGCCGCTCGAGCCTTCCGACGGCGGGGTCGATTTCAGATAGCGCGCGAACTCGGCGACTTCGCGCTTGAAATCCTGCAGCGGACGGAAGGCGGCGACGTTGAACACTGCCATGAACACGCCGTCATTGTGCCGGCCGCTCGGCTCGACGCCGAAGCCGAGGCCCGTCAACAAGCCGCACAGCACTTCGACCATGGCGGCTAGTCCGCTGCCCTTGTAGCCTTCGGTGCCGCCGAGCGGCAGCAGCGCGCCGCCCTTGCGGTACTGTGTGGGATCGGTGGTATGGCGCCCCTCGGCGTCGATGATCCACCCCTGCGGAATCTGCTCGCCGCGCGCGACCGCAAGCTGGATCTTGGCGGCGGCTACCGCCGAGGTCGCCATGTCGAGGTAAAAGGGCGCTTCGAGATCGGAGGGCACCGCGATCGAGATTGGATTGGTGCCGAGCCGCGCTTCGCGACCGCCGAACGGGGCGACGTGTTTTGGCGAGCGGCCGGAATCGGCGGTGGCAATCCCGATCATGCCCTCGCGCATTGCCATCAGGGGGTAGGCGGCGAGGCGGCCGACATGGCTCTGCCGGAACACGGTGCAGGCGGCGACATTTGCGGTCCTGGCCTTGGCGATGGTCAGCTCCATCGCCCTGGTATTGACGTGGAAACCAAAGCCCCAGTGGCCGTCGATCACGGTCGTGGTCGGCGATTCCCGGACGATGCTCCACTTCGCGCCCGGAACGATGTGCCCGGCCTTGACGCGGTCGATATAGGTGGGAATCGCGATCACCCCGTGCGAGTCGTGGCCGGCGAGGTTGGCGTTGACGCAGCCGACGGCCACCGCATTGGCCTCCGCGGTCGATGCACCGGCAGCCTCCAGCAGCGCCGCGCCGATGCGCGTGAGACGGTCGGCCTGGACGATCGGCATTCGACGTTCCCTGCGGCTTCCCCTGCCGCCTTCCTGGCGGCGTCCGGGTGGCGCCGCTCCATCTTGTTCTGGCGGCCATGGTCTCAAAGCACCGGATCGTTAGCAATCGCGGCCGAAGGAAATCTTGGGTGCAATGCAGCGGGCGCAACGCTCCCCCTCCGCAGCCGGCCGGCCGGTAACGGAGCGCCGGTATCCGCCGCCACTAAGGTTATCAATTGGTTTCAGCGCGCGCGGCATTCGCCGGATGTTTACGATGATCCGCAAGTCCGGCCCCCGCCTAACGAGCATTTAGGCATCTCACACGCATTAAGTCTGCTGGGTCAGTGCGTTGGCTGAGGGAACCGGGCTTTTGGAGACGAATACCGCGCGTACGCTTGCGGCATTGAATGCCACGAACGAAGCGATCCTGTACGCGAAATCGCCGGAAGAACTCTACGCGAAGGTGTGCGAGGCCGCCTTCTCGAGCGGCGATCTGTTGGCCGCGACTGTCTTCCTGCACGAGCCCGACACCAATCTGCTGCGCTGTGTCGCCGGTCTGGGCGAGGATGCCGCGCGGCTGCGCCGCATCACCATCTCCGCCGATCCCGATACCCCCGAAGGCTCGGGCGTCGGCGCCCAGGCCTTCCGTGAAGGCAAGGTGTGCGTCAGTAACGATTTTCTCAACGACGTGCGCTCGCTGCCCTGGCGCGAGAGCGCTACCGAGGGCAGGGTCGGCGCTGCAGCCGCGATGCCGCTCGCCTGCAACGGCAAGAATGTCGGCGTGCTGCTTGTCACTAAGCGCGAGGCGGGTTCGCTGAGCGAGGAGATCGTCTCGCTGCTGGAACGGATGTCGAAGAACATCTCGTTCGCGCTGGACAATTTCGAACACGAGACCTCGCGCAAGCGGAGCGAGCGGGCGGCGCGGCGTCTGGCCCTGATGTTCGGCGCCATCAGCGCCACCAACGAGGCGATCCTCCGCGCCAAGACCGAACTCGAGCTCTACCAGCTCGTTTGCGACGCCGCAGTCCACAGCGGCAAGTCGCTGGGAACGGTTGCGCTGCTCGCCGAGCCGGGTTCGATCTGGCTGAAGGCTGTGGCCGCCACCGGGGAAATCGCAACCCGGATCACCGAGACCAAATTCTCCATCGATGCCGGCAATCCCTACGGCAGGGGCGTTACCGGCGAAGCCTTTCGTACCAGAAAGCCCAGCGTCAATCCGGACATCGCGGCCAACAGCGGCCCCTGGAAGGACGTGCAGCGCAGGACGGGCGTGACGGCCTGCGTTGCCGTCCCGTTGATCAAGGCGGAAGCGAGCATCGGCGTGTTGCTGTTCTTCGTCGGCCGATCATGGGCCGCCGACGAGGAAATCATTACGTTGTTCTCACGCATCGCGGAGAACGTCTCCTTCGCGCTCGATAATTTCGAGCGCGCGGCCGAAAGGGCGCGGCTGGACGAGCGCAAGCAGAGCCTCACCCGCATGTATGCAGCGCTGAGTGCGACCAATGAAGCCATCATGCGGGCGAAGTCCCGCGTTGAGCTGTATGAGCTGGTCTGCGAAGCGGTGGCGCAGGGTGGACGCTTCAACTCGGTCAGCATCCTGTTGTCACAGGCGCACAGCGATCATTTCGCGATGGTAGCCTCCGCCGGACCGACGGCGCACAACGCGCGCCGGCTGAAGGTATCGACCAGCGAGGCCCATGCCGAAGGACGGGGCGTTTGCGGCACCGCGTTTCGCACGCGGCGTGCCAGCATCGCCAACGACTTCGTCAACGATCCGCGCGGCAACGCCTTCCAGCAGGTGATTCAAAGCGACGGGGCGCGATCGGGCGCCGCATTTCCGCTGCTGGTCGAAGGACAACCGGTCGGCGTCATGTTGTTTATCTCCGCCGAGCTGAATACGTATACGACCGAGTTCGCCGAACTGCTGCAGCGGCTGGCCGACAACGTCTCCTTTGCGCTCGGAAGCTTCGACCGTGCCGATGAGAAGGCGCGCACCGAGCAGCAGCGGGAGCGGCTCGCCCGCATGCTCGCGGCGCTGAGCGCGACCAATGAGGCGCTGGTGCGCGCCAAGTCGCGGGACCAGCTCTACCAGCTCGTGTGCGAAGCCGCCGCCCAGGGCGGCAGGTTCACCACGACCGGCATCGCGCTGGCGCGGCCGGACAGCGATATCATGGAGATCGTGGCCGCCGCCGGCCCCATGGCAGGCACCGCGCGGCAGGTGCGGATCTCGATCAATGAGGCCCATCCGGAAGGGCGTGGCGTGTCGGGGAGGGCCTTTCGTTCCGGCAAGCCCTGCATTGCGAACGACTATCTGGCAAACGACGGGGCCACGGCGTTCCATGCCCGCGCGCGACGGAACGGTACTCAGTCGGTGGCATCATTCCCGCTGATCGTGGGCGAACGTGTCATCGGCGTCATGCTGTTCATCTCGTCCGACAAGGACACCTTCACGCCGGAATTCGCCGAGCTGCTGGAGCGGATGACCAACAACGTGTCGTTTGCGCTGAAGAACTTCGACCGTGCCGACGAAAAGGCCCGCACCGAGCAGCAGAAGGAGCGGCTCGGCCGCATGCTCTCGGCGCTGAGCGCGACCAACGAGGCGCTGGTGCGCGCCAATTCTCGAACCGAGCTCTATCAGCTCGTCTGCGAAGCTGCCGCCCAGGGCGGCAAGTTCACGACGACCAGCATCGCGCTGGCGCGCCCGGACAGCGATTTTATGGAGATCGTGGCGGCGGCCGGCTCCAGGACCGAGAACGCCCGCTCGGTGCGGATTTCGACCAGCGCGGCGCATCCCGAGGGCCGCGGCCTGTCGGGCACCGCTTTCCGCTCCGGCAAGCCCTGCATCTCCAATGACTACCTCGCAAATCCCGCGACGCAGGTTTTCCGTGCCCGCGCGCTCCAGGACGGCTCGAAATCCGGTGCGTCCTTCCCGCTGGTCGTCAGCGGGCGCGTCGTCGGCGTCATGCTGTTCGCGTCCTCGGAGAAGGACACCTTCACGCCGGAATTCGCCGAGTTGCTCGAGCGGATGACCAACAACGTGTCGTTTGCACTGAAGAACTTCGACCGCGCCGACGAAAAGGCCCGCTCCGAGGAGCAGAGGGAGCGGCTGGCCCGCATGCTCGCGGCGCTGAGCGCCACCAACGAGGCGATCGTGCGCGCGAAATCGCCCGCGGAACTGTTCCGGTTCGTTTGTGAAGCCGCCGCGGAGGGCGGCAGGTTCACTTCCGTCTCGATCGCGTTGACACGGCCGGAAAACGACTTCTTCGACGTCGTTGCCGTCGGGGGGCCGACTTCGGCCGTGGCGCTCCAGATGCGGATATCCACCGACGAGACGTTACCGGAGGGACGCGGTCTTTCGGGCAGGGCCTTCCGTGCGGGCAAGGCATGCATCGCCAACGACTATCCGGTGGAACGCGATGCGCCGATCTTCCAGACCGCCACGCGCCTGCAGGGCGCGCAATCAGGTGCCTCCTTCCCCCTGTTCACCGGCGGCAAGGTCGTCGGCGTCATGCTGTTCGTCTCGACCGAGAAGCACACGTTCACGCCGGAGTTCGTCGAGCTCCTGGAACGGCTGACGGCAAACATTTCCTTCGCGCTGGAGAATTTCGGCCGGGCCGAGGAAAAACGCCGGGCCGACGAGCGCATCGAGTACCTTGCCTCGCACGACAGCCTGACCGGGCTGCCCAATCGCGAGATGTTCAACGGGCTGCTGCGCCACACCATCGAGGCCGCGCAGCGCCACGGGCGGAAGTTCTCGCTGTTGTTCATCGACCTCGACCGCTTCAAGGTCATCAACGATTCGCTCGGCCATGAAGCCGGCGACATGCTGCTGGTGGAAGTCGGCCACCGCCTGCGTGGCGCGCTGCGCGCCAGCGACGTCGTGGCGAGGCTCGGCGGCGACGAGTTCGTCGTCATCCTGGAGGAGACCGGCGAGCGCGGCGACATCGAACGCATCGCCGCCGGAATTCTCTCCACCCTGAGCCAGCCGGTGCAGCTCAGCGGTCACGAATGCCACACCACGGCTTCGATCGGCATCGCGCTCTATCCGTCGGACGGCATCGACGCGCTGACACTGACCAAGAACGCGGACATGGCGATGTATCTCGCCAAGGAAGACGGCAAGAACGGCTTCCGTTTCTTCAGCCGCGACGTCAAGGTGCAGTCGATCGAACGGCTGACGCTGGAGACGGCGTTGCGGCGTGCGCTCGAGCGCGGCCAATTCTCGCTGCAGTACCAGCCCAAGGTCGACATGCTGACCGGGCAGATCACCGGTGTCGAGGCGCTGCTGCGCTGGGAACATCCGGACTTCGGCATGGTGCCGCCGATGCAGTTCATTCCGCTCGCGGAAGAGACCGGTCTGATCGTACCGATCGGGCGCTGGGTGCTGAAGGAGGCCTGCGCGCAGAACATGGCATGGCAGCGCCGCGGCCTGCGGCCGGTGTCGATGGCGGTTAACCTGTCGCCGCGCCAGTTCGCCGATCCCCATCTGCTGCAGGACGTCGACGAAGCGCTGGTGGCGGGCGGAATGTCGCCGGTGCTGCTGCAGCTCGAAGTCACCGAGAGCATGGTGATGCGCAATGTCGCCCGCGCCATCCGTGTGCTCGATGCGATCCAGAGCCGCGGTATCCGCATCGCCATCGACGATTTCGGCACCGGCCATTCCTCGATGTCGCTGATGAAGCAGTTCCCGATCGACACCATCAAGATCGACCGTTCGTTCGTGCGCGACCTGGCCGAGGATCCCGAGGATCAGGCGATCGCGCAGGCCATCATCAGCATGGGCAAGGCGCTCGGCATGACCGTCGTGGCCGAGGGTGTCGAGACCGTGGAACAGCAGACCTTCCTGCGCGACCATGGTTGCGACGAGATGCAGGGTTTCATCGTCAGCAGGCCCGTACCGCCTGGCAAGCTCGCCGACCTGCTGCGCACGCATGCCGAACTGGCTTCGCCGCCGCTGCAGCCCGACGGGGAAGAGGAACTGTCAGGGTTGAAACGCACTGTCGTCTGACGGCTGAGGGTGCAGGTCCCGCACGTCGGAATCGGTGGAGATCACCTTGCGGGAGAAGTCGTACGGCCAGGGCATCGTACTCTGGCCGGCCAAGGAGCCCAGCAGCAGCCGTGCTGCGTCCGAATACGTCGCAGCGTGAGGCAACCCAAGTCCTCGGCAAGACGCAGGCGGCAATGCGGCCGCAGATTCCCTGATATCGAACGAAGGGCCCCACCACCACGCCGGCGCGGGCGGCCGTTCCGTCTCCGCGATCGCACGCCATTTGGCGTATTCATCGACAACGCGTTCGAACTGCAGTCTTGCCGCCGGGTGCATGGAACACTCTCCTGATGGATGATAGCTGCCTTCGCTTCCGGCGCCAACGGCGAACCATGCCTGACGCCTGAGCAGGCGCCTTCTTCAAGTGCACGACTAAATCGGCCATCAACCCTAATCGCGGGTTGGGAGCACCGGCGTGTGTGACGGGCTGCCTGGCCCCTGCAGATTTGTTAGGGTGCCGTTGTAGAATTGGCGGAGAATTCCGTGATCTTGCACCGAGCGCCGCTGCTTGCGGCGGCACCATTCGGCTGACGCCAACTGATCTGTCATTAACCACGAAAAGCAGGCTATTTCATGCGACTTGCCATGGTTGGTACGGGATATGTGGGACTGGTTTCTGGCGCCTGCTTTGCGGACTTCGGTCACCAGGTCATCTGCGTGGACAAGGACGCCGACAAGATCGCAGCACTTAACGGCGGCGAGATCCCGATCTTCGAGCCGGGGCTTGCTGCGCTGGTGGCCGCCAACGTGAGTGCAAGACGTCTCACCTTCACCACTGATCTGAAGACGTCGGTCGCCGATGCCGATGCCGTGTTCATTGCGGTCGGAACGCCGTCACGCCGCGGCGACGGCCATGCCGACCTCAGCTACGTCTACGCCGCGGCCCGCGAGATCGCAGAGTCGCTGGAAGGCTTTACCGTGGTCGTCACCAAGTCGACTGTGCCAGTCGGTACCGGCGACGAAGTCGAGCGACGCATCCGCGAGGCCAATCCGAAGGCCGATTTCGTCGTCGCCTCCAATCCGGAATTCCTGCGCGAGGGCGCCGCGATCCGCGACTTCAAGTTTCCCGACCGCATCGTGGTGGGCAGTTCGGATGAGCGTGCGCGCAAGGTGCTTGGCGACATCTACCGTCCGCTGTCGTTGAACAAGGCGCCGATCATGTTCACGGCGCGGCGCACGGCGGAGCTGATCAAATACGCCGCCAACGCCTTCCTTGCCACCAAGATCACCTTCATCAACGAGATCGCCGACCTCTCGGAAAAGGTCGGCGCCGACGTGCAGGAGGTAGCGCGCGGCATCGGGTTGGACAACCGCATCGGCTCCAAGTTTCTCCACGCCGGTCCCGGCTTCGGCGGCTCGTGCTTCCCGAAGGACACCCGTGCGCTGGTCAAGATCGCGCAGGACCATGACCTGCAGCTGCGCATCGTCGAGGCAGTGCTGGCCGTCAACGACAACCGCAAGCGGGCGATGGCGCGCAAGGTGGCGAACGCCGCCGGCAATCTGCGCGGCAAGACGGTCGCTGTGCTGGGCCTGACCTTCAAACCGGATACCGACGATATGCGCGAGGCGCCGTCGATCCCGCTGGTGACGGGCTTGCTCGACCTGGGCGCAAAGGTGCGCGCCCACGATCCGGTCGGCATGGAGCAGGCGCGGAAAGAGTTGCCGGACATCGAATATGCCGGCGATGCCTATGCCTGCGCGAGGGGTGCCGACGCCCTAGTCATCGTGACGGAGTGGTCCGAGTACCGGGGACTCGATCTCGAACGGCTGAGGCAAGCGATGGCGCAGCCGGTCATCATCGACCTGCGCAATGTCCTTTCTCCCGAAGACATGGCTGAGCATGGCTTCGTGTACGAAAGCGTCGGGCGAGCGCCGGTCCGACGTCTGCGTCGCAGCACGGATATTGAGGCGATCACGGGGGCGAAAGAGAAGAAAGAGAAGAGCGCATCCGCCGTGGCCTTGCACCGCTCTCCGGTGGAGCAGGAATAATCCTTGTACTATCCCGGCCCGTTCCAGGGCAGGCCGGCGCGCGTTGGCCGCTCTGGCGCTATTTCACCGTGGTGGTCGTATTGACGACCGTCGCGCTCGACGTTCCCGTGGCAAGCCCTTTCACCGTGTACGCGTTGACTGCGGCCATCAGTGGATCATTGACGGTGGCGGTGATCAGCCGCAGATAGACCAGCAGCTTGCTGGCCTCGACCGAAGTCGAGTTCGACGTAAAGATGACGTCCTTGTTGCGCATCTCGAACTTTGTCGCGAGGAAATAGCCCGCAGGATCGCGCAGATTCAGATTGTAGATGATCGGAACCAGCGGACCGCTGAATCGTCCGCAGTCGACCCCGAGCTGCTCTGCGACTTCGCGACGTTCGCCGCGATAAAGATAGACGGAGGCGGGATCAGCAAGATTGTCGTTGAGTCCGCCGGCTTTTCCCAGCGCCTCGGCGATCGAAAGCCGCCAGGCACCGAACGGGAATTGCCCCTGTTGGCCCGAAGCGCCGAAGGCGACGAAGGTCTGCGGCTGTGTGAATACATAGATCGTGTCCTGGGGCCGGACGAAGATATTGTTCGCAGGCTGTTCGAGAAGGGCCGCAAAAGGTGCCGCCGCCTGCCGTCCCTCGCGCTCGAGCATCACCCAGGTGTCGTATCCCGGATTTCGCGGGCCTCCGGCGCGCGAGATCGCGTCGAGCAGCCGCTCTCCGCTCGCGCTCACCGGGAAGCGGGAAGGCGTGCCCACCTCGCCAAGCACGCTGATGGACGAGGCGCGCTGATCGACGAGGGCGACAACGGCCTGCGGCTCGAGCGCGCGGTTCTTGAGAGCGCTGACAATGGCCGCCTGCACCTGTACGGCGGTGCGCCCTTGCGCCTTGATCGCGCCCGCATAGGGAACCGTGATGTTGCCCTGCGTGTCGACCTGCTGGTTCGGAAGCGTGACATAGTTGCCCGGGCGCACACCCGCGTCGGCGGGGATGAACAGGCCGCCCGCGGCGGCTTCGAACACGGTCACGCTGACAGTGTCGCCGATGCCGAAGCGAATTTCGCTGGGGCCCCGCCGGTCGACGAAGGCCCGGCCCAACCTGACCGAGTTGCGCTCGAGGATGGCCTCGACGTCGGTCGTGACCTTGACCATGGCATAGGGCAGCGTCGCCGGATCGAGCTGCTCTGCTCGCGCCAGCGCGTTGGTCGGTCCCGAAGTCGGAAGAGTGGAGCAGCCGCTATGGGCGACGAGGGCCGAGAGAACGGCGGTCCGGGCAAGAGCGCGCAGCCAACCGCGCAAATCCGCCGGCAGGCACGCCAATCGTGCTCCGCTGGCGACCGGAATTGCCTTTCGCCCGTCGCAAAAGTGCTGGCCATTTGCCACGAGAGTTTGGCTCCGGATGACTAACTAGAAACTAACCAAGAAAATTATTGATCGGTTATGCTTAAGGGAGGGTTAATGCCGTGCAAAGATTGGCTTTTTCGGCGCGGCCGGGAAACGCGGCGGCACCGCGGAACCGGTGCCTGAACCTGCCGAATTGGCACGATTGACGGCTTTGCGGGAAAGCGTTCGTCAGGTGCCGACCCAAGCCACCGGCAGGCGGGCCGGCATGCGCCCGGGCCAATACCTAGTCCCGATAGTAGTTGCCGGGTTGGATACCGTTGAAGGCCTCGACATGCCTGAGCGCCACCGGATCCGCCTTGTTGAGAACGACACCGGCGATGCGGTCGCGAATAATCTCGGCGTCGGAAAGCGCGTCGAGGACGACTTGCCGCTTCGTCGCACCCCACTCGACGACGAAAACGAACTGGTCGACGAGGCGCTCGATCATCTTCACGTCCACGACCGACATGACCGGAGCGATCTCGATGATGATGCAGTCATAGGACTTGCGCGCGGCAGCCAGCAGTTGCGCCATCTCGGGCGCCCCCAGCAACTCGGCTGAATTTGGAATGCGCGTCGGGGAAACGCACGGCAGGACATGGACTCCCGAGCGTTGGCGCCTTGAGACGAACCAGGACAGCCGCGCGGGATGCTGCATTGCCTCCAGCAACCCTTCGCGCGCGTCGGGGGCCATGACGGCGGAGAGATTCCTGACGTGGAAATCGCTGTCGATGAGCAGCGCGCGAGCTCCAGTGGCGGCGACCATGAGCGATGCCAGATTGGCCGCGACCGTGGTCTTTCCTTCCTTGGGGACCGAGGAGACCACGCCGATGACCTTGGCGCCGTGGACGATGCGGCTTGCATCGATCAGCGCCTTGATACCGCGCAGTGCCTCGGTGAAGCGGGAGTAGGGCGCATCGAGGACATAATCCTCGATCGGCCCTGACTTGGCTTCGATCGTCGGCAGGACCACGCATTTCTTTCCGGTGACCTGCTCCACCGCCTTGGGGTTCCTCAGCACGTCTGCCAGCCATTCGCGCCCGATCGCGGCGCCGGTACCCAGGAGGAGGCAGAAGAACAGGCTACCCGCCATCGCGGCCAGCGCCTTCTTGGAGTTCTTGGCAAGCGGCGGCGCGGCGCGCGAGATGACCCGGGCGCTCTGGACTGGAATGCTGCCGGTTTCGATCGTGTTTGTCTCCTTGAATTTTTGCAGCGTGTTGTTGTAGAGGTTGCGCAGCGTTTCTGCCGTGCTCTCGAGCTCCCGCAACTCATTTGTCGCGTCGGACCCGCCGAAAAGCTTGGCGGCGCTGGCGGCAAGCTCGGCTTCGCGTGCGGCGGCCACCTGATATTCGTTGACATAGGCATCGGCGATGCGCCGTTCTTCGGCCTGGATCGCGCTCTTGAGGTCGTCGGCCTGGCGACGCAGCTTGACGGCAATCTCGTGCTGGGTGCCGACGCGTCCCGTCACTTCGGCAAGTTTTGCGGCCGCATCCCGATACTGCGAGCGCAACTTGACTAGATCGCTGTTGTTCAGGGCGAAGCTAATGACGCCCGATCTGGCGGAATTGTTCAGCGCATCGGCCCCCACGAGGCTCGTCACCTCGTCCAGGGAGCCCTTCTGAATGCGCTCAAGGCGGCTCTTTGCCTCGGCGGTTGCGATCTGCGCGGCGGTCAACTGCGTATTCAGGCTTGCGCGCAACTCGGCGTTCGGTCCGCCGGCGCCGGCCTTCAGGTTGTTTGCCGTCCGGAACTCCTCCAGCGCCTTGTCGGCGTCGGCGACCTGCTTCTTCAGTTCAACCAGCCGCTCCTGAAGCCAGTGGCTCGCGACTTTGGTCGACTGTAGCTTTGCGTCCATGGACGTCGCGATATAGATGTCCGCGATCGCATTTGCTACTCTTGCCGCCTTGAACTTGTCATCCGATTCGAAAGCCACGTTGATGACGTTGGCAACATCTTCGCGCGTGACAGTCAGGCCCTTGACGACGGCTTCCGCTGCCGCTCGCTCGAGAGTCGCTTCGGCATCGTTCGGCTCTCCGGCGCCCGCACCGAAGATCAATCGCTTCAGATCGCCGAGATAATCCGTTATCCGCGCCCTGCCCATCTTGGGCAGGCCGACGAATTCCTGGTCATGGGCAAGACCCAGCGCCCGAACAACAGGAACCACCACACTATCGGACGAAAGGACATAGACCTGGCTGCCGATTTCACCTTCGTCGAAGGTCGGCTGGTCGGCAATCTTGGTGGTCTGCAAATATCGGTTCACGCTCCGGTCAACCAGAATGCGGGCGGAACTCTTGTACGGTGTCGGGATGTAAGCAAATGCGATCGTCGCCAGCGCCAAGCCAATCAAGAGACCGTACAGCGGAAAGCGCCATCCCCTGCGCAGGGATTCCAGAACGTCCACGACACTGATCGACGGGCGGGTGCCTGATCCTGCGGAATACGCCCCATCCGGATGTTCGGTCACAGCCGGAAGATCGTCTGCTCTGGCGTCCATTTCGGGTTCAATCTACTCAGTACGCACCAATCGCCTGGAGCGCGGTCGTCGATATCGGATTGGCGGTCGCGCCGGTGCTTCTGTCGATGCCAATCCTGGCGGCCGGGAATATATCCTTGTTTGTCTTCAAATTCTCTTCGATCGGTACCGATGGTTAATGTGCGTTAGTTAATACTGGAACGCTGAATCCCTTACTTGTCAGCCCTTGGTTGTCGGTGTTGTTCCATCGAGGGTTGTGGGTGTGGCTGGAGGCGTCGGAAAAGTGGAGCGGGCAAGCCTCGCGGCATGGGCAGGATGCAATCGAACGGCGGCCGCCATTGGCCTCCGCGGCGCGGGCGAGGGAGTGCCGGATCGCGATCCCCGCGTGGCCCTGGCCGACACCGCAAACTTCCAGTAGCGCGCCGTTTCGACCGCAAGGATCAGAAACACCACCCACAGCATTTCGAAGCCGCGCATCCACAGGCTTTCAAGGCCGTTGGTGATGATGATGTGGACCAGGATCGAAAGTACCAGCCATGCCCGTGCCGCCGAGCGATCGGCGATGCGGCCGATGGCGTGGAGAGTTGCGACGACAAAGGCGAGAAGCAGTGCATAGCCGGCATACCCCATCTCCACCATCGTATCGAGATAACCGTTGTGGGCGTTCGGCATGTCCTTCACCCAGCCCGGCGCGTTGACGATGCTGGGAGCGTCGGGGCCCACGAGCCAGAACGATTGGTAACCCCATCCGAGCAGTGGCCGGTGATTGATCTCGGACTTGACGAATTCCCAGATGATGGAGCGGCCGGTAAATGTCGGATCGCCGTACAGGATATTTGATAACCGGTAGATGGTAACGCCCGTAATGGTCGAGAGAACGAACCAGCCGACCGGGATGGACAGCAGGATGATCGCCGGAGAGAGCCGCGTGTATCTTCTGACAAGCATGGTGACGCCGGCCAGACCTGGCGCCAGAAGCGCAAGACCCATCGACGTCTTCGAGTTGCTGAGGACAAGCAGTGCGATCGAGATGACGGCCACGAGAATGCCGATCACGCGCCGTCTGCCCGGATGGAATGCTTCGCCAATCGAAAGCAGCAGCGCCACGACTGCGAATTCACCCAGGTAATTCTTGCCCGAAAAGTAGCCGGGGTAGCCCCAGGTCGCGAACTTGACGTCAATCGGAGGTCTGACGAACACGAAGATGAGATTGAGAACCGCGGCGACAGCGAAGCAAAGAAAGAGGCCTCGGACCAGATCCGTATTCCGCGCTGCGAGCATTGCAGGTATGACGATGGAGATCACGATCATGGCCTGCTGCGCAAAACGGATGAAGGAGGTCTCCGGCTTGAATGCCCACAATACGCTGATCCCGGCGAACGCGAGATAGACGAACAGGCAGACGATGAGGGGAGGAAAGCTGAGACGCGCATGATATTGCGCGGCCCACACGATCGAAATCAGTGCGAGTGCCGGCCAGAAGATCTTGCTCTCCGGGCGGGCCTCCAGCAGACACGCCGAGTCGGTGGGGGAGCAAGAGGCGATGATGAGCGGAAATGCGATCGTCGCGTAAACGCACGCCAGGATCGGAACGAGCGCAAACTTGTCGATCGTCCGGGTGGACGATCGCGCTGCATCCATTCCAGGAGAGTGCGTCACAGCTCTGGGCATCATGGTATTTTAGCAGCCGCCGCTCTTGAAAGGCGTTGCTAGCACGGGAATAGTTAATGCCGGATGTGCCGTGCCCCTCGTTTAACCCTAATTTCAGGCTCGCAATTTCCGCTAACGGAATCGCTCGACACGGCCCTGCTCGAGGGCACAGTTGATCGGGACAAATTTGCGCGCCGGATGCGACCGGCGCTGCGTGTGCCCATGCCGATAGTCCGTATCAAATGTTCGTACACACGTTTGTGAATCCATCAGCCAGGACGGAACCGAAGGCAACCTCGGACATTTCGTCGAGAGCTGGCGCGCAGCCCGACCTGCAGGGCCACCTTCCCGTGCTGGACGGGGTCCGCGGTCTCGCCATTTTGATGGTCCTGGTGCTCCATTTCGTCGGCAACATGCAGCCGACCAACGCGGTCGAGCGCGCCATCGTCGCCGTCACCAATTACGGGTCCTACGGCGTTGAACTGTTCTTCATTCTGTCCGGCTTTCTCATCACCGGAATACTGTATGACGCTCGCGACGAGCCGAACTATTTCCGGAATTTCTACATGCGTCGTGTGCTGCGGATCTTTCCACTCTACTACGGCGTTCTTGCGCTCGTCTTCGTTGTTGCTCCGCTGATCCCGGTCCTGCGCGGGCCGACGCTCGACTATCTGGTCGATCGCCAGTGGTGGGCCTGGCTCTATTCCGTGAACGTCTACATCGCGATCAAGGGCGACTGGTCGTTCTCCTATCTGGAGCACCTCTGGTCGCTGTGCGTCGAGGAACACTTCTACTTATTCTGGCCGGTAGCGGTGTATCTGACGGCGCGCCGACCGCGTCTGCTCATCTCCGTGTGCCTTTCGGTCGCTCTTGCCGCCATGGTTGCTCGCCTGAGCGGATCGCTGATGGGTCTGAGCTGGTGGACCACCTATGTCCTGACGCCGTTCCGCCTCGATGGCCTTGCGCTTGGCGCTTTCCTTGCCGTGGCGGCGCGGCAACCGGGAGGTCTGGACCGGCTGGTGCGAGCCCTGCCCTGGGTGGCGACGGCTGCCGCTGTGCTGCTCGTCGTCACCTTCGTGTGGACGCGTCTGATATCGCGCGATAGCATGGAGCTTGTCCTGCCGGTCCGTGCATCCGTGATCCAGGTGACGCTGGGCTGCCTGCTGGTGTGGGTGCTGGTGGCGCCTCAGCGATCGTCCATCGCGCGGCTCTTCAGCAGCCGTTGGCTGATGTTTCTCGGGACCTACAGCTACGGACTGTACGTCTATCATCACTTCATCTCGTATTATCTGACGGTCAACCAGACCGAGTTCGAACTGGCGCGCTGGCTCGGCTCGCATGGCGCCGCAGTCGCCCTGCAGGCCACGCTGGGTTCAGCCATTTCGCTGGCGATTGCCTATGTCAGCTACGAATATTTCGAGAAGCGCTTTCTGCGGTTGAAACGGTTCTACGCTTCCCGGCAGTCCGCTTCCTAGAGCACGATCTCATCGCGCTTCAGTGCTTTGCCGCGAAGCGGGCCTGCAAGGTCTGCCGGAAGAAGTTCTCCAGCGCCCGGGCCGCGCTGCTCCACGCATACCGGGCTTCCGACAACTGCCTTGCCGAATTGCCGATACGCGCGGCGAGGTCAGGCTCGGTCAGCAACCGGCTCACGGCGTCCGCAAAGGTTGCCGGTTCGTCGGCTATCAGGATGTCGCGCCCCGGAACGGATTCGATCCCCTCGGCGCCAAGGGTGGTCGAGACGATCGCCTTGCTCATCGCCATGGCCTCGACGATCTTGAGGCGCGTGCCGCCGCCAATCCGCAATGGTACGACCACGGCAGCCGCCTCCGCAAGGTGCGGCCGCAGATCCGGCACGAAGCCGGTGAACTCAATCCGCGGTCCGGCCAGTGCGAGAAGCGACGGAGGCGGCGAACCGCCGATGATCTTGCATCGCGCCTGCGGATTCGCTTCCGCGATGCGCGGCCAGATATCCTGGATGAAGTAGGTCGCCCCATCGATGTTCGGCATGTACGACATCAGCCCGAAGAAGACGACGGTGCGGCCGTCCGACTGCGGGTCGTCGGCGCGTGGCTTGTAGAAGTCGACGTCGGCGGCATTGGGAATGACGGTGGCTCGGGCACAAGGAACCTCTTCGAGCAAGCGCCGCTGGTCGGCCACGCTGCAGAGATAGACGCCATCGGCGTCGCGATAGGTTCCGAGCTCTTCCCGCCGCAGCTTGCGCCAGTTGATCTCGGCGTAGAGGCGGCGGGCGATGCTTCCGATACGGGAATATTGCCTTGCGAGGTCGTAGTCGATGTTGTGGGAGTCCACGACCAGAGCCGGTGCTCTTTCGCCGGGCGGCGCCTGGCGCAGGTCGCAGTGACCAAGGAACGTGAATTCCAGGTTGACGATGTCGAATCGACTCGCGCGCAATACCCTGTCAAGCGCCTGCTGCATCTCCGGGACTGCGACGCGCAGCCGCTCGAAACTCCTCGTCGAGGCGAGCGAGCCGAGCTGTAGCAGCCGCTTGGCAAGGCCGTCGCGACCGTAGGGGTTGCGGATCAGCACAACTTCGCGGCAGTAAGACTGCATGGCGCGGCGGCATTCGTCGATGTCGAACTCGTCGTCCACAAGCATCACGGCCGTCAGGTCATGATGTTGCGCCAGCTTGGTCATCAGGCCATGGATCCGTGCCTGCGCGCCGAAGCGCGGCGGGCTTGCCGGCATCTGCGAAACGTACAGGATGTTCAGACGCTCTGCGCTCATTGATCCGGATCCGGCTCTCTGGGACAAGGGAGCAGGGACTGCATGGATGGCATCATCCACTTAACTGACCGTGCATGCGTCAGGTGCAGCGATTGGGATTAATGTTAATGAGCGCGCGGCTTGCGTGTCCTGTGACGAACCCCGGCAAACCGTGGGATAGTATGGCCGCTTCGAGAGACACAGGCAGATGTGTGGCATAGCCGGGATCATCGGAAGAACTGACGAGACCAACCGCGCAGCGTTGCAGCGGATGAACGATGCCATGGTCCATCGTGGCCCGGATGCCGCCGGCATCTGGTGCTCTGCGCCGGACGCTCGCGGATGGGGCGCGCTGCTGGCGCACCGCCGGCTTGCGATCCTCGACCTGTCGCCGGCCGGCGTCCAGCCGATGATCGACCCGGTCACCGGGCACGTCATCACCTTCAACGGCGAGATCTACAACTATCTCGACCTGCGGCGCCGCCTGGAAGGCGAGGGGCAGCAGTTCCGGTCGAGCGGCGACACCGCCGTCATGTTGCGCGCGCTCGGCCTGCACGGGCCGGATGCGGTGAGCTGGCTCCGCGGCATGTTTGCCTTTGCATGCTGGGACCAGAATCAGCGCCGCCTGCTGCTGGCGCGGGATCATCTGGGCATCAAGCCGCTCTATGTGGCGCGCTCGTCCGATCCGGACTACGGCTGGTCGGTGGCCTTCGCCTCGGAGCTCCGGGCGCTGCTGGCTTCGGGTTTGCTGGGCAAACCGCAGCTTGATCCGCAGGCCGCGGCCAGTTGCGCCTGGAATGGCTTCGTCGTTGGTCCCACGACGGCCGTGAGGGGGGTCGAACTGCTGTGGCCGGGGCGGCTCGTCGAGTTCGACGATGCCGGCAAGGAGGTCCGCAACGAGGATTTCTGGCGTATCCCCGCCAGCGCGCCGGCTCCCGGCATGGACGAGAATGAACTCGCCGCCCTTCTCGAGGAAGGACTCCGGCTTCATCTCGCCAGCGATGTGCCTCTCGCAGTGTTCCTGTCCGGCGGCGTGGACTCGTCCGCGATGGCCAATCTTGCCCAGCGCGCGGCGCAGAATCCGATCCACACTTTCACCCTGGCCTTTGAGGAACAGGAGCTCAACGAGGGACCCATTGCGCGGCAAATCTCCGCAGCGATCGGCACCCAGCATCACGAAGTGGTGCTGACGGAGCCACAGTTCGTTGCGAATCTGGAGACGGCGCTCGACAGTCTCGACCAGCCGACCTTCGACGGACTCAACGCCTACTTCATGTCACGCGCCATTCGGGACGCGGGATTTACCGTGGCGCTATCGGGCACCGGCGGCGACGAACTGTTCGGAGGTTATCCGACGTTCCGGGACCTGCCGGTCCTGCAGCGCTGGCTCGGCCGCGCCGGCTTCGTACCGCGTGGCCTGCAAGTGGCCGCGGCGACATTGGCGACCTGGCCGCTGCGGAGCTCCGGTCAGGCGGTGCCGCCGCAGACGCGCTGGGCCAAGCTTCCCGACATGGTGCGAAGCGGCGACGATCTCGTGGCGCTCTATCAATTGGCCAGCGCGCTCTTTCTCCCCGGCTGGCAGCGTGAACTGCTGGCGCCCGGATATGTCGACGTGCTCGCCGATGGCCTGCCCGCCGCCATGCGCCAGCGCCTCGCCGCCGAGACGGGCCGCCGCACGCCGTTGTCGACGATCAGCGTATTGGAACAGCGCTTGTTCCTCGGCGAGCGGCTGCTGCGCGACAATGATGTGGCCAGCATGGCCGCCTCGCTGGAACAGCGGGTGCCGCTGGTCGACCACGTTCTGTTCGAGGCCATCGATCGCCTGCCGGATGAGGCGCGCTATCAGCCGCTCGGCCGCAAGGCCATGCTGCGGCGGATCGGCCTGCGCGGCCTCGATCCGGCGCTGTTCGATCGTCCCAAGAGCGGCTTCGTGCTGCCGTTCGACCGGTGGATTCGACAGGGCCTCAAGGGGGTCATGGACCAGACCATGCGCGACCCGCAGGCGATCGCGCCTTGCGGCCTCGATCCGGAAGCCGTCGGACGCCTTTGGCAAACCTATCTTGACGGGGGAACCGGCTTTTACTGGTCGCGCGTCTGGTCGGTGTATGTCTTCATCCGGTGGTGTCAGCGCAACCGCGTGTTTCGCTGACCAGCTAGATACTCGACCATCGGCGCCAGCACGTCAGCTCGCGATCTTGGCCAGCTCTTTCAGTTCGGGCTGTAGCGCAGGGGAGGCGGGATTGGTGATTGCATCTGCCGAGAAGTAGCCGCGGATCCGTTGCACGATGCGCTCGGCGGCGTAGCCGTCGCCATAGGGGTTCTTGGCGCTCGCCATCGACCGATACGCGGCTTCGTCGCCCAGCAGCCGAGCCGCATGTTCCACGATGGCGGGCGCATTCGGCCCGGTCAGAAGCGCAGTGCCGGCCGCGACGCCCTCGGGGCGCTCGGTGGTGTCGCGCATGACGAGAACCGGCTTGCCGAGCGAGGGCGCTTCTTCCTGGACGCCGCCCGAGTCGGTCAGCACCAACCGGCAACGTGCCATCAGGGCCACGAAGTTGCGGTAGTTCTGTGGTGCGATCAGCCGGACATTCGGCAGCCCGCCGAGCAGCCGGTTGACGTGCGTCAATACGTTGGGGTTGAGGTGAACCGGATAGACAAAGCGATGGTCGGGGAATCTTCCGGCCAGTGTCGCGATCGCCCGGCAGATCTGCTCGATGCCTTCGCCGAAGTTTTCGCGGCGGTGGCCGGTGATGAGGACGGTGGGCCATTGCGCCCAGTCGGCGCCCAGCAGTTTGCCGAGATCGCCGTCGATCCCCGCGCGAATCGCGGAGCCGTTGGCCTGGCGTGCGACCTCGATGCGCAAGGCGTCGATCACGGTGTTTCCGGTGACCGAAATCGTCTCGTCTGCAACGCCCTCGCGGAGCAATGCCGCGCGCGCCGCTTCGGTCGGTGCGAAGTGAAGCGCCACCAGCGGGGTCGCCAGCTTGCGGTTCGCCTCCTCGGGAAACGGCGACCAGATGTTGCCGGTGCGCAGCCCCGCCTCGACATGGCCGATCGGGATACGCCGGTAGAAGCAGGCCAGCGAGGCAGCGAGCACGGTGGTCGTGTCACCCTGCACCAGCGCCATGTCGGGCTTCGCCGTCTCCAGCCACCCGTCAATGCCGTCGAGGAGCCTCGCGGTCAGTCCTGCAAGCGTCTGGTTCGGGCGCATCACGTCGAGGTCGGCATCGACAGCGAAGCCGAATGTGTCGGCGACCTGACGGAACATCTCCTTGTGCTGTCCGGTTGCCACGACTGTGCAGCGAAAGTCGCTGGCGTCGCGCAATGCGGCCACTACTGGAGCCAGCTTCACGGCCTCGGGCCGCGTGCCCATGAAAACCAGAATGTTGCGTTTGCCGGTCATGGAGTTTCCCCGCGTCGCTTCCAGCTTTGCCCGATCGGCGGCCGCCCCAGGCGACGCGCGATGACTTCAAGGCCGGCAAGCCAGCTGAATTCGCTGTTGTTGGTAAGGTAGCGCTTCCACAGCTTGCGCGGCTCCATCATGAGCCGCCAGAACCACTCCATGCCTGCCATCTGCACCCAATGCGGGGCGCGCTTGATGAAGCCGGCCAGCACATCGAAGCTGCCGCCCACGCCGACGATCACCGGCACCCTGAGCCGCTCGCGATGGCGTTCGACCCACGTTTCCTTGAACGGCGTGGGCATGCCGACGAACAGCATGTGAGCCTTGCTGGCGTGGATTTCCTCGATGACGCGCGAATGATCGTTCGGTCCGAAATAGCCGTCACGGAAGCCGGCGATCTCGATGCCGGGATACTGCACCCGGCAAAGTTGCACCAGCGTCGAAACCACCTCGTGCTTTGCGCCGAGGAAATACACACGCAGCCGGTGCTCACCCGCCGCCGACAACAGATGCGCCATCAGATCCACGCCAGCCACGCGCTCGGGCACCGGCTGGCCCGAGGCCCGCAGGGCCCAGACCACCGACATGCCGTCGGCGAGGATGAGGCGGCCCGCCCGGCAGGCCGATGCCAGCTCCGGATCATGGCGCATCATGCAGAGATGCGAGGAGTTTGCGGTGATGACAGTATTGGAATCCGGTTCCTTGCACAGCTCAAGGCATCGCGCCACCGCTTCATCGATGGTCACGGTGTCGAACTGGAGGCCGAGCAGTTCGGCGCGCCGCGCGCTTCTCGTGGCGTCCTTGTGGTGTCCCGGATGGCGCTCATGCCAGAGTGGCGCCTGCTGATCTTCGAAGCGCGCGGTGGCGGCGTGCTTGCCGAGGCGCAGGCAGGCGTGCTGGTAGGAACGCAGGAAGCGCCTGAATTCCGGATCGTCGTAGCGCGGCAGGCCCTTCAGCCAGCTTCGCAGGTAGCCCCACAGCATTGCGACGCTGCCGATCAGTGTCGGGTGTGCGGGCAGGCGGGAGATCGCCACAGCCAGGTAGTAGAGCGGCGAGGTGCCCATGAAGTACTGGCCGAACCCGGCGCGAAGCCTGCCGGTCCAGATGCCGTTGTGACTGGCGCCCTGCGGACGAAGATGAACGAAGCGAATGGACTCGCGATCGACACTCTCGGCGATCCAGCCCAGCATGCGGGCCCTGTGGCAGTCGATGCCGTCCCACATCACCTGGCGCACGAAGCCGCCGATTTCCCTGAAGCAGGCGACCCGGTAGAACTTGGTCATGCCCACGGACATTTCGTCGCCGCAGATCTCGGGCACCAGCGCTCCGGTCTTCGGATGCACGAACCACGGCTTCCCGGACGTGGTCCCGATCCGCGGATTGCTTTCCATCCGCTCCATCAGGACCTCGAAGTAGCGGACCGGCAGGTCGAGGTCCATGTCGAGCTTGCACAGGTAGTCGAAGTTCTCGAGGCGCACTTCGTTCAGACCGGCATAGAAGGCTTCGATGACGCCTGGCCCGACCTGTCGGCCGCCCCTGTCATCGCGCCTTATCACGCGCAGGTAGGGCAATCGCTTGGAGTATTCATCGAGGATCGCCGCAGTCTCGTCGGTCGATCCGTCGTCCACGACCACCCAGAGCGTCGGCGGCACCGATTGCAGTGCCACGCTGTCGAGTGTGTGGCGGAGGAACTTCGCCTCGTCCCGGCAGGGTGAAACGAGCAGATAGCGTCGTGATCTTCCAGCAGCTGGAAGTTCGCCACCTGCGACCATCGGAGAATCGGTCAACGCAAAATTGGGTTCATGTTTCATAAATGGACATCACTTGCACGGCCTGTGCGCCAGTTTTGACTTCGCTGTCCTCTTCTGGGTCATGGTGGCTTGGTTCTCCGGCGCGACTAGGCGTGTTCAGCAGGTATCATGCCGGGCGTGCCACATCAGGCGGCTTCGCAAGTTAATGTTAAGCCGAGCTTCCGCTGGGGATGCACATCCAGCAGTGTCATATCAGGCTGACCTGACAGCAGCCGGATATGGACCGGCTTGTCTTGCGTATGGGAGCCCGCCACGTGAACGCGACAGTCACGCCGCGTCCGTTCTTCGTCCATGGCTTCACCGCTGCGACTGCAGCCGTGATAGTGGCCGTGTGCGGTCTCGGCCACGCGGCCGCAGCCGGGAAGGATGCTGTCCCGTCTGCGGCGGCAATCGACTCAAGCAGCTTCCTGCCGCAGGACCGTTCGACCAAGTGGCAGCCGGGAATGATGGGATCCGGCGGTATCCCGGCTCGCCAGACGGTCTGCTCCGCACTTAACGCAAGCAGCGGAACGACCGATGATACGGCAAGGATTCAGGCCGCCATCAACGCTTGCCCGACGGGTCAGGTGGTTCAGCTCTCGGCCGGCACCTTCCTCATCAATGATGGGCACTATCTGCGCGTCAACAAGGGGATCACGCTGCGCGGCGCAGGGCCAGGCCAGACCATCATCGCCAAGACCAATGGCGCCAAGCCGTTCCAGTCTGCCGTCAGCGCCAAGCCCTCTCCGCTTGTTGTGGTCGGTGCCTCGCTGTTTTCATCGACCGGCGACATCACCAACACGATCGGCTCAGTCGCGCTTGCCGCGGATGCGGTAAAGGGCGAATACTCCGTCAGGGTGGCGGACACTGCCGGTCTTGCGCCGGGCCAGATCGTCCTGCTCGATGAGGCCTCGGGGGCCGGGTGGCAGAAGGATCCGCAGGGGCGCGGAAAAATCTGGGCTGCCTCTGATTGGCGCGTGGTGTGGCAGAAGCACGATCCCGCCGTTCAGTTCGTCGACGACTTCGCGCCCGGGGCGCTTTCGACCACGCCGCTCAGCGCCGGCTCCTGGTTCTCGAGACTGGACAGGCCGACGGCAGAGATCAAGGAAATTGCGTCTGTTTCCGACTCGATGGTCAAATTCACGACGCCGATCCATATCACATACCGCACCGGTCACGCCGCGCAGTTGTCCCGCTACGCGCAATCCCATGTGACGAATGCCGGCATCGAGGACCTGACGCTGACCGGCGGCGACGACGGCAATCTCCGCTTCAACTGGGCTTCGAAGTCGTGGGCGAGAAACGTCGAGAGCGCGGTGTGGCACGGCGAAGGCTTTGCGATTCATGCTTCCTTCCGCATCGAGCTTCGTGAATTCTACGTGCACGATGCCGCATGGGCACAGCCCGGCGGCGGCGGCTACGCAATGAGCCTGTCGGCTGGATCGTCCGAGGTTCTCATCGAGAACGGCATCGCGGTCCGCGCCAACAAGGTGATGGCGGTGCGATCCGCCGGCGCCGGCTCAGTGGTCGGCTACAACTACATGGATATGAGCTACATCAACACCCAGGGTTACTGGATCGAAACCGGACTCAACGCCAGCCACATGGTGGGACCGCATCACGTCCTCTTCGAAGGCAACTACGGTCACAACGCCGACAGCGACAACACCCACGGCAACAGCGTCTACCTCACCTTCTTCCGCAACCAGCTGCGAGGAATTCGGACCGCGTTCGACAACCAGGCGGGAGGGCGGATAAACGACGCCGCGCAGCCGCGCAATGGACCGCAGCGCTGCGCCGGCCTCATGGCCTATTCCTATTGGATGTCCTTCGTCGGAAATGTGCTTGGTGCGGACGGACAGATGGATGGCTGGGTCTACGAGGGAAACTTCGCCGACGGCAAGCCGGCCATCTGGATGCTGGGGTGGGACGCCGTCACGCCCTATCCGACCGACGCCAAAGTATCCGCGACCGCGCTTCGGCATGGCAACTTCGACTATCTCACCAGGACTGTGAATTGGGACCCGTCGATTGCGAGTCGCGCGTTGCCGGATTCCTTGTATCTGACGAGGAAGCCCGCATTCTTCGATGCCGGTCGCGGCTATGCGTGGCCGTGGGTCGATCCGGCTGGCGCAACCAGGCTGCACACGCTGCCAGCCAAGGCGCGGTACGACGCAGGTACTCCGTTCAGCCAACCGTGATCCCGTCTCACGCGCTCATTTCGGTTCCCGATCAATCGAACCCGCGTCATTAATCCTAACGACGTAAAGTAGTTGTTAAGGGCGCTTTCGACACCCAAGAGTGTAGCTTGCGTCGATGCGTCGCGTGAAGAGGGAAGCACGGGCGAGCTATGAAGGAGCTCGCGTTCGACAGAAAAAAACAACACGAAATTGCCTGGGGCTCATCAGTGGAAACTTGGCGAAAATCCGTCTTGTTCGTTGGCTGCGCGGTTCGGCTGCCAGTCTGCCGTGGCAGCTTCGCCGAGATCGACTCGTTCGCGCAAACGTACCATGGGATTTCGCTGCTTCACGTACGTCAACCGGGACGATGTGCTGTCTGATGCGGAAATCCATCTTCCACGAGGACTGGTGGCTTGATGCACTGGCGCCCGGGCGATGGCGCGAGGTCACGTGTCATCGTGGCGGTCGCGTGGCGGGTTCCCTGCGTTTCGTCGAACGCCGCGAAGGCAATACCAGGATCTGCGAGATGCCGCAGATCACGCGCTTTCTCGGGCCGATCGTGGCGCCGCAGCCCGGCAAGACCGAGGCGCGAATCCGTTCCACTCATTCGATTATTGCCGAGCTGCTCAAGCAGATTGACGGCCACGATCATGTTGAAATGACGCTCGACGTCGGCTTTGGCGATCTCGCGCCCTTTCTGGCGGCGGGCTATGATGTCAGGGTACACCCCACCTTCCTTCTGGACTGCAAGAGCCAGCCCATCGAAGCGCTGTGGACGGGCCTGCGCGACAAGACCAAGAACATCATCCGCCGGGCTCGCGAGCGGCTGAAGGTCCGCGAGATCGACGATGTGAGCCGGTTTGCCCAGTTCTATCGGGCAAACCTCGACGGAGTGGAATCCTATTTCGATCTTGCCCTGCTGGCTCCTGCCTTTGCGGCAGCCAGCGCCCGCAAGCAGTGCAGGATCCTTTCAGCGGTCGACGCCGATGGTGTCGTGCATGCCAAGGTGTTTTTCATCTGGGACGACAAGTACGTCCACTATTTCCTCTCGACCCGCGACAGGCACGTCGCCCATCCCGGTGCGGTCAGCCTGTTGCTGTGGAGCGGCATTGAACTCGCCCATTCGCGGGGCCTCTGGTTCGATTTCGACGGCGGCATTGCAAACGAGGCCAGGTACCGCTTCATGGTCGCGTTCGGAGGGGAACTGGCGAACCGCTTCGATGTCGCTCGCTCGACGGCGCATTACAGGGTTCAGCACACCCTTCGACGAATTCCGCGGGCGCTGATGAGACGCATCTCGGCTTCGAGCCGCGTGCCGGCAACGGTACAGTAACAATCCGGTGAAGCGTCGGAGCCAGATCCGACTTTGTGCCTTTTCCCCTGCCATTTGCGCCCGCGGCGCCGCGCGGTTCGATCGTAACCCTAATGTCCACCGTTACGGTGCTCCGGTTCGAGGCCTGGTTAACTACGGTTTCATCGAGGGCGTGAATCGCCTGTGGAACATCCTGTACACTGGCTCTCAAAATTGAAGCCAAACCAACAGGGTGTTTGAACAATGCGCGTTTTGCTGACTGGACATCTCGGCTACATCGGCTCCGTCATGACCCCGATGCTGCTCAAGGCGGGGCACGATGTGATCGGCCTCGACAGCGACCTCTACGAGCGCTGCACCTTCGCGCAGGGCGGCAGTATCATCGACGTGCCGACCATCCTGAAGGATACCCGCGACGTTCAGCTCAGCGATCTGAAGGGGATCGATGCGGTTATCCATCTTGCCGCGCTCTCCAACGACCCGCTCGGCAATCTTCGCGCCGGCCTGACTGACGACATCAATCACCGAGCCAGCGTGCGCATTGCAGAACTTGCCAAGAAAGCCGGCGTCAAGCGCTTCGTTTTTGCTTCGTCCTGCAGCAATTACGGCAAGGCCGGAGAGGGCATGATCGACGAGACCGGTGCGCTCAATCCGGTGACGGCTTATGGCGAGTCCAAGGTCAATTCGGAGCGAAGCATCGCGCGAATTGCCGGCGACGGCTTCTGCCCGGTCTATCTGCGGCCCGCGACCGCATATGGCGTGTCGCCGCGACTGCGGTTCGACATCGTCCTGAACAATCTCGTCGCCTGGGCGGTTACCACCGGGAAGATACACCTGAAGTCCGACGGGAGCCCGTGGCGTCCCATTGTCCACATTGAGGATATTTCGCGGGCGTTCATTGCGGCGCTCGAGGCACCGGTGGACGCGGTGTTCAACGAAGCCTTCAACGTCGGCCAGACGGCCCACAACTACCAGATCAGGGATCTCGCCAGGATCGTTGCCGAGGTCGTTCCCGGATGCGTGGTCGAGCTCGCCGAAGGCGCGGGCCCGGATACCCGTTCCTATCGCGTGAGCTTCGAGAAGATCCGCAGCCGGCTGCCGGCGTTCAAGCCGCAATGGGATGCCAGGAAGGGTGCCGAGCAGCTTTACAAGGCCTACCGCGCCTCAGGCGTGACGCTGGAGGAGTTCGAGGGGCCGCGATATCAGCGCATCGGGCACATCAACAAGCTCCTCTCTGAAGGGATCTTGAGCGATGACCTTCGTCATCGCGCGCTCGCCGAGGCGTAAGCGCACAGCAACAGCGCACCAGGCAAAGCAAAAAAGGCGGAAACCTGTTGGTTTCCGCCTTTCTAGTTTGGTCGCGTACCCGGGCGATCTTGGGCCAATTTTCACTCAGCGGCGGATCATGCCGGTACGCTGATCATCTCCTCGAGCCAGCGCTCTGAGCGGAAGTGCTTGTACTGCTCGGCGCGAAGGCGATCGGCCAGACGGCCCGTCGGCAGCTCGACGTCGCTGTAGGTCAGCACGGCGTCCTTCTTCACGTCACGCCTGAGCTTGCAGCCCTCGACCAGGCCCTCGGGGAGATATTGCTGCGAGCTCATCTCATCGACATTCGCAGCCTCGCCGTACGTCATGTACATGCCGTAATCGTCGAGCACCTCGCCGGCCTTCAGATCCCGCTTGGCAACGGCGCAAACCTCGACCACCGGACCGGCGATCGGCGGCGCGAGCGAATCGCGGAACAAGGCCACGCGGGCGATCGCACCCGGCACCTCGAAATGCACGAGATGGTACGGGACGAAGAACGAGTAAAGCGGTCCTTCGCCCATCTTGTAGAGGTTGAGATAGTGCTGCTGCTTGGGATCCGGATGCTCGGCGAGCACGTAGACCTTTGTCAACGGGGTGCCCACGACATAGTCGATGATGCCGCCGAGCTCACGCACCTCGTCGATGTCATAGAGCTTGCCGATCTGCATGATATCGCCGCGATACTCGAGTCCCCGCGACATGCCGCGCGACCGGACCTTGAAACCCGTGGCGTTGGCGACGATCGCCTGTTCGCAGCTGATCTTGGTGCCGTCGGCGAAGCTTGTGACCATCGCCGGGTTTTGCTGCCAGCGTTCCGCAAAGCCCTTTTGGGTGGTCGGGTTGCGATAAGGATCCTGCAGGCCCTTGACGTTCCCGATGACCCGGGGAATGAGCCCAAGTCCTTTGACCCATCGAAATAGGTTCATTTGGACGCCGGGTTCGTCACCGTCGCAGGCCGACATGATGACGCCATACCTTTTGGCGTAGACCTGAAGGATGGGACCGATCGTTGCATCGATCTCGGCGTTCATCAGCACAACGTCCTTGCCGTGCTTGAATGCTTCCAGCACGACATGGGCGCCGAATTCGACGGAGCCGGTTGCCTCCACCACCACATCGACAAGCCCGGAGCGGGCCAGCAGCAAGGCATCATCGGTCGCGACCGGCCGGTTCGCGAGGATCGCCTCGTCCAGCTGCCGCTGCGTTCCGGCCATGACAACGTCCCGGCAGCCGGCGTAGCGAAGCACATCGAGCGCGCGCTTTGGGTTGCGATTGGAAACGCCGACGACACGCATCCCGGGCGTGCTGTGCATGATCTGGTTGGTCAGGCCCTGGGACATGAAGCCGGCGCCGACGATTGCGACCCGGATGGGCTTTCCTTTTTCGGCGCGCTCCTTGAGAGCAGTATCGACCAGTATCATCGCTCGTTTCCTTCCAATCGGGAGCGGCGGCAATGGCCACCGGGCATCTCGTTCAATCAGGCATACTGGGCGGCGGCGACGCCCATCCTGCGTTTCAGCTCGGGCTCGATCTGGTCGAGCAGGGCGAACTTCTGGTCCTTCTCCGAAATCACGGAGACGGGCAGCGGCCAGGCAAGCTTGAGGCGCGGATCGTTGTACATCAGGCCGCCTTCCGCCTCCGGCGTATAGAACTCGCCGACCTGATAGCTCGTATCCGTCTTGTCGCGGAGTGCCTGATAGCCGTGGGCGAAGCGCTCCGGAACGTAGAGGGCGCGCTGATTGTCCTCGTTCAATTCGACGGCTACATGCTGGAGATAGGTGGGGCTCTCGGGGCGCAGATCGACGATGATGTCGAGGATCGCGCCGCGCGTGCAGCGGACGAGTTTGGTCTCGGCCGCCGGCGGGTACTGGAAATGCATGCCGCGCAGTGTGCCTTTCCTGATATTGGACGCGAGATTGGCCTGGGCGATGGTGGGTTTCAGTCCATGCGCCTTGAACTCATTCTGGCAGAAGGCTCGAGCAAAGAAGCCTCGCGAGTCTTCGCGGCGTTCGAGATCGATGATGAAGGCGCCCTGGAGCTTGGTTTCGGTGAAAATCACAACGCAACTCCACGACCGTAAGTGTTAACCGTAAGCGATCTGCGCAACGTTCAATCCATCGCAGTGTTCGAGCCACTCCGGGATCGACTGCCGGCTAGCCGTATCAGCAGTCGCTTCCTGCGATCGGCCTGCTGTATAGCGAGAACCTTGCCTCCGCTACAATGAAGCGTTTTCGATATGCTTAAGGTAACGATCACCGCGCTTTGATTGGCGCGAACGCTTCGCGATTTATCTAAAAGCGTATCGTAAATATTTACCGTATACCCGAACTGACTCGATCGGTGCGGATCGTAACCATGGACGTTCGCGGAATTCAGTGCGATCTATTGAGTCAATGCCGGCCGAGAGAGCTGGCTGTTCTTGACAGGCGGCCAGACTGTTTCGACGTCGTTACAATCTGCCCAAACGGGTGTTACTCAAATGAAAGTAGTTCTGTTTTGCGGCGGGCTTGGAACCCGAATCCGGGAGTATTCGGAAAGCATTCCGAAACCGATGGTGCCGATCGGCCACCAGCCGATCCTCTGCCACGTCATGCAGTACTACAGCCAGTACGGCCATGACGACTTCATCCTTTGCCTCGGCTACAAGGCCAATGTCATCAAAGACTACTTCCTGAATTACCGGCAGACCGCGAACAGCGACTGCGTCATTTCGGAGTTCGGCAAGAAGGTCGAGATCCTCGGCCATCGTCCGCCGGACTGGCGCGTCTCGCTGGTGGATACCGGGACGTGGCGCAATATCGGCGAGCGCCTGATGGCGGTGAAGCATCTCGTCAAGGACGAGGAGATTTTCCTTGCCAACTACAGCGACGGGCTTACTGACGCCCCGCTTCCGGAGATGATCGAGCGATTCAAGCAGAGCGGCAAGATCGCCTGCTTCATCGCCATTCATCCGCCGATCAGCTTCCATCTTGCCGAGTTCGACGGGGAAGGGTCGGTCCGGCGAATTCGCTCCAGCCAAGAATCCGATATCTGGATCAACGGCGGCTTCTTCATCTTCCGCAAGGAGATCTTCGACTTCATCCAGGAGGGCGAGGAGCTTGTGCTCGAGCCATTCAGCCGCCTGATCGAGGGCGGCCACCTCATGGCCTACAAGTACGAGGGTTTCTGGCGCGCGATGGACACGTTGCGTGACCGGCAGCTGCTGGAAGACATGGTGGAGCGCGGCGAGATGCCTTGGCGTGTGCAATCGCCGCGGACAGCCAAGGCCGCGTGATGAGAGCGCTGCAGCTGGCGAGGCCGGGCGATCGTCTGTCGGTGCTCTGCCTGGGTGCGCATTCGGACGATATCGAGATCGGCGCAGGTGCCACGCTTCTCGGTCTGATGGAGCGCGGCATCAGGCTCGAAGTGTATTGGTGCGTGTTGAGCGGCGGTGGCGTGCGTGACGACGAGGCTCGCAAGTCTGCCGGGGATTTTCTGGTCAAGGCTGCACGTTCGGAGATCGAGATCAAGTCGTTTCGCGATGGGTTTTTTCCCGAGCAGGGCGAGGCGGTCAAGCAGTGGTTCGAATCGCTGAAAGGGCGGGTCAACCCCGACCTGATCCTGACGCATCGGCGCGACGACGCGCATCAGGATCATCGCAAGGTCTGCCAGCTGACGTGGAATACATTCCGCGACCATCAGATCTTGGAATATGAAATTCCCAAATGGGACGGCGACATCGGCCAGCCGAATGTCTACGTGCCTGTATCGGTTGTAGCACTCGAGCGCAAGATCGAGCTCTTGATGGCTCATTTTGGCAGCCAGCGCTCCAAGCAATGGTTCGACGACGAGACGTTTCGTGGGCTGGCGCGCATCAGGGGTATGGAATGCCGTGCGCCTGAGCGTTACGCAGAAGCCTTCTTTGCACGCAAGGTGGCATTGATATGACCCGGCAGGTCCTTTCTCCAAAAGCATTGCCGTTCCAATTTGGCTTGAATCTGCTTCGGACGCGACCGGCAGCGAAGGATCGAGAGGCTCTCGGCCTTCGCACCGGGGAGTGGGTGCAAGTGCGCTCGCGCGAGGAAATTCTCGCCACGCTCGACGAGAACGGGCGGCTCGATGAACTTCCGTTCATGCCGGAAATGCTGAAATACTGCGGTACCAGGATGATGGTAGGCAAGCGTGCACACAAGACCTGCGATCCCGCGATCGGAATCGGCGGCCGCAAGATGGTGAACACCGTCCATCTGTCCAATATCCGCTGCAATGGCGCGGCGCATGATGGATGCCAGGCCGCTTGCCTGATCTTCTGGAAGGAAGCCTGGCTCAAGCGGATCGAGCCCGGCGCGGCCGCCGCGGAACCGTCACGTAGCGTGCGCTCCGGCAGCGGCGGATGCACGGAGGATGTGCTGCATTCCAGTATTCGGATCCCGCCGGCGCCCGGTGAGACCGAGCCGCGCTACATATGTCAGAATACCCAGATCAAGTTCGCGACACAGCCGCAAAGCTCGTGGGACCTGCGGCAATACCTGGAGGACTACACGTCGGGAAACGTGAGCCTTGCGCGGCTCGCTACCGGTCTTCTTTACACGGCGTGGCGGACTGTCTCCGAGGCCGGGATCGGCATAGGAACGCCCATGCGCTGGATCTACGATACCTTCCAGCGCGCGATCGGGGGAAGTCCGTATCCGTTGCGGCCGTTCGGCGTGCCCAAGGACGTGGCGACGCCGCGGGCGACGCTCGACGTGCAGGAAGGAGAGCGCGTTCGCGTCAAGTCCCATGCCGAGATATTGAAAACCCTGGATTCCAACTACCGGAATCGCGGTCTTTACTTCGATCCCGAGATGGTTCCGTTTACCGAACGTGAACACGAAGTCGAATGTCGCGTCAAGCAGATCATCGATGAGCGGGACGGCAAGATGCTTCGGTTCAAGACCGATGCCATTATCCTCAAGGACGTCGTCTGCGGCTCGCGCTATGCGTACTGCCGAAGGTTTTGCCCGCGCGCGATCCCGCCTTATTGGCGCGAGATCTGGCTGGAACGGGTTCCCGGCGGGCAGGCCGAAGCGGGCTGCGACCATTCATAAGGAAAGACCCTCGTGTCTTCGAAGAGCGGCGCCGACCAGTATTTTGCTGAGAACAAGGCCATCGCCGGCCTTGGCCGGGCGTCGCTGCATAGTGGCGTGATCTTCGTTGCTGCGCGCGGCGTCAACATCTTCGTCCAGCTGGCCTCGACCATCCTGCTTGCGCGCCTGCTAAGCCCGCACGACTTCGGCCTTGTGGCCATGGTGCTCGCGCTAGTCGGCTTCGCGCCCATGCTGATCGACCTCGGCACCGCCGACGCGTCGACGCAGAAGACGCATATTACGCAGCAGGAGATCAGCACGCTGTTCTGGCTGAATATCGCCATCAGCCTGGTTCTGACGTCGCTACTCATCGGCAGCAGCGAGGCAATCGCGCGTTTCTTCGGCGAGCCGTCGCTGACCGGCATCGCGCTGGCGCTGTCGATCACGTTCGTGCTGACCGCCATGTCGACGCAGCATTCGGCGCTGATGCGGCGCGCCATGCAGTTTCATCGCATTGCGATGATCGACATCTCCGCGAACCTCGTCGGCAGTATCGTCAGCGTGGCGCTGGCGCTCGGAGGGTGGGGATATTGGTCGCTCGTCGCGAAGCCGATCGTGACAACCGGCTGGACTACCGTCGCTGTCTGGATGAGCTGCCGGTGGGTACCTGGGCGGCCGCGGCTGTCTGCGGACGCGAAGGAACTGGTCGGCTTCGGGCTGGGCGTGACCGGCTTCACCATGACGGACTATCTCGTGAGGTCGGCTGATCGGATCGCGATCGGTTATTTTCAGGGAGCGGGCCCGCTCGGCTATTTCCAGAATGCGTTCACGATCTACAGCAATGTGCTCAGCATTCTCACCGAGCCTCTCCACAACATTGCGGTATCGAGTCTGAGCAAGCTCAGGAACGACGTCGATGGACTGAAGCGGGCCTGGGAAACCGGGCTCTCGACCCTGAGTTTCTTCTCGGTACCGGCCTTTGCGATTCTCGCGGTCATCGGACAGGATTTCGTGGTGCTGCTGCTCGGGCAGAAATGGGCGGCCGCCGGTCCCCTGCTGTGCATCTTTGCGGTGAGGGGAATCCCCCACAGCATCGAGCGAACGCTCGGCTGGCTTCACGTTGCGGTCGGACGTGCCGATCGCTGGATGCGCTGGGGCGTGTACAGCGCGATCGTCCAGCTCTTGGCGCTCGTGGCCGGATTGCCGTTTGGCGTAACCGGTGTTGCCACCGCTTACGCGATCGCGATGTTCGGGCTGTTCGTGCCGGCTCTCACCTATTCCGGCGGTCCGATCGGCATTCGAGGCCGGGATGTCCTGCAGGCCGTCGGTCCGCAAACGATTGCAGGTCTGGTGGCGGTCGCTGCCGGCTTCCTGGTTCAAACGCAGCTTCTGGGCGATGTTTCCCAGTTCATGCGGATCTTCGTTTCCGGAACGGTATGCCTTGTGGCCTATCTCGCTGTTGCCGTCGGCCTCTTCAGGGTAACCGCGCCTCTCCTTCTCGTTTTCTCGGTGCTGCGCGATTTGCGCACCGTCCGAACGCCGGCCAATTTTCGATTCTAGATGCAGGTATGCCCATGAAGATGCTGGAGCAGTTTCTTGTCAGGCTTGACAGCGGACCGTGGAGCGCTGTTTCCCGCGCGGTGCTCGGCTTCTGCATTCCCCCGGTCATCCGTGCGCTATCCGGCGGTGAACAGATCTGGATTTCGCTCGCCTGGTTTGTTGTATTGCTGATCGGCCTGCGCGTAGTCCCCGCGGCATTGCGGCTGGTCTTGCCATTTTCGCGTGAGGCCAAGGACATCTGGTTCCAACGCCGGCAGATCGCAAAATTGCACGACAGCTATCAGTGGCAGAAGCTGTTCTGGATCGGTCTTGGCCTCCTGGCCTATGCCGCAATTGCAGGTGGCCTTCGTATGGGGGAGCAGGCGGTGACGCTTGTTTGTCTGGTCGGCGGCGCCGCCGGATTGCTGTTCTGGCACAGGAGCGGCGCCGGACAGGCTCGAGCGGCCTGAGTGCGTCATCCCTGCGTCAGGAAACGCAGGTCGGACTAGGGCTTGGCGGAAACCGGAAGTTCGCGGCATTCGGAATAGACGGTCCGGTCCTGCAGGTCGGATCGCTCCAGGCAATGCGCGGTGTCGCTGACCGTTCCCGCCACGCTGAAATCGTAGGCCTGGTTCCTGAACATCAGGACGTATCGCCCCGGCGACAGCGTGAAGGCAGGATCGGCCGGCCGGATCAGGATCATCTCCTTGTTGGCGGCAACCGGCGCAATGCGCAGATCGATCGCCCCGCCGCGCACCGCCCAGGTATCCTCGACCGGGACCGGCTTCGGTTTGCCGCCGACGAAGGTCGTGGCTTGCATGACCTTGGCGACGACGCGCACCGACGCGCTCTCCGGCACGCTGGTAGCCAGTTCGCGGTGATAGACTGCGAATTGCAGGTTTCCACTCGGGACCGGCGCAGGCTCCGGCTTCGATATCGGACTCGAAATGGCAACCCGCGCATCGGGCACGCGGACCGACAAAGGTTCGAGCGGTGTCAATTGTCCATCGGTCACGGCATAGACACCGTAGGTGTCGGGAATCTCGAACGGGTAAGTTGTGATCGCCTGGTCGCCGGCCGAAGCCAGCAGCGGGCGTGGCAATCGTACAGCCATTGCCGTCGACACCGACGAGGTCGCTTCGGCGAGCATCAGCTTCTGGCGCTCGAGGGCCGACCACGGCAGTTCTCCCCAAAGCGCCAGCGTGATCGCGCCGGTGCCTGCCAGCATCACTCCCGTGAGCAGCGCGGCCTTGATCCCAACGCGCCAGCGCTTGCTGGTCGTCTCCGTGGAGAGGGGCTTTGGCTTTGCCGGCGCAAATCGCAAGATCTCATCGCGGATTGTCAGCGCAGGATTTTTACGCGCGGGCGCATTGCCGGTTACCGGATCGGCGTTGCCGGTGCGCGCACTCCGATGCGCCCGCTCGACGAGTTGATGGCGCCTGCCGTTCGGCGGCGCTGACCGCTGCTCCTGCGGCCGGTCGGGTAGTTCCGGTGCGCGGATCAGGGCCGCCCGCGCGGAACCCTTTTGCGGTTCGCGATCGGCGGGGTTCCGGCTGGGACGACCGCCATGGTCCGACATGGGGCTTCGGGCAAGGTCGCCGGATTCGCGGCGCCGCAGGTTTGCGACCTCGCGCGCGATGTCCATGATCTCGTTGCGGATGCGGGCGATCTCGGATTGCCTGTGCTGCTCGGTCTCGATCTCGTGTGGTATCAGGGCCGCTGCAAAAAGGTCGCGCCCGTTGCCGCGAAGGTTCTGTTCGATCCCGATCGGACCGTCCATGTGATTTGATTGCTCGCCGGGATGGTGAGGCGGCGCGGCACGGCGCTCGTCACTGACGGAAAAGGGTCCGCGCCGTTGCTGCACGGGCCGATGTCGCGCAGGCGCAGCAGGCCGAGACGATCCGGCTCGCCCTTGGATGGCTTCGGGACCGGAACGGCGATGACCGCTACCCCACAAACTTCGTGTCACAATGCACCTCAACCCGCTGCAACCAACACACCCGAGCTGCGCTTGAAAAAACTCGCGCCATGAACTCGTCGGGCATCCGGAGCACTGCACCGTGAGGCTGAACCTCGGAAGTCGAGGCGATCAGATGAAGTGAGCCGGCTGTCCGTGCCGCCACGGTCTCATGAATTCATTAACCATGTGTTTCGGCAATTCATTAACCATTTGGACACTCGGCCCGCAACGGGCCTCGCCGCGCGTTCAGTTCGCACTCACGGGCGGGCTGGACCTGCGCTGGCTTTAGCGGGCGACCTGCGCAAGCTGATCGGCGCGCGCCTGCATCTTTTCGGTCGGCGACAGGCCGAGCACGTCGAACACGGTTCTGATGCGATACAGCCAGTCGTGCCGGAGCGCGGCTTCCCTCACATTCCTGTCCTGGACCGTCGCCAGCCGTCCCGGGTTGCTGTTCAGGTCCGCCAGGATGCTGCCGACGTCGGGAGAATCGAACGGCAAGTGAATCACGGCATCCGGCCAGTCGAACTGCCGCTCGAATTCGGCGGTGCGCGGCGCCTCGCCGATCATGACCGTACCGGCCGCGATACCCTCATAGAAGCGGGCGGAGATCTCGTCGCGCCCGGCCGTGAATTCGGGATTGTTGACGTGGCTGCGATTGGCGATGAAGTAGCGGCTATGCTTGAGGATCGTCGCCAGCATCAGGCGATGCTCTTGCGCGTTGTCGACGCGAAACGTCCGCTGCCTCTGGTCGGCGCCGCTCGCGGCCACGGTGTCGTAGTAGTAGAATCTGTGCTGCAGCGCCGCCAGCAACGCGCGGTGCGTAACCTGCGAGCGGCGGCCGATGTTGCAGACGTCGATCGGCCGCGGCTGGTCGGGCGTCGCAGGCGCGAAGCGCAGAACGTCGGTTGCGAGCGGAAGGTAACTGCAAGGACGCCCGGTGATGCGCGCCACGTCGTCGACGCAGTGTTGCAGTCCGGTGAAGACGTGATCGAATTCCGACAACAGCTCGAGCAGATATTCCGGCAGCTGGTCGGTCCAGACTTCGGTGATGAAGCAGGCCGCCTTGCGGCAGTGCCGGCGCCAGTCCGGAATCGTCGCCAGCGAATATAGCTCGAAAGCGTTGCTGAACACAGGAAAGAACAGCTCAAAATCGCCGGTCAGGGTCGCCTTGCCCCCCGGAGGAGGCGCAAGCCTGGCGGCCAGGCGCGGCGACCCGGTTGCGTGGCGCATCAGCTTGTAGGCCCGGCGGGAGAACTCGAGGGAGGCGAAATCGGTCGCGTCTATTCGCTCGGCATCGGTAACGGTCTGGAAGGTGTCCTCGAACTCGTAGGCGAGGCAAAATGCGACCAGATCGGAAATCCGGCGCTCCGACAGTAGCAGAATCTTGCCGTGCACGATGTCCGCGCCTTAGCCTTCAAATTTCTTCGTAGTGCATCGCCAATATCGCGGAACCAAATCATGTTTCGATCATGGTGACAATTCGTCTTCGGCAAGCGTGGACTTCTTTGATTCGAAGCCGTTAATGGAAAGCGTTAAGCAGCACGGGAGCGATGACTGCGGCGATCTCGGTTCGACGAATCCGGCGTTTCGGCAGCCGCCGGTATAGCTGTCCCAAAACGAAACGCACGAATTAACCATGTCGCCCATTGGGCGTTTTCTTGTGGTTACGGATTGGTTACGCTTTCCCAAACGGAGATTAGCTCATGAGTGCAGTTCCACCCTCGAGCCCTTCCCGCCGGCACTTCATCGGCATCGCTGCAGCTGCAGCCAGAAAGCTCTCGATGATATCAGTCGGGTCTTCCGCGCTGTCACTGCTCGGTACCCGGGATGCGGCAGCCGACATCCATGAGCGACATCACTGGCCTTATCACTCGCACCGCGAGCGTGAATTCGGAGACGTCGGGCACGGGCGCGGTGCTGGATCCGGACAAGGGTCTGGATCGGGCTCCGGTGCAGGGCAGGCGAGAGGCTCGGGGCATCGATCGGGCTCCGGGAGCGGGTCAGGGGCTTCTGGCCAAGGTTCGGGTTCTGCGAACAGGTCAGGTTCTGCCGGCTCCGGGTCGGGATCGGCCAACGGTTCGGGCTCCGGCTCCGGGAAGTTAGGGTCGGGCTCTGGGACCGGATCGGGTTCTGCTGGCTCGGGATCTGGGACCGGCTCTGCCGGTTCGGGATCGGGTTCGGTCGGCTCTGGCTCGGGATACGGAACGGGGGGCGCCGGTTCTGGATCAGGATATGGATCCGGATCCGGCAGCTTTGGATCGGCATCCGGATACGGTTCGGGCTCCTCGGGCGTGCGCTGCTTCACGCGTGGAACGCAGATCCTGACGACGCGCGGAGAGATCGCCGTCGAGCGTCTTGCCGTCGGCACTGAAGTCATCACGGCAAACGGTCCGAAGCCGGTCAAGTGGATCGGCTGTCAGACCCTCAAGCGGAATACGGCCGCGGCCTGGCATCCCCGCGTGTTGCCCGTTCGTGTGTCCCGCTTCGCCATCGACGATTCTACGCCGCATCGCGACGTTTTCCTCTCGCAGGATCATTCACTGTTCATCGATGGCGCGCTGATCCCTGTCAGGCATCTCGTCAACGGAAGGTCGATCCGGTTCGACGAGACGGCGCTGGCCTCGGATACAATCGAATACTTCCACGTTGAGCTCGACACGCATGAAGTGATCTACGCCGAAGGCTTGGCGGTCGAATCCTATCTCTATTCCGGCGGGATGGTCCGCTGGGACAATGTCGACGAATATCTGCGGCGATATGGTGAGCATCGCATCATGTCGCCGCTCGCTCCGATTCATTCCTATGAAGGCGGCTTTGACGAGTTGCAGGGCTTGATCCGCCTCGCGGCGTCCCGCCTCGTCGACATTCGCGATCCTATTCAGATCGCCCACGACCGGCTGAATGAACGGGCGTTGCTTCAGGCTGCATAGCCGTTGTGCGCAACGCGTGCACCGAGTCAGTTGGGGCGGCATTCTCGCATTGCCACCCCTTTCGCGTCTGCATGCGGGATTCCACGCATGGCGGCAAGAAAGCTGATCGGGACGAGTGTGAAGCGTTTGCCGAAAAGATCATGCTTAGACGAGGGGCCTTAGACACCAGCGAAACTCTGGTTGGGCCGAGCGGTTGGTGGCATTCTCCGCGGATGACGAAGGCTTTTCGTATCGAACGTATCGGCGGCGATCATCCCGGCCTTGAGGCCCTGGCCGAGGAGGCCCGGTCGGAGGGCCTCGGCTTCGTGCAGCGGCTGATCTCCGACTGGAATTCCGGCGCCAATCGATACGGCAGGCCGGGCGAGCGGCTGGTCGGCGCGTTCTGGTCGGGCGAACTCGTCGGCGTCTGCGGCCTCAACCGCGATCCCTACACTGACCGTCATGACGTCGGCCGGCTACGGCATCTCTATGTCAGAAAGAGCGATCGCCATCGCGGGATCGGCGCGGCGCTGGTGCATCAGCTCCTGAAGGGAGCAAGCCCGCCATTCGCGCTGGTCCGGCTGCGGACCAACACGGCGGAAGCAGCGGCTTTCTACGAAAGGCTCGGCTTTGCGGCGGTCGGCGACCGGACGGCCACGCACGCCAAGTCGCTTGCCAAAGCGGCGGGTCGCGCCTGAATCCGACCGTCATGGCCGTGGCAAAGCCCGGCCATGACGGAATTGTGGGTGGCCGCCTTACGCCGCGTCCACCAGCACCAGCTCGGAATCTTCCAGGGCGGTGATCGTCAGCTTCGGCTCGCCGCTGATCGCCGCACCGTCGCGGGCGTTGACCCGCACGCCGTTCACCTCGACGCTGCCGACCGCCGGCACGAGGTAGAGATGGCGCGCCTTCTGCGCCGCATATTCCGCGCTCTCGCCGGCCTTCAGCGTGGTGGCGAGCACCCGCGCGTCGGCCCGGATCGGCAACGCGTCCTTGTCGCCGGCAATGCCGCTCGCGATGGTGACGAGCTTGCCGTTGGCGCGATCCGCCTTCGGGAACGGCTTGGCGCCCCAGGTCGGCTGGCCGCCATTCGTGTTGGGTTCGATCCAGATCTGGAAGATCGTCGTCCTGCCCGGCTCCAGATTGTACTCGGAGTGGCGGATGCCGCTGCCCGCGCTCATCACCTGCACGTCGCCGGCTTCGGTGCGGCCCTTGTTGCCGAGACTGTCCTGATGCGTGATGGCGCCTTCGCGCACATAGGTGATGATCTCCATGTTGGAATGGGGATGGGCCGGGAAGCCGGTGTTCGGCGCGATCTCGTCGTCGTTCCAGACCCGCAACGAGCCGTGCCCCATATTGGCGGGGTCGTAGTAACCGGCGAAGGAGAAATGATGCTTCGCCTTCAGCCAGCCGTGATCGGCGCCGCCGAGCTTTGCGAAGGGTTTCAGCTTGATCATTGGATATTCCCTGTACGTTGAACCGTGATGACCCCTTGGATATGCATTCGCTCGTGCTATAAAAATAGAAACTATCGAAACTCATTGTTTCCATAATTGCGAGACCGTCAATGGCCAAGCTTCCAGACTTCGAGGCGCTGGCGATCTTCGCCAAGGTGGTGGAACTGCGCTCCTTCGCGGCGGCCTCCGGCGAGCTGGCGCTGTCCAAGGCCACGGTGTCGAAGGCGGTGAGCCGGCTGGAGGAGAGGCTGGGCGCGCGCCTGTTCAACCGCACCTCGCGGCGACTGGCGCTGACCGATGCGGGACAAAAGCTTGCCGAACGCGCCGCGCGGCTGCTCGCCGACGGCGAGGCGGCGGAGAACGAGGCGCTGGCGCAATCGGCGACCCCGCGCGGGCTGGTGCGGCTCGCGGCGCCCATGAGCTTCGGCATCAAGACCGTCGCCCCGCTGTTGCCGGAATTTCTGGCGCATTATCCGGAAGTGTCGATCGACCTCCACCTCAGCGATGCCACGGTCGATTTGATCGGCGAGGGTTTCGATGCGGGCCTGCGCATCGCGCGGCTGCCGGATTCCTCGCTCATCGCGCGGCGTCTGTGCGCCATGCCGCGCTACACGGTGGCGGCGCCGTCCTATCTCAAACGCCATGGCCGGCCGACGCATCCGATGCATCTCGCCGACCACAAATGCTTCGGCTACGCCTATCTCTCGACTCCCGGCGTCTGGCACTACACCAATGCGGCCGGCGAGCAGGCGAGCGTGCGCCCCGCCGGGCAACTGCGCGTCAACAATGGCGAAGCCGTCATGCCGGCGCTGCTCGCCGGCCTCGGCATCGCGGACCTTCCGGAATTCATCGTCGGCGATGCAGTGCGCTCGGGCGAAGTCGAGGTGATCCTGAAAGGCTGGAAACAGCCCGAAGGTGCGGTGCATCTGGTGACGCCGCCTGGCGGCCCGCGCCCCGCGCGCGTCGAGGTGTTGGCGGAATATCTGACGAAGCAGTTCGCGAAGGGGAAGAAGCGCTGACCTCCCCTGCGTCATGGCCGGGACCAGCCCGGCCATGACGGCCTGCCCTACGCCTTGGTCGACGGCCGCTGCGCGACCCGGTCGAACCAGGCGGCGATATGCGCATTGCTGCGGTCGAGCGGCTGGCCGACCTGGCCGCCGAAATTGAGCCAGCCCCAGAGATGGATGTCCGCCAGCGTGAAGCGCTTGCCGCAGAGATATTCGCGGCCGTCGGCCATCTGGTCGTCGAGCCACTTCAGGCGGTTCTGCGCCACCATCTTCAGGCCCGGGGAAGCCTCCGGCGCCACCGGAATCCGCTTCTCGAACATTTTAAGCCCCTCGCCGTAGCGAAAGCCGTTGGCGAGCGGCTCGCAGATGTTCAGATCGACGCGGCGCGTCCACATCCGGCATTCGGCGCGCTCCTCGGCCGTCGATCCGATCAGCGGCGGGGAGGGCTTCTTCTCCTCCAGATACTCGCAGATCGCGGTGATTTCGGAGAGATAGCTGCCGTCGTCGAGTTCCAGCGTCGGCATCTGCCCGTGCGGGTTGCGCTTGAGGTGCTCGGCCTCACGGTTCTCGCCCTTGCGCAGGTCCACCGCCTGCTTCGGCATCTCGATGCCCTTCTCGGCCATGAACATGCGGACGATGTGTGGATTGGGCCCGATCGAGTCGTACAGCTTCATGTCTCTCCCCGTTGTTGTCGCAAGCGTTGTTGTGGCCCCTAGAAACAGGTCGCGGCCGGCTTTGTCAAAGCTGGTGCAGGGGGATTTTTGCCGCACGGCAGCATGGGCGCAGTCCGCGGACTTGCCACCGTCCGCCCACCTTTAGGGCCCAATTCCGGCGCGGATGCGTTCCTTAAATTTAGGTAACGCCCATGCAAGGTAAGGAATTGGCAAGGAATGAAAGTTACCAAATGGTCAACGAATTCTGGAGAATTTGCCGTGAGCGAACAACAGAGCGAGCCGACCAGCATCGAAACGGGTTCTGTGAGTGCCGCATCCGAGGCCAGGATTGAACCGGTCATCGAGTCGCCGGCCATTGCCCCCGACCAGGAACTGACCTCGCCAAAGCCGGATGCGCCCAACATCGAGGCGCCGAAAATGGAAGCGCCAAAACCAGAAGTGAAGGCGGGCAAGGCGGAAGCGCCGCGTCCGTCCGGCAAGGTCATGATCATGTCGCCAGGCGAGCGGATGCGGGGCGGCGATGCAGGGCCGTCAACCGCGGCGGCTCCGGTACGCCGCGTCGGGGCGATGGCCGCGGTCGTCGCGCTCGCGGCAATTGCCGGCGCGATTGGCGGTGCGCTTGCCACCTCCGGCCGTGGCCAGGACAATGCGGCGCCAGCCGCTGCCGCACGCAACGTCGGCGTGGAAGCCACGATTGCTCGGATCGATGCCGACATCCTCGCGCTGAAAGCCGGCGTCGAGCAGAACGCCAGGCTTGGCGTGACCCAGTTCAACAAGACCAGCGATCGCCTCGACAAGGTCGAGAAGGCGCAGACCGAGCCCGCAGCGAAGCTCGCGCGGCTTTCCGACGAAGTCGGCAAGCTGCGCGCCGCGCAAGCGGCCATCGCGCCCGCTGCCGCTGCACCTGCCGCCGCCGCGCCGGCACAGGTGGCCGCGGTGTCGGCAGTGCCGAAAGACGTGACGGGATCGGTGGCGCCGCCGGCGCCTGCGACGGCGGCCAAGGTCGAAGTCGGTCGCCTGCCGACGGTCGAAGGCTGGGTGCTGCGCGACGTCGGCAGGGGCAGCGCGCTGATCGAGAGCCGCCGCGGCCTCTACGAGGTATATGCCGGCGATCCCATTCCCGGCCTCGGCCGCGTCGATGCCATCCGCAAGCAGGACGGCCGCTGGGTCGTGGTCACCAGCAAGGGCCTGATCGTCTCGCGCTGACGGGCGATTTTGCGGAAACACAAGGCGTCTCACTGCGATGTGAGGCGCCTTTTTGCTTGAATAGGCCTGCAGCCACGGTGTTAGTGGGGCATGAGTTTCGCGCCGCGGTTCTCCGTTGTCCTGCTTTGCCTGCTCGCCGGGGCGCTGCCGGCACGCGCGGCGCCGGACCGGCCATTGGAACGCGGGACCGCTGTCACCGATCCGTTGGCGCTGCGCGAGCTCGACCGCGGCCGGTTCGGTCTTGGCCGCATCCTGAACCCCTCGCGCGACGATGCGCGGCCGCTCGACAACGCGGAACTGTTCGCACAACCGGCGGTCGCGCCGGTCAAATCCGCGATCGATGCGGAATTCGATCGCTACATCGCCAGGCACGCCGTTGAGCAGCCCGCCGCGACCATCGGCGTCGGCGATGCCTTCGATTTCCGCCTGTTCGACCGTGCGCTCCTCACCTCGGCTGACACCCGCTTCGTGCTGGCCGGCATCGTCAACCGCATGGACCGCGCCTATGTGCCGGAAAGCGGCTGTGGCGAGATCCGGCTGATCTACCGCCTGACCCGCACGGATGTGGCTGCGGGCAGCGAGACGCCGGCGCGGCTGCCGGTCACGCTGAACGTGATCCTGCGCGCCGTCGGCGATCCTGCGGTCGATCGCGACGGCCAGCCGATCACCTGCGCGGCGGTTGCGCAGCGCTGGCTCGCGTCGTCGGACCTGACGCTCACGGGGCGGGATCTAGCGGCAAAACTGCAGCTCAGGGACGGCCCGCTCGATCTCGTCTCGCCGGGCAACATCGACCGTATCGAGATCAATCTGCAGATCGCGCATGCGCCGAAGACAGTAAGGCGCGACTTTCGCACCGACTATCTCCTGAAGGTGTTTCGCTACGACAGGCGGGCGCGCGCCTTTAACGAGGCGCCGCTTGAGAACCAGATCGATCGCGAGCGCATGTTCGCCGATGCCGAACTTGCGCGCGAGTTCAGGGCCTGGCTGCTCGAGCCCTCGCGCTTTGCCGCGCTCGATCGCGGCACGATCCTGATCCCCGAGAAATTCCTCGCCAGGGCCGCCATCACCGCGACGCCGGTCGGCTTTGCGCCGTCGAACCTGCTGCCGGAGTTCGGCCTCAGCGAAGGCGAAGGGAGCAAACCGGTTTTCAGCGAACGCGACGTCGTCGCGGCGCTGAAGAAGGCGGCCAGCGACGGAACGGCGTTGCAGAACATCCGCTCCTTCGGCGGCTTTCAGCGTCGCCTCAACGACGTCACCTGCTCCGGCTGCCACCAGACCCGCGGCATCGGCGGTTTTCATTTTCCGGGCGCCGACTGGATGGCGGCCAAGCCGTCCAGTGCCGCCGTGGTGCCGGCCTCGCCGCACTTCTTCGGCGATCAGCCGCGCCGCCGCGACATCCTGGCCGCGCTGCGCGACGGCAGGCCGCCCGACTATTCCAGGGGCTTTGCCAGCCGGCCGCAATTGCGCGGTGCACGGGAGCTGGCCGGCACTGCATACAACGACGGCTGGGGTGCGCATTGCTACCGGCTGATCCGCAAGGGCGCCGGCAACGACGCTAGCTTTCGATCCTGGACCTGCGCGAAAGGCCTCGCGTGCCAGACGGCGGACGCAAGCACGCGCATGGGCATGTGTTTCGTGAATTCCCGGCAGTGAGATTGATGCGGTGTTGCGCCCGGGCGTCATCGTTTGATGCTAGCCTCGGCTGGCAGCCAGCCAGAAGGGAACCCGCCGATGAGCACTCCCGACGACGCCGAGGAGAGGGCGCGCAACCGCGAGATCGCGCAGAACGAGCAGCATCGCAAGGGCGTCGCCGCCGTCCGCGTCAGCGGCTGGGCCATCTTCGTCGCCCTGGTCATGGCCACGATCGTCGTCGGCATCGTCTGGGCCTGGACGCACCGCTGAACGTTTGGGTCGGGTCGCCTTTCCGTCGTCATGCCCGGGCATGACCCGGGCATCCACGTCTTGGCGCTACGCCGTCCTTCGGGCGGCCATACCCGGCCATCACGTGGCTACATCGCGACCGTCTCGATCAAGCCACCGCACCAGACGCGCGCAGCTTCCTGATCGCTGCCTCGTCATAGCCGGCGTTGCGCAAAATCTCATCGCTGTGCTCGCCGAGGCCCGGCGGCTTGCGCGGCTGCACCTTCTTGGCTCCGTCCACCCAGATCGGGCTGTTGATGGTCAGCATGGTGTCGTTCTCGAACGGCACCAGCACCTCGTTCTCGATCATCTGCTTGTCGTTGGGAATGTCGTCGAGGATGCCGACGACGCCGAACACGAGGCCGTTGCCGTCGAGGATCTTGCGCCATTCGGCGAGCGGCTTGGTCGCGAACACCTCGTCGAAGATCTTCACCAGCTCCAGCGAGTTGGCATGACGGTCCTTCTTGGTCGCAAAGCGCGGATCAGCGACGAGGTCTTCGCGGCCCATGCACTTCGCCAAGGTCGGCCACTGCCGGTCCTCGTTGAGCAGCGACAGGATCAGCCAGCGGCCGTCCTGGCACTGGTAGTGATTGGTCACCGCATTGAGCGCGTGCTCGCGCGGCCGCCGCGGCAGGAATTTGGCGCCGACGAGCTTCGCCTGCGCCAGCACGGAGGCCGCCCAGACGCCGTTGGCCATCAAATTGGAGGAGACGTGCGAGCCCTTGCCGGTGCGCTCGCGCTTGTAGAGCGCGGTGACGATCGCGCCGTAAAACGCCATGGCGCAGGGATGGTCGCCCATGCCGGCGACCGAGCGCGCCGGCGTCGTATGCTCGTCGGCGCGCACGAGATCCATCAGGCCGGAGCGCGCCCAGTAGGCGTTGCTGTCGAAGCCGGGCTTGTTGGCTTCCTCGCCCTTCTCGCCATAGCCGGTGAACGAGGCGTAGATCAGCCGCTCGTTATGAGGCGCCAGATGTTCCCAGGTGATGCCGAGCTTCTCGCGCACCTGCGGCGGCATGTTGGTAATGAAGACGTCGGCCTCCGCGGCGAGCTTGTGCAGCACCGCCTGACCCTCGGGCCTGGAAAGGTCGAGCGCGATGCTCTTCTTGTTGCGCGCCTCCAGCAGCCACGCGAAATTGTGCTCGCTGTGGGGATAGCCCGGCAGGTTCGGGAGATTGCGGTAGGGGTCGCCCTGGCCCGGCGGCTCGATCTTGATGACGTCGGCGCCGAAATCCGACAGCACGGTCGCGGCGGCGGGCGCGGCGATGAAACTCGCGCAGTCCAGCACCTTCAGCCCGTCGAAAATGCCCTTTTCTTCCATATTGCTCCCCTGGCGCCTGTTGGCCTTGCCGCCAGCCGAAATACCGGCGCAGCCCTGTTTGGCGGCCATTTGAACCATCTTGGGCAGGGGAAGCAACGCCGCGAGAGTCATGGGGCGATGCGCCGGCGGTGACTACTCCCCGCCCACGAGCAATGCGGCATTGCCGCCGGCCGCGGCGGTATTGACGGTTACCGTCTGTTCGGTGGCAAAGCGCGCCAGATAATGCGGGCCGCCGGCCTTGGGACCGGTTCCGGAGAGGCCGAAGCCGCCGAACGGCTGCACGCCGACCACCGCGCCGATCATGTTGCGGTTGACGTAGATGTTGCCGACCTGCAGTCGTGCCACGATATCGTCGACGGTGTCGTCGATGCGCGAGTGGATGCCGAGCGTCAGGCCGTAGCCGCTGCGCTCGATCGCGTGCAGTACGCCTTCCAGCGCTTCGGCGCGAAAGCGCACCACATGCAGGATCGGCCCGAACACTTCCTCCGCCAGCTGGCGGGCATCGCGCAGTTCGAAGATGTGTGGCGCGACGAAGTTTCCCGGGGGCGCCGCGCCCGCGAAATGCACGCGCGCTTCCTTCATCATGCGGGCGATATGCGCATCAAGCTTCTGTTTGGCCTCCGCATCGATCACCGGCCCGACATGGGTCGCGGGATCGGCGGGATCGCCGAGCTTAAGTTCGCGCGCGGCGCCCGCGATCATCTCGATCATGCGGTCGGCAACATCGTCCTGCAGGAACAGGAGCCGCAGCGCCGAGCAGCGCTGACCGGCCGAGCGGAAGGCGGAAGTGACGACGTCGTCGGCGACCTGTTCGGGCAGCGCGGTCGCATCGACGATCATGGCGTTGATGCCGCCGGTCTCCGCGATCAGCGGCACGATCGGCCCGTCCCTGGCCGCCAGCGTACGGTTGATGGCGCGCGCGACTTCCGTCGAGCCGGTGAAGACGACGCCGGC
>CAZDEZ010000018.1:0-61562 GCA_964504705.1 uncultured Bradyrhizobium sp.
GCGGTCGTCACGAAACGTGGTGCGGGTTGCGATGGGCCGCTGCCGGCGTCAGGTGACTTGTGCACCCGACGAAACGCAGGCGGCGGACGGTGAAGTCGTGTGGTCCTGGCGCCGCGACCCTGGCGTCTATCCCTGCCTGCCTGTGCGGGCCGGGCAACGGGGGCAAAAGAGGCCGTTCCCCGGGGAGAGCACGAAATAAGCCGTCAAACCGTTGCGCGGGGAAGGCCGGGATGTCTTGGCTGTACCTGTCAAACCCGTGTGCGTCTTCTTGCTACCCATTGCACACGGTGCTGCGGGTGCCGCCGGCGCCCGACCTTCCCCGCGCCCTCTGTTCAGGAGGGAGCAAACGAAGATGCAAGACCCGGGCGAAAACGAGCCGCGGGAATGCCTTCGGTCGTTTGAAAACTGGCTCAGGTAACTCAGGTCGCCTCGCCCCGCTTGCGGGGAGAGGCCGCCGCGCGTAGCGCAGCGGGTGAGGGCGCTCTCGGCGAGTCCATGTTGATGTTGAATTCGCAGAAGCAGCCCCTCACCCCGACCCTCTCCCCGCGAAGGGCGGGGAGAGGGGGAAGCAAGCGCATAACCCCATACCCCCCGTGCAGCTTGATCTCGGCAGGGCGCTGCCGTTACTTGGCCCGACCAAACAACAAGGCGATCGCGCCCGGGAGAAGACACGCGCATGGGACCGCTGAAGGGCATCAAGGTCATCGACATGACCACCGTGCTGATGGGGCCCTTTGCGACCCAGGCGCTCGGCGATTACGGCGCCGACGTCATCAAGGTGGAATCGCCCGACGGCGACGTGACGCGGCAGATCGGCCCGACCCGGCATCCCGGCATGGGGCCGGTGTTCCTCAACACCAACCGCAGCAAACGCTCGCTATGCCTCGACCTGAAAAAGCCCGCCGGCCGAGAGGCGGTGCTGCGCCTGCTCGAGACCGCGGACGTGCTGGTCTACAACGTGCGGCCGCAGGCGATGGCGCGGCTGCAGCTCGGCTACGACGTGGTGTCCAGGGTCAATCCGCGCCTGATCTATGCCGGCGTGTTCGGCTTCGGCCAGGACGGGCCGTACGCTGCCAAGCCCGCCTATGACGATCTGATCCAGGGCGCCACCGCGTTGCCGGCGCTGATGGCGCAGACCTCCGAAGACGGCGTGCCGCGCTACGTGCCGAACGCGCTGGTCGACCGCATCGTCGGCCTCACCGCCGTGGGCGCAATCTGCGCCAGCCTGGTGCATCGCGAGCGCAGCGGGCAGGGCCAGCGCGTCGACATCCCGATGTTCGAGACCATGGCGAGCTTCGTGATGGGCGACCACATGGGCGGCCTCACTTACGACCCGCCGCTCGACAAGGGCGGCTATGCCCGGCATCTGTCGCGCGACCGCCGCCCCTACAAGACCTCCGACGGCTATATCTGCGTTATCGTCTACAACGACAAGCAGTGGGAGAGCTTTTTCGCCGCCACCGGCCGCGACGACCTGCGCGGCGATCCGAAATTCGCCAGCTTCGCCGGCCGCGCCAATAACATCGATGCCGTCTATGCCGAGCTTGCGCGCATCCTCGAGACGAAGTCCACCGCCGAATGGATGGATATCCTGACCCACGCCGACATCCCGGTCATGCCGATGCACGACCTCGAAAGCCTGCTCTCCGATCCGCACATGGTGGCGACGGATCGCTTTCCCGTGGTCGATCACCCGACCGAAGGCAGAATCCGCAGCATGAAGGTGTCGGCCAACTGGTCGGAAACGCCGGTGGAGACCGAGCGGCTGGCGCCGCGGCTCGGCGAGCACAGCGCCGAAGTGCTGCGTGAGGCCGGCTACAGCGACGAAGAGATCGCGGCGATGGTGCGCGACGGCGTTACCAGGACCGTCGCAAGCAGATAGGATCACAAGATGGATTTCGCGCTCTCCGCCAACCAGGAATCGATCAAGGACGCCGTCGGCAAGATCTGCGCGCGCTTCGACGACACCTATTGGCTGAAGAAGGACAAGGAGGGCGGCTTTCCCGCGGATTTCCACATGGCGCTGGCGGACGCCGGCTGGCTCGGCATCTGCATTCCCGAGGAGTTTGGCGGCTCCGGCCTCGGCATCACCGATGCCGCGATCATGATGCGCACCATCTCGGAATCCGGCGCCGGCATGTCGGGCGCTTCGGCCGTGCATATGAACGTGTTCGGGCTCAATCCCGTGGTGGTGTTCGGCAGCAAGGAGCAGTGCCACCGCATGCTGCCGGGCATCGTGGACGGCCGCGACCGATCCTGCTTCGCCGTCACCGAGCCTAACACCGGCCTCAACACCACGCAGTTGAAGACCCGCGCGGTGCGCAAGGGCGACAAGTACATCGTCAACGGCCAGAAGGTGTGGATTTCCACCGCGCAGGTCGCCAACAAGATCCTGCTGCTGGCGCGCACCACCCCGCTGGAAGAGGTGAAGACGCCGACGCAGGGGTTGAGCCTGTTCTACACCGATTTCGACAAGCAGCGCGTCACCGTGCACGAGATCGAGAAGATGGGCCGCAAGCCCGTCGATTCCAACGAGCTGTTCTTCGAGAATTTCGAGATTCCGGTCGAGGACAGGCTCGGGGAAGAAGGCCGCGGCTTCGAATACATCCTGCACGGCATGAATCCCGAGCGCATCCTGATCGCCGCCGAAGCCGTTGGCCTTGGCATGGTCGCGCTGTCACGCGCCTCCGCCTATGCCAAGAACCGCATCGTGTTCAACCGCCCGATCGGCATGAACCAGGCGATCCAGCATCCGCTGGCGAAGAACTGGATGGAGCTGGAAGCCGCCTGGCTGATGGTGTTGCGGGCAGGCTGGCAATACGACCAGAACATGCCGTGCGGGCCTGCTGCAAATTCCGCGAAATACCTCGCGGCCGAAGCCGGCTTCCGCGCCTGCGAACAGGCCGTGATGACCCATGGCGGCTTCGGCTACGCCAAGGAATACCATGTCGAGCGCTACCTGCGGGAATCCCTGATCCCGCGCATCGCCCCGATCTCGCCTCAGCTCATCCTCAGCTTCATCGGCGAGAAGGTGCTGGGTTTGCCGAAGTCGTATTGAGAAGCGTCCATGAGCTACATCACCGGCGTCGGCCTCACTTCCTACGGCAAGCATGAAGGCTCGAACTCGCTCGACCTCATGAGCAAGGCGGCGACGTCCGCCATCGCCGATGCTGGCTTGAAACGTTCGGACATTGACGGCCTGCTCTGCGGCTACAACACCGTCTCGCCGCACATCATGCTTGCCACCGTGTTCGCCGAGCATTTTGGCATCCGCCCGAGCTACGCCCACGCCGTGCAGGTCGGCGGCGCCACCGGGCTCGCCATGACCATGCTTGCGCATCATCTCGTCGATAGCGGGGTCGCAAGACACGTGCTGGTCGTCTCCGGCGAGAACCGTCTGACCGGCCAGAGCCGTGACGCCTCGATTCAGGCGCTGGCCCAGGTCGGCCATCCCGACTACGAGGTGTCGCTCGGGCCGACCATTCCCGCCTATTACGGCCTCGTCGCCTCCCGCTACATGCACGAATACGGCCTGACGCAGGAAGACCTCGCCGAATTCGCCGTGCTGATGCGGGCGCACGCTTGCACCCATCCTGGCGCGCAGTTCCACGAGCCGATTACGGTGGCCGACGTGATGGCATCGAAACCCGTGGCGATGCCGCTAAAACTGCTCGACTGCTGCCCGGTCTCGGACGGCGGCGCGGCCTTCATCATCAGCCGCGAGCCGACGGGAGCTGCCGGCATCCGCATTCGCGGTTGCGCGCAGGCCCATACCCATCAGCATGTCACGGCCGCACCCGCCTTGAGCGAGCTCGGCGCGGAGATCTCCGTTGCGAAGGCGAAGGCCGCCTCAGGCCTCGCGATCAAGGACGTGCGCTACGCCGCCGTCTACGACAGCTTTACGATCACGCTCGCCATGTTGCTGGAGGATCTTGGTCTGGCGAAACGCGGCGAGGCGGCGGCGCGCGTGCGTGCCGGCTATTTCGGCCGCGACGGCGAGGTGCCGCTCAACACCCATGGCGGCCTGTTGAGTTACGGCCATTGCGGCGTCGGCGGCGCGATGGCGCATCTGGTCGAGACCCATCTGCAGATGACCAGCCGCGCCGGCAATCGTCAGGTGCGCGATGCCTCGATCGCGCTCCTGCATGGCGATGGCGGAGTGCTGTCGTCGCATGTCAGCATGTTCCTGGAGCGCGTGCGATGAGCAAGATGCTTGCCGACTGGACCAGAGGCGCGGAAGCCATCGTCTACCAGCACTGCGCCGCCTGCGGTATCAGCCAGTATTTCCGCCGCAGCTTCTGCGCCGCCTGCGGCGCGCCGGACCCGCTGGACAAGCAGGCGAGCGGCGAGGGGATGGTCTACGCCACGTCGCTGGTCTGCCGCGCCGCGACGCCGGAGACGAAGGCCCATGTGCCGTACAACATCCTGCTGGTCGATACCGCGGAAGGCTTTCGCATGATGGCGCACGGCGACAACGATCTCGCCATCGGCGACAAGGTGGTCGCGCGCTATAGGCAATTCGCGGGAAGGCTGGTGCCGTATTTCGAGAAGGTGAGGTGACGTGATTCGTCATTGCGAGCGAAGCGAAGCCATTCATGGTGCAGCGAATCGAGAGCTGGATTGCTTCCGCCTTCGCTCTCCGAGCTTCGGCGGACTCCCAGCGCGGCGTAGCTTGCGCAGCAAGCGTAGACGGGTCGTCGCTTCGCTCCTTGCAATGACGGTGGAGAGAACCTCACCGCACAGAGAGCACGACGCTGGCGATGACGAGCATCGCCGTCACCGCCAGCATTTGCGCGAACGCTTCCGAGGCCGCCCTCTTGGTGGCTTCCTTCATGTCTATCTCCCTAGACCTGGGCGCGATTCACCGTGGCGCGCCAAGGCGCGCAGCGACGATCGGTTTGGTTACTCGGAACACCCCGCGACGATGATCCGCCCCATGATGAGTCCCCACTCGGGCGAATATCGACGGTCCCACGGTCGAACAGTAATGCGGCGGCAATTTGACTCTGTTGTGTTGCTCTGGAGTCGCCTGCCCGATAGTGTTTTGACCGAACGTCACCGACAATAGCCGCAACGCCTACGGAAAATACCGAGACAAACCAATGGCCCGCATCGAATACAGCGATCCCGCAAAGCACAATGAGCGCACCCGCGAACTGCTCGGCAAGAACCGGAACGCCAACATCTTCCGCATGATGGCGCATTCGCCGAGTTACCTCGAACAGTACTGCCGGCTCGGCGGCGCGATCCGGCACAAGGGCGAACTTGACCCCATCGTGCGCGAGCTTGCGATCACGCGCACCGGCATTTTGTGCGAGGCGCCCTACGAGGTCGTCGCGCACAAGCGCATCGGCAAGAACGTCGGCGTCACCGACGAGCAGAATGATACGCTGGAGAACTGGCAGTCGGCGACCTGCTTCGACGAGACGCAGCGCGCCGCGCTAGCCTTCACCGACGAGATCGTCAGGCTGCACAAGCCGACCGATGCCACCTTCAATGCGATCCGCGCCAGGCTGACGCCGGCCGCGCTGGTCGAGCTGCAGCTGTCGGTCGGATTCTACGTCATGACGTCGAAATTCCTGGAGACGTTTGCGATCGACCTGCAGCCGGTTTCGGAAGTGGTCAGCTAGCACTACTGCATTATAGGCCCCTCATGGTGAGGAGCGCGAAGCGCGTCTCGAACCATGAGGCCACAGACGGGCCTGCATCCTTCGAGACGCGCGCGCTGCGCGCTCCTCAGGATGAGGGATGAAGAGCGCCTATGACGCAGCAGAACCAGTCCGTCGGTCGATCCACAGATTAAAATCTTTCACCGGCCGCCTTGATCGGCCGCGTGGCAATGGTCCATAAGCGGCGTCCCCGCGGGATGGGTTGATCAACCCTCGGTGAATCGGAAGGTCTGGCGTGAGCAACATTTTCGGCAAGATCGCGCAGGAGCTCGGCGTCCACGAGCAGCAGGTCGAGAAGACGGTCGCGCTGCTCGACGAGGGCGCGACGGTTCCGTTCGTCGCCAGGTACCGCAAGGAGGTCACCGGCGGTCTCGACGACGCGCAACTGCGCACGCTGGAAGAGCGCCTGACGTACCTGCGTGAGCTCGAAGCGCGCCGCACCGCGATCCTCGACTCGGTCCGCGAGCAGGGCAAGCTCGATGCGGCGCTGGAGGCCGCGATTCTCGCCGCCGACAGCAAGGCGCGTCTGGAAGACATCTACCTGCCATACAAGCCGAAGCGCCGGACCAAGGCCGAGATCGCCAGGGAAGCCGGCCTCGAACCTTTGGCCGAACTGCTGCTGACGCAACCCGACACCGATCCGAAAAAGGCAGCCAAGGATTTCGTCAACGCCGACAAGGAAGTCCCCAACGTCGCAGCCGCCCTGGAAGGCGCACGCGCCATCCTGGTCGAGCGGTTTGCGGAAGACGCCGATCTGATCGGACAGCTACGCGAGGAGATGTGGTCGAACGGCATCATGATCTCTGCCGTCCGCAGGGGCAAGAGGACCGAGGGCGAGAAGTTCAAGGACTATTTCGATTTCAGCCAGCCGCTCACCAGGCTGCCGTCGCACCGCATCCTCGCGATGTTCCGCGGCGAGAAGGAAGAGATACTCGATCTGCAGATCCAGCCGGAGGCGGCGCCGGCGGCTGCCGGCGAGACCAGCAGCTACGAACGCAAGATCATGCAGCGCTTCGGCATTGCCGACCAGGGCCGCGCCGGCGACAAGTGGCTGGCGGAAACGGTGGGCTGGGCCTGGCGCACGAAGATCCAGGTGCATTTGAACATCGACTTGCGCATGCGCCTTTGGACTGCGGCGGAGACGGAAGCGGTGCGGGTATTCGCTTCGAACCTGCGCGACCTCCTGCTGGCCGCGCCGGCCGGGGCGCGCGTCACTATGGGGCTCGATCCCGGCTTCCGCTCCGGCGTCAAGGTCGCGGTGGTCGACGCCACCGGCAAGGTGGTGGATACAGCCACGGTCTATCCGCACGAACCGCAGCGGAAATGGGACGAAACCCTGGCTACGCTCGCCAGGCTCGCGGTCCAGCACCGCGTCGATCTCGTCGCCATTGGCAACGGCACGGCCTCGCGCGAGACCGACAGGCTGGCGACCGATCTCCTGAAACTGCTGCCGGACCTCAAGATGTCGAAGATCGTCGTCTCGGAAGCCGGCGCGTCCGTGTACTCGGCCTCGGCCTTCGCATCGCAGGAGCTGCCTGAACTCGACGTCACGCTGCGTGGCGCGGTGTCGATCGCCCGCCGCTTGCAGGACCCGCTGGCCGAACTGGTGAAGATCGATCCCAAGGCGATCGGTGTCGGCCAGTACCAGCACGACCTCAGCGAAAGCAAGCTGGCGCGGTCGCTCGATGCAGTTGTCGAGGATTGCGTCAATGCTGTCGGGGTCGACGCCAACACCGCTTCCGCACCGCTGCTGGCGCGGGTGTCGGGCATCGGCACCGGACTTGCGGAAAGCATCGTGCAGCACCGCGACGCCAACGGCCCCTTCAGGTCGCGCGGCGCGCTGAAGGAGGTGCCGCGGCTTGGCCCGAAGGCGTTCGAGCAATGCGCCGGCTTCTTGCGCATCAACGGCGGCAGCGACCCGCTCGATGCCTCCGGCGTGCATCCGGAATCCTATCCGGTGGTGCGGCGAATCCTGGAGACGACGAAGAGCGACATCAAGGCGCTGATCGGCAATGCCGGAATTATACGCCAGCTGAAACCGCAGGCCTTCGTCGACGAGACCTTCGGCCTGCCCACCGTGACCGACATCCTGCGCGAACTGGAAAAGCCCGGCCGCGATCCGCGGCCCGCCTTCAAGATGGCGGCGCTTAAAGAGGGCGTCGAGACCATCAAGGATCTTCGGCGCGGTATGATCCTGGAGGGGACCGTGACCAACGTCGTGGCGTTCGGCGCCTTCGTCGATATCGGCGTGCATCAGGACGGACTGGTGCATATCTCGGCGATGTCGAAGACGCGCATCAACGATCCGCGTGAGGTCGTGAAGCCCGGCGACATCGTCAAGGTGAAGGTGATCGATCTCGAGGTCGCCCGCAATCGCATCGCATTGACGCTGCGCCTCGACGATGAGGTCGCCAAGGCCGGCAGCAAGACCAAAGGCGGCTCGGGCGAGAAATCGCGTGCGTCGGGCGCTTCGCAGGGCGCGCGCAAACCAACGCCGGCATTCGGCGGTGGGGCACTCGCCGACGCCTTGCGCCGCGCCGGCGAGAAGACCGGGCGCGGCAAGGGCGGCGGGTAGCACGGCGGTATCAGCTCGAGGCGAGCAGGTCGATCTTGGTGTTGGCCACGATCAGGCGATCGGCGAGAAGCTGCGCAAGATTGCGCATGATGCGCTCGCCGGCGCGGGGGTGGAGCGTGCGGAAGCGCTCGAAGTCACCGAGCGGAATTTCGCAGGCGGTCGCCGCGATGTCCGCGGTGACGTCGGCCGAGCGAGTCGGCTCGAGCAGCGCCATTTCGCCGAATGCCGTCCCGGCGGTCAGCGTCGCCAGCCGCACGCCGCCCGGCAGGGTGACGAGAACGGCGCCGCTGCGCAGGAAAAAGATCGAGGTGGCAGGCGAGCCGGCCGTCACGATCCTCTCGCCGGCCTTGTAGTGCCTGACGGCTCCGATCGCGGCGAGCGCAACCAGTTCGTCCGGTGAGAGGCCCGCGAGCAGCGGCTGTTCGGAAAGTTCGGTAGTCTCGTAAAAGTCGATCGCGCCACCATATCGGTAGACCAGCTGATCCTCGGCCCATTCGATCGCGGTATCCAGCAGGAAGAAGTCACGAACGTTGTTCAGGCTTCCGGTCCACTCCCGGATGATGTTCCATTCGCGCGAGCCGCGCTTCACGCCTGAGAGGACGACGGTGACATTGTGTGCGGCGAGTTCCTGAAATTCCTCCGCCACGAGGCGCGCGCCGGCCCGCGTCAGCGAGGTGACGCGGTGGAGGTCGAAGATCACGAACTGCGGCCGCGGCTTGGAGGCGAGCTGGCGCGAGACGTAGTCGACGTTCGAGAAGGAGAGCGTGCCGACCAATTCGATCACGCGCACCTGCTCATGATGGACGGCGAGGATGTCGCGCTCGTGCGGCCGGCGGCTGCGCCGCGACGGGTTCTGACCGATGCTGTAGTCGGCGATGATGCTGGTGCGCGCATCGTCGCTGCGGTTGAGCATGTGCAGGTCGTAATGCGAGGACAGCGCCTCGCACACGCCGATGCCGCGCACGCTGTTGCCGTGCTTGTCGAGCCTCGGCGAATAACTGCCGAGTCCGAGCCTTGCCGGCAGCGCCGCCAGGATGCCGCCGCCGACGCCGCTCTTGGCGGGGATGCCGACGCGGTAGATCCACTCGCCGGCATAGTCGTACATGCCGGACGAGGTCATTACCGACAGGGTGCGGGATATCGCGTAGGGCGTCATCACCTGCTGGCCGGTGACCGGGTTGACGCCGCGGTTGGCCAGCGTCGCGGCCATCACCGCGATGTCGCGCGCATTGACCAGGACGGCGCATTGCCGGAAGTAGACGTCGAGCACGGCATCCACGCGATCCCGCAGCACGGCATTGGTGCGCAGCAGGTAGGCAATGGCGCGATTGCGGTCGCCCGTGGCGCTTTCGGAAGCATAGACCGCTTCGTCGAAACCGAGCGTGCGCCCGGCAAATCGGCCGAGCGCCTCGCGGATATGCTCGAAAGCCTCGGCGCCCTTGGCCTCGTGGATCAGTCCGGAACAGGCGATCGCGCCGGCATTGACCATCGGATTGAAGGGATGGTTCTCGGCGTTGAGCCGGATCGAGTTGAAGGGGTCTCCGGAGGGTTCGACGCCGATTGCGCTTTCGACACGGGCCGCCCCCAGCGTGTCCAGCGCCAGCGCGAAGACGAATGGCTTCGACAGGGACTGGATGGTGAAGGGGACCTTGCTGTCTCCGACTTCGTAGACGTGTCCGTCGAGCGTGGCGAGGCTGATGCCGAAATGGGCAGGATCGGCCTTGCTGAGTTCGGGGATGTAGTCGGCGACCTGGCCTTCATCGTTGGCCGCGAACCTGGCGTGGCATTCGTCGAGAAACCGCAGCAGCGGCGGTTTCGAGCTGGCCCAGGTGCCATTGGCAAGGGAGGCGTTCATTGCCTCCGTTGTGCACTGCAATTAGGGCGCGCGCAACTGGCCGGGCGCCAGCGACTGGCGCCGGATCAGGAACAGCGCGGTCAACGCGGTGGGCGCGAGGATGGCGAGCCCCAGGGATGTCACCTGCATCTGCGACAGCGGCATGATGCCGCCGCCCGGCGTCGCCACCACGAAGCCGCCGATCACAAGCAGAACGCGGATCGGCCATTCCAGCGCGCCGGTGCGGCGGAGATCGCCGACGAACACCTGGTAGCCCTGAATGCCGCCGCAGATGAACAGCGTGCCGAAGGCGGCAAGCCCCATCAGCCCGAGGCCGGCAAGGTAGGGGCTGGCGCCCTGCAGCACCAGCGCGGGGTTCAGCACGAAGAAGAACGGGATGAAGTAGATGATGCTGCCGACCCACATCGATTCCCAGCCGGTCTTCATCGCCGGCGAGCCCGCGATGCCGGCGGCGGCAAAGGAGGCGATCGCCACCGGCGGCGTGATCGAGGACAGCATGCCCCAATAGAAGATGAACATGTGGACCGCCATCCGGTTCAGCCCGAGCTTTTCCAGCGCAGGCGCGACGAGGATGGCGAGGAAGATGTAGCAGGCCGTCGTGGTCAGCCCGAGCCCGAGCACCAGACTGGTGAAGGCGCACATCACCAGCAGCAGGAGGGCGTTGTCGCCGGCAAGCCGCAGCAGGTCGTTGGCAAGGCTCGAGACCACGCCGGTCATGGAGAAGGCGCCGATCAAGAGACCGCAGCCGGCGAGAATGCCGACCAGCTCGACGAAGGTACGGCCGTTGACCTCGAGGAACCTGACGATGGTCCGGAGCGTCCAGCGCGTGTCCTTCGAGAAGATCTGGTTCAGCACCAGCAGCAATGCGGTAGCGTAGAACGGCGCGTGGCTCTCGCGCTTGAAGTACAGCAACATCACGACGAGCAGCGCAATGACGAAGACGTAGTACCAGCCTTCCTTGATCGTATCCCAGACCTTCGGCAGCTCGGCCCGCGGGATGCCCTTGAGGCCATGGCGCGCGGCGTAGGAATCGACCTGCATGAACAGGCCGATGTAATAGAGAGCAGCCGGAATGATCGCGGCGAGCGCGACCTCGGCGTAGCTGACGTTAAGGAACTGCGCGATCACGAACGCGGTTGCGCCCATCACGGGCGGGGCCAGCACAGCGCCCGTGGAGGCGCAGGCCTCGATGGCGCCGGCATAGGAGGCGCGAAAGCCGCTCTTCTTCATGACCGGGATGGTCATGGTGCCGGCGGTGAGCACGTTGGAGATGATCGAGCCCGACATCATGCCGAGCAGGCCCGAGGCGAAGATGCACACCTTGGCTGCGCCGCCGCGGAACGTGCCGCACATCGCGAACGAAAGATTGATGAAGAACTTGCCGGCGCCGGTCATCATCAGCGCGGTGCCGAAGACGAGGAAGCCGATCACGGTATCCGCAAAGGCCTGGATCGGGATGCCGAGCAGGCTCTCGCCGGACAGCACGTGATAGGAGGTTGCCTGTTCGAAGGTGGACTGCGTCCCGCGGAACGGACCGAGCCATTTGGCATCGGCGAACAGGGGATACACGGTGAAGGGCAGCACGCTGAGCAGCAGGCTCCAGCCGCCGGTTCGCCGCAGTCCTTCCATCAGCACGAACCACATCACGACTCCGGCCGCGATGACATTTGCCGGTGCGCCGTCGAACTCCCAGCCGAGCGCTGCAGCCTTGCGGATGTTGAGCATCAGCCAGACCGCTGCGCCGAAGGTCAGGACGAACAGCAGCGCGTCGTACCAGGGGATGCGGTCGAGCGGCGCGCGTTCGGTGCCTGGAAAGATCAGGAACGTGAATGGCAGCATCAGCGCGATCAGGAGATAGAAGTACTCGGTGTTCAGCTGCGTGTAGCCGACGAAGAAGCGCAGCGAGAACTGCTGGTTGATGCAGAGCAGGATGGTGGCGGCGGTCGCCACCACCAGGGCCCAGCGCCAGGCCCCGCGAAGCGCGCGCACGCGGGTAACCTCGGCCTCCTGGATGGTGGCGTGGGGATCCTCGAACTCGATCTTCTTCGAGGTCGCTGCCGCGACACTGTCCGATGCAGACATCATCTAGCCCCCGTCGTGTCGCGCCAGCGTTTGCGCTCGAACCTACTCGAACCCGTTCGCCATCTTGGCCTTGGCAAGCGCAGCGGCACGCGCCTTCATCCAGCCTTCGAGGAACGGCTTTTCGTCGGACGGCGGATTGCCCTTGTTGTAGTCCGCCCATGCCGAAGCCAGCACCTCCTGTCGCTTGAACAGCGCGTTGTTGTGCGCTTCCTGCTCGGCGCTCCAGTGACCCGCTTCCTTCAGCGCCTTCACCGCGCCGGCATGCACGGGAACCGCCCAGTTCTTGGTCTGGCGTGCTGCGGCAAGGCCGGAGGCGCCGGGCGCGGAGTCCTTGTAGGCGTCATAGCCGTCGATCATCGCCTTGGTGATCGAATAGACCAGGTCGGCAGGCTGAGAGGCATAGGTGACGAAGATCGGATAGGGGTAGTTGCCGAGCTCGATGGGCTTGTCCTTGGAGATGCCGGCGCCACAGGTCGTCAGATGCGGGAAGAAGAACGAGCCGACCTTCTTCATCCGTTCCCATCCCGCCGTGTCGCTCTTCGGCAGCGGCGGCCAGACGATGCCGCGCGGCGACGTCTCGGCTTCCTTCGCCGGGCCGGTGATGGTGGTGGCGAATGCCGCATCGGTGTCGTTGTTGACGAGGCCCTTCCACATCGCGCCGTAGCTTGCGAATTCGACGACCTTGACGTCGTTCTGGGTCAACCCGGCAAAGGCCAGCACCGCTAGCGAATTCTGGTTCAGCGCCGGCGAGCCGACGACGAAGCCGACCCGCTTGCCCTTGAGGTCCTTGAGCTCCTTGACGCCGGTATCGGCGGCGACGCCGAGTGTAGCGCCATTGCAATCGACCGACGACAGGATGAGCTGCAGTTGTTGCGGTCCCCAATCCTTGACGCCGAACTCGAACACGCCTTCCTGCGCGAAGTACGTTCCCGACCCCATTGCGGAGGCAACCGCTCGCTTGGCGCGCAGCGGCGCGAGGCGGGCGACGTCGTTTCCGGCCGGCAGCACGCGGATGTCGCTGCCGTACTTGTCCTTCATCATCTTGCCGACGCCGACCGTGATGTTGAAGCCGGCGGTGCCGGTGTCGTAGGCAGTCATCGCCATGGACGGCGGCAGCTTGACCTCGTCGGCGAGTGCGGGGGCGATGGAAATCAGCGAAAGCGACGTGAAAACGACAGGCGAAAGCGCCAGCATACGACGGGTCATGTTTTCTCCCATGATGTTTCGCTATGCGAAACTTATTCTTGTTGGCTGGATCATCGTCATCATCGCAGCGTCGCGATGATGACGTCCGAGCGATTAAACGCTCAATCACCCGCGCGGAACAGACAGATTGTCGCGGACAATAGTCTAAGGTTCCGAAGCACTTCAGGATTCGATGATCGCGATCGCCTGTCCTTCGGCTACCACGTCGTCGAGCTCGACGAGTATCATCTTGAGCCTTCCCGCAGTGGTCGACGCCACCGGGATTTCCATCTTCATCGCTTCGACGAATGCGATGTCGTCACCGTCGCCGACATTGCCGCCCACTTCCACCGGAAGCGCGCACACGCGTCCTGCAACTTCGGTCACGATCTTGATTTCTGGCATTACGGATTCCTCGCCCCGATGACGGACTGCCTGTTCGACGTCACTGCTTTTTGTTGTGGCCGCAGATTGCCTGAGGTAGCTTGTTCTGCAAGTGGAATTTTATTCCGCAAGACGGAATGGGAGCCGCAGCATGGGAAGGCGCTCGGAACGGCTGAGCCGGCAGGGAATGCTCGCCAGCGATTTGAATGGCGACGGCGATGTGATCCAGGTGGTGTCGCGCGCATTCGACGTGTTGCGATGCTTCGAGGGACACGAGGCGCGACTAGGCAATCTCGAGATTTCCAACCGCTGCGGGCTGCCGCGTTCGACGGTGTCGCGGTTGACGCACACGCTGACGCGGATGGGGCAGCTCGTCTATCTGCCGCGCGACCAGAAGTACCGCATCGGTCCGAGCGCGGTGGCGATGAGCACGTCGATGATGAAAGGGCTGCAGCTGCGCAATCTCATTCACCTGCGGCTGCAGGACGTCGCCGAGCATCTGCCGGGCACCGTCGGCTTCGTCATTCCCGACCGCTTCCATCTCGTCTATCTCGAATACGCACGCGCGGCGAATGCGCTCGGCCTGCATGAAAGCACTGGCAGCCGCATAAGCATGGCGAGCACGGCGGCCGGCAGCGCCTATCTCGCCGCGCTCGATGTCGAGGTGGGTGATGCCTTGATCAACGAGATGGAGCGCGAGACGCCGGACGCGGCCAAGCTTGCGCGATCGCGCATCGAGGCCAGTCGCCGCCACCTGCGCGAGCACGGTTATGTCACCGCCTTCGGAACCTGGAGCCCGCATATCAACGGCTGCGCCGTGCCGCTGTGGTCGCCGCAGTACCAGACCTATGTCGTCGTCACGATCGGACTGCTGTCGGCGATGTACGACGAGAAGCGCGTGCATAAGGATGTAGCGCCGCGGATGATCGATCTTGCCGCCGCGGTGGGTGCGCTGCTCGAGGGCGAAGGCGACATCTTTGCCAACCGGCTGGAGCGAAAGCCGATCGCCGTGCCGGCACACAACAACAATAAAATGATGACGGAGGAAACGAATGGTGTGGAAGCCGGAGCTCGACGACCTCGCACGGCGCGAAGCCTTCGCGCGCGAGATGGGAGGCGTTGAGAAGGTCAAGCGACAGCGCGACCAGGGCCGGCTCACCGTTCGTGAGCGCATCGACAAGCTTGCCGACAAGGACAGCTTTCACGAGATCGGAGCGATCTCGGGCATAGGCGAATACGACGAGCAGGGCGCGCTGAAGCACCTGACGCCGGCGAACTGCGTGTTCGGCCGCGCCAGGGTCGACGGCCGCACGGTGGTCGTGGTCGGCGACGACTTCACCGTGCGCGGCGGCTCGGCCGATGCCTCCATCTCGGCCAAGCCGCTGATGGCGGAAGAGATGGCGCATGATTTCCGCCTGCCGATCGTTCGCGTCATTGAGGGCTCCGGCGGCGGCGGCTCCGTGAAGACCATAGAGACCAAGGGCGCGGCGAACCTGCCCGGCGGCGTCGGCGGTACGCGCTGGTACTGGTACACGACGGCCAATCTGGCGCGCGTGCCGGTGGTGGCGCTGGGGCTGGGCTCGGTCGCCGGCCTCGGGGCGGCGCGCCTTGCCGCGAGCCATTATTCGGTGATGACGAGGAATTCCGCGATGTTCGTCGCCGGGCCTCCCGTCGTGAAGCGTCTCGGCCAGGATCTCACCAAGCAGGAACTCGGCGGCGCCGATATCCAGACCCGCGCCGGCGGCGTCGATCACGCGGTCGAGACCGAGGAAGAGGCGTTTGCATGCGCGCGACGTTTCCTCTCCTATCTGCCGTCGTCGGTGTATGACCTGCCGCCGACCGCGGCCTGCGCGGACGACCCCGATCGCGCGGAGGATTCGCTGCTGAAGGCGGTGCCGCGCAGCCGCCGGCAGGTCTACAAGATGCGGCCCATCATCGACGCCGTGGTGGACAAGGGTTCGTTCTTCGAGGTCAATTCCAGTTTCGGCAAGCCGATCATCGTGGGACTGGCTCGGCTGGAGGGGCGGGCGGTGCTGCTGCTGGCCAGCGATCCGCTGCATTATGGCGGGTCGTGGACCGCGGAGGCCTGCCAGAAGGTGGTTCGCTGGGTCGATTTTGCCGAAACCTTCCATCTGCCGATCGTCTATCTCATGGATTGCCCCGGCTTCATGATCGGGCTCGACGCGGAGAAGGCGGCGACCATCCGCCACGGCGTGCGCGCGATGGCAGCGGTGAACCAGACCACGGTGCCCTGGTGCACCATCATCGTGCGCAACGCCTTTGGCGTCGCCGGCGTGGTGCATCAGCCGGCCAACCGCTTTTCGATGCGCTATGCCTGGCCGTCGGCCTATTGGGGCTCGCTGCCGCTCGAAGGCGGAATCGAGGCGGCGTATCGCGCCGAAATCGACGCCGCGACCGATCCCGCAGCGAAACTCAAGGAAATCGAAGACCGGCTGAACAGGCTGCGCTCGCCGTTCCGTTCGGCCGAGAAGTTCTGGGTGGAAGAGGTGATCGATCCCCGCAAGACGCGTTCGCTGCTGTGCGAATTCGCGCGCCTCGCCGAACCGCTGCGCACGCCGGGACCGCCGGGCAACATGTCGACGCGGCCGTAAGCGCGATGGCCGGCGCGATGCTAGCGCGGGCCGCGGTAGAAGGGATTGAGGATACAGGTGGCGCCAAGGCCGGCGGCGCGCTGCGCGCACTGCGGCAGCGAATAATAGATACACTCGTTGCGCTCGCCGCCGAAGTTCTCGATGACCTTCATGCAGACCGGATATCTCGGGTTGTAGTTCTGGGCATGGGCCGACGTGGCTGCCGATATCGCGGCAACGATTATGGCCATGAACAGAATGCGCATCGAGACCTCCTTCGGCAACGGCGCGACATCAGCGCGCCGGCAGACAAGGTGTCAAGTCAAAATACGTCTTGGTTCCGGACCCAAAGGGCGTAGCGCTCTTCAGGCCGCGACCGCCGTTGGCACCTTCGCCGGCCGCGTGATCGTCAGCACGATCAGGGCTGCGACGATGCAAAGCGCGCCGGCGATGAAGAAGGCCGGCAGGTACGTCGCGTACACCGTGCGCGAAAGGCCCGCACCGAAGGCGGCAGCGCCGGCGCCCAGCTGGTGGCCGGCGAAAATCCAGCCGAACACCAGGTTGGCGCGCTCGGCGCCGAAACGTTGCGCGGTGAGGCGTACCGTCGGCGGCACAGTGGCGATCCAGTCGAGGCCGTAGAACACGGCAAACAGCGACAGCCCGTAAAAGGTGAAGTCGGTGAACGGCAGGAACAGCAGCGACAGCCCGCGCAGGCCGTAATACCAGAACAGCAGCCAGCGATTGTCGTAGCGGTCGGACAGCCAGCCGGAGACGATGGTCCCGACGAAATCGAAGACGCCCATCGCGGCGAGCAGGCTCGCTGCCTGCACCTGCGGGATGCCGAAGTCGAGGCACATCGGGATCAGGTGCACCTGGACAAGACCGTTGGTGCTGGCGCCGCAAATGAAGAAGGTGGCGAACAGCACCCAGAACACTGGCGACTTCGAGCAATCGCGCAAGGTTCCGAGCGCGACGGCCGCGATCGGCGCGGTGCTCGGCGGCGGCGCCGGCAGTGGGTCGGTGCCTTGATCGCCGAACGGGCGCTGGCCGACGTCGCCGGGACGGTCGCGCATCAGCATCAGTACGGCAAAGGCGGCAACGCCCAGCATGGCGCAGACCAGCGCCAGCGCAATTCGCCAGCCGACGCGATCGGTGATGGCGGCAAGCGCCGGCAGGAACAGCAATTGTCCGGTCGCGACGCTCGCGGTGAGGATGCCGACCACCAGCCCGCGGCGCGCGACGAACCAGCGCGTGGCAATGGTCGCGCCCAGCACCATCGCGGTCATGCCGGTGCCGACGCCGACCACGACGCCCCACAGCAGAACGAGCTGCCAGACCTCGGTCATGAACAGCGAGGCCAGCAGACCGGAAACGACGACGAGCTGGGCGGTGAGGGTCACGTTGCGCAGGCCGTAGCGATTGAGGAGCGCCGCCGCGAACGGCGCCATCAGCCCGAACAGGATCAAACGGATGGACAGCGCCGATGAAATCTCCGCCGTGCTCCAGCCGAACTCCTTTTGCAACGGCACGATGAAGACGCCGGGTGCGCCGACCGTGCCGGCCGAGATCAGCGCGGCAAGAAAGGTCACGCCCACCATCACCCAGCCGTAGTGAATGTTGCGGCGGGCGAGGGCGGCGGCGAGCCAGTTCGAGATCATGTCGATTCCTTGGGCAATCCGGGATAGCGTCAAGTACCGGGTAGTTGCTGCCAGCGTAGTGTCAGCAGCACCAATACCGATTCGCTATGGAAGGCGGCCGAAGCGGCGTCAATGCGCCACTCGCTCCACCGCAATCGCGGTGGCTTCGCCGCCGCCGATGCAGAGCGAGGCGATGCCGCGCCTGAGGTTGTTGGCTTCCATGGCGTGCAGCAACGTCACGATCAGCCGCGCGCCGGTAGCGCCGATGGGATGGCCGAGTGCGCAGGCGCCACCGTTGATGTTGAGCTTTTCGCGGGGAATTCCGAGGTCACGCTGCGCGGCCATGGCGACGACGGCGAAAGCCTCGTTGATCTCGAACAGGTCGACGTCGCCGACGCTCCAGCCGACCTTTTCGAGCAGCTTCTTGATTGCCGGGATCGGCGCGGTGGTGAACCATTGCGGTTCCTGGCTGTGGGTGGCGTGGCCCTTGATCTCGGCCAGCACCGGCAGGCCGTCGCGATCGGCGCGCGAGCGCCTGGCAAGGATCAGCGCGGCGGCGCCATCGGCGTTGGCGGAGGAGGCGGCGGGCGTGATGGTTCCACCCGCCCGGAAGGCGGGCTTCAGCCCCGGAATCTTGGCGGGATCGACCTTCAGCGGATGCTCGTCATTGGTGATGATGCGAGGGCCGGCCTTCTCGGCCAGCGTAACCGGCGCGATCTCGGCCTTGAAGGCGCCGCTTTCGACTGCCGTGCGGGCGCGTGTCAGCGTCTCCATCGCGTATTTGTCCTGGTCGGCGCGGGTGAACTGATAGGCCTCCGCGGTTGCCTCGCCGAAATCGCCCATCGAGCGGCCGGTCTCGTAGGCGTCCTCGAGGCCATCCATCATCATGTGATCGATGATGCGGTCATGGCCGGCGCGATATCCGCTGCGCGCCTTCGCCAGCAGATAGGGCGCGTTGCTCATGCTCTCCATGCCGCCCGACAGCACGATGTTCGCCGAGCCGGCGTTGATGATGTCATGCGCCAGCATGGTCGCCTTCATGCCGGAACCGCAAACCTTGTTGACGGTGGTGGCGCCGGTGGCGTCCGGGAGTTTCGCGCCGCGCGCGGCCTGCCGCGCCGGGGCCTGGCCCTGGCCGGCGGGGAGCACATTGCCCATGAAAACTTCGTCGATCCGCTCCGGCGCGAGTTTCGCGCGCTCCAGCGCGGCAGCAATGACGTGCGAGCCGAGCTTGTGGGCCGCCAGCGGCGACAGGTCGCCCATGAAGCGGCCGAGCGGGGTGCGGGCGGCGGAGAGGATGACGACGGGATCGTGGGCCATGGTTGTGCTCCCTGAGCGTTGAATCCATTGCATGATGAATATCATATGATGCAGCGCAAAAAATGCAACGCCGTGTGCCATGATAATTTGTCGTGATCGCATGAGGCGGGCGCGTGGCGTCGCCGAGCAACACCCACAGACCTCATCCTGAGGAGCGCGTCCTTGGCGCGCGTCTCGAAGGATGGCCGCGGCGAGATAGGGGCCTTCATGGTTCGAGACGCCCTTCGGGCTCCTCACCATGAAGTTCGTCGGTTAGCGCTTGCGGTTGATGAAGGCTCCCATCATCCGCTGTGGCTCGCCTGAAAGGAACGACTTGCCGAACGCGGCGACGCTGAGATTGACCGACTCGCTCAGCGGCAGTTCTTCCCAGCCGCGGCACAGTTCCTTCTGAATGCGCAGCGCCTCGGGGCCGCATTCCAAAAGCGCCTTCACGGCGTGCTCTACCGCATCGTCGAGGCCATCAGGCGCTGCAACCTTGTCGATCAGTCCCCAGGCGAGGGCGGTCGGCGCGTCGATGTTTTCGGCCGTCATCACCAGCCAGCGCGCCCGGCCGAAGCCGATCAGCCGCGGCAATAACGCAGCGTGGATCACGCTGGGAATACCGACCTTGACCTCGGGCATGCCGAACTTCGCATCGTGCGCGGCAACGCGGACATCGCAGGCGGCTGCAACCTCGAGCCCGCCGCCGAGGCACCAGCCGGGCAGACGGGCGATTACGGGAGCAGGGAAGCGGCGGATCGCCTCGCAGAGGTCGCGCAGTCGGGTGATGAAGGTTTCGGCGGATTTCTGGTCGAGGGTTGCCATCTCCTTGATGTCGGCGCCGCCGATCATGCTCTTCTCGCTCTGGCCGGTCAGGATAACCGCGCGGATGCTTTCGTCCTTGGCGAGCTTCTCAAAACCCAGGCGCACGCCGTCGGTTACGGCGGAGCCGAGAATATTGAGCGAGCCGGCATTGCAGACGGCGAGGCGCACGACGCCGCGGCTGTCGCGGTCGACGCCGCAATGGGGATTGAGCATTTCCATGGCTTTTCTTATGGCTCCCTCGGGCGCGCGTGCGCCGATGGTGCCACTTCCTTGGCAAGGGCGCTCCTTGTCAAGGGTCGCAGGCGCAGGACGACCTGCTCGTCAAGCCGTCGCCCGATGGATGCGCCGTGAGGTCGCTTCATGGGCCGCAGCCTCCGCCGCGGCCAATCGCTCTAGCCGCACCGGGACGTGCTTGTGATAGGGCGTGCCGGCGATGGGATCGCGGTTGCCGCTGTCGGTCAGCACATTGACGCGGGGGCCGCTGATGAGGCGCTCGCCGTCGGCAGCGGGATAGGCCTGGCCATAGCCATGGGGCAGCGCGAGCTGGCCGCTCTTCATGCTGTCATCGCGCTTGCAGCGCGCGACCACGCGGCCGGCCGCTGATTCTACCGCGATCCATTCGCCGTCTTCGGCGCCGAGCGACGCGAGGTCGGCAGCGCTGATCAGCAGCGCACCATCGGGATCGTCGCGGCGCCAGGCCGGATCGCGAAAGATCTGGTTGGCGTTGAACATGCGCCGCTGTCCCGCGGCGAGCACGAAGGGATAGTCACCGCGAGGAGCCGCTTCGGCCGGATCGAGCTTGCCGAGCCATTGCAGCATCGGCGCGATCGCCAGGTGGACCTTGCGGTCGGGATGCGAGATCAGCGACCACACGTCGTCGTAATCGTGCTCGGTGAAGGCGGCGCCGTTGCGCGATCTGACGATGGAGTCGAACAGAGCTTCGCCGAGCATCTCGTCCGGCACCTCGTGGCCGGCGTTGAGCGCACGTCGCACGGCCTGCGGCGAGCGTTTGGCGCAGAGATGTGCGGCCTGCCACAGCGGTGCCGCGGCGGCGGTGCCGTCGGGCAGGGTGGCGCCAAGCGTGTTGTAGAGCACGAGCGCGCCAAGCGGGGCCAGTGAGGGATTGGCGCCCATCAGGCCGCGGAATTCGGCGGCGAAAGCGGCGCGGGAACGGAAGGCGGCCTCCCGCAGCGGCGCCAGCGCGTTGTCGCCCGGCAACAGCCCGAGCGCGCGGGTGAGCCGCGTGTAGATATCCGGCTCGGGCAGGGTGCCTTCGAGCGGCGCCACAACACCCGCCCGCACATGGAAGTAGTTCCTGGGGAATTCAAAATTGAACAGCGTGAATTCGGTCTTCTCATATTGCGAGGAGGCCGGCAGCACGTAATGCGCCAATCGCGCCGTCTCGGTCATGGCGACGTCGACCACGACGAGGAGATCGAGCGCGCGCAGCGCCTTCTCGACCTGCGCGGTGTTCGAGGCGGTGTTGGCGGGATTGGAACTGTCGACCCACAGCGCGCGCAGGCGGTCGGGATGGTCTGCCAGCACAGAGTCGGGGAACAGATTCGGCGGCAGCAGGCCGCCGATCACCTCGGTGTCGGTGGCAGCGAAGCGCTGGCTCGGCGAGTTGCCCCACAGCGGCACCAGCCAGCTGTGCAACTGGTTGGTGCCCTTGCGGCCGAAGCTGCCGGTCAGCATGATCAGCAGCTTTTCCAGGTACGAGTTGAGCGTCGAGTTGACGCCTTGCTGGATGCCGAGTTCGACGCGGACGACCATCGCCTTCGCGGCGACGATCATGTCGATGCATTGCTCGATCTGCTCGAGCGGGACGTCAGCCGCCGCGGCCCATTCTTGGACGGGAATGCGCAGCAGCGCGTCCCTGACTTCGGCAAAGCCGGTCGTATGCTGCTCGATGAATCCATGATCCACCGCATCACGCTGGATCAGCCGGGCGAGAATCGCACCCAGCAGGAAGGCATCCGCGCCGGGCCGCACGGCGAGATGCAGGTCCGCCCGCTCCGCGGTCTCGGAGCGGCGCGGATCGATCACGATCATCCTGCGGTTCGGATCCTTGCGGATGTCGTTGAGATGGTCGCGCGCGTTGGGAAAGCCATGGGCGATCCAGGGATTGGCGCCGATCACGAACAGAAGGTCGCAGTGGTGCACGTCCTCGGCAGTGTGGCAGGTCTGGCTGCCGAACATGTGGCCGTTGACCCAGAAATCGCCGGTCTTCTCCTGCGACAATGCGTTGAAGACGTGGCGCGAGCCGAGCGCGCGCAGCATCGCATTGGCGTAAGCGCCGCCGGCATGGTTGCCCTGGCCGCCGCCGCCATAGAGCGCAAGGCTCTTGCCGCCGTGGCGGTCGACCACACCGCGAAGCTTCGCCGCGATCTCCGCGATGGCTGTGTCCCAGTCGATCGCGTCGAAGCCGCCGTCAGGGCGGCGGCGCAGCGGCGTGGTCAGGCGGTCGCGGTGATGGGCATAGAAGGGGATGCGCGCGGCCTTGTTGCAGAGATAGCCTTGCGACTTCGGATTGTCGCGGTCGCCGCGCACCTTGGTGATACGGTCATCCTCGACCAGCACTTCGAGGCCGCAATTGACGTAGCAGAGGTTGCAGGCGGTCTTCTTCCAGTCGGCGCTCGGCATGGCCAGCCCTTCCATTGTTCGACGGCGTCACTATATATGACGATCATAATCTAATCAATGCAGGAGGGCGAACATGACCGCGGCCAGTGCCCAGAAAACCCTGGAACTTCCGGACCTGTTTGCGCCGCATCTGCGGCGGGAGAGGGTGGTGGACTGGTAGGCGCCGGGGCCGGCCGCGCGGGCGGCGATGACGATGTCCGGGATGGAGGCAATGTGCGCGATCCGCGACGGTATCCTGCCGCCTCCGCCAATGGCGAAATTGATCGGCTTTCGCATGGCCACGGTCGAGCCGGGGCGGATTGTGATGGAACTCGATGCCGAGGAGAGCCTGGAAAACACCATCGGCCTCCTGCATGGCGCTACCGCCGCGGCGCTGCTGGATACCGCCATGGGCTGCGCGATCTCGACCAGGCTGCCGGCCGGGCAGACGTCGGTGACGCTCGACCTCAAGCTGACCTATTTGCGACCGCTGTCGGTGAAGTCCGGGACGATCGAGGCCGAGGGCAGGCTGATCAAGCTGGGCCGCCAGACCAGCTACACCGAGGGCTTCGTACGCGACGGCACCGGCAATCTCGCAGTGCACGCGACTGCGACCTTTTCCATGACCGGGCAGGTGTAAAACAGCAAATAGGGGCAGCTTTTTGCGCCGGATCATGCTATTATATGATTATAGACATGTAATGGACCGACCATGCGTTATACCAAAGAACACAAGCAGGAGACTCACGCCCGCATCGTGCGCAAGGCCTCGGTGCGGCTGCGCGAGAAGGGTGCGCATGGCATCGGGGTCGCCGACCTGATGAAGGAGGCGGGGCTGACCCATGGCGGGTTCTACGCCCATTTCGACTCCCGCGACGCGCTGGTGATCGAGGCCTTCAGTTACGCGATGGACCGCTCCACCGAGCGCTGGCGCGCGATGGCCGAGCAGACTCCGCCGGAAAAGCGTTTTGCGGCGATTGTCGAGAACTACCTGTCGACGCTGCATCGCGACGATCCCGGCCATGGTTGCGCCATCACGGCGCTCGGGCCGGATGTCGCCCGCGAGAGCGCCAGGACGCGGAAGGCCTTTGCCGTCAAGCTCGACGAGATGATCGAGATGATGGCCGACCAGCTCCCGGACCTGCCGCGCCAGGCCGCGCGCGCGCGGGCGATCGCGGCGCTCTCCACCATGGCCGGCGCGCTCGTGCTGTCGCGGGTTGCGGGCACCGGCGAATTCTCCGATGAGATTTTGGACGCCGGCCGCGAAGCCGTGCTGGGCCCTGCTGCCAAGGCGCCGGCGAAGAAGCCGCGCGCCAAGACAAGCTAGCAGGCGCCCGTCGGAACAAACCTGCTCCGGGATCGAGAAGCACGGTCAGTTTCCGAGCGCCCGCGGGGCATCGCAGCGGGTTGTCCATGGTCGCCCGTGTGATAATCACGGGCCGATCATTCGGACGAGGCCGTCCGTGAAGCTGGACTGCCCGCATGAAGAAGATCGGTTTCCTCTCCTTTGGCCATTGGACGCCTTCGCCGCAATCGCAGACGCGGTCGGCCGCCGACACGCTGCTGCAATCCATCGAGCTCGCCGTCGCCGCCGAACAATTGGGCGCGGACGGCGCCTATTTTCGCGTCCATCACTTCGCGCGCCAGCTTGCCTCGCCATTTCCCTTGCTGGCTGCCGTCGGCGCAAGGACCAGCCGTATCGAAATCGGGACGGCTGTCATCGACATGCGCTATGAGAACCCGCTCTACATGGTGGAGGATGCCGGCGCCGCCGATCTCATTGCGGGCCAGCGCCTGCAGCTCGGCATCAGCCGGGGATCGCCCGAGCAGGTGATCGACGGCTGGCGGTATTTTGGCTTTCAGCCCGCCGAAGGCGAGAGCGACGCCGACATGGGACGGCGCCACGCCGAGGTGTTCCTTGACCTGTTGCGTGGCCAGGGTTTTGCGCGACCGAATCCCCGGCCGATGTTTCCCAATCCGCCGGGGCTACTGCGGCTCGAACCGCATTCGCAAGGGCTTCGCGAACGGATCTGGTGGGGCGCCGGTACGAATGCCACGGCCGTCTGGGCGGCAAAGCTCGGCATGAACCTGCAGAGCTCGACGCTCAAGAGCGACGAGACGGGCGAGGCCTTCCATGTGCAGCAAGCCGCCCAGATCCGGGCCTACCGCGCGGCGTGGAAGGAGGCGGGCCATACGCGCGAGCCGCGCGTTTCGGTGAGCCGCAGCATCTTCGCACTCGTGAACGACCACGACCGCGCCTATTTCGGTCGCGGCGGCGAAGAGGAAGACCAGATCGGATTCCTCGACGAACGGACGCGGGCAATCTTCGGCCGCAGCTACGCAGCCGAGCCGGACAGGCTCGTCGAGCAGCTCAGGGCGGATGAGGCGATCGCCGAAGCCGACACCCTTCTGCTGACCGTGCCGAACCAGCTCGGCGTCGCGTACAATGCGCATGTCATCGAATCAATTCTGACTCACGTCGCGCCGGCGCTCGGGTGGCGCTAGGCTGCCTTGAAGCGTCCACATTGCCGATGGACAAGCGCCGGATATTTGCGCGGATTTGGCGGGCGATGGACATCCGGGGGACCAGGACAGGTCGGGCAATCGGCGGGGCGGTCGCGGGCCTGCTGCTGCTGTCTGCGCCGGCAACGGCCGCCGAGTCGCCGGCGGAACTGATCTCCAGCTTCCGCCTCAAGCATGGCGAGGTCCGCGTCGTGCGCGATGCAACCCTCGACCGTATCGCGCTGGAACAGGCGCGGGCGATGGCGGCAAAGGACCAGCTCAGCCATGACGTGCTCGGCCCGTTCAACCGGCGGGTTGCGTCGGCGAAGGCCGGGAGCGCCGCCGAGAACATTGCCTATGGCTACGACAGCTTCGAGAAGACGCTCGGCCAGTGGATCGATTCCTCCGGGCACCGCAAGAACCTATTGCTGCGCAATGCTTCCCGCGTCGGGATTGCGAGCGCGAGGAGCGCGGGCGGCAAGCGCACTTACTGGGCCATGGTGATTGCCGGCGGCTACGAGCCGAAGCCGGGCAAGGGCAAGAAGGATGGGGAGCCGGTGGTTGCGGTGAAGCGTGAGACCGCTCCGTCCACCCGTACCAAATCCGGCAATTGCACCATCAAGGTGTTCAGCCTCTGCATTTGATGCGACTACGGAATCGAAATTCCGCAGCTTGGCTGCGCTTTGCCCACCTTGCCGAGCTCACCTGCGACGATTGAACAGCGCCCGCTCGCGCTCGACTGTCTCGTGGATGTAGTCGGCCACCGCGCGGATGCGCGCGAGGTCCTTGCTGTCTGCGTGCATCAGCATCCAGAAGGTGCGGGAGATCGAGACTTCGTCCGGCAGAACCGGCTTCAGTTCGGCATGGGCCGACGCCATGAAATGCGGCAGCACGGCGATGCCGAACCCGGAGATGGTCGCGTTAAGCTGCGCGATCAGATTGGCGCTGCGGAATTTGGCGGATATCTTCGGCGAGACCTGTGGCAGGTAGTCCAGCTCCGGCGTGAACAGCAGTTCCTCGATGTAACCGACGAAGCGGTGCGCGGCGAGGTCGGCGCGCTGCTTGATCTCCGGGCTGCGCGCCAGATAGGCGGGCGCGGCAAAGAGGCCCAGCGTGTAGTCGAGCAGCTTTCTCCCGACGATACGGCCTTCTTTCGGCATGGTCAGGCTGATGGCGATATCTGCCTCGCGCTTGGACAGGCTGAACAGCCGCGCGGTGGCGACCAGCTGCAGGTCGAGATCGGGATACCGCTCGCCGAAAGCGACCAGCCGCGAGGCCAGGAAATGACTTCCGAACCCGTCGGGCGCGCCGATCCGCACGGTGCCGGTCAGGTGCGCGCGCGATCCGCCGACCGCCTCCTGGTTGGCGACAATGGTCGATTCCATCGCCTCCGCGCTGTCGGCGACGCGCTGGCCGGCCTCGGTGAGGAGGTAACCGCTCTTGCGGCGGTCGAACAGCTTCGCCGAAAGTGCGCGTTCCAGCCGGTCGACACGGCGGATCACCGTGGCATGATCGACGCCGAGCTGCCGGGCGGCAGCCGACACCGATCCGCCCCGCACGATCGCGAGTACGAAGCGGAAATCATCCCAATCGATCGTGCCGCCTTGATCCAGCATTTCCGCACATCTAAGGTGCAATATCTCGGACTTGAATCCTATAAAATGCAGGTCAAAAGGGTTTGTAAAGCGGCCCCTTGTGGGGACGATTCAAACCGGCCGGGACCCAGGGAGATTTTCATGCGCTCAATCGGACATTTCATCGGCGGCAAGGAAGTGAAAGGCACGTCCGGGCGGACGGCCGACGTGTTCGAGCCGATGACGGGCGACGTACAGGCCAAGGTGGCGCTGGCGTCCAAGGCGGAAGTTCGCGCTGCCGTCGAGAACGCCGCGCTTGCCCAGCCCGAATGGGCCAACACCAATCCGCAGCGCCGCGCGCGGGTGATGATGAAGTTCCTCGAACTGGTGCAGCGCGACTACGACAAGCTCGCTGAACTGCTGGCGCGCGAGCATGGCAAGACCGTCCCCGACGCCAAGGGCGATATCCAGCGCGGCCTCGAGGTCGCGGAATTCGCCTGTGGCATTCCGCACCTGATGAAGGGCGAGTACACGGAAGGTGCGGGCCCCGGCATCGACATCTACTCGATGCGGCAACCGCTCGGCGTCGTCGCCGGCATTACGCCCTTCAATTTCCCGGCGATGATCCCGATGTGGAAGTTCGCGCCCGCGATTGCCTGCGGCAACGCGTTCATCCTGAAACCCTCGGAGCGCGATCCCGGCGTGCCGATGAAGCTGGCCGAGCTGATGATGGAGGCAGGGCTGCCGCCCGGCATCCTCAACGTCGTCAACGGCGACAAGGAAGCCGTCGATGCGATCCTCGACGATCCCGACATCAAGGCCATCGGTTTCGTCGGCTCGACGCCGATTGCGCAATACATCTATGAGCGTGCGGCGCAAACCGGCAAGCGCTGCCAGTGCTTCGGCGGCGCCAAGAACCACGCCATCGTGATGCCCGACGCCGACATGGACCAGACGGTCGACGCGCTGATCGGCGCCGGCTACGGCTCGGCCGGCGAGCGCTGCATGGCGGTCTCGGTCGCGGTCCCCGTCGGCAAGACCACCGCCGACCGGCTGATGGAGAAGCTGATCCCGCGCGTGGAGTCCCTGAAGATCGGTACCTCGATCGATCCGGCCGCCGACTACGGCCCGTTGGTGACACGCGAGGCGGTCGAGAAGGTCAAGAACTACATCGATATCGGCATCAAGGAAGGCGCCACGCTGGCGGTCGACGGCCGCGGCTTCAAGATGCAGGGCTATGAGAAGGGCTTCTATCTCGGCGGATCGCTGTTCGACAACGTCACCAAGGACATGCGCATCTACAAGGAAGAGATTTTCGGCCCCGTGCTGTCGGTGGTGCGCGCGCACGACTACAAGGAAGCGCTGGCGCTGCCCTCGGAGCACGACTACGGCAACGGCGTTGCGATCTTCACCCGCGACGGCGATGCGGCGCGCGATTTCGCCGCCAAGGTCAACGTCGGCATGGTCGGCATCAACGTGCCGATCCCGGTGCCGATCGCCTACTACACCTTCGGCGGCTGGAAGAAGTCGGGCTTCGGCGACCTCAACCAGCACGGCCCGGATTCGGTCCGCTTCTACACCAAGACCAAGACCATCACCTCGCGCTGGCCGTCCGGCGTCAAGGAGGGCGCGGAGTTCTCGATCCCGTTGATGAAGTGATGGTCGATTTCCCCGCGCCGTCATTGCGAGGAGCGAAGCGACGAAGCAATCCAGCTTCCTTTGCTATAGCAAAGCTGGATTGCTTCGCGGAGCCTGTCATCGGGCCGCGCTTCGCGCGGACCCGTTGGCTCGCAATGACGTTGGGGTGACTTTCAGGGGTAAGCGGCAAGAATGCAGTTCGCTCTCAACGAGGACCAGATCGCGGTTCGCGACATGGCGCGCGAATTCGCCGTGGAGAAGATCGCGCCGCACGCTTTGCGCTGGGACGAAGAGAAGCACTTTCCGGTCGACGTGATGCGCGAGGCGGCAAGTCTCGGCATGGGCGGCATCTATATCAAGGACGATGTCGGCGGCTCGGCCATGTCCCGCTTCGACGCCGCGCTGATCTTCGAGGCGCTGGCGACCGGCTGTCCCACCGTGTCGGCTTTTATATCCATCCACAACATGGCGTCGTGGATGATCGATGCCTATGGCAACGACGCCCAGCGGCAGAAGTGGCTGCCGAAACTCTGCACGATGGAGCTGATCGCGAGCTACTGCCTCACCGAGCCGGGCGCAGGCTCCGACGCCGCGGCGCTGCGGACCCGCGCGGTGCGCGAGGGCGACCACTATGTGCTGAACGGGCAGAAGCAGTTCATCTCGGGCGCCGGCGGCACCGATCTCCTGGTGGCGATGGTGCGGACCGGCGGCGAGGGCCCCGGCGGCGTCTCGACGGTTGTCATCGACGGCAAGGCGCCGGGCGTGTCGTTCGGCGCCAACGAGCGCAAGATGGGCTGGAATGCGCAGCCGACCCGCGCGGTGATTTTCGAGAATGCCCGTATCCCGGTCGAAAACCGCCTCGGCGACGAAGGCATTGGCTTCAAGATCGCGATGGCCGGGCTCGACGGCGGCCGTCTCAACATCGCCGCCTGCTCGCTGGGCGGCGCACAGAGCGCGCTCGACAAGTCGCTGGCCTACATGAAGGAACGAAAGGCCTTCGGCAAGCGTCTCGACGAATTCCAAGCATTGCAGTTTCGTATCGCCGACATGGCAACCGAGCTGGAGGCGGCGCGGACGTTTCTGTGGCGCGCGGCGGCGGCGCTCGATCGCAGGGATCCGGACGCGACGATGCTCTGCGCGATGGCCAAGCGTTTTGGGACCGACGTCGGCTTCGAGGTCGCCAACCAGGCGCTACAACTGCATGGCGGCTACGGCTACCTCAGCGAATACGGCATCGAGAAGATCGTGCGCGACCTGCGGGTGCACCAGATCCTGGAAGGGACCAACGAGATCATGCGGCTGATCGTGTCGCGCAAGATGATCGAGGGCGCGCGATGAGCCAGGCGAGGGCAGTTGCGGGCGCAGAGGCCGACCTGATCGTGCGGACAGAGGGCGCAGCCGGAATCATCCGGCTGAATCGTCCAAAGGCCCTCAATGCGATGACGCTGGAGATGTCGCTCGGCATCGATGCGGCACTCGACCGGTTCGAGGCGGACCCGGCCGTTGCCGTGGTGGTGCTCGAAGGCGCCGGAGAGCGCGGACTGTGCGCCGGTGGAGATATCCGCGGCCTCTGGGAAAGCTCCAAAGCCGGCGGCGATCTCGGAAAGGTGTTCTGGCGCCAGGAATACATCATGAACGCCCGGATCGCGAAATTTCCAAAACCCTATGTCGCGTTCATGGACGGGTTGGTGATGGGCGGCGGCGTCGGTCTTTCCGCGCACGCCAGCCATCGCGTGGTGACCGAGAAGACCAGGCTCGCCATGCCCGAGGTCGGGCTCGGCTTCTTCCCCGACGTCGGCGGGACCTGGTTACTGTCGCGTTCGCCTGGCGAAATCGGCACCTATTTCGGACTGACCGGCCAGACGATGAACGGTCCCGATGCAATCTATTCCGGCTTTGCCGACGCCGTCGTGCCGACCTCGAAGTGGCCGGCGCTCCGCGAGGCGCTGACGCAGGTCCGTACCGGTGTGACGGCGGCCGAGGTCAAGAAGCTGATCGACGGCTTTGCGACCGGCGAGACATCGGGTCCCGTCGCGGCGATGCAGGCGAATATCGATCGCTGGTTCGGCCACGATCGGATGGTGGATATTGTCGTCGCCCTGCAGCGCGACGGTTCCGAGGCGGCGCAGGCGACGCTCAAGGCGCTTTCCGAAAAATCGCCCCGCGGCATGGTAGTGACGCTGAAGCTGCTGCGGTTGGCTCGATCAGCGAAATCGCTTGAAGAATGCCTGATCCGCGAATATCGCGCGGCGCTGCAGGTGTTTGCCAGCGACGATTTCCGCGAGGGCGTGCGCGCCGCCGTGATCGACAAGGACCGGCAGCCGAAATGGTCGCCGCCGCGCATCGAGGATGTCACGCCCGAGATGGTCGCGGCCTATTTCGCCGGGATCGGTGCGGACGAACTGAAATTCCCTTGAGTTCAAAAAAGACAGCCGGAGGAAACACGACATGGCTAACATCGCATTCATCGGCCTCGGCAATATGGGCGGGCCGATGGCGGCCAATCTGGTCAAGGCCGGACACAAGGTGACCGCGTTCGATCTTGTCGCAGCCTCGCGCGATCAGGCCAAGGCCGACGGCGCTGCCATCGGCGAGAGCGCGGCGGCGACCGTGAAGGGCGCCGATGTCGTCATCACCATGCTGCCGGCCGGCAAGCACGTGCTGAGCGTGTGGAACGAGGTCGTGCCCGCCATGAACAAAGGCGCGCTGATCATCGATTGCTCCACCATCGACGTCGAAAGCGCCAAGCAGGCGCATGCGCTGGCCGCCAAGCATGGTGTCGGCTCGGTGGATGCGCCGGTCTCCGGCGGCACCGGCGGCGCCAAGGGTGCGACGCTGACCTTCATGTGCGGCGGCGACGCAAAATCCTTTGCGGCGGCAAAACCCATCCTGGAAGGCATGGGCAAGAAGATCGTGCATTGCGGCGGCGCCGGCGCGGGGCAGGGAGTCAAGATCTGCAACAACATGGTGCTCGCCGTTTCCATGATCGCGGTGGGTGAAGCCTTCGCGCTCGCCGAGAAGCTCGGACTGTCGCACCAGGCGGTGTTCGACGTGGTCTCGACCTCGTCGGGGCAGTGCTGGGCGCTGACGACTTATTGCCCGGTACCGGGTCCGGTACCGACCTCGCCCGCCAACAACGACTACAAGCCGGGCTTCGCCACCGCGCTGATGGTGAAGGACCTTACCTTGGCGCAGGACGCGGCGAAGGCGTCGGGGGCCGCGACGCCGCTCGGCAAGCAGGCGCAGGAACTTTACAAGGCCTTCGATGCCGCCGGTCACGGCGGAGTCGACTTTTCCGGAATTATCCAGCACGTTAGAGGTCTTGCCGGGAAGACTTAATGACGACCTTCAAGGAAGCGCGCGCCTTTCTGATAAGGCATCGCACCGACTACGATGCGGCGGTGAAGGGATTCCGCTGGCCCGATCCCGTGCCGTTCAACTGGGCGCTCGACTGGTTCGATGCGGAACTGGCGCGCAACCCCGAAAGCCGCGACCGCGCGGCGCTGTGGATCGTCGATGCCGGCAGCGACCGGGAGACGAAGCTCTCGTTCGTCGAATTGTCACAGCGCTCGAACCGCGTGGCGAATTTTCTGCGTGCGAACGGGCTGAAGCGCGGCGATCATTTGTTGCTGCTGCTCGGCAATGTCGTGCCGCTGTGGGAGACGATGCTGGCGGCGATGAAGCTCGGCGTGGTGGTGATCCCCGCCACCACGCTGCTGACCCCGGACGAGTTGCGCGACCGGCTCGACCGCGGCCGGGCGCGGGCGGTGGTGGCGACCCAGGACCAGGTCGCGAAGTTTGCTGGACTCGGCGACGACAGGCTGGTGCGCATCGTGATCGGCGGAACGGGTGCCGACGGCTGGCTGCCGTTCGAGGACGCTGCGAAGGCGCCGGATGCGTTCGCACCTGACGGTCCGACCAACGCCGACGACCCGATGCTGCTCTATTTCACCTCGGGCACCACGGCAAAGCCCAAGCTGGTGCGGCACAGCCAGCGCAGCTATCCCGTGGGTCATCTCTCGACCATGTACTGGCTCGGCTTGCAGCCCGGCGACGTGCATCTGAACATCTCGTCTCCCGGCTGGGCCAAGCACGCCTGGAGCTGCTTCTTCGCGCCGTGGAATGCGGGTGCGACCATCTTCATCGTCAACCAGCCGCGCTTCGAGGCGAAGGGCCTGCTGTCGGTCATCGGCCGTTGTGGCGTCACCACGCTGTGTGCGCCGCCGACGGTTTGGCGGCTGTTCATCCAGGAGAAGCTGTCGGATTTCAAGGTCAGCCTGCGCGAGGTCTGCGGCGCGGGCGAGCCGCTGAATCCCGAAGTCATCGACCAGGTGCAGGCCGCGTGGGGTCTCACTATCCGCGACGGCTACGGCCAGACCGAGACCACGGCGCTTGCAGGCAATTCGCCGGGACAGAAAGTGAAGGTCGGCTCGATGGGTCGCCCGCTGCCGGGGTATCGTGTGCGCATCACCGACCACGACGGCAACGAGACCAAGGAGGGCGAGGTGACGCTCGTGCTCGGCGCCGAGCGCCCGGCAGGACTGATGCAAGGCTATCAGGGTGACGAGGGAAAGCTCTCCGGCGCCGACGGCGCTTTCTATCGCAGCGGTGACGTCGTGTTCGCCGATGACGAAGGCTATCTCACCTTTGTCGGCCGCTCCGACGACGTTTTCAAATCGTCGGATTACCGCATCAGCCCGTTCGAGCTGGAGAGCGTGCTGTTGGAGCACGAGCAGGTGGCGGAAGCCGCTGTTGTCCCGAGTCCCGATCCGATACGGCTGGCGATCCCCAAGGCCTACGTGCTGCTTGTCGCCGGGGCGGAGCGCTCTCCCGAAACGGCGCTGTCGATCTTCAGGCACCTGCACACTCGGCTGGCGGCGTTCAAGCGCATCCGCAAGCTCGAACTGGTCACGGAACTGCCCAAGACGATTTCGGGGAAAATACGCCGCGTGCAGTTGCGCCGTCTCGAACATGACAATAATCGTGGCGACGCGCTGCGGGGCGTCGAGTTCCGCGAGGAAGAATTCCCCGAGCTGGCCAAGGTGCGCACGGCCGGTCTGGAGACGAGTCAGTAATGAACGAAGTCTGGAAGAAGCCGCCGGTCTCGCTGGAGGCCTATCAGGCCATGGTGGGCAAGGAAGTCGGCGTGTCGTCCTGGCACCTGATCGACCAGGGCCGGATCAATGTCTATGCCGACGTGATCGAGGATCACCAGTTCATCCATGTCGACCCCGAGCGGGCGAAGAAGGAGACCGCGTTCGGCAACACTGTGGCGCACGGTTTCCTGACGATGTCGCTGCTGTCGATCATGTCCTACGAGGTGATGCCCGTCATCCAGGGCACGACGATGGGCGTCAACTACGGCTTCGACAGACTGCGCTTCCTCTCGCCGGTGCGCGCCGGCTCGCGCGTGCGCGGCCGTTTCGTGCTGGCGGAGGCGAAGCTGCGCAAGCCGAAGGAGCTGCAGAGCCGCACCAACGTCACCGTCGAGATCGAGGGTGAGGAAAAGCCGGCGCTGGTAGCCGATTGGCTGGGGCTGATCTATTTCGGCTGACGCCCCAAGCCGTCATGGCCGGGCTTGTCCCGGCCATCCACGTCTTGCTATGCAGCGGTCAGGAAAGGCGTGGATGCCCGGGTCATCTGCGCGAAGACTCGCTTCGCGCTCTTGCCCGGGCATGACGAAAGCAGAACCCGGGAAATGCAATCATGACTATCAGGTTTGACGGACGCGTCGCCATCGTGACCGGCGCGGGCAATGGTCTTGGACGGGCGCATGCGCTGGGGCTCGCCAGCCGCGGCGCCAGGGTGGTGGTCAACGATTTCGGCGGCGCCCGCGACGGCACCGGCGCTTCGCTCTCGCCGGCGGAAGCCGTGGTCGAGGAAATCCGGAAAGCGGGCGGCACCGCGATGGCCGATGGCGCCGACGTCTCGAATTTTGCGCAGGTCAAGGCGATGGTGGACCGCGCCACCAAAGAATGGGGCAGCGTCGATCTGCTGGTGGCGAACGCCGGAATCCTTCGCGACAAGTCCTTTGCCAAGATGGAGGTGCAGGATTTCGCCAAGGTGCTGGACGTGCATCTCGTCGGCACCTTCTATTGCTGCAAGGCGGTGTGGGACGGCATGCGGGAGCGCAATTACGGGCGCATCGTGCTCACCACTTCGTCATCGGGCCTGTTCGGCAATTTCGGCCAGGCCAACTACGGGGCGGCCAAGGCCGGCATCGTCGGCCTGATGAATGTGCTGGCGGCCGAAGGCCGCAAGAACAACATCCGCGTCAACACGATCTCGCCGACTGCGGCGACGCGCATGACCGAAGAGCTGCTGCCGCCGCAGGCGCTGGAGCTGATGCGCCCCGAGGCGATCACTCCGGCGGTGGAATATCTGCTCAGCGAGGACGCGCCGACGCGCACCATCATGGGCGCCGGTGCCGGCTCCTTTGCGGTGATCCGGATCGTGGAGACCGAAGGCATCAACCTGCCGTCGGCCGAGTGGACGCCGGATGCGATTGCCGCGCATTTCAGCGAGATCGCCGACATGTCGACCGCGAAGGCGCTGGAAGGTGCGTTCGAGCAGACGCAGAAATATGTCGGCCATGCCGCCAAGCGCGCAGGGGTAAAGCTCTGAGCGACGTCGCCGTCATCGGCGCCGGTCCCGCCGGCCTGATGGCGGCCGAGGTGCTGGCGCGAGGTGGTGCCAAGGTCACGGTCTATGACGCCATGCCCTCCGCCGGCCGCAAGTTTTTGATGGCGGGCCGCGGCGGGCTCAATCTCACCCATAGCGAGCTGTTGCCGGCGTTTCTGGCGCGCTACCGCGAGGCGACGCCGCGGCTTGCGGCGGCCATCGAGGCGTTTCCGCCCGATGCGTTGCGCGCGTGGAGCGAGGCGCTGGGACAGCCGACCCTCGTCGGCTCGAGCGGGCGCGTGTTTCCGAAGGCGTTCAAGGCATCGCCCCTGTTGCGGGCCTGGCTGCGCCGGCTCGATGCCGAGGGTGTGAAGTTCGCCTTCCGCCATCGCTGGGCCGGTTGGGACGAACGAGGCCACCTGCAATTTCAGACTCTGGGGGGATTGGGCACGGTCGAAGCATCCGCAACGGTGCTGGCGCTCGGCGGCGCAAGCTGGCCGCGGCTCGGTTCCGACGGAGGATGGGTGAGCATCCTTGCTGAGAAGGGCGTCGCGGTTTCACCGCTGAAGCCCGCCAACTCCGGCTTCATCGTCGCTTGGTCAGACATCTTCCGCGATCGCTTTGAAGGCCAGCCTCTAAAGGGCGTGTCGCTGAGCATCGGGCCGCACAGCGCGCGCGGCGAGGCGGTCATTACCCGCACCGGCATCGAAGGCGGCGCGGTCTATTCGCTCTCTGCCGAATTGCGCGAGGAAATTCTGCACGACGGGCAGGCGATGCTGACGGTCGCGCTGCGGCCCGATCTTGTGGCGGACGGTTTGGCCAGGAAACTCTCGGCGCCAAAGGGGAAGCAGTCGCTGTCGAACTTCCTGCGCAAGGCGGCCGGCCTTTCGCCCGTCGCGATCGGGCTGCTGCAGGAGGCTGCGAAAGCATCCGGCATGTCTCTGGCGTCGATGGCGCCGCCCGATCTGGCGCGGTTCATCAACGCGGTGCCGATCCGGCTCACCGGCGTCGCGCCCATCGCTCGCGCGATTTCCTCTGCGGGCGGGATTGCCTTTGCGGAACTCGATGCCGACTACATGATCAGGCGCTTGCCCGGCGTGTTCGCCGCGGGCGAGATGCTCGACTGGGAAGCACCGACCGGCGGCTACCTGTTGCAGGCGTCGTTCGCGACCGGTGTTGCAGCCGGGAAGGGCGTGTTGAGGTGGATTTGTAGGATGGGTTGAGCGAAGCGAAACCCATCAATCACTTACGCAAGGCCTGATGGGTTTCGCTTCGCTCTACCCATCCTACGGTTTCTTGCCTACCGCAGCTTGCCTCTTGCCGCGACGGGGAGCGTGCCGATGATCTCCTCGCCGCGCACCATCACCACCTCGTCCATCATGTTGACGACGACGCAGACGTGATTGGGCACGATGCGCACGACGTCTCCGACATTGGGACGGGTGTTGCTGCGGGCGAGATCGAGGAAACCGTGTTCCTCGGCAAACCGTGCGATCCGCGCTTCGGGATGTTCGAGGATCAGGCCAAAGCCGTCGAGTCCGCCGCCGGGATCCGAGGTCAGCGTTTTCGAGCCGGCATCGAGGATGCCACGTTCAGGGGCGGCGCGGCTGACCACGGTCGAATAGATGTTGAGTGCGCAATCGTCCCACGAGGCGACGCCGGCCGCGACCTGCATGCGGTCGTTGTAGATATAGGTGCCCGGGCGGTGTTCGGTGGCGCCCTTGAGCTTGCCGAGGTTCTTCAGGTTCGGCGAACCGCCGGTCGAGACCATGCTGGCGTCGAGCCCGTGGGCGCGGACGCCGGCCAGCGCCTCGTCGTAGAATTTCTGCGCTTCCGCCCAGCCGGTCTCGGTCGGATACAGCATGAAACCGGAAAACTTCAATCCCTTTGAGTTCGCAATCTCACGCGCCAGCGCAATCGCTTCCGCCGGCGTTTCGACGCCGGCGCGCTTGCGCCCGGTATCGCACTCCACCACGACGTTGAGCGTGCGGCCTGATGCGGCGGCGGCCTTGGGGAGATCGGCGACGACGACCGGATTGTCGGCGGCGACGGTCATGCTGGCCTTGGCCTGCAGCGCCGCCAGCCGCGCCATCTTCTCTTCGCCGAGCAGATTGTAGCTGATGAGGATGTCGTCGATCCCCGCATCCGCCATCACCTCGGCCTCGCCGATTTTCTGGCAGGTGATGCCGCTGGCGCCGGCGGCGATCTGCATCTGCGCCAGCATCGGGCTCTTGTGCGTCTTGATGTGCGGACGGTTGGCGAGGCCGGCTGCGTCGCAGGCCGCCTGGATGCGCGCGATGTTGCGCTCGACCTTGTCCATGTCGATGACGGCGCAAGGCGTGCCGTATTCACGGGCAATTTTCGAAGCGAGGGGCGTGGTCATTGCGTAAGCTCCGGTTATCTCTTCCGTCATTGCGAGCGAAGCGAAGCAATCCAGGTTTCGAGTTGCAGCAAAGCTGGATTGCTTCGTCGCTTCGCTCCTCGCAATGACGGCAAATCCCTATGCCTGCTCTATCTCTTCCCGCAAGACTTCCAGTTCCAGCCATCGGTCTTCCGCGGCAGCGAGTTCTATCTGCGCGGTGGCGATGGCGGCGGAAGCCTCGTCGAACTTCTTGCGATCTTTCCGGTAGAGATCGGGGTCGTCAAGCAGGCGCTGCTGGCTTGCGATTTCGGCCTGCAGCCTTTCGATGGTCTTGGGCAGCGTTTCCAGCGCATGCTTTTCGTTGAAGCTGAGCCGGCGTTTCGGCGCGGATGAGGGGGCCGCTGGCCGTACCCCTTTCTTTTCCTCTGCCGCAGGTGCAGCCTTGGCATGCTCCCGCTTCAGGTCGGCACCGCGCTGCAGCAGCATGTCGGAATAGCCGCCGGCATATTCGATCCAGCGACCATTACCCTCGGGCACGATCACCGACGTCACGACGCGGTCGAGGAAATCGCGGTCATGGCTGATCAGGATGACGGTGCCTTGGTAGTCACCGAGCATCTCCTCGAGCACGTCGAGGGTTTCCAGATCGAGGTCGTTGGTCGGCTCGTCCAGTACCAGCAGGTTCGACGGCTTTGCCAGCGCGCGCGCCAGCATCAGCCGGCCGCGCTCGCCGCCGGAGAGCGCCTCCAGCGGCGTGCCGCGCTGCACCTCCGCGAACAGGAAATCCTTCATGTAGCCGATGACGTGCTTCGGTTTGCCGCCAACCATGACATGGTCGCCGCGGCCGCCGGTCAGCGCTTCCGCCAGCGTCGATTTGGGATCGAGGCTTTCGCGGTGCTGGTCCAGCGTCGCCATTTCGATATTGGCGCCCAGGCGGATCGAGCCGCTGTCCGGCGCGATCGCGCCGGTGAGCAGATTGACCAGCGTCGTCTTGCCGGCGCCATTCGGCCCGACGATGCCGACGCGGTCGCCGCGCTGCACGCGGATCGAAAAGCCGTCGACGACGTTGCGCTCGCCCCATGACTTGCCGATGTTCTTGGCCTCGATCACCAGCCGCCCGGATTTTTCGGCTTCCGCCGCGACGAGATTGGCATTGCCGGCCGCGCCCTTGTGGGTCCGGCGCTGCTCGCGCAGCGCATGCAGATTGCCGAGCCGCTTGACGTTGCGCTTGCGGCGGCCGGAGACGCCGTAACGCAGCCAGTGCTCCTCGTTAACGATCTTGCGGTCGAGCTTGTGCTGTTCGCGCTCTTCCTCGGCCAGCACCTCGTCGCGCCAGGCCTCGAAGGCGGCAAAGCCGCGGTCGATCTGCCGGATCTGGCCGCGGTCGAGCCAGGCGGTCGCTTGTGTCAGGTCGGTGAGGAAGCGGCGGTCATGGCTGATCAGCACCAGCGCCGAGCGGCGGCCTTCCAGTTCGGCCTCCAGCCATTCGATGGTGGGGAGATCGAGGTGATTGGTCGGCTCGTCCAGCAGCAGGATGTCGGGTGAGGGCGCCAGCACGTGGGCGAGCGCCGCGCGGCGCGCCTCGCCGCCGGAGATATGTGCGGGGTCTTCCTCGCCGGTAAGGCCGAGCTGCTCGATCAGATAGCGCGCCTGGTAGTGGTCGTCGCCGGGACCGAGCCCGGATTCGACATAGGCGAGCGTGGTTTTGTGCTCGCCGAAATCCGGCTCCTGCGGCAGATAGCGGATGGTGGCGCCGGGCTGCACGAAGCGGCTGCCGCCGTCGGGCTCGACGAGACCGGCCGCGATCTTGAGCAGCGTCGACTTGCCGGAGCCGTTGCGGCCGATCAGGCAGACCCGCTCGCCGGCGGACACGTTGAGCTCGACGCCGCTGAGCAGCGGCGTGCCGCCGAAGGTCAGCCTGATGTCCTTGAGCTGGATGAGGGGCGGCGCCATCAGCTCTGCCCCGAAGCGGCTTGCCTGGCCGAACGGCGCTGGATGCGCCGGATGGTCTGGTCGAGCGTGGCGAGGAAGTTCGAGCGGTCGCGCGGGCCGGGCGGCTTCGGTCCGCCGGTGATTTCGCCGGACGAGCGCACGTCCGTCATCAGATTACGCACCGCGAGCGCCATGCCGATGGACTCTTCCGTGAACGGCTTGCCATTTGGCGCAATCACCTCGGCGCCGGCCTTCACGCAGCGGCTCGCCAGCGGGATGTCCGATGTGACGACGATGTCACCCGGGCCCGCGCGCTCTGCGATCCAGTTGTCGGCGGCATCCATGCCGTCCCCCGCCGCGATCCGCTCGATCAGCGGATCCTGCGGGACGCGGATGAACTTTCCCGCAACGATGCTGACGGGCACGCCGAGCCGGACCGCGACGCGGTAAGTCTCGTCCTTCACCGGGCAGGCATCGGCGTCGACATAGATGCGGGGGGAGGTCTCGGTCATTGCCGCCGCGTGGTAGCCCATCGGTTGCGGAATTGCGAGCAAAACCCTGCCGTGGAACATGCTTGCACCGGCCCCTCGTTTGCGTAGCATGGCGGCCAGAAAAACAGCCAAGAACAAGGGAAACGCACGATGTCCGGCCGGCTCGAAACCTGGCGCCTTCAGGCCTACAACACCGCCAAGCAATCCGAAAACAAGATGCACGACGATACCGTGGCCAAGCGCTACGGCTTCAGCGGCGGGCTCGTGCCGGGCGTCGACGTCATGGCCTACATGATGCACATGCCGGTGGTGAAATGGGGCCGGGCTTTCCTGGAGCGCGGGCTGATCGACGCGCGCTTCACCAAGCCGGTCTATGACGGCGAAACGGCCGAAGTGACGGCGGAGGAGAACAACGGCGTACTCGCCATCGAGGTGAGGAGCCGCGGCGATCTCTGCGCCACTGGCAGCGCCTCGTTGCCGGCAACAGTGCCATCGGTCTCGATTGCCGACTATCGCGAGGTGCCGGCCGTCGCCGAGCGCAAGCCGGTCAGTGCCTCGTCCTATGAAATGGGAAAATGGCTCGGCACCACGCCGCGCCGCTGGGCCGGCGACGCCGCGAGCGAATACCTCGCCGATATCAGGGAGACCGACCCGATCTTCGCCCGCGAGGGTCTCGGCCATCCCGGCCTGATCCAGCGCGTGATGAACCGCGTGCTGGTAGACAATGCGATCCTGGGGCCGTGGATTCATGTCGGCAGCAGGATGCAGCTCCTGTCGGCAGCGAAATCCGGCGATGAGATCACCGCGCGCGCCAAGGTCACCGCCAACTACGACAAGAAGGGCCACCGTTTTGTCGAGGTCGATGCGCTGGCCGTCGCCAACGGCACGACGCCGATTGCGCATTGCTGGCATATCGCGATCTATCAGCCGCGGGAGCAGGCGGCGGCGTAAATCCGCGCGCTGGCGCGGAACTGGGGGCGGGACATGTGGGCGTACTTTCCAAGAGCCTCACAGCTGGCTGGCATCATTGTCCTCAGCGTCGCACCTGCTTCAGCGCAAACGACACCGATGCCGCCGCCAGCATTCATGAAGCTGTTCACAGCGCCGCCGCCGTCTGAAGCGATCCAGGCGCCGCTGTCGGCAAAATTGGCCGACAAGCTTGCGAAGGTCTGGTTCGACACTGCCGATCCGGCGTGTCGGGCGAGCAAATCGCTCGATCTTGCCTCTTACCAAAAGCTCGCGCGGTCGATGCTGTTGGCCGTCGGCGATCACATGAGACAGCTTGCGGCAAGCACATGGAATGGGCCCAAAGCGGAGACGCAATTCGCCGCGCAGGCGGGCCGCGGCGCCACCGACGAGTTGCAGCGCCTAGCCGACGATCCGGTGGTCAAGCAGTTCCTGGTCCTTAACCGCAGCCGTAGCGCGGTTGAAACAACGCAGACCTACCTTGAAAACATAGAGCGGGCCCTAGTGCTGAAACGGGTGGAAACCCGCGGCAGGGCCAGTCCGGTCATGACGGGCGACGAGATTCAGGTTGAGATCGAGAAAGTCGGCGAGGCGCCGCTGGAATACGCGGACGCCAACAAGACCCGCGCGATGACCCGGCTTCTCGCGCTCATGGACATTGCCGAGCGGGTACTCGGCGACACCAGCAATCGAGACGAGCTGCTGAAATGGGGGCCGGGAAGGTTGATGATCATCCTCGAAGGACCGCTGAAAGAAAACTGCGTCATGAAAGGGTGAGTGCTGTCTCGCTCGAGCCGGTCGTTCCACAACGAAAGAAACAGAAGAATGCCCGTCACCATCGACTACTACATCTCGCTCAACTCGCCCTGGACCTACATGGGCAGCGCGCTGCTGGCCGAGGTTGCCAGGCGCAACGGCGCCACCGTCAACGTCAAGCCGGCCAAGTTCGGGCCGATCTTCGAGAAGACCGGCGGGCTGCCGCTGCCGAAACGCTCGCCGGAGCGGCGGGCCTATCGGTTGATGGAGCTGAAGCGCTGGCGCGAGGTGCGGGATATCCCGCTGATCCTGCAACCGAAGAATTCGCCCAGCGACGACCTCGCAGCGACGCGGCTGGTCATCGCGGCCAAGCTGCAGGGCAAGGACGCCCACAGCCTGGCGACGGAATGCGGGCGCGCGATCTGGGAGCTGGACCAGCCGCTCGGCGATCCCGCCGTCATCGCGGCGGCGGCTGCGCGCGCCGGTCTCGACGCCGCGGCGATACGCGCAGCCGGACCCTCGGATGCTGAACTCGACGAGCTTTACGAGCAGTACACCCAGGAAGCGCTCGCGGCCAATGTGTTCGGTGCGCCCAGCTACGTTCTGCCGTCGGGCGAATTCTTCTGGGGGCAGGACCGGCTCGAGTTGCTGGAGCGCGCGCTGAAGATGCTGCGCCAGCCGCAGGCGGCGTCGGCCTGAACTAGATCGTGAAGATGCGCCCGGGATTTAGGATGTGATGCGGGTCCAGCGCGCGCTTGAGCGTGCGCATGGTCTCGATCTCCTCCTCGGTGCGGCTGAGCTTCAGATACGGCCGTTTCAACATGCCGATGCCGTGCTCCGCCGAAATGGAGCCGGCGAAATCGCCGGTGATGCCGTAGACGAGCTTTGATATCTCTTCGGTGCGATCGACGGTCGCAGGATATTTGACGTTGACGTGCAGATTGCCGTCGCCGGCGTGGCCGAACACGATCGCATAGGCGTCCTTGTCGATCCGCTTCGCCTCCTGCTTGATCCGGTCGGCAAAGGCCTCCATCTTCTCGATGGCGAGGCTGATGTCGAAGCCGACGCCGTTGGGGCCGATCGCGCGGCCCAGCTCGACGGAGGAATCGCGGATGTTCCAGATCGCGGCCGCTGCGGCGCCCGAGTTTGCGATCGTCGCATCGAAGATGATGTCGTCCTCCAGCGCCTTCTCCAGCATACCTTCCATGTCGTTGCGGATGCGCTCGGCGTCGCTGCCCGAGGATTCCAGCAACACGTAGAACGGATGGTTGGTCGCCAGCGGCGCCGCCACGCCCTTCACGAGTTCGGTGGTGAGACGGTAGTATTCGTTCCACATCACCTCGAAGGCGGTCAGATCGCCGCCGAGTCGCGTGCGCGCCAGCGCCAGTAGCGCGCGGACCTTGTCGAAGCTGGAGAGCGCGCACAGCGCCACCTGCTGCTCGGCCGGCGCCGGGAAAATCCGCAATGCCGCGCGCGTGACCACGCCGAGCGTGCCCTCGGTGCCGACGAACAGCTGCTTCAGGTCGATGCCGGTGTTGTTTTTGATGTACTTCCGCACGCCCTTGAGAATGGTGCCGTCGGCCAGCACCGCTTCCAGCCCGAGCACGAGGTCGCGCGTCATGCCGTAGCGGATCACGCGATTGCCGCCGGCATTGGTCGAGATGTTGCCGCCGATGGTGCAGCTGCCGCGGGCGCCGAGATCGAGCGGAAACATGAAGCCGTCCTCGGCGACGCGCTCCTGCAGCCGCTGCAGCGGCACTCCGGTTTGCGTGATGACGACCCCGCCGCCGGTGTCGACTTCCTCGATCGCGTTCATTCGCTCCATCGACAGCACGATTTCGCCCGCCTGGGGCATGGTGGCGCGAACGAGGCCGGTCATGCCGCCCTGGGTCGTCACCGGCACCTTGGCCAGATGGCAGAGCCGCAGGAATGTCGAGACGTCCTCGGTGCTGCGCGGGCGCATCACCGCGAGCGGCGGGGCAACGGGCACGCCGGCCATGTCCGTGTGATAGCGGGCGCCGATGTCGGCGCCGGTGAGCACCGTGGTGGTGTCGAAGACCGAGCGGAGCTCGTCGATGATGGCGGCGGACACTGGGCCGGCTCCGTTTCTGTCGCGGTGTGAAAGAGGGCGAGGGGTTACGCCGCCTTCGCTTTCTCTGCATCGCGGATCGCGCGCCAGACCTTCTCCGGGGTCAGCGGCATGTCGATCTCCGTGATGCCGTATTCGGACAGCGCGTCGAGCACGGCGTTGACGATCACGCACAGGCTGCCGGCGCAGCCGGCCTCGCCGCAGCCCTTGGTGCCCAGCGGATTGGTTTTCGCCGGCGAGGGATGATCGGCAATCCCCATCAGCGGAATATCCTCCGCGCGCGGCAGGGCATAATCCATGAACGAGCCGGTGATGGGCTGACCGGAGGAATCGTAATTCACTTCCTCCATCAGCGCTTGCCCAATGCCTTGCGCGACGCCGCCGTGCAGTTGGCCCGCGACGATCATCGGATTGACCACGGTGCCGAAATCGTTGACCGCGTTGTAGCGCACGATCTCGACCACGCCGGTGTCGGGGTCGATCTCGACCTCGGCGACATGACAGCCGTTCGGGAAGGTCGAGACGATCTCCTTGGTGGCATGATCGACGTCGAGCGAGGAGGGCGTGCCCTCCGGCACCTTGCCCTCGCGCAGACGCTGCGCCAGTTCCATGATGCCGATCGAGCGATCCGTGCCGGTGATGGTGAAGCGACCGCCGGCAAATTCGATGTCGCCCTCGGAAGCCTCCAGCGCCTGGGCGGCGGCCTTCTTGCCCTTCTCGACCACGAGCGCGGACGCTTCGACGATCGCCTGGCCTGTGGCCGTGATCGAGCGCGAGCCGCCGGTGCCGTTGCCGAAGCGCACGAGATCGCTGTCGTTCTGCTCCAGCGTGATCTTCTCGAAGGGCACGCCGAGCTGCGCCGAAAGCACCTGCGCGAACGGCGTGGCATGGCCCTGGCCGTAATCGAGCGTGCCGGTGGTGAGCTTCACCGACCCGTCGGGCTCGAAGGTGATCTTGCCGAGTTCGCCGGCCGGCGGCGCGGTGACTTCGAGATAGGAGCCGATGGCGATGCCGCGCAGCTTGCCGCGCTTCCTGCTTTCCTTCTTGCGCCTGGCAAAATTGGCGTGGTCGGAAATCTCCAGCGCCTTGCTGAACACGCCCTGGAAATCGCCGCTGTCATAAGTGACACCCGAGGCCGCAGGGAACGGCAGCTGCGCCGGCTTGATGAAATTGCGCTTGCGCAAGGTGAGGCGGTTGATGCCCATCTCGTCCGCAGCGCGGTCGATCAGGCGTTCCATGTAGTAGTTGGCCTCGGGCCGGCCGGCGCCACGATAGGCGCCCATCAGCGTGGTGTTGGTCAGCACCGTCTTGATGTCGACGCCGAGCAGCGGCGTGCGATAGACGCTGGCGAGATTCTTGCCGGTGTTGAGCGAAAGCGGGCCGGGCGCGACGCCGGTGATATAGGCGCCGAGATTGCCGTAGCCGGAGAGGCGCACGGCGAGGAAATGCCCTTCGGCATCGAGCGCGAGTTCGGCGTGGATCAGCTGCGCACGGCCGTGGCTGTCGGAGAGGAAGCTGGTCGAGCGTTCGTCGGTCCATTTCACGGGACGGCCGAGCGTCTTCGCCGCATGCAGGATGCAGACATATTCGGGATAGCTGACGTTCTTCATCCCGAAGGAGCCACCGACATTCGCCGTGAGGATCCGCACCTTGTCGTTGGTCGTGTTCAGGATCTTCGCCAGCGTCACCTTGTTGCCGGAAACGCCTTGCGTCGGCACCTGCAGCGTATAGCGCTCGGACTTCTTGTCATAGTGCGCGAGCGCTGTGCGCGGCTCCATCGACACCACGGCCACGCGGGTGTTGACGATGTCGAGTTTCGTCACATGCGCGGCAGCAGCAAAGGCCGCCTCGATCTTCGCGGCATCGCCATAGTGATAGTCGAGCGCGACGTTGTTCGGGATGTGGTCGTAGAGCTGCGGCGCGCCGGGCTTGGCGGCTTCCGCGGGGTTGGTGACCGCGGACAGCGGCTCGATGTCGATCTCGACGGCTTCGCCGGCATCGCGCGCCTGTGCCAGGGTTTCCGCCACCACGACCGCGACGGGATCGCCGACAAAGCGGACCTTGTCGGTGGCGAGCGCCGGGCGGTTGGTCTGCAGCAGGGGTGTGCCGTCTCGGCTTTTCAGCGGCAGGCCGCAGGTGAACGGGTTGTAGCTGGCGGCGGCGAGGTCTGCACCGGTCCACACCCCCAATACGCCCGGCATTGCCTTTGCAGCCGTTGTGTCGATGCCCTTGATGATGCCGTGAGCATGGCTGGAGCGGACGATCCAGGCATAGGCCTGGCCGGGCAGGCTGAAGTCGTCGGTGTACTTGCCTTTGCCGCGAACCAGCGTGTCGTCCTCCTTGCGGCGGACCGGCTGGCCGACGCCGTATTTTTGCAGTGCGATAGCGTTCTCGATGGACGACTTCGACGGCTGATCTTGCATTGAAAATGACCTGAAATGGCGTGGTTTTGGCGGGTTCCGCGGCTTTTCAACCAGATAACGCACCCGCAGCGGGACGACAACGCACGAATGGACATGGTCGCAGTGATGGATTGCACCAGAAATCGGCGCTGCTAAGGTTTCTCCGAACGGTAATTCCATGACGGCCCGGATGGGCCTGCGGAAAGACATTTGATGGACGACCAAATACGGCTTCGCGACGGCCATTCGCCGCGCGGGGGCGCGGCCGGGTCGGCTGCGGCGGCGGCAGACAGCGCCGTCTATGCGGCGCTCGACCTCGGCACCAACAATTGCCGGCTGCTGATCGCCTGTCCCACGGGCGACGGGTTCCGTGTGGTCGATTCCTTCTCGCGCATCATTCGCCTCGGCGAAGGCATTTCCTCGACCGGAGCGATCAGCGACGCGGCGATGGAACGGGCCATTGCAGCGCTGTCGATCTGCAGCGACAAGATCAGGTATCGCAGGGCGCGCCGGCTGCGGTTGATCGCGACGGAGGCCTGCCGCGCCGCCGAGAATGCCGACCATTTCCGCCAGCGCGTCGCCGCCGAGACCGGCATCAGGCTGGAGGTGATCGACCGCGAGACCGAGGCGACGCTCGCCGTGATCGGCTGCTCTCCGCTGCTCGATCCAGGAGGCCGCGGCGCCATCCTGTTCGACATCGGCGGCGGTTCCACGGAATTGGTGCGGATCGAGCGCGACCCCGACGCGCCGGGCACGGCGCCTGCGATCAAGGGCTGGATGTCGATCCCGCTCGGCGTGGTGTCGATTGCCGAGCATTTCGGCGGGCGCGATGTCACGCCGCAATCCTATGCGCGGATGGTGGAGGAGGTGGCGCAGTATGTGGCGCCGTTTGCGGCCGAGCACGGCCGGGAGTTGCGCGACATGCACATGCTCGGCACCTCCGGTACCGTCACGACGCTCGCCGGCGTACACCTCAACCTGCAACGCTACGACCGCCGCCGCATCGACGGCGTCTGGATGAGCGATGCGGATATCTCCGCTACCGTCGCCAGGCTTCTCGGCATGAACTACGAGCAGCGCGTCGCCAACAACTGCATCAGCGTCGAGCGCGCCGATCTGGTGCTGGCGGGCTGCGCCATCCTGGACGCCATCCGCAACGCCTTCCCGATGCCGCGCCTGCGCGTCGCCGACCGCGGCCTGCGCGAGGGCATGCTGGTCGAGATGATGCGCGAGGACGGCGTGCTGAAGGCGTGCTAGAAGCGCCTCGTTCGAGCAAGCAGAATCGATATGGCGAAAGACACCACCGGGCGGCTGCACGTCCAGGTCAAGACCGGCGGCAAGCGAAAGCTGTCCTCCAAACTCTGGCTGGAGCGCCAGCTCAACGATCCCTATGTCGCCAAGGCAAAGCGCGAGGGATACCGCTCGCGCGCGGCCTTCAAGCTGATCGAGATCGACGACAAGTATCGCTTCCTCAAGCCCGGCCTCACCGTGGTCGATCTTGGTGCCGCGCCCGGCGGCTGGAGCCAGATCGCCGCGAAGCGCGTCGGCGCGCCGGAAAAGGGCAAGGTGATCGCGATCGACCTGCTCGAGATGGGCGAGATCCCCGGTGTGACCTTTGCCCAGCTCGACTTCCTCGATGCCGATGCGCCCGAAAAACTGCTGGCGATGATGGGAGGCCGCGCCGATGTCGTGATGTCGGACATGGCCGCCAACACCACCGGACACCGCAAGACCGATCAATTGCGCATCATTGGCCTCGTCGAGGCGGCGGCGTTGTTTGCCAGCGAGGTGCTCAATCCCGGCGGGACGTTCCTGGCCAAGGTGTTCCAGAGCGGGGCGGAGGCGGAGCTGCTGGCGCAGCTGAAGCGCGATTTTGCCAGCGTGCGCCATGTCAAGCCGGCGTCGAGCCGGCAGGACTCTTCCGAGCGCTACGTGCTGGCAATGGGCTTCCGCGGTCAGTCCGGCCGCTGATCCCGGGGTCAGCCGAGCCGCTGATCCCGGGGTCAGCCGAGCCGCTGATCCCGCGCGTCTTGCGTCTCCTCGGTGGCGGCCTTGACGGCGGCGCTCGCCTTCGCACTCGCTTCGCCCTTGCGGCTGGAAACCTCGATCGCCTTGCGGCCGGAGATTTCGTGGCCGGCGTCGGCGGGCATCTGCCAGAAGAACCAGGCTGAGGCCGCCGAGATGACCGAAACCACGACAAAGGCCGGCGCAAACATGGTGGCGTCGAGCTCGGTGGCGTGACGCCACCACATCGTCGATTCCACACAGAACGCGCCGACGGCGACACCCGCGGAAATCGCCAGTTGCTGGTTGACGCTGACCAGCGTGGTGGCGCGGCTCATTTGACCCGGTTCTACCTCGGCATAGGCGACGGTGTTGATCGCGGTGAATTCCAGCGAGCGGAAGAAGCCGCCGACCACCAGGATGATCATGATCAGGAGTAACGGCGTGTGGATGGTGAACAGCGCGCAGGCGGCAAGGAAGATCGTAGAGATCAGCGCATTCGCCGTCATCATGTTGCGGAAACCGAAGGCGCGGATGATCCGCGCGGCCAGCGTCTTCATCCCCATCGCGCCGACGGCGGAGGCAAAGGTCACGAGGCCGGACTGGAACGGCGACAGCCCGAAGCCGACCTGCATCAGCAGCGGCAGCAGGAAGGGCAGTGCGCCGATGCCGAGGCGAAACATGAAGCCGCCGATGATCGCCGCGCGCAGCGTCGGCAGCCGAAGCATCGAGAAATCGAGCACCGGCGAGCCGGTGCGCCGCGCGTGGATGACATAGAGCGTCATCGAAATCGATCCGACGCCGACCAGCGCCGCCACCACCGTCCATGGCAGCAGATTGAGGCCGGCGACCGAGAGGCCGAAGGCGATGCCGGCCAGCCCGATGCCGGCGAGCATGAGGCCGTAGAGATCGAACGGCTCCGGATCTTCGCTCTTGATCGGGTCGATGTATTTCAGGGCGAGGAATATCCCGAGCAGCCCGATCGGGATGTTGATCAGGAAGATCCAGTGCCAGGAGAAATAGGTGGTGATGAAGCCGCCGAGCGGTGGGCCGATCACCGGGCCAATCAACGCAGGGATCGTCACCCAGGCCATGGCGCTGACCAGCGCGCTCTTGTCGACCGAGCGCAGCAACACCAGCCGTCCCACCGGCGTCATCATGGCGCCGCCGAGGCCCTGCAGGATGCGCGCGATCACGAAATGCGTGACCGATTGCGACAAGGCGCAGCCGATCGAGCCGATCATGAAGACGCCGACCGCGACCGCAAACACCAGCCGGGCGCCGAAGCGGTCGGCGGTCCAGCCGCTTGCCGGAATGAATACCGCGAGCGACAGCAGATAGGAGGTGATGGCGAGCTTCAGCGTGAGCGGGCTGGTGCCGATATCGGCTGCGATCGCGGGCAGCGAGGTCGCGATGACAGTCGAGTCCATGTTTTCCATGAACAGGGCGGTGGCGACGATGAGCGGGATGAGGCGCTGCTTGTCCATCAGGAAGTGAGGCAGGAGGGCGGCGGGTCAACCCGGGCTGTATCATCCTGCCGTCACAGAGGCCATTGCGGAAGGGCGTGGCATGCCTAAATCCTGCGTGACGTGTGCGCCGCCCGGACCGCTTCGGCCCGACAGGGACAGGCTCTGGCGGCGCCCGGCAGGTCACAAAAACCTGTGCATGGCAGCCAAACGCTTTGATTCGGCTGACGGCCATGCTAGGGACCAGCGTCAACCCCACCGATGAGCTTCGATTCGAGGGCCGTGCCGACAGGTGCAGCCGAGGGCGACGTTCATCCCAAGATGTTTCGCGGCGCCGCGCCGCCGAAAGGAGTTGGCAATGGCCACGCCCCCAGGTTCCAGTCTGAGCGGCAATCACGCGATCCGCGAAGCCTTCACGTTCGACGACGTCCTGCTCAAGCCCGGGCTTTCCGACGTCCTGCCTTCCGAAGTCGACATCCGCTCCCACGTCACCCGCGCCATTCCCCTGAACATCCCGATCATGGCTTCCGCCATGGACACCGTGACCGAAGCCCGCATGGCGATCGCCATGGCACAGGCCGGCGGCGTCGGCGTGATCCACCGCAACTTCGACGCCGAGGGGCAGGCGGCGCAGGTGCGGCAGGTGAAGAAGTTCGAATCCGGCATGGTGGTCAACCCGCTCACCATCGCCCCCGATGCGACGCTCGCCGACGCGCTTGCGCTGATGAAGGACCACGGCATTTCCGGCATTCCGGTGGTGACCGGTGGCGTCAGCGGCCAGAAGGCCGGCAAGCTGGTCGGCGTCCTGACCAACCGCGACGTGCGCTTTGCCACCGATCCAAGGCAAAGAGTTTCCGAGCTGATGACGCATGAAAATCTCGTCACCGTGCGCGAGGGCGTCAGCCAGGACGAGGCGAAGCGTATGCTGCACAAGCATCGCATCGAAAAACTGCTTGTCGTGGACGACCAATATCGCTGCGTCGGCCTGATCACCGTCAAGGACATGGAGAAGGCGGTCGCCCATCCGCTCGCCTGCAAGGACGCGCAGGGACGGCTTCGCGTCGCCGCGGCCACCACCGTCGGCGAGGGCGGCTTCGACCGTACCGAGCGGCTGATCGACGCCGGCGTCGACCTCGTGGTGGTGGATACCGCGCACGGCCATTCCGCGCGGGTGCTGGAAGCGGTCAACCGCATCAAGCGGCTCTCCAACGCCGTGCAGGTGATTGCCGGCAACATCGCGACCAAAGAGGGCGCGCAGGCGCTGATCGACGCGGGCGCGGACTCGATCAAGGTCGGCATCGGCCCGGGCTCGATCTGCACCACCCGCATCGTCGCCGGTGTCGGCGTGCCGCAGCTCACCGCCATCATGGACGCGGTGGAAGCGGCGAAAAAGGCCGGCGTGCCCGTGATCGCCGACGGTGGCATCAAATATTCCGGCGACCTGGCCAAGGCGCTCGCCGCCGGCGCAGATGTCGCCATGGTCGGCTCGCTGCTGGCCGGCACCGACGAGACGCCGGGCGAGGTGTTCCTGTGGCAGGGCCGCTCCTACAAGGCCTATCGCGGCATGGGCTCGGTCGGCGCGATGGCGCGCGGCTCGGCCGACCGCTATTTCCAGCAGGACATCAAGGACACGCTGAAGCTGGTGCCCGAGGGCATCGAGGGCCAGGTGCCCTACAAGGGCCCGGTCGGTAACGTCATGCACCAGCTCGCCGGCGGACTTCGTGCGGCGATGGGCTATGTCGGCGCGCGCGATCTCGCCGAATTCCACGACAAGGCGCAGTTCGTGCGCATCACCGGCGCGGGCCTGCGCGAGAGCCACGTCCACGACGTCACCATCACGCGGGAATCCCCGAACTATCCGGGCGGGGTGTAAGCCGACCGCGACCGCGCGGCCTCGAATACCGTCATTGCGAGGAGCGATAGCGACGACCCGTCTACGCTTGCTGCGCAAGCTACGCCGGGCTGGGAGTCCGCCGAAGCTCGGAGAGCGGAAGGCGGAAGCAATCCAGTTGACAGAGCTGGATTGCTTCGCTTCGCTCGCAATGACGAAAAACAACAATGAGGAAACAACCATGTCCCAGGGCAAGCGCGTCGTGCTGGCGTCCCGTCCCGTCGGCGAGCCGAAGGCGTCCGACTTCCGCATCGAGGAATATGCCGTCCCGACGCCGGGCGCGGGCGAGGTGCTGCTGCGCACGATCTGGCTGTCGCTCGATCCCTATATGCGCGGGCGGATGAGCGAGGGGCCGTCCTACGCGCAGCCGGTGCCGATCGACGGCGTGATGGAAGGCGGCACGGTCAGCGAGGTCGCTGCGTCGAACAATCCGGCCTTTGCCAAGGGCGACATCGTGCTGTCGCGCGCGGGCTGGCAGACGCACGCGATCTCCAACGGGCAGGGGCTCGCAAAAATCGATCCGAAGATCGCGCCGATTTCCACTGCCGTCGGCGTGCTCGGCATGCCCGGCATGACCGCCTATACGGGCCTGCTCGACATCGGCAAGCCGCAGGCTGGCGAGACCGTGGTCGTGGCCGCCGCCTCCGGTGCGGTCGGCTCGGCGGTCGGCCAGATCGCCAGGATCAAGGGTGCGCGGGCGATCGGGATCGCCGGCGGCAAGGACAAGTGCAACTACGTCAGGAACGAGCTCGGCTTCGACGACTGCCTCGACCACCGCGATCCCGATCTCGCGGCGAAACTGAAGGCAGCATGCCCCAAGGGCATCGACGTGTATTTCGAGAATGTCGGCGGCAAGGTGTTCGAGGCGGTGTTCCCGCTGCTCAACGCGTTCGCGCGCATCCCCGTCTGCGGCCTGATCTCGGAATACAACAATTTCGGCGAGACCAGCCCGAAATGGGCGGGTGCGCTGATGCGGGCAGTGCTGGTCAAGCGGCTCACCATCCGTGGCTTCATCGTGTCCGACTTCGCCGCGCGCCACGGCGACTTCCTGCGCGACATGTCGGGTTGGTTCCGCGAGGGCAAGCTGAAGCACCGGGAGTTCGTCACCGACGGCCTCGACAGCGCGCCGGGTGCTTTCATGGGGCTGCTGAAGGGCGCCAATTTCGGCAAGCAGCTGGTGCGCGTCGGGCCCGACAAGGCGTAGCGTTCAGCCCCTCGGCGGGATCAGGTCGTCCATGTTGACGGTGACCTGACCGGGCGCGCGGACGTATCGCACCTCGAAACTGTCGGGGCGGAAGCGATACTCCACGAGCCCGGTTTCCTTGACCCCGATCACGTCCTGCATCCGGTCCGGGATGATGAAACCGACGGATGGCGCCCAGACATGGCGCGTGCGGCCCCAGGTGAAGTCGCGGCGCTGATGCACGTGGCCGCTGGCGACCAGGCGGACGTCGTGCGAGCCCATCATTTCCACCAGCTGCGCGCGCACAGGCTGTGGCACGTAGCGGATGGCGGTACCCGGCGTCTCCGGATCCTCGGGCGTCTGCAGGAATAGCGGCTTGTGCAGGAACATCGCGATCGGCTTGCCGTTCGCGCCAGACAATTGTGACTTCAGCCAGTCTTCCTGTTCGATCTCGCTCGCAAGCCCGGTGTTCATCACCAGCGAATTCAGCCCGATGAAGCGCCATCCGGCGGCTTCGAACTGCCAGCGGTCCTCGGCGAATACGGCGTTGAATGCCGCGAGGTCCTCCTCGTTGGCCGGATGTGATGGCGCGACGCCGACCGCGGTCGGGTTGTCGCCGATGTCGTGATTGCCGGGCAGGTACCGGCAGGCCACCGGCAGCGCCGCGTGCAGGTCCTTCGCGTAAGCAAGGTCGTCGCGGCTGCTCGGGCCGTCCCACGACACATCGCCGCTGTTGACGACGAGATCGGGTCGCGCCGCGTCGATGTGCTCGCTGACGCGGTGAAAATTCTCGGTCAGGCTGGCAAAGCGGGCAGCGCGCGAAAGGTGGGTGTCGGAAATCTGGGTCAGGCGAAATTCGGTCATTGCAGTATTCCTTCGATAGTCCCCGGCAATATTCCTTCCAAATGAAACCGTAGCAGTGTAACGCGTCGGAACGGTGACGCCAGAGGAGGGGTTTGCCATGACGGTCCAGATGGTCCTGCTGCCGGTCTTCGTCCAGGTCGGGCTCACATTCGCTCTGTTGCTGTGGATGATCGGCGCGCGCACGGGCTCGGTGACCAGCGGCGAGACCAAACTGAAGGACATCGCGCTGCGCCAGCCGAACTGGCCGCCGAAAATCGCGCAGGTCGGCAACTGCTTTTCCAACCAGTTCGAGATCCCCGTCCTGTTCTACGTCCTGATCGCGATCGCGCTGCCGCTGCGCCGCGCCGATCTCGTCATCGTGATGCTGTCCTGGGTGTTCGTGGTGACGCGCTTTGCCCATGCCGGCATTTTCGTCACCTCCAACGACGTGCGCACGCGCTCGCTGGCGTGGTTTGCGGGTGTGCTTGTGGTGATCGCGATGTGGGTCTATTTCGCGCTGAAGATTCTCCTGGCCTGACCGCCAACCGAAAGAGCATTCATGACTCCCGCCGCCCGGCTGTCGGCCGCCATCGACATCATCGCCGCCATCGAGGCGCAGCGCGTTCCGGCGGCGCAGGCGCTGAAGGAGTGGGGCACCGCGCACCGCTTTGCCGGCTCCGGCGACCGCGCGGCGATCGCAGGCCTCGTATGGGACGTGCTGCGGCGAAGGGCGTCGAGCGCGCATCTGATGGGCAGCGAGACGCCGCGGGCGCGGCTCCTCGGCATGCTCAGGCTCGAACGCGGCATGGATGCCGACGCCATCGCGGCGCTGTGCGACGGCGGCCGTTTCGCGCCCGAGCCGCTCGACGAAGCCGAGCGCACCGCGCTGGCTTCCGCTTCCCTCGCAGGCGCACCGGCGCATGTCGCGGGCGATTATCCGGAATGGCTGGATGCGCAGCTCGCCGCCGCCTTCGGCGAGGATCGCGTCGCCGAGGCAACCGCGATGGCAAGCCGCGCGCCGCTCGATCTTCGCGTCAACACGCTGAAGGCCAGGCGCGAGAAGGTTTTGGGCTCGCTGAAGCACCTCGGCGCGAAGGTCACGCCGTGGTCGCCGATCGGGCTTCGCATCGAGCTTTCCGCCGATGCGAAGAATCCCGGCATCCATTCCGAGGAGGATTTCGTCAAGGGCGCGGTCGAGGTGCAGGACGAGGGCTCGCAGCTGGCCGCGTTGTTCTCCGCGGCAAAACCCGGCGAGCAGGTGATCGACCTCTGCGCCGGCGCCGGCGGCAAGGCGCTGGCGCTCGCCGCCATGATGGGCGGCAAAGGCCGGCTGATCGCGACCGACCGCGACAAGCGCCAGCTCGCGCCGATCCACGAGCGGCTGTCGCGCGCCGGCGTGCATAATTGCGAGGTGCGCGCGCCGAAGGGCGAGGCCGAGCCGCTCGCCGACATCAAGGCGTCGGCCGACCTCGTGCTGATCGACGCGCCCTGCAGCGGCACGGGAACGTGGCGGCGCAATCCCGACGCCAAATGGCGGATGCGGCCGGGCGCGCTGGAGTTGCGGCTGAAGGACCAGGCCGAGGTGCTCGATCGCGCCGCCGCCATGGTCAAGCCGGGCGGGCGGATCGCCTACGTCACGTGCTCGGTGCTCCCTGCGGAGAACAACGAGCAGGTGAGGGCGTTCATCGCGCGGCATCCGGAGTTTTCGGTCGTCGCCCCGGAGGAGACGGCGAGCGTGCTGTGGGACAGGGCGGAGGATTTCGCCGCGGCCGCACTCCGCTCGGACGAAGGCTGGCTGCTGACGCCGCGGCGGACGGGGACGGACGGGTTTTTCGTGTCGGTGCTGCGGAAAGGGTAAGCCCAACTGTCGTCCCTGCGAACGCAGGGACCCATAACCACAGGAAGTGGTTGTTGAGGCAAAGCCGGCCGACATCGTGCCCAACAATTTCCGCCGCGGCGTATGGGTCCCTGCGTTCGCAGGGACGACAGCCCTCAATGCACCGGATGGTTCGCCGAGCCTTGCTTGATCTTGCCGTCGGCATTCAGCCGCAGATACTCGCAGATCCTGGCGCCGCGTTCGTTCTCGTAGAACACGACCACGCTGTCGGGGCTGACATAGACGTCGATCAGGGCGAAATGCAGGTTCGGCAGCAGGTCCAGCCCCTTGCGCCAGTAGGCGCGCAAGGCCTCCTTGCCGCGCACGGTGCCTGACGGGTCGAAGCCGAGCAGCGGAATCTTGTCCGAGGTCATCTCGGCCTCGTCGGCATAGAGGGCGAGGATGCGCTCGAGGTCGTGCGAGTTCCAGGCGTCGATCCATTGCCGGCCGAGGGCGGCGCAGAATGACGGGTCGTGATGCGGCTGGGCCATGGGTTCCTCCTGATATTATATATGTCAGTATTGCTGACCTATATGGAATGTCCATCGGGAGAAGGCGAAGGGCTGGCCCGCGCCGGAATCATGCCTGCGAAAGCATGTGGGCTGCCCGGATGCCGTTGTTGCGACCGCCGCCGCGGTCGCGTATCTGCTTGCCATGACAGCCCCACAGAAAGCCCAGCAACCGACGCCGCCAGCGGCCTCGGCGCATGAAAAGATTCTGATCGTCGATTTCGGCAGTCAGGTGACGCAGCTGATCGCGCGCCGGGTGCGCGAGGAGGGCGTCTATTCCGAGATCGTGCCGTTCCAGAAGGCGGAAGCCGCCTTCCGCGACATGAAGCCGAAAGCGGTGATCCTCTCCGGCGGACCGGAATCCGTGCACGAGGAAGGCTCGCCGCGCGCGCCGCAGGCGATCTTCGATTCCGGCGTTCCCGTGCTCGGCATCTGCTACGGCCAGATGACCATGGCCGCCCAGCTCGGCGGTGAGGTCGAGGGCGGGCATCACCGCGAATTCGGCCGCGCCGATGTCGAGGTGAAGGGCACGAGCCAGCTGTTCGATGCCACCTGGGACAAGGGTGGCAAATACCAGGTGTGGATGAGCCATGGCGACCGCATCACCAGGATGCCGCCGGGCTTTGTGGTGGCCGGCACCTCGCCGAATGCGCCGTTCGCCGTCATCCAGGACGAGAAGCGGAAATATTACGGCCTGATGTTCCACCCCGAAGTGGTGCATACGCCCGACGGCGCCAAGCTGTTGCGCAATTTCGTGCGCAAGGTGGCGGGACTTCATGGCGACTGGACCATGCGCGCCTTCCGCGAGGAGGCGATCGAGAAGATCCGCAAGCAGGTGGGGCGGGGCCGGGTGATCTGCGGCCTCTCCGGCGGCGTCGACTCCGCGGTTGCGGCGGTGCTGATCCACGAGGCGATCGGCGACCAGCTCACCTGCGTGTTCGTCGACCACGGCCTGCTGCGGCTCGATGAAGCCAAAACCGTCGTCGACCTGTTCCGCGGCCACTACAACATCCCGCTGGTCCACGTCGACGCGTCAAAGCAGTTTTTGGGCGAGCTCGAAGGCGTCACGGACCCCGAGAAAAAGCGCAAGACCATCGGCCGCCTCTTCATCGACGTGTTCGACGCGGAAGCAAAAAAGATCGGCGGCGCCGAATTTTTGGCGCAGGGCACGCTCTACCCCGACGTGATCGAGAGCGTCTCCTTCACCGGCGGCCCGTCGGTGACCATCAAGTCGCATCACAATGTCGGCGGCCTGCCCGAGCGCATGAACATGAAGCTCGTCGAACCGCTACGCGAGCTGTTCAAGGACGAGGTGCGCGCGCTCGGCCGCGAGCTCGGCCTGCCCGAAATCTTCGTCGGCCGCCACCCGTTCCCCGGCCCGGGCCTCGCCATCCGCTGCCCCGGCGACATCACCAGGGAAAAACTCGACATCCTGCGCAAGGCCGATGCGGTCTATATCGACCAGATCAGGAAGCACGGCCTCTACGACGACATCTGGCAGGCCTTTGCCGTGCTGCTGCCGGTGAAGACGGTGGGCGTGATGGGCGACGGCCGCACCTACGATTACGTGGTGGGCCTCCGCGCCGTTACCTCCACCGACGGCATGACCGCCGACTTCTACCAGTTCGACATGAAATTCCTGGCCGAGACCGCGACGCGCATCATCAACGAGGTGAAGGGCGTGAACAGGGTGGTGTACGACGTGACGAGCAAGCCGCCGGGGACGATCGAGTGGGAATAGGGGCAGCGGCAGACTAATTTTTCTGAGTGGTCAATGCTGAATGGCAGGGAATGAAAATTATTCAGTAAAGGGGGACCGGGCACTCAACTCTGGTGATGAGGACAAGCTTGGGTTTCGTGAGGTGGCTAAGCGGATCGCTGCTTCGCTCGTGGATCGCGCGTCCGAAGATGGTTTGGTGATCGGGGTTGAGGGGACTTGGGGCTCAGGAAAATCGAGCCTTTTGTTTCTAATTGGGGATGAGCTAGGGAAACTCCCCGATGATCAAAGGCCGAGTGTTATCAATTTTCGACCATGGCTTATCGGCAATCGTGACGCATTGATCACGAGCCTCTTTGGCGAGTTCTCACAGCAACTGGACCAAGTTGCGTTAAAGGCGGGTGATGCAACTCGGATATCAGTTTCCAAAGCTAAAGAGGCCGGAGAAGCGTTGAGAAGCTTTGTGGCTGGGCTGAGTAAGGCCGGAGCCGCGATCGAGTTTGCGGGAAAGGCCTCGGGCATAGGTCTAGTCGAAATGGCTGGAGCAGGAATAAAGACGCTCGGCGAGGCAACGGGTCAAAGACCAGTCCCACAGCTTTCTGAACTAAAGGACAATCTGGTTGGATCGCTCCGCGATCTCGGGCACCGGTTCATCGTCACGATCGACGATGTAGATCGGCTTGAGCCTGGAGAAGGCCTGGAAGTGTTGCGGTTGGTTAGATCGGTCGTCGATCTCCCCAACGTGATCTATTTGCTTTGCTACGACAGCGGTATCCTGGCGCACAGTATCGAGAAGGCGGCTGGCGTAAAAAATGGTCAGTCATATCTCGAGAAGATTGTTCAGTTGACCGTAATGGTTCCCAAGCCGGAGCCGTTGCAGCTACGCCAGTGGTTTTCCGATGAATTGCATCTGATAGCCTCAGCAAAAGATGAAGATGAGCTTTCAAGGCTGAAGCTTGTCATCGACCTGGAAGGTGGTCGACAGCTCCGAACACCTCGGTCGGTTGTGCGCGCATTGGATGCGGTTCGGTTCTTTTGGCCTCCGTTACGCGAGACCAAAGCAGATATTGCCGATCTCGTGTGGCTTCAACTGATAAAGGATGGAAATCCGACACTTTATCGCTGGATCGAGGAATACTGCGCGACCGCTGCGGTAGTTTCATTGGGAATAGCGCGCGTTGGGGAAGCAGAAAAAGCGCAGGAGCTCGCGCTGCTGCTTGCAGCCGTGCCAGCGGGTCACTTCGATGATCTAGTGTATCGACACAATTTTGCGGAGCAACTCCCTGGCTTCGAAGCAGATTATTCTGAGGGTGGTAACAGGATCAAAATATTCGAGAGCGTTAAAGTTGAGGACAGGGACGAAGCGATTCGGAAACGACGCCTTGCCAGCCCAGACCATTATCGCCTCTATTTCGCGCTGACAGGTCCCTCGCACGCGCTGACTCAAGACGATTTTACACAGATGTGGACTGCAGCTGGCGCCGATGCGGACCGGGTGGCGGCAGCGCTGCTCGAGCTTCACGATCGGCCTGTGGCAGGGTCGCTGACCAAGGCCGATCTTTTGCTCGAGCGCATTAAGGTCGGCGCTTACGAGGTGCTCGCGCCGCAGCAATGTGAAAATTTACTCATTGGACTCTCGCAAGCAATGGACAAGGCGTACCAACGCCATCCATTCGATCAGTTTTGGTTCAATTCGGTTTGGGACAGGGCGGAACGCCTGATACCTTTGCTTTTGTCCCGTCTTGAGCCCTCGCGCCGTGTTGTCGTGGTTACTCTAATGTTTCGTCGAGGTGCGGCCGTCGGGTGGCTAACTTCGCTGTTCAGGCGCGAGACATTTGCACATGGTCGTTTTGGTAATAGGTTGCGCTCCGAAGCAGAGTGGCTCTTCACGGATGCTGAGTTAGACCAGATTGCTAGGCTAATGCTCGGTCGCTACCGGAAGATGTCCGCGAGCGACGTATTTGGTTGTCCGAATCCAATCAGCCTCCTTTTTGCTTGGCGGCAAGGCGGTGATGAACAGGGACCGCGTAAGCTAATCAGAGCTACGATCGCCTCGGACGAAGGTCTTATTGAGACACTAGAGCACCTAACCAGCACGATTGACAGCAGTAACCGGGGCACCTTTAGAGTTCTAAAGAAGGACAATCTTGATCCTTTCATGGACTACGAGGACGCTGCTCAAAGACTTCGAGCCTTGACAGACAGAAGCGATCTCGGCGCTCGCGCCCGACAGCTCGTCGGTGCACTTGATGATGGGATCAACTACTAGCCTTCTATTCGGAATTCTTGGATTACACTTTCGCTAGTCCTCGCTCTGCGCCCTTGATCGACTCTTCCCGCGAGCGCCGGCCGCGCCCCACGAGCCACCATGCTAGGACCACCGCATCGTCCTTCCGGAGCCCACCCTCATGTCCGTCGCGACCGCACCCAGCCAGGCCATACCCCCAACCGCCGCCGAGACCGATCCCGAAACACTCGGCTGGATGCAGGGCTTTCCGCCGCCGCCGGACAAGACCATCACCTTCCACGACGGCTCGTTCCGCCGTTTCCCCGAACTGCGCTGGGCGTGGAGCAATATCCGCCAGCTGGTGCCCACGGTGAATGTCTGGCGCGGGGCGGGGCCTGCGTCGGTGTTGCCGCGTGAGGATCATGACATCGGTGCGTCCAGCTCGGTCACGATGGACGGCCGACCCATGACGTTCGCGCGGATGTGTGAGGAGACCTATGCCGACGGCATCGCCGTGCTGCACCGGGGCAAGCTGATTTACGAACGCTATTTCGGCGCGCTGAAGCCGCACAAGCCGCACATCTCGATGTCGGTGACGAAGTCGTTCACCGGCACGCTCGCCGGCATTTTGATTGCGGAGGGTAGGATCGATCCGCAGGCGCCGATCACGGACTATGTGCCGGAATTGAAGGCCAGCGCCTTCGGCGATGCGCGCGTGCACGAGGCGATGGATATGACCACCGGCCTCGAATACACGGAAGTTTATACCGACAGGAATTCCGGCGTGTTCGAGTTGCGGCGGGCGAACGGCATGGCGCCGATCGAGCCGGGCTATACCGGCGCGACCAACATTTTCGATTTCCTGTGCGGGCAGAAGAAGCAGGGCGAGCACGGCAAGGCGTTTTCCTACAAGACCGTCAATTCGGATGTGCTGGCCTTCATCATCAGGCGGGCGAGCGGGATGACGCTGTCCGAGCTGCTGTCGGAGCGCATCTGGCAACCGATGGGCGCGGAAGAGGACGCGCATTATCACGTCGACCGGATCGGCCAGGAAAGCGGCGGCGGCGGGTTGTCGACCACGTTGCGCGATCTCGCCCGCTTCGGCGAGATGATCCGCAATGGCGGCCGCTTCAACGGCCGCCAGATCGTGCCGTCCGCCGTGGTCGAGGACATCGCCCGCGGCGGCGATCCCGAGAAGTTCAGGCCGGCCGGTTACGCGACGTTGCCCGGCGCCTCCTACCGGAACCAGTGGTGGGTGACGCACAACGCGCACGGCGCCTTCATGGCGCGCGGCGTGCACGGGCAGGGCATCTATATCGACCCGAAGGCCGAGATGACGATCGCGCGCTACGCCTCGCACCCCGTCGCCGGCAACGTCGCCAACGACCCCGTGACGCTGCCGGCCTACATGGCGCTGGCCAGGGATTTGATCGCGGGGGGATGACGAGCGGAGCGTCCTGGCGCGCCGCGCCGGCGCAAGCCCACTACGGCTAGCCGCCGGGGCGGGGCAAACATACCATGGGCGCGTCAAGATATTCTGATAAAAATAATTTTGTTTACACGAATTACGATTTGCGGTAGTGACCTGCCAGCCCGTGCCGCCATGAGGGGCGCTTCGCGGTCGTCACGAAACGTGGCGCGGGTTGCGATGGGTCGTTGCCGGCGTCAGGTGGCAGCATGATCCCGGAAAAGTGGGAAACCGGTTTTCCGATCAGGATCATGCTCAAACAAAGCCACCCGACGAAACGCCGGCGGCGGACGGTGAAGTCGTGTGGTCCTGGCGCCGCGA
>CAZDEZ010000019.1:0-61479 GCA_964504705.1 uncultured Bradyrhizobium sp.
CACCACGTTTCGTGACGACCGCGAAGCGTCCCTCATGGCGGCACGGGCTGGGCGGGTTATGTCAGCATTTTCCGAAAATTGGAAGTCACGAATTGTTACAGATAATCAGAATCTGGAAGCTGTTGAGACATTTCACCAAATTCTGATTTTCGGTTCAGCGCCCGTAGGGTGGGTTGAGCCCTTCGCGAAACCCTTCACACTTGTTGTGGAGGCATGATGGGTTTCGCTGCGCTCTACCCATCCTACTTCTTCATCATCTCGCGCAGTGACGTCTTCAGCACCTTGCCGTAATTGTTCTTCGGCAGCGCGTCGAGATAGACGTAGCGTTTCGGGCGCTTGAAGCGGGCGATGGAGGCGAGGCAATGGGCGTCGAGCTTGCCGTCGTCAGCCACGGCGCCCTCTTCCAGCACGACACAGGCGACGACGATCTCGCCCCAGTCCGGATCAGGCACCCCGATGGCGGAGACTTCGCGGACGTCGGGATGGGTGAGCAGCGCTTCCTCGACCTCGCGGGGATAGATGTTGGTGCCGCCGGAGATGATGACGTCCTTGGAGCGGTCCGACAGCGTGAGAAAGCCGTCCTCGTCGAGGCGGCCGACGTCGCCGGTGCGCAGCCAGCCGTCCTTCAGCGTCTCGGCATTGGCCTTCGGGTTGTTCCAGTAGCCAAGCATGACGGCCAGGCCCCTGGCTTCGACCTCGCCGGTCTCGCCCGCCGGCAACGGATTGCCGTCCCTGTCGGTGATGCGGACGCGCATGACGCTTTGCGCCGTGCCAACCGAGGAGAGCCGCTCGAGGTAGCGCGGATGATCGCTGCGGCGATGCCATTCGCGGCCGAGCGCCGTGATCGTCATCGGCGACTCGCCCTGGCCGTAGATCTGCACGAAGCGCTGGCCCATGACGGCGATGGCGTCGCGGATATCGGCGAGATACATCGGCCCGCCGCCATAGATGATGGTGCGCAAGCCCTCGCCGTTCTCGCCGCGGCGTTTGGCGGCATCGACCAGCCGCCGCACCATGGTGGGGGCGGCGAACATCACGACATTGTCGAGCTGGCGGCCGAGATTGAGCACCTCGTCGGGATCGAAGCCGCCGCTCTCGGGAACGACATGGCGGCCGCCGACGCGCACGATCGGGATGTTGTAGAGGCCGGCACCGTGCGAGATCGGCGCGGCATAGAGCGCGGCGTCGTTCGGCGTGGCATGATCGACGTCGGCCATGTAACAGAGCGAGGCCGCCATTAGATTGCCGTGGCTGATCATGACGCCCTTGGGCCGGCCGGTGGTGCCGGAGGTGTAGAACAGCCAGGCGAGATCGTTTGGCTCGCGCGGCAACGGCGACAGCGGCCCCTCGCCGCTTCGCATGCTGCGATAGGCCTCGCTGTCGAGCGACAGCATGTTCATGCCGGCGGGAAGATCGTCCTTGGCCTCCATCAGTGCGGCGATGGTGTCATCGGAGACAAAGGCAAGACTGGCCCCGCCATTGCTGCAGATCCACGCCGCCTCGCGGCCGTGCAGTTTGGCGTTGATGGGAATCGCGACCGCGCCGATCCACCAGATGCCATAGAGGCATTCGAGATATTGCGTGCAATTGCTCGCAAACAGCGCCACGCGGTCGCCCGGTACAATGCCGTGGTCGCGCGCTAGCGCGGCGCCGATCGAAGCGGCGCGCCGCGCGAACGTCCCGTAGTCGGCGTCGAGATCGAAGCCGGTGAGCAGCGCCGGCGCCTCGGCTCGTACCCGTGCGGTTGCCGCCAGCCATTCGGCGATGTTCATCCCAGGCCTCGGGATAGTTCGTCAGCCCGTAGGGTGCGCAAAGCGAAGCGTGCCCACCTTTGCGGGCAAGGGGCGTGAAGGTGGGCACGGCGCAAGAGCGCCTTTGCCCACCCTACGGATTCTGCGCGCAACGCCTTACTTCGCCGGCTCCAGCACCGAGACGTAATTGGCGACCGCGGCGCCGCCCATGTTGAAGATGCCGCCGAGCTTCGGGTTCGGCAGCTGCATGCCCTCGGGCGCCTGCCCTGCAAGCTGCATTGCCGTCATCACGTGCATGGAAACGCCGGTGGCGCCGATCGGATGGCCCTTGGCCTTGAGGCCGCCGGACGGATTGACCGGCAGCTTGCCGTCCTTGAGCGTCCAGCCTTCCTTGACGGCGCGGAAGCCCTGCCCCTTCGGGGTCAGGCCCATCGCTTCGTATTCGATCAGCTCGGCGACGGTGAAGCAGTCGTGGGTTTCGACAAAGGAGAGATCGGAAAGCGCGACGCCGGCCTTCTGCAGCGCGCGCTGCCAGGCGACGGTGCAGCCCTCGAACTGCAGAATGTCACGCTTGGACATCGGCAGGAAATCCTGGGCGTGCGCGGTGGCGCGGATGTTGACGGCCTTGCCCATGGTCTTTGCGGTCTCGGCATCGGTCAGCACCAGAGCGGCGGCGCCGTCGGACACCAGCGAGCAGTCGGTGCGCTTCAGGGGGCCGGCGACAAAGGGATTCTTCTCGCTCTCGGCGCGGCAGAAATCGAAGCCGAAATCCTTGCGCATCTGGGCAAAGGGATTGGCGACGCCGTTCTTGTGGTTCTTGGCGGCGATCATGGCGAGCGCGTCGGACTGATCGCCGTATTTCTGGAAGTAGCTCTGCGCGATCTTGCCGAACACGCCGGCAAAGCCGCCGACGGTGTCGCCGTCCTCGGGCAAATACGAGGCCTTCAGCAAATTCTTGCCGATCTCGGCCGACGGCGTGCGCGTCATCTGCTCGACGCCGACCACCAGCACGACCTTGGCCGCGCCGCATTCGATGGCGCGGATGCCCTGGTGCACGGCGGCCGAACCGGTGGCACAGGCGTTCTCCACCCGCGTGGCGGGCTTGAAGCGCAGCGCCGGGTCGGCCTGCAGCACCAGCGAGGCGGTGAAATCCTGCGGCGAGAAGCCGGCGTTGAAATGGCCGAGCACGATCTCGTCGACGTCTGCCGCGCCGATGCCGGCATCGGCCAGCGCCTCGTTGGCGACCTTGACGACGAGGCTTTCGACGGTCTCGGCGTCGAACTTCCCGAAGGGCGTATGCGCCCACCCTACGATGCTGGCAGTCATGGCGTTCTCCCGAAAAATGCTCGGGAGGATATGTAGCCTATCGGCGGGCGAACTTCACGCCGCTTTCAGCGATTTCATCGCCCTATCGCACATGGCGGTTATGCCGGCCCAGTTGCCGGCGCGGATGTCGGCCGCCGGACACAGCCAGGAACCGCCGACGCAGAGCACATTAGGCTCGGCAAGCCAGCTTGCCGCGTTGGCGTCGCCGATGCCGCCGGTCGGGCAGACCCGGATCTGCGGGAACGGACCCGCCAGCGCCCGCAATGCCCCGATACCGCCGGCCTGCTCGGCCGGGAAGAATTTCACGACGTCGAACCCAGCGGCGAGCACCTGCATCAGCTCGGATGCGGTCGCAATGCCCGGCGCAAACGGCAGATCGCCGGCGGCGGCGGCTTTCAGCAGCTCGGGCGTCGCGCCCGGGCTGATGCCGAATTTCGCACCGAGTGCGCGGGCGCGCGCGAGATCGTCCGGGTTGAGGATGGTGCCGATACCGACGATGGCGTCGGGCACCTCGGCGATCATGGCCTTGGCGGCTTCGACCGCCGCGTCCGTCCGCAAGGTCACTTCCAGCGTACGCACGCCGCCGGCGACCAGCGCTTTCGCCAGCGGCACGGCGTGCTCCACTTTCTCGATGGTCAGCACGGGGATGACGACCGCCTGCCTGAACAGGGCGGCGATCTTCGCCTGTCTTGGTAACGCAGTCATTGGGCAGCCTTTGCTGGCGCGGGCATCGCCTCGCGCGGAATGATGGCGCCGGGATAGCACACCACGACGCCGGCGAGACGGTGTCCGGCGCGGGCGGCGGCGATTGGATCGGCGCCGGTCAGCCGGACCGCGAGATAGGCGGCGGCGAAACTGTCGCCGGCGGCGGTGGTGTCCACCACGGGTCCGGTCACGGGTTCGGCCCTCACCGTCCGGGGCGCGCCATCAACCCGCACGATGCTCGCGGGCTCGGCGAGCTTCAGCACGGCCTCCCGGCTCGCAACACGTGCCAGCAAGGCCGCGTCGTTCTCGCCCGGCCAGAGCGGCAACAGATCTTCCGTCGAGGCGAGCGCGATGTCGGCGGTCTCGAACGCCTGCGTGAAGACGCGGCGCGCGACTTCGAGATCGGGCCAGCCGCGGGCGCGGAAATTGGTGTCGAACGCGACGCGCGTTCCTTCCTGGCGCGCGCGGGAGAGCGCGGCAAACAGCCTTGCGCGTCCCTCCTCGCTATAGATCGACAGCGTGATCGCCGAGAAATAGACGGCGTGGTAGGCAGCGAGCGAATTCAGGATGACGCCGGTCTGCGGCAAGTCCATCAGGAGGCGCGCGGCGGCGGCCTCGCGCCAGTGGAAGAATTTTCGTTCGCCGCCTGCGTCGGTCTCGATCATGTAGAGACCCGGCAGCTTGCCGGGCACGCACGCCACCTTCGCGGTGTTGACGCCCTCGGCCTGCCAGCCCGCGATCATCTCCGCGCTGAGGGGATCGTCGCCGAGCGCGGTGATGTAATCGGTCGAGATGCCGAGGCGGGCAAGATAGACGGCGGTGTTCAGCGTGTCGCCGCCGAAGCCGCGCGAGTAAAGGCCGCCCGGCGCCTGCCTGAGCTCGATCATGCATTCGCCGATGCAGGCGACCTTGGTCATGGCCTCGGAATGTCTTACGCGGCGAATTTGCCGCCTAGTTCATCCTCTATGTGGATGCGGATGATGTCGTCAAAGGTTTTCTCGGCGGTGGTGAAGCCGAGCTTCAGCGCCCGGTCGGTCTGGAAATTGCGCGGCCAGCCGTTGACGATGCTGATGATCGACTGATCCGGCACCCGCTTGATGCGGGAGACGACATTCTTGCCGGCGACGCGCTCCAGCGCTGCGATCTGCTCGCCGACGGTGACGGAGAGGCCCGGCATCGAGAGATTGCGGCGTGCGCCCACCGTGCCGAGGTCCATGGTGCCGGCGTGCAGGAGGAATCCGACCGCCGATTTCGGCGTGGCGTGCCAGTGGCGGACGTCCTCGGAAACCGGCAACACGGCCTCCTGCCCTGCCAGCGGCTCGCGGATGATGTTCGAGAAGAAGCCGGAAGCGGCCTTGTTGGGCTTGCCCGGCCGCACACAGATGGTGGGCAGGCGGATGCTGATGCCCTCCAGCATGCCCTTGCGGGTGTAGTCGTTGATCAGGAGCTCGCAGATCAGCTTTTGCGTGCCGTAGCTGGTCAAGGGCGTGTGGAAGAACTCGTCGCCGATCTTTTCCGGGAACGGCGCGCCGAACACGGCGATCGAGGAGGTGAAGACGAGGCGCGGCTTGTAGCCGCCGCCGGCATGGCGGATCGCCTCGATCAGGTAGCGCGTGCCGTCGAGATTGATGCGGTAGCCCTTGTCGAACTCGGCTTCCGCCTCGCCCGAGACGATGGCGGCGAGATGGAAAATCACCTCGGGGCGGTCGGCGAGCAGCCCGGGCGCAGCGCCCGCATCGGCGAAATCGGAGGCGATCACCTTGACCGGCATCGGCGCCTTCGCCGGTTTGTCCGGCGCGACCACGTCCTGCAGCGTCATGCCCGTTATTTCGCGATTTCCCAGGCGGCCGTCCTTCAGCAGGCGCTCCGTCAGCTTGCGGCCGACCATGCCGGCCGCACCGAGGATCAGTACGTGCAAGACCCCTACTCCCTGTTGTTCTCAAGAACCCGGCGCGTCAGGCCGGGATGCGGCAAATCAAATTGCCATCTCGGTGGTCGCGTCGAAGAACCGCAGTCCCGCCGGGTTGATGGCGAGGCGGATCTTCTGCTGCGGCTTCACCCTGACGGTCGGCTCGACGCTGGCGACCATCGCGCTGCCGCCGGCCTTCAGGTCGAGGATGATCTCGGCGCCGAGCTGCTCGGCGACTTCCACCACGGCGTCGAACGAAAGGTCTTCGGGGTCGGCGCCGTTGGCCATGCGCAGGTCTTCCGGCCGGATGCCGAGCGTGGCGCGCTTGCCCTTGTGCGGCCCCATGCGCGCGGCGATCTGCTCCGGCACCCGGATCTTCATCGTCGGGTTGACGGCGTAGACCGCGCCGCCTGTTTCCTCGATCGTCGTGTCGGCGAAATTCATCGCGGGCGAGCCGATGAAGCCGGCCACGTATTTGTTGGCGGGGTTGTTGTAGAGCTCGAGCGGCTCGCCGACCTGCTGGATCAGGCCGTCCTTCATCACGACGACGCGGTCACCCAGCGTCATCGCCTCGACCTGGTCGTGGGTGACGTAGATCGAGGTCGTGGCAAGGCGCTGGTGCAGCTTCTTGATCTCGACCCGCATCTGGACCCGCAGCTTGGCGTCGAGGTTGGACAGCGGCTCGTCGAACAGGAAGACCTGCGGGTTGCGCACGATAGCGCGTCCCAGCGCGACGCGCTGGCGTTGCCCGCCCGAGAGCATGCGCGGCTTGCGGCTGAGATGATCCTTGATATCGAGGATGTCGGCGGCGTTGTTGACCCGCTTGGCGATCTCCGCCTTGTCGAACTTCCGCATCTTCAGGCCGAAGGCCATGTTCTCGTAGACCGTCATGTGCGGATAGAGCGCGTAGTTCTGGAACACCATGGCGATGTCGCGGTCCATCGGCGGCAGCTGGTTGACGACCTTATTGCCGATCATGATGTCGCCTTCGGAGATCGTCTCCAGCCCCGCGACCATGCGCAAGGTGGTGGTCTTGCCGCAGCCCGACGGGCCGACCAGCACGACGAATTCCTTGTCCTTGATCTCGAGCGAGACGCCCTTCACCGCGTGAAAGTCGTCGTAGCGCTTGTGCACGTGACGGATCGTTACACTTGACATAGCCGTTCTCTAATCCCCAAACCGTCCAGTTATGTTGTGCTTCCGAGGCCTGCTCGCCCGGCAAGCCACCTGGTCCGCTAACCCTTCACGCTTCCCGTCACGCCGGAAACGTATTGCTCGACGAAGAACGAGTAGGCGACGGCGACCGGTATAGAGCCGAACAGCGCTCCGGCCATCAGCGGCCCCCAGAAGAATACGTCGCCGCGCACCAGCTCCGAAATCACGCCGACCGGCACGGTCTTCTGCTCCGGGCTCGACAGGAACACCAGCGCGTAGATGAACTCGTTCCAGCTCAGCGTGAACGCGAAGATCATGGCCGACAGGATGCCCGGCACCGCCACGGGGATGATGATGTAGAGCATCGCCTGCCAGCGCGCGGCGCCGTCGATGCGCGCACACTCCTCCAGCTCCTTCGGGACGGACTTGAAGTAGCCCATCATCAGCCAGGTGCAGAACGGGATCAGGAAGGTCGGATAGCTGAGGATCAGCGACCACGGCGTGTCGCCGAGGCTGTAGGCGCGGATGATCTCCGACAGCGGAATGAACAGCAGCGTCTGCGGCACCAGGTAGGTGACGAAGATGGTCGTGCCCAGCAGCGCCGCGCCCTTGAAGCTCAGCCGCGACAGCGCATAGCCGGCGAGCACGCCGCAAACCAGCGAGATGGCGGTCGAGACGACGGCGATGAAGGTGGTGTTCCACATCCAGATCGCAAACGTGGTCTCGCCGAACAGATATTTGAGATGCGCGGTGGTCGGATTCCACGTCCAGAACGGTTTGTAGTTGGCCCGGTACCAGGGGATGTAGAGCTCGCCGTCCGGCCGGAACGTCGTGATGATCATCCAGTAGAACGGGAACAGCAGGAAAACCAGGAAGATCGCCATCGGAATGCGAAAGAACACCCACCGGCGCCAGATTGCACCTTCGATCATCGGCGGGACTCCCGGGCGGCGAAGCAATTGCTCATCAGCGTGTCTCCACCCTGCGGATGTACATAAGCTGGAAGATCACGATGCCGAACAGCAGCGGGAACATGGCGAGCGAGACGGCGGCGCCCTGGCTGAGCAGGCCGGTGCCGACGCCGAGCTGGTACGCGTAAGTCGCGAACAGGTGGGTCGCGTTGGCCGGGCCGCCGCCGGTCATGACGTAGACGATCTGGAAGTCGGAGAAGGTCTGGATCACCGAGAACAGGATGACGACCATGGTCACCGGCATCAGCAGCGGCCAGGTGATGTACCAGAACCGCTGCCACGGCTTGGCGCCGTCGATGGCGGCGGCCTCGCCGAGGTCGGGGCTGATGGTCTGCAGGCCCGCCATCAGCGAAATGGCGAAGAACGGCACGCCGCGCCAGATGTTGACGATCATGATCGACAGCATCGCCATGTCGCCGTCGCCGAGCCAGTTGATGCCGGCGCCGGCGGCGACGATGCCGAGCTTGAACAGCATCCAATTCAGCACCGCGAAGGTCGGATCGAACATCCACTTCCAAGCGAAGCAGGCGAGCACGGTCGGCACGATGAACGGCAGCAGGATGAAGGCGCGCGTGAAGGCCTTGAACTTGAAATCGCGGTTGAGCAGAATGGCGAGCCACAGACCCAGGATCAGTTTGAAGATCGTCGTCACGAACGTGTAGAGGAACGTGTTGTAGACGACGGCGTGGAAAATCGGGTCCTTCAACAGCCGCGCGAAGTTGTCGAAACCGACGAAGCTGCCCATCTGCCCGACCTTCGAATCGGTCACGGCGAGCAGGATTCCGCGCACGAACGGGTAGGCGATGAACATCAGGAGCAGCGCGACCGTCGGCAGCAGCAACAGCATCGCGAGGTTGCCCTCGCTCTCCAGCGGCCGCCATTTCGGCTTGCCGACGATGATGGCGTTATCGGGAAGCGATACTGCAGTGGTCGAAGTGGTCGACATTACATCAATCCGGAGCGGACACTCGAAGCGTGGCCCCTTGCCGCCGGCGGACGGCGCGCGGGGAAGTACGGCAGTGAAATGCCCCCGCCGCCGCGCGCGGCGACGGGGGCGGGTTCGCGTCAGGCGCCGTAGATCGACTTCAGCTGGCTCTCGCAGGACTTGACGGCGTCCTCGGCCGACTGGCCCTTGATGGCCGCCGCGAACATGTTGCCGATCAGGTATTTCGACAGCACTTCGGCGGCCTTGGCGTTCGGCTCGCCCGGATATCCGGGCGCCAGACCCGTCTTGCCGATGGTCGCGAACGGCGCCATCACCGGATTCTGCGTCCACACCTTGTGCGATTCCCACCCGGACGTGGCCGCGGTGTAGAAGCCCTGGCCGGTCTCGAACCACGGCTCGAAATTCTCCTTGGCCTGCATGAACCGCAGCAGGTCCTTGGCCGCCTTCTGGTTCTTCGAGTAGGTCGGGATGACGTGCGACTGCACGAGGTGCAAACCGAACTGCCCCTTCGGCCCGGTCGGCAGCGGCGCATGCAGGATGTCGTCCTTGAGCGGCTTGCCGTCCGCCGTCTTGTACTGGTCAGGCTTGCGCGAGGCCTCGATGTAGATCGACGCGCCGTTCAGCGTCGAACAAATGGTACCGGCCAGGAAGGCGCGATTGTTGGACGAATCGTCCCAGGCAAGACCGCCCTCGTCCATCGAATCCTTCCAGAAGGCGGTCATGTACTTGACGGCCTCGACGGTTTCCTTCGAGTTGATGGCGACCTTGCCCTTGTCGTCCACTTCGGCCCCGCCGAACGACCACAGGAACGGGTACGCAAACCCGACGGGGTCGCCGAACGACTGGCCGAGCGACTGGCCGATCGGGAAGCCCTTGGCCTTCAGCTTCTTGCCGGCGTCGCGATAGGCGTCCCAGGTCTTGGGGAATTCGGTCAGGCCGATGTCCTTGAACATCGACACGCGCCAGGCGTTCAGGCCGCCGACGTAGTTCATCGGCACGCCGAAAAACTTGCCGCCCGACGAGGCGTTGGCCACGGCGGCCTTGTACCAGTCGCCCTGCGCCTTCGAGACGTCCGCCGCGACGTCCGACACGTCGACGAGGCTCGCCTTGTAGAGGTGAGGATGGTTGTTGTTGAGCATGATCACGTCGGGGCCGGCGCCGGCCTGAATGCCCGAGGTGATGCGCGCCTGCAAATCGTTGGCGTTGACGGTCTCGAACTTGACCTTGATGCCGAGCGCCTTTTCCGCCGCGGGGAACAGCTTGGTCCTCAAATAGGTATCGCAAGCGGGGACGAAATCGTTCCAGCGCAGGATGTGCACTTCCGCCGGGGCCTGGGCGACGGCCGGCATCTTCACTGCGGCCAGCGCGGCAGCCGCGCCGCCGGTCGTCTTCAGGAAATTGCGTCGATTGATCTTGGTCATAGACTCCCTCCCTGGGAATTTTAGTGAGTTGAGCGTTTCCAGATTTTCAGCGTGGCTCTTGCGGCCCGTTGACCGAACTCGAGATCGGATTCTGGCGGACCGGATTTTGCCGTGGGGGAAGCGCGACCGGGACTGTCAAGCCATGCCGCATCTCGAAACCGCCATATGATTTGCGCGCGTCGTGAATCAGGACCGACGACATCCAGTTCCCCCTAAGATCTTCCCGGCATATCGGGACCGCCGGGACCGCTTCTTGTTGTTATGGCTCCGCGGGTTGCCCCGCAAAGCCCGTTGGCTCCGCAGACATTGTCTGCAGTTTGCGCGGCTTTGGCAATCGGTTGATTAGCCGCGCCTTGGTAGCGCTGTCAATAGTTCTTTGTCTGCGGGGCCCGTTGTGGTAAGAGCGCGAACATGGCGCGGAAACGAACAAAGCCGGGCAAGATCCGTCTCACCGAAGTGGCGAAACTCGCCGGTGTGAGCCCGATCACGGCATCACGTTTCTTCCGGACGCCTGAAGCGCTCTCCATCAACAAGCGCGTGCGGGTCGAAAGCGCCGCCAAAGAACTCGGTTATGTGCCCAATCTGGCGGCACGGGCGCTGGCCTCGCAACGCACCGAGGTGATCGGTGTCCTGATCCCTTCGCTGACCAACAACGTGTTCTCCGACGTGCTGCGCGGCATCTACGACGCGGTGGACGGCAGCCGCTACACCATCCAGCTTGCCAATACCCGCTACTCGATCCTGCAGGAGGAAAAGCTGCTGCGCGTGTTCCTGGCGCAGAAGCCGGCCGGGCTGATCGTCACCGGCATCGACCAGACGCCGGAATCGCGCTCGCTGATGGAAGCAACCGACTGTCCGATTGTGCAGCTGATGGAAATCGGCGAGAATCCGGTCGACATGATGATCGGCTTTTCCCATGCGGATGCCTGTCACGCGGCGATTTCGCACCTTTTGGACCAGGGCTGCCGCCGGGTCGGATTCCTCGGCGCGCGCATGGATCCGCGGGTGCAGCGGCGCTTCCTCGGTTACCAGCAGGCCATGAAGGAAGCCGGCCTGCTCGATCCCCGCCTCATCGTGACGACGCCGCTGCCGACCTCGGTCACGCTCGGCGGCACCCTGTTTGCGGACCTGCTGGCGAAGGCACCGGATACCGATGCGGTGTTCTGCGCCAATGACGACCTGGCGCTCGGCGTGCTGTTCGAATGCCGGCGGCGGCAGATCGCCGTTCCCGAGCAGATGCTGATCTCGGGCTTCAACGATCTCGAGTTCATGGCCTCCGCCGTCCCTACCCTGACCAGCGTGCGCACCAATCGCTACGAAATGGGCAGGAACGCTGCCAGGATGGTGATCGAAGCCATGGAGGGACGGCGCCCTGACCCGAGGGTCGTCGATCTCGGATACACCGTGATGGTGCGGCAGAGTTCGGTCCGGCCGGGCCATGCCGCCCGCGCGCCTGCCGAACGGCAAACCGCTGCCGAATAAGACAAGTTGGTAGCGCAATCAAACAGGTTGAATTAGGTTCGACGCCGGGAGTGCGTCAAGGGAGCGCCGGCCGCGGCGTTTGTCAGGTGCAGGGTTTTGCGCTTGGTAGAGGTTGCGGTCCAAAATCGCGCGACAGCGCGTTTGCATTGCGGGAGAGAAACACGTGAACAAGAACCTCGGCAACGGCCATGACAAATCGGCTGGCGGCAAGGGCCGCAGACTCCGCTCGCTGGAGTGGTTCGACAACCCGCACAATCCCGGCATGACCGCGCTCTATCTGGAGCGCTACCTCAATTACGGCCTGACCCGCGAGGAGCTGCAGTCCGGCAAGCCGATCATCGGCATCGCCCAGACCGGCAACGACCTCTCGCCCTGCAACCGGCATCACCTCGATCTGGCCAAGCGCGTGCGCGAGGGCATCCGCATGGCCGGCGGCATCGCCATGGAGTTTCCCACCCATCCGATCCAGGAGACCGGCAAGCGTCCGACCGCGGCCCTCGACCGCAACCTCGCCTATCTCGGCCTCGTCGAAATCCTGTTCGGCTATCCCCTCGACGGCGTGGTGCTGACCACCGGCTGCGACAAGACCACGCCCGCCTGCATGATGGCGGCGGCCACCGTGAACCTGCCGGCCATCGTGCTGTCGGGCGGACCGATGCTGAACGGCTGGCACAAGGGCGAGCGTACCGGCTCCGGCACCATCGTCTGGAAGGCGCGCGAGCAACTCGCCGCCGGCGAGCTCGACTATGAGGGCTTCATCAATCTCGTTGCCACCTCGGCGCCCTCGGTCGGCCACTGCAACACCATGGGCACGGCCTCGACCATGAACTCGCTGGCCGAAGCGCTCGGCATGTCGCTGCCCGGCTGCGCCGCGATCCCGGCGCCGCATCGCGAGCGCGGCCAGATCGCCTACGAGACCGGCAAGCGCATCGTCGAGATGGTGTGGGAGGATATGAAACCCTCCGACATCCTGACCCGCAAGGCGTTCGAGAACTGCATCGCCGTCAATTCCGCGATCGGCGGCTCGACCAACGCGCCGATCCACATCAACGCGCTGGCGCGCCATATCGGCGTCGAGCTCTCCATCGACGACTGGCAGAAGCACGGCCTCGACGTGCCGCTGCTGGTCAACATGCAGCCGGCCGGGCTCTATCTCGGCGAGGAATATCACCGCGCCGGCGGCGTGCCGGCAGTGGTGCGCGAGCTGATGAAACACAAGCGCATCCACGAGGACGCGCTCACCGTCAACGGGCGCACCATGGGCGAGAACTGCCGCGAGGCGCCGGCGCCCGACGGCGACGTGATCCGGAGCTACGACAAGCCGCTGGTGAAGGATGCCGGTTTCGTCGTGCTGCGTGGCAATCTGTTCGATTCCGCGATCATGAAGACCAGCGTGATCTCCAAGGAGTTCCGCGAACGCTATCTCAGCAACCCGAAGCAGCCGAACGCCTGGGAGGGCCGCGCCATCGTGTTCGAGGGCCCGGAGGACTATCACGACCGCATCGACGACGCCTCGCTCAATATCGACGAGCACTGCATGCTGTTCATCCGCGGCGCCGGCCCGATCGGCTATCCCGGCGGCGCCGAGGTCGTCAACATGCAGCCGCCGGCGGCGCTGATCAAACGCGGCATCCTGTCCCTGCCCTGCATCGGCGACGGAAGGCAGTCCGGCACCTCGGGCTCGCCCTCGATCCTCAATGCCTCGCCGGAAGCCGCGGCCAATGGCGGGCTCGCGATCCTGCGCACTGGCGACAAGGTGCGCATCGACCTCAACAAGGGCAGCGCCAACATCCTCATCTCCGACGACGAGGTCAGGAAGCGCCACGCCGAGTTGAAGGCGCAAGGCGGTTTCCACTATCCGGCGAACCAGACGCCGTGGCAGGAGATCTACCGCAACACCGTCGGCCAGCAGGCCACCGGCGCCTGCATGGAGCTCGCCACGCGCTACCAGAACATCGCCGGCACCGTCGGCGTAGCGCGGGATAATCACTAGGCCCCCGCCATCGCGGCAATTGCAACCGTCATTGCGAGCGAAGCGAATCAATCCAGCTTTGCCATAGCAAAGAAAGCTGGATTGCTTCGTCGCTTCGCTCCTCGCAATGACGAAAGAAAAACATCCATGAATTCGAGGGAGACCTGAATGTCAGACCGCCTGAAGGGCAAACGGGCCGTCGTCACCGCAGCGGCGGCGGGTATCGGACGGGCCTGCGCCATCGCCTTTGCGCGCGAGGGTGCAACTGTCATCGCGACCGATATCGACGAGAAGGGCCTTGCCACGCTCGCGAAGGAAGGCATCGCCGAAACATCGCGGCTCGACGTTCGCTCGACCGCCGACGTCGACGCATTTGCCAAGAGGGTCGGCAGGATCGACGTCCTGCTCAACGCGGCGGGCTTCGTGCATCACGGCACCATCCTCGACTGTTCGGAAGCGGACTGGGACTTTTCATTCGACCTCAACGTCAAGTCGATGCACCGGACCATCAGGGCGTTCCTGCCTGATATGCTGGCTGATGGAGGCGGCAGCATCGTCAACATTTCCTCCTGCGCGGCGCTGCGGCCGCCGGCCAACCGCTACGTCTACAGCGCCTCCAAGGCCGCGGTCTCGCTGCTGACGCGCTCGATCGCCAGCGACTTCATCACGCAAGGCATTCGCTGCAACAGCATCTGCCCCGGCACGGTGGAGACGCCGTCGATGCTGGGGCGCGCCGCCGCGGCAGGACCCGACGGAAAGGAAAAGTTCATCGCCCGACAGAAGATGGGCCGCCTCGGCACCGCGGATGAAATCGCTGCCATGGCCGTGTATCTTGCCAGCGACGAAAGCGCCTTCACCACCGGCGTCGACCTCGTCGTCGACGGCGGCTACATGCTCTGACGTTCACCCGACCCAAGGTTTCCAGCATGAACAAGATCGATCTCAATGGACGGACGGCCGTCGTTACCGGCGGCGCGCAGGGTTTTGGCAAGGCGATCACCGAGCGCTTCGTGGCGTCAGGCGCCAAGGTCGCGATCTGGGATCACGACAAGGCGCTCGCCGACAAGACCGCCCAGGCGATCGGCAATGCCGTGTCCGCATTCCAGGTCGACGTCACCGATCCGGCCGCGGTTGAAAAAGCGCGCGATGCCACGCTGGCGGCCTTCGGCAAGATCGACATCCTCGTCAACAATGCCGGCATCGCCGGCGTCAACAAGACGGTGTGGGAGACCGACCTCGACGAATGGCGCAAGGTGCTGCGCATCAACCTCGACGGGCCCTTCATCTGCTGCAAGGCGGTCGTGCCCACGATGCTGAAACAGAAGTACGGCCGTATCGTCAACATCGCCTCGATCGCCGGCAAGGAAGGCAATCCAAACGCCGCGCATTATTCCTCCTCCAAGGCCGGGCTGATTGCGCTGACCAAGTCGCTCGGCAAGGAGCTTGCCGCGCACGACATCCTGGTCAATGCGGTGACGCCGGCGGCAGCGAAGACCGCGATCTTCGACCAGATGACGCAGCAGCACATCGACTTCATGCTGTCGAAGATCCCGAAGAACCGCTTCGTGCTGGTCGAGGAGCTGGCCGCGATGGTGGCCTGGCTGGCCTCGGAGGACTGCGCGTTCTCGACCGGCGCGGTGTTCGACATTTCGGGCGGCCGGGCGACGTATTGAGCCGGATCCCCTCACCCTTAGATTCGTAGGATGGGTTGAGCTCTTCGCGAAACCCATCGCTTGTTGCGCGCAATGATGGGTTTCGCTGCGCTCTACCCATCCTACGACTGGAGTCCATCATGATCCATGAAGGCGGATGCCTGTGCGGCGCGGTTCGCTTCAGGTGCGACGGCGAACCGCTCAACGTGCGCATCTGTCATTGCCGCAATTGCCAGAAGGCGATGGGCTCGCCCTACTACGCGCGGGCGCTGTTTCCGCAAACCGCGCTGACCGTCGAAGGCGAGACCTCGACCTACCCGTCCTCGCCGCGGCTCGAGCGGGTGTTTTGCCGGCAATGCGGCACGCGGTTGTTTTCGCGGCGCACGGACGGCACCGTGGTGGGCGTCGCGCTCGCGGTTTTCGACGACCGCAACGCCTTTGCGCCGACCGAGCACATCTGGCTGTCCGAGAAGATTGTGTGGGTGCGGATCGACGACGGGTTGAAGCAGTACCAGGAGTCGGTGCCGCATTAGCGGTGCGAACGGGAACCGTGCTAGCCTGCCCGCTCAACGCGCAAAGCCGGGGCATCCCATTTGAACATCTCGTTGTATGCCGTCTCGGTGTGGGTGATCCCTCTCCTCATTGCCATCACCTTTCACGAGGCCGCCCACGCCTTCGTTGCATACCGGCTTGGCGACGACACCGCAAAACAGCTCGGCCGGGTCAGCTTCAATCCGCTGAAACATGTCGATCCCTTCGGTACCGTGATCCTGCCGGGCGTACTGCTGATGGCCCAATCGCCGTTCCTGTTCGGCTACGCCAAGCCGGTGCCGGTGAATTTCCGCAACCTCAACCACCCCCGGACCGACATGGTCTGGGTGGCGCTGGCCGGGCCCGCCACCAACATAATGCTGGCGCTGGCGGCCGCGGCCGCCTTCCACGCCCTGCCTCTGGTGCCGGCGGATTATGCCAAATGGACCGCGGACAATCTGAAAAACTCGCTTCTCATCAATGCGGTGCTGGCGGTTTTTAACATGATGCCGATACCGCCTTTGGACGGCGGGCGGGTCGCGGTCGGGCTGCTGCCGAACTTCATCGCCTGGCCGCTGGCCCGGCTCGAGCCCTATGGCATGCTGATTTTGATCGGGGCTCTCATTTTTCTGCCATTGCTCGGCGGCCAACTCGGTCTAAATCTTGATGTTATCTCGACCATACTGCGGACGCTGACGGGCTACGTGGTGACCGCCGTTCTATTCCTGACCGGCAACACGTAAGCTCGCCGGGAACCCAAGCTGAGGGAAAGATTGGCCAAAGCCGCAGACATGCTGATCGCAAGACGTGCCGATACGCGAGCACGGGCGGATTTTGCGACCTGGAAGATGATGGCGAAGCTGAACGGGGCGTCGGCGCTGCCGCAGCATGCCCAGGACTTCCTGCTCGCCTATCAGAAGTTCCTCAAGCAGATGACGGAGGCGGACGCCAGCGAGGCGACGATCGCGCTGATGTACCGCAGCTATTATGCCGAGATGGGCGGCGGCGGCCCGCCGCCGGAAATTCCCGCGCGCCAGAGCGAGCCGGCCCCCGACAACGTCACCGCCTTCCGCCGCCCCGCGCCCAAGCCGAAACCGGATCCGGCGTATCCGTCAGGCCAGGGCACCAGGCCACGACTGCCGGTGGCGCTGATCTTCATCTGCCTCGTCGTGGTCTACGTCGGCATCCGGTACTTGTGGAAATAGGCTCGCCCGCCTTCGTAGGGCGGATTAGCGCAGCGTAATCCGCCATCTTTCCGCGGCGCACGGCGGATTACGCCTTCGGCTAATCCGCCCTACGCAGTCTGTCACTTCTTCTCGTTGAAATTCACGTTCAGGCTGTAGCTGAAGGTGTCGTCCGTCAGCTCGGCCGGCGGGCGCGGCACGGGATCGCTGCGGCGGATCATGTCGATCGCGGCGTCGTCGAACGCACTGTCGCCCGAGGATTGCAGGATGCCGACCTGCACCACGTTGCCCAGGCGGTTGAGCGTGAGGTGGACCTTGACCGTGGCGGTCTTGTTCTTCTTCACCTTCGGATAGCGCTTGTGCAGCTCGAAATAGGCGCTGATCTGCTTGCCCCAGTCGGCGGCAAGCTTGCCCTTGTCCTTGCCGATGCCGAGGTTCGGCGCCCGCGCCCTCTCCGCTTCCGGCGCCTTCTCGTCGAGGGTCTGGCGCGCGGTCGCCTCCTGCGCCACCGACTCGGTCGAGGCCGCAGTGGCGGCCGCCGCCATTTTCGGCTCGTCTTCCTTCGGCTTGTTGGATTCGTTTTGGGTGACGATCCGGTCGGGGTCTTCGGCCTGCTGCGGGGTGTCCTTTGGCAGATCGGTCTGCTTCACTTCCGCCTTCTGCTCGTTGAGCTGCGGCGCGGCGGCGGAAGGATCGCTGTCGGGTCCGGGAGGCAGGTCGTTCTGCTCGACATGCGGCGAGGCGAGAAGTCCGATCTCGATCGCGTTGGCGCCGAGCGAGTCGTCGAGCCCGTCGGTGCGCAGGTGCGCGACCGCCAGCGCCACGCCGCCAAGATGCAGCGCCAGCGCGCCGGCCGCAGCGCTCGCCCACAGCCACTTCGACGGCTTCGGCTCGTTCTCGAGGTCGGACATGGCGGTCGGGCCCTCAGGGCTTAGCCGGTGTGGCCGCGGCGGGAACCTCGAGCGCAACCAGCTTGAGCCTGGTATAGCCGCCGGCGCGCAGGATTTCGAGCACGTCCATCAGGTCGCCATAGGGAACCGCCTTGTCCGCGCGCAGGAAGATGAAGCGGTCCTTGCTGTTGTCCGGCGCGGCATCGAGCGTTGCGACGAGCTCGGCGCGCTTCACCGCCGTCTCGCCGACGGCGACGGTCAGATCCGGCTTGATGCTGACATAGGTCGGCTTGTCCGGTTTCTTCTGCGCCACGGCGGAAGAGGTCGGCAGGTCGATCGGAAGGTCGACGGTGGCGAGCGGCGCCGCCACCATGAAGATGATCAGCAGCACCAGCATCACGTCGATGAAGGGCGTGACGTTGATCTCGTGGGTTTCTGCGAAATCGCCCTCGTCGTCGAACTCGCTGCCTGCGATCGAGACTGCCATCGCCCTACTCCGCCGCTCGCGGCATCGAGCCGCCGCCGACATGGGTGCGGTCGAGATCGCGCGAGAGCAGCCGCGCCGACGCCCCCGAAGCGCGGTTGACCAGCTCGAGATAGCCTTTCGTCACCCGCGCGAAGTGATTGTAGATGATGACCGCCGGGATCGCGGCGACCAGGCCGATTGCGGTGGCCAGCAACGCTTCGGCAATGCCGGGCGCAACAACGGCGAGGTTGGTGGTCTGCGCCTTCGAGATGCCGATGAAGGAATTCATGATGCCCCAGACCGTGCCGAACAGCCCGACGAAAGGCGACGTGGCGCCGATGGTAGCGAGCAGGCCCATGCCGAGACGGACGCGGCGGGCTTCGGCGCGCACGATCTCGGCGCAGCTCGAGGCCGCCCGTTCCTTGATGCCGCCGTCGCTGGATATCCCGGCCGACAACCTCGCCTCGCGCATGCAGGCGGCGAGCAGCGAGGGCATCACGCCCTCCTTGGCGCCGAGCGCGAATTGCGCCTCGGCCAGCGAGCGCGCGTCCGAAACCTTCTTCAGCGCGGAGCGGACCTTCTGCTGCACGATCGACAGCTCGATCATCTTGGCGATGAAGATCGTCCAGGTGATGAGCGAGGCGAAGGCAAGGCCGATCATCACTCCCTTCACGACCACGTCGGCCGACATGAACATCGACCACGGCGACAATTCCCTGGGGACGCTGATCGTCAGCCTGGTCGCCGCGCTCTCTGCCGGCGCAACGGTCGCGCTCGCTGCCGAAGGCACGGCCTGGGAAGCGGCCGGCGCGGCTTGTGCCGGCGTTGCCTGCGCGGGTACCGGTGCCTGCTGCTGCGCCGATGCCGGCGGCAACGCCAGTAGCAGCGTTGCAATCATGGCCGCGCAAAACGAGAATCTCTTCATACTTCGGCCCAGTAGCGGATCAGGTTGTGATAGATGCCGGTCAATCTGACCGTTTCGGGATCGTCCCGGCCCAGTCGCTCCACCAGAGCCTGGATCGCGGTATCGAGGTCGAAAATCAGGCTGCGGGCGTGGGCATCCCGTATCATGCTCTGCAGCCAGAAGAAAGACGCCACGCGCATGCCCCGGGTGACCGGGGTAACCATATGTAGGCTGCTGGCGGGGTACAGCACCAGATGTCCGGCCGGAAGCTTGATCTCATGGGAACCATAGAAATCTTCTATGACCAGTTCGCCGCCGTCGTACTCCTCCGGCTCCGACAGGAACAGCGTGACCGACAGGTCGGTCCGGATGCGCAGGCCCGTCAGCCGGTCTCCTCTCACCGCATTGTCGACGTGAATGCCGAAATGATGGCCGTTGGACGCGGCATAGCGGTTGAACAGCGGCGGAAAGATTTGCCTCGGGATCGCCGCGGAGATGAAGCGCGGGTTCGCCGTCAGCGCGGAGATGATGCGGCCACCGAGCATGCGCGCCGCCTCGCCGTCAGGCGGCAACTGTTCGTTCTTCTTCACCATCGCCGATTGCGCGCCGGCCGTGGAGCGGCCGTCCTCCCAGGCGCAGTCGTCCATGATGCGGCGGAAATCCGCCACATCCTGCTTGCTCAGCACGTCGGGTACGCAGATCAGCACGATCAGAACTTCGCCGACGTGACGACGTAGAACGCCCGCCCCGGCGCCACCGCGACGAACGGCGTCGCGTTGCGATAGAGCGTGTCGTAGTACAGCTTGTTGGTCAGGTTCTGCGCGTAAAGCTTGATGCTCATGTTCTTGTCGATCTTCTTCTCGACGAAGGCGTCGAAGCGCCAGTAACTCGGCAGCTCGGTGCCGGTGTTGGCGCCGAAAGTGCCGCCATAGATCTTCGAGCGGTAGACCGCTTGCCCGCCGAGCTCCCAGCCGCCGTCGAACTTGTACTTGCTCAGCATGCTGAACGACTCATGGGCGATGTTGGCCATTTGCAGCCCGATGTTGGACGCCAGCGCGCTCTGCGTGACCTTCGACCTCATGAGCACCAGGCCGCCGAACACGCTCCAGCGATCGGTGATGTTACCGCTCACCTCGAGGTCGATACCCTCGACCTGATAGGCCGCACCCGACGCCAGAACGCCGTTCACGGTCTCGCGTGCATTGTCCTTCTCGGTACGGAAGAGCGCGCCCGTCACCAGGAGATGGCGCTCGAACAGCTCCCACTTGGTGCCGACCTCGGCAGCCTTGTTGCGCTCGGGTCCGAGGATCGTGGTGGCGCTTGGAGGGAGCCCGCCATAATCCGCGGCGGTACCGTCGAGCTCCGATCCGAACGGATTGGTCGAGGTGGCGTATGCCGCATAGACGCTTCCGATCGGTATCGGCTTGAAGACGATTCCCGCGTTGTAGTTGATGAAGTCCGAATCGACAGTAGCCGATTGCGTGTTGTTGTACGATCGCAGGCCATACCCGTCGTAGCGCACGCCGCCATTGACGATGATGGTGTCCTGCCAGTTCGCGGTATCGAGGAGGTACAAGGCCTTGCTGTCGACGTTGTAGCGGGTTGGATTGCTGCCCAGCGACGGCACCGTGGTGAACGGAGCGTAGGTGTAGCCCGGCGCAAAGATCGACTGGCCGGGCAAGGAGCCGTTGGGATTGAATCCACCGAAGGCTTCCGACGAAAGCCCGGCGTAACGGTTGATCCCGACGCGCTCGTTGGAGACCTCGAGACCGACCACGGCCGTGTGCTTCACCGGTCCGGTGTCGAATTTGAACGTCGCGTCCTCCTGGTTTGCCAGGATGTCGACGAACTGGTTGCGGCTCTGCGGGCTCGCGGTGAACGTCCATTTTGTCGGATCGGGATTGGTCGTGACGGGCGCGTTGGGCAGCGTTCCGATATAGGCCAGCAGCGAGTGCTCGGCGCGGGTCCGGCTGGTCAAGGTGATGCTGTCGGTGGGCTTGAACTCGGCCGTCAGCGTGCCGAAGTCCTGCCGCGCGGTCTGGAAGTCCCGGTTGAGGAAGCCGTACCAGTTCTGCCTGGGGATGCCGGCCTCGGTGACCGGCACATTGCCCTGCCGATACCAGGGCACGCCGAAATCCGGATAACCGCTGAGGTCGGTGTGGACGTAGTTCGTGGTGATCTTGATGTCGTTGGTCGGCGTGTATCGCGTCGAGATGAAGGCACCCCAGCGATTGTCGGTAACGAAGTTGCGCTCGGCGACGCCGGCGTCCTGGAACAGGGCGCCGCTGCGCACCGAGAAGGTTGGGCTGACTACCTGGTTGACGTCGACGGTGACGCGCTTGGTGCGGTCGCTGCCGAGCGTGCTCTCGGCGTTGTAGAAGTTTCTGTCGGTCGCCTGCTTGGTGACGATGTTGATGGCGCCGCCGGCGGTGCCGCGGCCGGCATAGGAGGAAGCCGGCCCGCGCAGGATCTCGATCTGCTCGGTGAAGAAATTCTCGCGGATCGAGACCGCGGGATCGCGGATGCCGTCGATGAAGACGTCGTTGCGCGCATCGAAGCCGCGGATGAAGAAGCGGTCTCCGAACGCGTTGCCGCCCTCGCCCGAACCCAGCGTCACGCCCGCGGTGGAGCGTCCAACCTCGCGCAGCGAAGTGATATTCTTGTCGGCCAGCACCTCCTTGCTCAGCACCGTGATGGTCTTCGGCGTGTTGAGCAGCGGCTCGGGAAACTTGCCCGACGCCTGCACGCGGTCGACCTTGTAGGGCGCGGCCGCATCGGCATAGGGGTTGCGATCGGCGGCGAGCTGGCCGGCGTTCGGATAGGGAACGGCCGCGACCTGGGCCGGCTGGGAACGGCGCGCCGCGCGGCGCAGCGCGGTGCGCGCGCGGAGCTGGTCGGCCGTGGGCTTCGACGCGGTCGGTCGCGGCCGCTCGACCGGGGCATCGACGTTGACGGGCGGCAGCGAATTCTGCGCTTCGGCTGCGCCGGAGAACGAGGCCACCGCAATCAGGCCCGCCACCGCGGAGACCTTCCTGCCGGAATAGCTCTCCAGCCTGTCTTCGAACGAGTTGATCGCGACGTCGAAACGCAGCGACTTCGGTGCCCTTACTGCAGTCATGTCACGCCCCCAAAGCAAACTTCAATTCGGCGCTGCGCAGTTTGAAGCGCAACGAACGTTCCCTGGGTGCGTGACTATCGAGCGAGAAAATTCAGGTCAATGCGATGCGCGCAACAACGCGCTTGAATCGCGCGAGATGAAAGCAATTCTAAATCTGCAACCTGAAACGGTTCTAAAGACGAGCGTTTGTAAGCATTCTAATAACGGTTCTAAACTCGACGTCGAGAACGCAAGGCTTTGATCGGGCTCGTCGTCAATCGCTGCTTGGCGGCTTCATCAGCGAGAACAGTTCGTCGACCGAGCGCGAGGCGACCTGCCGCACGCGCTCGGTGCTGTCCATGCCGGCGATGTTGATGCCGTTCACCACCGCCTTGATCTCGTCGCGGAAGTCGCTGAGGAAGCGCAGCGGATCGCGCTGATCGTTGGCGACGCGCGCGATCAGCCCGGTGATCAGGATCTGGCACGCGAGTATGCGTCCGTTCAGTTCTTCCATTGCGTGGGCTCCTTCTCGAGAAATTGGCGGCGCCGATATGAACGAGCCGGCCGGGTGTTGCAACCTTGCGCGCAACAAATCCCGGGTCACGATGCGGAGTGACTTGACTTTGACCGGCTCGCGGCACATCCGAAAGTGTGTTCAGTCCGGAGCCGTCACTTGCAGAAGTTTCTCGTTGCCATTGCCATTGCCGCCGCCATGACGGGTACCGCTGCGGCGCAACAGCCGAAGGCCAAGGCGCCGTCGCCCGCTGCGCAAAAGTCGCCGGCCGCAGTGCCGGCCGAACCCGCGCAAGCCGGCCCGCCGCCGCAGCCCGGCTGGAATGCACGCTGCACCAGCGCAAGCCGCACGGCGCCGCTGGAATGTGCGATGGAGCAGACCGCGGTGCTGAGCAAGACCGGTCAGCTGATCGTGCTGGTCAACATCCGCGTGCCCGGCGACACCCGCGCCCCCGTCGTGCTGATCCAGCTGCCGCTCGGTCTCAACCTGCCGGCCGGCGCCAAGATCCAGGTCGACGACGGGAGGCCGATCGACCTGCCCGTGCAGACCTGCGAGACGCGCGGCTGCTTTGCCAGTTCGCCGATCGCGTCGGAGCTGCTGGCCGCGATGAAATCCGGCAAGCAGCTCAAGGTGTCGTTCCAGACGCTGGCGAAGGAGAACGTCAGCATTCCGATGCCGCTCGGCGATTTCGCGGCGGCGTATGAGAGGATCAAGTAAGGCGCCTGGCCCCTCCCCGTCATTGCGAGCGAAGCGAAGCAATCCAGCTTGCTTTACTGCAACGAACGCTGGATTGCTTCCGCCTTCGCTCTCCGAGCTTCGGCGGACTCCCCGCCCGGGTAGCTTGCGCAGCAAGCGTAGACGGGTCGTCGCTACGCTCCTCGCAATGACTGTGCGGTCCTATTGCCGCGCCATTTCCGCCTTCCCCACGCCTTCGCCGTCCAGCTTCTGGTCTTCGTGCATCGCCACGATGACCCGCAGCAGCCTTCCCGTGAACTCGAACGGCGCGCTGTAGTGCGACACCGGGCTGCCGCGGTCGCGGCCGATGTCGAGGCCGGACCACGAGATCAGCGTGTTGAATCCGAACTGGGTCTGCATCGACCCGGCCGGCTCGCCGTCGATCAAGAGCGTGTATTCACTGAAGCCGGTGCGCGAACCCTTGGCCGGCGCCTCCTTGCGCACGAGGCGCTCGACATGCAGGCCGAGCCGACGCGCGCCCGGGGGCACCTTGCGGTCGGAGCGGACGATCTCATGCCCGCCGCCGATGTTGAGATCGTGCACGAGATGGCCGTCCTTCATATAGAGACTATAGCCGGAGGTGGCATCGCCATGGGCGATCAGCACGCCTTCGGCGCCGTCGGCGATCTCGACAAAGGCCTCGATGGTGTAGCTGCGGCTGCGCACGTCGGGCGCGACGTCGGTCGGCACATGGCCCATGCCGGCATGGAAGGTGAAACGGCTGCGCTCACCATGGAACCGCGCGGCGTTCTCGGCAAAGCGCGGCCCGAAGCGGTCGTCGAGCGGCAGCACGTTGTGCTTCTCCGCCTCGCTCCACCACAATTCGATCAGGTCGGCGAGCCGTCCCGGCTCCTTCTCCGCGAGGTCGTCCACTTCAGAGAAATCGCGGTCGAGGTGGAACAGCTCCCATTTGTCGTTATCGAACGGCGTGCCCGAGGGATGGAAGGAGACCGCCTTCCAGCCGTCCTTCCACAGGCCGCGGTGGCCGAACATCTCGAAATATTGCGGCGAGCTCTTCGACGGCGCCGACGGATTGGCGATCGACGGCGCAAAACTCACGCCCTCGATCGGCATCTGCGGCACGCCGGCAATGCTGGCCGGCGCCTCGATGCCGACCAGTTCGAGCAGGGTCGGCACGAGATCGCAGGCATGGACGAACTGGTGGCGCAGCTCGCCTTTGGCCTCGATGCGCTTCGGCCAGCACATCACGAAGGGATCGCGGATGCCGCCGCCATGGGTGTTCTGCTTGTAGCGGCGCAGCGGCGTGTTCGACGCCATCGCCCAGCCGTGCGGGAAATTGCTGTGGGTGTCCGGCCCGCCGATGTCGTCGATGCGCTGCAGCTTCGCCGGCATCGGCTCGGGCCGGAAGTTGAACGGCCCCATCGCGTTGATGAAGCCGAGCGGCCCGCCCTCCTGGCTCGCGCCGTTGTCCGACATGACGATGACGAGCGTGTTGTCGCGAACGCCCGCCTTGTTGAGGAACGCGATCAGTCGCGCCAGATGCTGATCGGCATGGTCGAGCATGCCGGCAAAAGCCGATTGCAGGCGGGTGAACACCCGCCGCTCGTCGCCGGAATGTTCCTCCCACGCCTTCACGCCGTCATTGCGCCCGGGCATCTTCGCTGCCTGCGGCACCACGCCCGTCGCCTTCTGCTTGGCCATGCGCCGCTCGCGCTCGACGTCCCAGCCGTGCGAGAACATTTCGTCATAGCTTTTGATGAGATCGGCCGGCGCCTGGTGCGGCGCGTGGCAGGCGCCGAGGGCGACCCAGGTCAGCCACGGCAGATCGGGCCGGTCGGCGAGATGATCGGCGATGAAGCCGATCGAGCGGTCGATCAGGTCGCTCGTCAGGTGATAGCCGGTCTCGTAGGTGCCGGGCGGATCGACATGCGCGTTGTCGGAGACAAGCTCCGGCGCATATTGATCGGTCTCGGCATCGAGGAAGCCGTAGAAGCGGTCGAAGCCGCGGCCGAGCGGCCAGCCGTCGAACGGTCCGGTGGCGCCGCTCTCGGTCAGTGGCGTGACGTGCCACTTGCCGACCATGTAGTTGCGGTAGCCGTGGGCTCGGAGCATCTCGGCGATGGTGCCCGCCTCCTTCGCGATCTTGCCGCGATAGCCGGGATAGCCGGAATCGAAATTGGCGAGGCACCCGACGCCGACGGAATGATGGTTGCGCCCGGTGAGCAGCGCCGCGCGCGTCGTCGAGCACATCGCCGTGGTGTGGAAGCCGGTATAGCGCAGGCCCTCGGCGGCGAGCGCGTCGATGGTCGGGGTGCGGATCGACGAGCCGTAGCAGCCGAAGTCGGAGAAGCCGACGTCGTCGAATAGCACGACGAGGATGTTCGGCGCGCCCGCGGGAGGCTTCTTTGCCTGCGGCCACCAGGGTTTTGACTCCCTGACGGTCCTGCCGATGGTGCCGCCGAAAGCTGCTGCGTTCCCAGCGCTCATGCCCTTCCTCCCTGCCTTGTCAGCGGCCGCGGTTGCTCCGCGGCCCCGCCCCTGCCGCCCGACACGGCGGCGCGGCTTGCGCTAAATTATAATCAGAATTATGATTATGAATCGTAGGAGAATGCAAGCGGCAATGCACCCCGTTCCGGACGAATTGGACCTGCCGGGCGTCGCCCCGTCGCGGCAGAAGCGCAGCCGCGAGACCACGCTGGCGCTGCTGAAGGCCGGCGCCGAAATGCTGCGACGGCGCAGCCTCGCCGAACTCTCGATCGAGGCGCTGTGCGCCGAGGTCGGCGCCACCGTGGGCGCGTTCTACAGCCGCTTTGCGAGCAAGGACGCCTATTTCAACGCGCTAATGGCACTCGCCGCGCGCGACGCCGAGCGGCGGGTGGCGGAGATGGCGGCCGACAGGTCCGGACGCGATGCCGATCTCGCCGCGCGCTGCCGCCGGCTGGTGGGCGGCCTCATCGGCTGGATGCGGGCGCACGAGGGCGTGCTGCGGGCGGCGCTGCAGCATGACGACATCAGGCCGGACAAGTGGACGCCGTTCAAAGAGCTCGCCCGCGCCAACACCGAACGCGCCACCCCTCTCCTGCTCGCCGCGATGGGCAGGGGCCGCCGCGCCGCCAAGGCCCGCACCATCGCCTTCGGTTTCCAGGCCGTGCTGGGCACGCTGGTGAATGCGATCCTCAACGACCCCGGCCCGCTGTCGCTGCACGATCGGGAGTTGGAAGTGCGGCTGTCGGATTTGCTGCGGCAGTTGCTGGCAGCGGAGATGCACTGACGCTTTCTTGCGGCCGGTCGGCCGCATCCGGCGGAGGAACAAGCGGGCGCGGCCCGGGTTTTCTCACGATCAGGGAGATCCGAGATGCCGAGCACCCGAAACCGCGTCCCCAGCCAGACCAGTACCGAAATCAATTTCCGCATCCAGTGCGAGACGGAAAGGCGGGTGCGTCATTTCGAGCAGCACCGGGAGGGAATTCCCCGGCGGCTGCGCGAACTCGATGAGGAATGGGACATCGAGCGTGCGATTGAAGCCAATGCATCGACTTTGGCGTTGGTTGGCGTGGCGCTGGGCGCGACGTCGGACCGGCGATGGCTGGTTCTTCCCGCCCTGGTGGCCGGTTTTCTCCTTCAGCATTCCGTGCAGGGGTGGTGTCCTCCCGTCCCGGTGTTGCGGCGGCTCGGCTTTCGGACGGCCGGCGAGATCGGAGAGGAACGGCAGGCGCTGAAAGCGCTTCGTGGCGACTATGCAAACTCCTCGCTCGGTAGCGACGAAGCAATAAGGGCCGCCAGGGCATAGCGGTGGCCGGCTTCGGCCTTCATATCTCAGCGTACACTTCCAGCAGATTGCCGTCGGGATCCCGGAAGAACAGCGTGCGATGGCCGAAGGGCTGATCAGTCGGCGGCGAGACCAGCGCGACGCCGTGGCGCAGCAGTTCGTCGGCGCATTCATCCACTTCGCGCGGCGCGACCCTGAAGGCAAGTTGCAGCGATGCGCTGCCCGCGGGCGTCGGCGCATCCGCCGCCGTGCGGCTCGGGCGCGCCAGCGCCAGCGTGTTGCCGCCGACGCGGTATTCGATCCAGCCGGCGGACAGCTCGCGCGCGAGCGGAAAACGTAGAACATCCTCGTAGAAGCGGCGCATCGCCGCCAAGTCGCGGACGAAGATGACGGTGTAGTCGATAGCGCGAATGGCCTGGAACGGCGACGGCGAGTTGGGCTTGTTCAAGAACGACTCCATCGGGTCTGGCGAGGCAATCTCTTACGAAAATTGTCCCTGCTTCCGTGCTTGCCAAGGACAGTATCGAGCGAGTAGAACGACCCCACCAGCGGGCAGCGATTTGATCCTGTTCCCGCCGCAAGCGATTTACCCGGATAGCCAAGCAAGCTATTGATTCTACTGGGTAAACCATTGGGGAATGGTGTAACGGTAGCACAACAGACTCTGACTCTGTTTGTCTTGGTTCGAATCCAGGTTCCCCAGCCAGCGCCGCATCCACGGGTCAGTCGACGCCGCCGCAGGCCCAGCCTCCGCTTCCTTTTCATCCCGCGTCGACATGGGCGCCTGCGCTTGCGCCCATCGCTTCAGCCAATGTTGATGGCTAACTTGGCGAGGCTGCCGGGAGGAAGAAGAGATGAGCCAGGAGCTGTGGCGTTGGTCGGCGACGGATCTGGCGCGCGCCATCGCGTCCGGAAAAGTGTCCAGCCGGGAGGCCGTGCAGTCCACGCTCGATCGTATCGCTGCGGTCAATCCGGCGCTCAACGCCATCGTGCAGGTGCTTGCCGATGAAGCGTTGGCGGCCGCCGACGTGGCCGACGCCGCGGTCCGGGCGGGCTACCGGCCTGGTCCGCTGCACGGCGTGCCCGTCACCACCAAGGTGAATGTCGACCAGCGCGGCTGCGCCACCACCAACGGCGTCGTCGAATTCCGCAACGTGATCGCGGCCGACGACAGCCCGGTCGTTGCCAACCTGCGCAAGGCCGGAGCCATCATTATTGGCCGCACCAACACGCCCGCCTTCTCGCATCGCTGGTTCACCGACAACGACCTGCACGGCGCGACATACAATCCATGGGGCAAGGGCCTGACGCCGGGAGGCTCCAGCGGCGGCGCCGCTTCCGCCGTCGCCGCCGGCATGGGTGCCATCGCACACGGCAATGATTTCGGCGGCTCCATCCGCTATCCCGCCTATGCCTGCGGCGTCGCCGGCCTGCGCCCCACCCCGGGACGAATTCCCGCCTTCAATCCGACGGCAACGGCCGACCGCCCGATCACCGCGCAGCTGATGTCGGTGCAGGGACCGCTGGCGCGTTCGGTCGCCGACGTGCGGCTGGCGCTATCGGCGATGGCGCAGCCGGACATGCGCGACGGGACCTGGATGCCCGTTCCGCTCAACGGGCCGGCGCTTGACCGCCCGATCGGGGTGGCGATTGCGCCCTCTCCGTTCGGCGACGAGGCCCCGGAAGTGATCGAGGCCGTGAGGGCAGCGGGGAAGTGGCTTGCGGAAGCCGGCTTCGCCGTCGAGGAGGTGATGCCGCCGAAACTCGCCGAAGCGGCCGACGTCTGGCACCGCCTCGTCATCAACGAGGAGCGGCGAGCGCTCGCGCCGCTGATCCGCAAGTTCGGCGACGCCAGGAGCCGTTACAACCTCGACTGTCACATCGCCTACGCGCCCGAACTCGACGGCGACCAGGTGCTGGCCTGCTTCGAGCAGCGGCTCGGCATCATCCGGGCATGGCAGCTGTTTCAGGAGCGCTATCCGATCATCATCCTGCCGGTGTCGGCGCAACTGCCGTTCCGCTTCGGCCAGGACCAGGAAGACGATGCCGTGGTTCGCGCGCTGCTCGACGCGCAGCGTTCGCTACTGGCGATCCCGGCAATGGGCTTTCCGTCGCTGGCGGTGCCGACCGGAATTGCCGGCGGCAAGCCGGTCGGCGTCCAGGTGATCGCAGGACGCTTCCGCGAGGATGTGTGCCTTGCGGCCGGCGAGGCGATCGAGGCGCGCGCATCCACGTTCACGCCGATTGACCCGCGATAGAGCGTTTTCCAGCGAAGTGGATACCGATGTCGCGCCGCCCCGTCGCACCGGGAGGCGGCCTCTTTGCATTTGGCAAACACATCCAAAAGTCGTAGCGTAGCACGATACAATCGTGTTGCCGCATTTCAGAGAGGTATCGACATGGCCGATGACCCGTCGTCGACGGTCGCACTCGTTGCGCAGGAACGCATTCTCAGGAACCGCGAAGCAATCAAGCAGACCATGGCCAATGTGGCCGCGGGCAATCCGCTGGCGTCGGAAAAGGTGCCGGAGCGCCTGGTCGCCCGGCTGATGGCCAAGAACCTCATGACGCGCGAGGAAGCGGCGGCAACGGCCGTCGGCATTCGCGCATTCTCCGCCATGTCGGCTGCCGAACGAACGACGATGCTGGCCGTTGGCGGCGAGGCCGGAGGAGCGGAAGCGGTGTGGGGCCAGACCATCGACTTCACCGGCGTATCCTTCTTCGAACGCGGCCGGACCGCCTCGAACTCGGTAGCTCGCGTGGCGTGGAATACCGGCAGGGCGCGGGGATCCGGCTTCATGGTTTCGGACCAGCTGTTCCTGACCAACAATCACGTCATTCCGACGGCGGAGATCGCACGGGACCTCCATGTCGAGTTCGACTACGAACTCGACATCTACGAGAACCCGCTTCGCGCATCCGCATTCGCGTTCGCTCCCGAGAAGTTTTTCCTGACGGACGGCGTGGCGGGACTGGACTTCACGCTGATCGCGATCGGCGAACGCAGCAGCGGGTCGCGCGAACTTGCGAGTTTCGGCTACTGCGCTCTGTCCGATGCCAGCGACAAGCACGCGATCGGCGAAGTCGTCAACGTGGTTCAGCACCCGAACGGCCGCTACAAGGAGGTCGTTCTGCGGGAAAACCGCCTCGTGGCGCGTGGGCCGCAAGCCCTGCACTATGTTGCGGACACGCTGCCGGGTTCCTCCGGCTCGCCCGTGTTCAACAACCAATGGCAGGCCGTTGCGCTCCACCACTGGGGCGGGCCCTACCGCAACCTGGTCGACGATGCCGGTTATCAGGTGCCGCGCGAGGTCAATGAAGGCATCCGCATCAGCAGCATCGTTCAGGCGATCAAGGCCTCACGGAGAAACATGGCGTCGGTGCAGGCCGCCCTCATCGAGAGCGCGCTGGGCCAGTGGGAGATCAGTCAGGGAAGCACCGAATCGATACCAGCTGCCCGCGAAGCCGCGGCATCATCCACCGGCCCGCGCACGAACGACGACGGCTCGATCAGCTGGATCTTTCCGATCGAGATCACCGTTCGGGCGCCTCTGCTCTCGGGCGCCGCGCCGGCGGCAGCTGCCGATGCTTCCGCATCGAAGGCCCTGCCGACGCCTACCGTGGCCGAGAAGCTCGCGCCGAGCACTGACTACAGCGACCGGGCCGGCTATGAACCCGGCTTCATCCCGGACCACGTGGTCCCGCTCCCAAAACTCTCCTCCGCCCAGCGCGCCGACGCCGCGCGGAACAAGGATGCCCATTCGGGAGACAATCCGCACGAATTCCAGTATCACCACTTCAGCGTATTGGTGAACGCCAGGCGCAAGCTCTCGTTCGTGGCCGCCTGCAATATCGACGGCAGAACCTCGAAATTCGTGGACCGCGACAGCGGGCAGGTCTCTGCCCTCGATCCTGCCAACCCGAAGCACGGGCTGTCCGAGAGTCTCGAGGGTGCCGAAGCGAGCGAGGAATGGTTCGACGACGACCGGCTGCGGCCCGTCGATGCCGTCGCCAGCTCGGATACCTACGAGAAACAGAACGTGCCGGGATTCCCGACCTCCACCGGCATGAAGCGCACCTTGCGGATGTTCCAGCGCGGGCATCTGGTGCGCAGGCTCGATCCGGCGTGGGGCACGCCGACGCAGGCCAAACTTGCCGAGGCCGACACCTTCCATTTCACCAACTGCGCCCCGCAGGTCGGCTTCTTCAATATGGGCAGAGGCAGGCCGAACCAGCCCGGGACCGGCGGCGGCAAGCTCTGGCGCGCCGTGGAGAACCTGGTCTTGCGCAACGCGCGAACGATGCGCACCCGCGTCTGTGCATTCACGGGACCGATTTTCGCGGATGACGACCGGGAGTTCCGCTCGATCCAGGTGCCGGGCCGCTTCTTCAAGATAGCCGTTTGGGCCGATGACGAAGGCTTGCGATCGCTGGCGATGATTGCCGACCAGCGGCCGGTGTTCGGTCCATGGCCGGAAGCGCTGTTCGGTGCCGAATCCGTCGATCTGACCGCCATACCGGAAGCTTTCGGCGACCCGGATGAGCTCGAGCGCGTCGACGATTTCCTGACCACGATCAGCGAAGTCGAACGAGTGACCGACCTCGATTTCGGCGCCGCAGTCCGGCAGGCGGACGTGCGCGCCGGTGAGGCGGATGCGCGTCCGGAACGTCTGGAGGACGTCCCGCTGAAACCCGTGTCCGCCTCGCGCAAGTCGGGCACGCGCAGGCGCAAGTGACCGCCGCGGGGATCGCCCCCGCGCCGGTCAATGAGCCGCCCGCCCCGGTGCCTTGCGTATCGCCTCCCATACCCGCAGCGGCGTCGCGGGCATGTCGATATGCGTCACGCCCAGCGGCGCCAGCGCATTCATCACGGCGTTCATGACCGTGGCGGGCGAGCCGATCGCGCCGGCCTGGCCGCTGCCCTTGACGCCGAGGCGGTTGGCGCGACTCGGGAAGTCCTGCGTCAGCGCGCCCTCGAAGGCGGGGATGTCGGCGGCGCGCGGCAGCGCGTAGTCCATCAGCGAGCCGGAGAGGATCTGGCCGTTCCCGGCGTCGTACAGCGCCTGCTCGAGCAAGGCCTGGCCGATGCCCTGCACCACGCCGCCGTGGACCTGGCCCAGTGTGAGTCGGGGATCGAGGAGGCGGCCGAAATCGTCGAAGATGACGTAACGGTCGAGCGTCACCTCGCCGGTCTCCGGGTCGATCTCGACTTCGGCAAGGTGGCAGCCGTTCGGGAAGGTGTAGAGCTCGCAGAGATGCGTGGCCCTGCTGACGAGGCCCGGCGCGACGTCGTCGTCTGGCGCCTCCCGGGAGGCGCGCGCGACCTCGTCTAGTCCGATCTCCTGGCCTGTCGCGGCGACGCGCAGCATGCCCGCTTCATAGGTGACCGCCTCGACGTCGGCCTGCAGCAGGCGTGCGGCAAGTTTTCGCGCATTCTCGATCAGGCCTTCGGCGGCCATCAGCACGGCGGTGCCGCCCTGGTGCATCGAGCGCGCGCCGCCATGGCCGCCACCACGGTCGAGGTCGTCGGTGTCGCCCTGCCTGAACGCGAACAGCTCGATCGGCAGATTGAGCGCTTCGGCGGCGATCTGCGCATAGGTCGTCTCATGGCCCTGGCCGTTGGAATGCGTGCCGACGCTGATGTGGATGTGATCGTCCTCGCCGACCTCGAGTTGCGCCACCTCGTTCGGCTGGCCGCGTGCGGTTTCGAGGAAGCAGGCATAGCCGAGGCCGCGCAGCCTGCCCCGCTTGCGCGAGGCACGCTGGCGCGCCTTGAAGCCGTCGGCGGCCTTCACGGCGAGCTCGATGGCGTGGCCGAAACTGCCCTGCTCGATCGCAAGCCCCATCGCCGAGCGGTGCGGGAAACGGCGGACGATGTTCTTGCGCCGCAGCTTCAGCGCATCCATGCCGAGCCTCTGCGCCGCGAGATCGATGCAGCGCTCGATCAGATAGTTCGCCTCGGGCTTGCCGGCGCCGCGATAGGCATCGACCGGTGTGGTGTTGGTGAAGACGCCCTGGGTCACGAAGGCGACGTTGGGAATGTCGTAGACACCGCCCATGGCGCTGCCCATCGCCATGGTCGGCACCACCGGCTGCACGGTCGAGACATAGGCGCCCATGTCGGCGAGCACATGGGCCTGCAGCGCGAGAAACCTGCCGTCCGCATCGAGCGCAAGCCGCGCGCGAACGACGCTGTCGCGGCCGTGCACGGAGCCCAGAAATTCCTCGTTGCGTTCGCCGATCCATTGCACCGGCCGCTTCAGCCGCCGCGCCGCGAACAGCACCAGCACCCATTCCGGATAGAGCACGTTCTTCATCCCGAAGCCGCCGCCGACGTCGGGAATGCTGACGCGGAGTTTCTCGCGGGGAATGCGGAATACGGAGGCCGCCAAGAGGTCGCGGATCGCATGCGCCCCGGCGGCGGAGGCCGTCAGGTGCAGGCGATCGGTGGCCGCATCGTATTCACCGAGCGCGCCGCGCGTCTCCATCGCGGCCGCGACCACGCGGTTGTTGACGACCTCGCATTCCACGACGTGCGCGGCATCGCGAATTGCCGCCTCGACCGGCGCCATCTCGCCACGATGGAACTCGAAGGCGATGTTGTGCTTCGCCTCCGGCCAGATCGCCGCGCTAGTCGGCTGTACCGCCTCCGTCACCGAGACCACCGGCGGCAGCGCCTCGTATTCGATGACGACGGCCTCGGCCGCATCGCGCGCACGCTCGACGCTGTCGGCGACCACGAAGGCGACGGGCTCGCCGACATAGCGGACGGCGTCGCGCGCGAGCGCATGGCAGGGCGGCACCACCAGCGGTTTCGCCATCGGGATATTGGTCGCGGCGCACGGCAAGGGGCCGATATCGGCCGCGGCGAGATCGGCGCCGGTGAACACCGCGGCGACCCCGGGCATGCTGCACGCCGCGTCGACGTCGATCGAAACGAGCCGCGCATGCGCATGCGGCGAGCGGACGACGAGACCGTGCAGCGCGCGTGGCGCGGCGAGATCGGCGACGTAGCGCCCCTGCCCGCGCACGAAGCGCTCGTCTTCAAGGCGGTCGATACTGCGGCCCAGCAATTTCCCAGTCATGTCAGCTGTATGGAACGGGAGCATCGCAAAGGCAACCGCCGCACCGGCCGGACGCTTAGCCTCAGCCGGACCTGCGCCGCGTCCTAGCCGGCTCCTGGTCATGCGTTTCCGGCGGCCACACCTTGTCGTCCACCACGTACTGGATGTCCTGCGGCTTCACCGCCTTGCCGCGCTCGTCCACCAGCATGACCCGCAGCTTCTGGCCGTTGGCGCGCGAGCGCAGGCCGAAATGCGGCTCGCCCTCGGAGAGCCATCGGTCGCCCCACTCGGTCATGGCGAAGAACGGCAGCCCGAGCTGGCTACCCATCCTGGTCAACGGATATTCGACGCGCGCGCGCTGACCCTCCTCGCGGTAGTCGCGCTTCTCCATGATGCCGGCATCGACCAGCGCGGCGAGGCGCGCACTCAGCACGCTGCGAGGCACGTCGAGCTCGGCCTGGAAATCGTCGAAGCGGCGCACGCCGTACATCGCCGATCGCAGGATCAGCAGCGTCCAGCGGTCGCCGATCAGCTCGAAGCTGCGCGCCAGGTTGCAGTCGCGGGGCCTCACCGGCGAGCGGCGGATCACGGGGACGTCGGTCATGGCATCCATCTTCTGAGTTGCTTTTCTGGATTTAGCCTGTATAGGTCTGAGTTCATAATATGGACTTAAGAGGGACGTAGCGCAATGACCGATGCAGGGGAAGCCGCCGCGCCAGCGCGCAGCGTGAAGGTGGACGACCCGCTGGACGACTTTGTCCGGCGCGAGATCACCCTCAACGACGCGACAAAACGTGTCCATGTCGCGGGCACCGGGCCGGCGGTGATCGTGATGGCGGAAATGCCCGGCATCAGCCCGCATGTCGCGCGGTTTGCCCGCTGGGTGCGCGATGCCGGATTCACCGTCTACATGCCCTCCTTGTTCGGCCGCGACGGCGCGGTGCCCGGGGCCGAGGAAGGCGCGGGCGTATTTCAGCGCGCCTGCATGAGCGCCGAATTCCGCGCCATGGCGGCGGGCGCATCGAGCCCGGTGACGCAATGGCTGCGCGCGCTGGCGCGGCTGGCGCATCAGGACTGCGGCGGGCCCGGCGTGGGCGCCATCGGCATGTGCTTCACAGGGAATTTTGCGCTGACGATGATGCTGGAGCCGGCCATGCTGGCGCCGGTGCTGTCGCAGCCGTCGCTACCGCTGAAGGAGCCCGCGGGCCTCGAGATCGCCCCGGCGGAGCTCGCCGCCGTGCGCGAGCGGCTCGACCGCGAGGACCTCACGGTGCTCGCCTATCGCTTCAGCGGTGACAAGGTCTGCCGCGCCGAGCGCTTTGCCGCCTATGCGGCCGCGCTCGGCGACCGCTTCGTCGGCCGCGAACTGCCGGACGAAGCCGCGGGCAGCGACGTCTCGCCGTTCTTCGCGCGCCACGTCCCCTTCCCGCACAGCGTCGTGACGCAGCATCTGATCGACGAGGCTGGCCAGCCGACGATCGCCGCGCGCGACGAGATCCTGGCGTTCTTCAGGATGCGGCTTGCGGCCTAGCGTCCTCGTCTACCGCGCGTTGGCCGGCGCATGCAGCGGCCACAGGTCGGTTCGCCAATGGGCGAGGATCGCCAGCGTCATGGCGAGGCCCGTCGCGGCATAGATCGTGCCGGTGGCAGCAAAGCCGATCTCCTCGATCAGGCTGCCGGCGGCGAGCAGCCCTAGCGGCAGGCCGTAGATCACCATCATGCGCACGCCCATCACCCGGCCGCGCAGATGATCGCCGGCGGCGCGCATCAGGATGACGGCGACCGAGATCATGGAAAGGCTCTGGCAGAAGCCGGTCAGCAACAGGCAGACGATCGCCGTCGGCACGGTCTGCATCTGCACGAACACCAATAGCGCGGCGTACCATGCCACGGTCGAGGCGATCATCAGCCGCGCGACGCGGACGCCGCCGATCATGCTGAGCGCGAGCGAGCCGGCCAGGGAGCCGATGGCAAAGCTCGCCGAGAGATAGCCGAGCCCGGTCTGATTGGTGCCGTAGATCGTCTTGGCGATATAGGGCAGCAGGCCGTTGGAGAGCGGATAGGCGGTCAGGTTGACGAGGAAGGCGACCCACATCGCCGCCTGCATCCGCGGCGTGGTCCAGATGTAGGCCACGCCCTCTTTCAGGTCGCGCATCGGCGAGGCGCGCAGCGCGGCGTCGGCTGCATCCGCCGCCCGGTGCCGCTTCGCCACCGTCACGCACAGCGTGAGCAGCGTGGCCACGATATAAAGACAAACGATCGCGGCATAGGCCACGCCCATGCCGAGCGCCGCGAACAATCCGGCGCCGGTGAGCGCACCGGCGATGCGCGCGGTGTCCATGGTGGTGCGCGAGACGCTGATGGCGCCGATCAGGAGATCGTGCGGCATGATGGTCGCCACCAGCGCGCCGCGCACGCCGAGGTCGGACGGCCTGACCAGGCCCATCAGGATCGCAATGACGAAGACATAGAGCGGGGTCAGGGCGCCCGTCAGCACCAGCGTCATCAGCGTGGCCGCCAGCAGCGCATAGGTCGCGCGCATCATGGCGAGCAGGTCGCGATGGCCGATGCGATCGCCGGCCACACCGAACATCGGCGCGATCAGCGTCCCGACGAAGCCGAACGAGGCATACAGCGTCAGCAGCAGCACCGATCCGGTCTCGACCAGGATGTACCAGCCGAGGATGATCTGCTCCATCTCGAAGGCCCACGAGGTGAAGAGATCGGCCGGCCACTGAAAGCGGTAATTCCGGATACGGAACGGGGCGAGCGCGGAAGGGCGCGCAGTCTCGCTCAAAGCTCGATGCCGCGGATCATCGCGTTCCACCCTGCCCATTCTTGTCGGCCGGGAACGGCTTGTCCCCGGCGGCGAGTCCGTTTTGTGAAAAGCTATGCCGCCGCTCCAAGCCGAGTCAATGAGGCGGGCATGCGCTGGGCGCGCGGGCAGATGCAGCAGTGGAGTGTCTTCAGGCGGCGGAAGCCGCCGCGTCACGAGCGGATGGCATCAGCCGCGCGATCTCGGCGGCGGAAACCGGCGGGCTGAACAGATAGCCCTGCATCTCCGTGCAGCCGAGCTCGCGCAAGAGTTCGCGCTGCCATTCCTGCTCCACGCCTTCCGCGGTCGTGGTCATGTTGCTGGCCTCGGCGATATTCACCACCGCCTGGATGATCGCCGAGGACGCGCCCTCGTCGCCGATGTTCTTCACAAAGGAGCGGTCGATCTTGATCTTGTCGAACGGGAAACGGTGCAGGTAGCTCAGCGACGAATAGCCTGTGCCGAAATCGTCGAGCGCGATCCTCACGCCGAGCGCGCGCAGCTGGTGCAGCGTTGCCAGCGCCGCCTCGTCGTCGCGCATCAGCACGGCCTCCGTTATCTCGAGCTCGAGCCGCGACGCCTCGATGCCGGAGGCTGCGAGGGCGGCGGCGACATTGAGCGCGAGCGTCGGCCCGCGGAACTGCACCGGCGAGACGTTGACGGCAATGCGGACGTGCCGCGGCCATTTCGCCGCTTCCCGGCACGCGGCGTTCAGCACGAAATGGCCGAGCTCGTTGATCAGTCCGGTGTCCTCCGCCACGGGGATGAAGTCCGCCGGGCTGATCGTTCCGCGCTGCGGATGGCGCCAGCGCAGCAGCGCCTCGGCGCCCCTGACGGCACTGTCGCGCAGATCCACCACCGGCTGGTAGTGGACCTCGAACCCGTCGCCGGCGATCGCCTGGCGCAACTCCGCCTCCAGCGTGCGCCGCGCCCTGGCGCGCGCATCCATGCCCGCCTCGAAGAAGCGCCAGGTACGGCGGCCGTCGCCCTTGGCACCGTAGAGCGCAAGGTCGGCATTCTTCAGGAGCTGGTCGAGATGACGGCCGTCGCCGGGCGCCACCGCAATGCCGATGCTGGCATCGGTGGTGATGAGATGGCCGGCGCATTCGAAGGGCTCGCGGATCGCGGCGTAGATCGCCGCCACCAGCCGCTCGGTATGCGCTGCGTCATGTACGGCGTGCTGGATGATCGCAAACTCGTCCCCGCCGAGCCGCGCGGCGACGTCGGCCTCGCCGAGGCAGCCGCACAGGCGCCTGGCAACGCCCTTCAACAGCTCGTCGCCGACGGGATGGCCGAGCGCGTCGTTGACGCTCTTGAACTCGTCGATGTCGATGTAGAGCACGGCGAGCTGCGCACCGGGCCTCAGGTCCCTGAGCGCCTGCTCCAGCCTTTCGCGGAACAGCACGCGGTTGGGCAGATCGGTCAACGCATCGTAGTGAGCAAGATGGGCAATCTTCTCTTCGGCGCGCTTGCGCGGGGTGATGTCCTCGATGGTCGCGACCCAGCCGCCCGACGGCAGCGGCTTGTTGACGATCTCGATGGCGCGGCCGCCCGGCGCTTCCGTGATCTGGCGCGTCGCCTTGCCGAGCCGGACGTTGCGGATGATGGCGTTGCAGAATGCCTCGACGTCGCCGTCGAACGACCCGGTCTCCTGGCGGTGTGCGATCAGCCGCTGCATGGTGCAGCCCTGCCTGGCGACGTCGGCCGAGAGGCCGAACATGTCGAGGTAGGGCTTGTTGCAGACCACGATCCGGGCCGAGGCGTCGTATAGCACGAGGCCCTGCGGAATGTTGTCCACGGCGGTGCGCAGCTGACGGCGTTCCGCGGCGAGTGAATGGTGAAGCCATTGGTGGCGCCTCAGCAACAAGGCGACCGTCAGCGCGAGGATCGCGACGAAGGCCACCAGCACGCCTTCGCGCAGGCCGAGTTCAGTCACCGCCATGCTGGCGGCAATGCCAACGGCGAGCACGACGCAACCGAGCCCGAGTCGTTTCAGCATCGCCTTGCCCACGGCCGCATCGACCTCGCTCACGGGTGCCCCGCCCCGCAGCAGCCGACCGAGACTCTCCAAGCTGGACCCCATGCCTCCCCCCCGATCGTGACATAGTTGCCCGATAGAGATGGAAGCGGCGTTACAACTTGCGGTTAGCGGCGGGTTAAAGGTTTCGGATAAGTTAACAACGCCTGCGCGCGGGACCGGACAGTTCCACGACTTTGTCGCGCGAAGCTCGGCAAACAGTGAAGAAGTCGTTAACGCGCGCATCAGCGCTCCAGACACGACGGAAAGCCCGGCCTTTCGCTGCAAAACCCCGTGTGGGGATCGGTGAACGTCAATCGTAGCCGCCGACATCGGCGCGCACCGGCCGGGTTGAGGGGGCATGGAACCCGCCCGCTTAACAATTTGTCCAGTCTGCCCCCCGATAATGCGGGCGACATCGCTCTGGAAGTAATCGGAAATATCGCTGTGACATCATTTGGACGTGTGATCTCCGTGCGCGGTTCGCTGGCCCGTGTGGGGCTGCTGGCGACCAGCAACATGCCCGCCTCGGAGATGCGCGCCACCGTCGGCCGCTTCATCTCGATCCGCTGCGCCTCGTCGACCATCGTCGCCATGATCACCGACGTGACGACGGAGGACGTGCCGACGTCGGACAAGTACATCGCCAGCGCCGGCGTCGACCTGCTCGGCGAAATCCTCGGCGGCGAGCGGCCGAAGTTCCAGCGCGGCGTCACCAACTATCCGACCATCGGCGACACCGTCGACCTCATCACCGCCCAGGAACTGCGCACCGTCTACGCGCCGAGCGGCGCGGACCAGATCAACGTCGGCACCCTGCAGCAGGACCGCTCCGTCATCGCCTATGTCGACGTCGAGGAAATGCTGTCCAAGCACTTCGCGATCCTCGGTTCGACCGGCGTCGGCAAGTCCACCGGCGTGTCGCTGCTGCTCAACGAAATCCTGAAAGCCCGGCCCAACCTGCGCCTGTTCCTGCTCGACGTGCACAACGAATACGGCCGCTGCTTCGGCGACAAGGCGCTGGTGCTCAACCCGCGCAACCTGAAACTGCCGTTCTGGCTGTTCAACTTCGAGGAAATCGTCGACGTGCTGTTCGCGGGCCGTCCCGGCGTGCCAGAGGAACTCGACATCCTCGCCGAAGTGATTCCGATGGCGAAGGGCATCTACACCCAGTACCAGAACGCCGACCGCATCGGGCTGAAGCGCATCGATCCCAAGCAGATCGGATACACCGTCGACACGCCGGTGCCGTACCGGCTGCAGGATCTGGTCTCGCTGATCGACGAGCGCATGGGCAAGCTGGAGAACCGCTCCTCGCGCATCATCTACCACAAGCTGATCTCGCGCATCGACACCGTCAAGAACGATCCGCGCTACGCCTTCATGTTCGACAATGCCAACGTCGGCGGCGACACCATGGCCGAGGTGATCAGCCATCTGTTCCGCCTGCCGGCCAACGGCCGGCCGATGACGGTAATGCAGCTCGCCGGCTTCCCGGCGGAAGTCGTCGACAGCGTCGTGTCGGTGCTCTGCCGCATGGCGTTCGACTTCGGCCTGTGGAGCGACGGCGTGTCGCCGCTGCTGTTCATCTGCGAGGAAGCGCATCGCTATGCCTCGGCCGACCGCAACATCGGCTTCGGCCCGACCCGCAAGGCGATCTCGCGCATCGCCAAGGAAGGCCGCAAATACGGCGTCTATCTCGGCCTGATCACGCAACGGCCGGCCGAGCTCGACGCGACCATCATCTCCCAGTGCAACACGCTGTTCTCGATGCGCCTTGCCAACGACCGCGACCAGGCGCTGCTGCGCTCCGCAGTCTCCGATGCGGCCGCGAACCTGTTGTCCTTCGTGCCGTCGCTCGGCACCCGCGAAGTACTCGCCTTCGGCGAAGGCGTGGCGCTGCCGACGCGGCTGCGTTTCAAGGAAGTGCCGCCGCATCAACTGCCGCGCAGCGAGGCGACGATCCGCACCGTGCCGTCGGTCTCGGCCGGACACGACATGCACTTCGTCGGCGCCGTGCTGGAGCGCTGGCGCGGCGCCACCTCGCAGCGCGAGGTCGCCAACGATCCGACCTTTGCCCCGGCACAGCGTTCGTTCGAGCCGCGCCCCCCGGAGCCGCGCTACGAGCCGCGCCCGGCCGAACCCCGCGCGCCGGAGCCGCGCACGGTGGAAGCCCCGATGCTGCAGCCCTCGCTGGGCCTCGATCCCGACCGCTTCTCGCTCCTGAAGAAGCCGCTGCGCTAGGTGTCTTGCGCCCGAAGCCTTGCACCCTGAAGCCTTGCACGGTCCACACGTTCGACTAAGGTCCCGGCAAAACCGGGACCTTTTTCATGACACAACCGACCGAAAGCCGTTTTCCGACGCCGTCCCTCGACAAGCTGCCGGAGGATATCCGCACGCGGATCCTGTCGGTGCAGGAAAAATCCGGGTTCGTGCCGAACGTGTTCCTGACGCTGGCTTATCGGCCCGACGAATTCCGCGCCTTCTTCGCCTATCACGACGCGCTGATGGAGAAGGACGGCGGGCTCTCCAAGGCCGAGCGCGAGATGATCGTGGTGGCGACCTCGGCCGCCAACCAGTGCCAATATTGCGTGATCGCCCATGGCGCGATCCTGCGCATCCGCGCCAAGAATCCCGCGATCGCGGACCAGATCGCAGTCAACTACCGCAAGGCCGACATCACGCCGCGCCAGCGCGCGATGCTGGATTTCGCGATGAAGGTCAGCCGCTCGGCGGAGGGAGTGTCGGAAGGCGACTTTGCCGCGCTCGCCGCCCACGGCTTCTCCAACGATGATGTCTGGGACATCACGGCCATTGCGGCCTTCTTCGCGCTGTCCAATCGCCTGGCCAACGTCACGGCGATGCGGCCGAACGACGAGTTCTACCTGATGGGCCGGCTGCCGAAGGGATCGTGAAGCAGCGCACGGGTTCCACCGCGCCGTGGCCGGCGCAACCGGCCGATCGCGGCGACGTCACGGCAACATTCGCTGTCGGCCGCGCGCCACCCGTGCTAGAACCAACCTGGGAGATGTCTTCGGACCGGCAGCAGTGAAAACCCAGCGGCCCATCAGCCCGGACGACGACAATCGCGTCGTCAAGTTCCGGCCTCGTACCTCGGCCCAGCCGCCCGGCGGCGCGCTGCACGAGGCCGCCGATCTCTCGCACTACGAACGCAAGGGCGAGGAGCCGGACGACTTCCGCCACCGCATGCTGGCCAACCTCGCCGCTTTCGCCTTCACGGTCGCGCTGACGGCGACCGGCATCTGGCTCGCGCTCAGCATCGCCGAACTGCGCAAGACCCAGGATTGCGTGCTGATGGGGCGTCGCGATTGCGCCCAGATTTCCTCGATCCCGCGCGGCTGATTTCGCCGCCGCCCTCATGGCCCGATTTTGCCGCCGATTCCGCCCCGGAAGGGTCGGCCAAGCTCCATTGAACTAAGGCGCACGCTCCGTTATACGGGCACTCGACTCCGGATCAGGGAAAGCGGGCATTCCGGGGCGACGGATCCTCGACGTCTCCCACATCATCGGAATTATCCCCAGTATATCAAAGGCTTAATGATGTCTTCAACATTCGATCAGATCGCCAACATTATCGCTGAGACCTGCGACATTCCGCGCGACACGATCAAGCCGGAGAGCCACGCCATCGACGATCTCGGGATCGACAGCCTGGACTTCCTCGACATTGCCTTTGCCATCGACAAGGCGTTCGGAATCAAGATGCCGCTGGAGAAGTGGACCCAGGAGGTCAACGACGGCAAAGCCACCACTGAACAATATTTCGTGCTGAAGAACCTCGCCGACCGCATCGACGAGCTGGTCGCGGCCAAGAACGTGGGCGGCGGCGCCGCCACCTAATCGCCGTCATGAATCTCGATTATTTTCAGCTGATCGATCGCATCGTCGACCTCAACCTCGACGACAAGACGATTACGGTCGAGGCCCAGGTTCCCGAGAAGCACACCATCTTCGAGGGGCATTTCCCGGGCTTTCCGATCATGCCCGGCGTCCTGCTGACCGAAGCGATGGCGCAGAGCTCCGGCTGGCTGATCCTCGGCGTGCTGAAGTTCGAGCGCATGCCGTTTCTTGCCATCATCAAGGAAGCGAAGATGCGGGGATTCGTCAGTCCTGGACAGGTGCTGACGATCGAAGCCAGGCTCGAGCACGAGGGCTCAGGTTTTGCCGTCACCAAGGCCAAGGGCCGCATCGGCAAGGATCTGAAATGCAGCGCTGAAATCACCTTCGGCCTCGCCCCCTTCCCCGATCCCACCTTTCGCACGCACATGGACGCGATGGCCCGCAAGATCGGCTTTCCGCTGCAGGCGGTCGCGCAATGACCAAGCCCAAGGAGGTCTGGATCACCGGCATCGGTATCCTGTCGTCGCTCGGCGAGGGGCTTGATGCGCATTGGGAGGCGCTCAACGCGCGGCGCGTCAACGTCGACGAGGCTCGCTTTGCGCCCTACATCGTGCACCCGCTGGCGCCGGTCTCGTTCGACGCGCAGATCCCGAAAAAGGGCGACCAGCGCCAGATGGAGACGTGGCAGCGCATCGGCGTCTATGCGGCGGGCCTCGCGCTCGACTCCGCCGGCGTCAAGGGCAAGCCGGAAATCCTCTCGCGGATGGACATGATCGTCGCGGCCGGCGGTGGCGAGCGCGACATTGCGGTCGATCTTGCAATCCTCAATGCGGACGCGAAGGGCAATTCGGCGCCCGGCTTTCTCAACGAGAAGCTGATGAACGATCTGCGTCCGACGCTGTTCCTGGCGCAGCTCTCCAACCTGCTCGCCGGCAACATCGCGATCGTCCACGGGGTCTGCGGCACCTCTCGCACCTTCATGGGCGAGGAAGCAGCTTCCATCGATGCGACGCGGATTGCGGTTGCCCGCATCGAGAGCGGCGAGAGCGACATCGCGCTGGTCGGTGCTGCCCACAATGGCGAGCGGCCGGAGCTCCTGATCCTCTACGAACTGGCCGACTTCAACCTGAAGGGCAAATACGCGCCGCTGTGGGCGCGCGACAAGACACATGGCGGCTTTGCACTCGGCTCGGCCAGCGTATTCCTGGTGCTGGAATCGCGCGAGTATGCCGAGGCGCGCGGCGCAAAGCCCTATGCCCGGCTGAGCAAGGTGGTTTCCGACCTCGCGCTGCGCAAGCAGGCGGGCGCGATTACGAACTCGCTGGAACGGCTGTGGTCGAAACTCGGCGTCGGCGATACCGGCAACCTCATCACCGGCGCGACCGGCGCCGAACCGGCGACATCGGAAGAAAAGGCCTTCCTGGTGAAGCATCCCGGTTACGCCGTGCGTTCCACCGGAACGATCTTCGGCCACATGCTGGAAACCCAGTTTCCGCTCGGGCTGGCGCTGGCGGCACTTTCGATCTCGCGCGGCGCGCTGTTTCCGCCCAACGATCCCACCGGTTTCGAGGTTGAAAAAGCGGGTGCGCCTGACCAGATTGTGGTCGAGGGTGCCGGCCACTGGCAGGGCGAGGGCCTCGCACTGGTCGAGGCGGTCAAGTAATCTTCGCGTCCGATTTCGCCTCGCGAGCGATCGTGCGCCAGACGTTGACGGGGGACTTCATGTCAGCACCACGCGATAAACTGGGTCGGCCGATCGTCGTTGTCACCGGCATGGGCGTCGTCACCTCGCTCGGCGCAGGCAAGACCGACAATTGGGACAAGCTGACTGCGGGAGAGTCCGGCATCCGGACCGTGACGCGGTTTCCGATCGACGGCCTGAAGACCACGATGGCCGGCACCGTGGATTTCGTCACCGCCGAGTCATCGGCCGCCCTCACCGAGCGCATCGCCCACATCGCGACGGAAGAGGCGCTCGCCCAGGCCGGCATCGGCGCCAGGGGAGATTTTCCCGGCCCGCTGTTCCTGGCGGTGGCGCCGGTCGAGGTCGAATGGCCGCAGCGCTTCGAGGTCGCACGCGCCGTAGGTCAGCAGGACTTCGGCTACCCCGAGATCCTGCGCATCGCCGGCGGGGGCAAGTACGCCAATCTCCACCATCGCTTCATGTTCGGGTCGATCGCCAGGAACCTTGCGGAGACCTACGGCACCAGGGGCTCGCCGATCTCGCTCTCCACGGCGTGCGCTTCCGGCGCGACCGCGATCCAGCTCGGCGTCGAGGCGATCCGGCGCGGCGAGACCGATGCGGCGCTGTGCGTCGCCACCGATGCTTCCGTCAATCCGGAATCGATGGTGCGCTTCTCGCTGCTGTCGGCGCTGTCGACCCAGAACAATCCGCCGCAGGCGGCTTCGAAACCTTTCTCCAAGAACCGCGACGGCTTCGTCATGGCGGAGGGCGCCGGCACGCTGGTGCTGGAAAGCTACGAGGCGGCTGTCGCACGCGGCGCAAAGATCCTCGGCGTCGTCGCCGGCTGCGGCGAACTGACCGATTCCTTCCACCGCACCCGCTCCGCGCCCGACGGCAAGCCGGCGATCGGCTGCGTGCTGAAGACGTTGGCCGATGCCGGCATGGCGCCGGAGCAGATCGACCACATCAACGCCCACGGCACCTCGACGCCGGAGAACGACAAGATGGAGTATCTGGCGACCAGCGCCGTGTTCGGTGAGCACACCCCGAAGATCCCGGTGACGTCGAACAAGTCGGCGGTGGGTCACACCATCTCGGCGGCCGGCGCGGTCGAAGCCATCTTCTCGCTGCTGACGCTCGAGCATCAGCGCATCCCGCCGACCATCAACTACGAGAACCCGGATCCCGCCATCCCCTTCGACGTGGTCGGCAACAAGTCGCGCGATGCCAGGGTCACCGCGGTCATGTCCAACTCGTTCGGTTTCGGCGGGCAGAATGCCTCGCTGATCCTGACGCGGGAACCGGCCTGAGCGACGCTGTCATCTGCCCGCGATGAACCGCCTGCTCCTTCTCCGCCTCAAGGCGCGCCTGCGTGACGCGCTCAAGCCGCTGTCCGAAGCTTTGGTCGGAGGCCTCACGGTCGCGCTCTTGCGCACGACACGCTATTTCGACCCGGACAAGACGGCGGATTTCTTCGGCCGCGCCGCGCGCTTCATCGGCCGCCGCCTGCGCGAGGACCGCATCGGTCGCGAGAACCTGAAGGCCGCCTTCCCCGAGAAATCGCCGGAGGAGATCGAGACAATCCTGGCCGGCGTCTGGGACAATCTCGGCCGCGTCGGCGCCGAGTTTGCCCATCTCGACCACATCTGGGATTACGACCCCGATCATCCGGAAAAGCCGAGCCGCATCGAGTTCAGCCCGCGCAGCAAGGAATTGTTCGACCTGCTGCGCGACGACGGCAAGCCGGCGATCTTCTTTGCCAGCCATATCGGCAACTGGGAATTGCCGGCGCTCGGCGCCGTCGCTCACGGGCTCGACGCCGCGATCCTGTTCCGCCGGCCAAACAGCGAGGCCGCCGACCGCGCGATCGAAAATACGCGCAGGGTCAAGATGGGCACGCTGATCCCCGCCGGTCGCGATGCGCCGTTCAAGCTGGGCCAGGCCCTGCAGAACGGCCAGCACGTCGCGATGCTGGTCGACCAGTGGTTCGGCAACGGGGTGGATGTCACCTTCTTCGGCCGCAAGACCAAGGCCAACCCGACGCTGGCGCGGCTGGTGCGCCAGGTCGAGTGCCCGATCCACGGCGTGCGCATCATCCGCCTGCCCAACCACCGCTTCCGCGCCGAATTGTCCGAGGAAGTGAAGCCAGCGCGCGATGCCTCCGGCCAGATCGACATCCAGGGCACCATGCAGGCCGTCACGTCAGTGGTCGAAGGCTGGGTGCGCGAGCATCCGGAGCAGTGGCTGTGGCTGCATCGCAGGTGGCGGTGAGCCGGTTGCGGCCCATCCAAGTCATTGCGAGCGAAGCGAAGCAATCCATCCCTTCGCTCGTTGCGTCATGGATTGCTTCGTCGCTTCGCTCCTCGCAATGACGGTGTATGGCGCCGACGAGCGTCACCTCCCCGTCTTCACCTTCGTCCACAGCCGGTTGATGATCCGCTGCGTCGCCGGGTCGCGGGCAGTGATGACGAACAGCTTCTTCTGCATCGCCTCGTCCGGATAGATGTTTCGGTCGTTCAGGATTTTCGCGTCAATCAGCTTCTGGCTGGCCAGGTTGCCGTTGGCGTAGGACAGGAAGTTGGAGTTCTTCGCCGCCACGTCCGGCCGGTAAAGATAGTCGATCAGCGCATAGGCTTCCGCGACGTTTTTGGCATCCGAGGGAATCGCGAGATTGTCGAAGAACATCTGCGCGCCCTCTTTCGGAATGGTGTAGCCGATCTCGATGCCGTTCTTGGCCTCCTCGGCACGGCTGCGCGCCTGCATCACGTCGCCGGACCAGCCGACCACGAAACAGATTTCGCCCGACGCCAGCGCGCCGAGATATTCGGAGGAGTGGAACTTGCGCACGAAGGGGCGGATCTTGCCGACGAGCTCGGCGGCCTTCTCCAGGTCCGCCTGCTTCGTCGAGTTCGGATCGATGCCGAGGTAGCTCAACGCTGCGGGAAGAATGTCGTCGGCGGAATCCAGCATGTGGATGCCGCAATCCCTGAATTTCGACAGGTTCTCCGGCTTGAACACGATATCCCAGCTGTCGATCTTGACGCCGGGCCCTAGGACTTTCGCCGCCACCTTGGCGTTGTAGCCGATGCCGGTGGTGCCCCACATGTAGTTCGCACCGTAATCGTTGCCGGGATCGTAGGTTGCCAGCTGCTTGCTGACGACGGGCCAGGCGTTGGCGAGGTTGGGCAGCTTCGACTTGTCGAGCTTGAGGAACACCTTTGCGGTGATCTGACGCTGCAGGAAATAGCCCGTGGGCACGACGACATCATAGCCGGACTTGCCCGCGAGCAGCCGCGTCTCCAGCGTCTCGTTGGCGTCGAAGGTGTCGTAGACGACCTTGATGCCGGTCTGCCTGGTGAAGTCCTCGAGGACTCCCGGCGCCATGTAGTTCGACCAGTTGTAGAAGTTGACCACCCGCTCCTGCGCGCTCGCGCCCGCGAGCGAGAGCAGCAGTGCCGCCGCTGCGGCAAGACCGGTCTTCTTCATCGTCAACCTCTTCGCCGATGCACCGCGTCGGCCAGGCGCTCCAGCGCCGTATCGATCGTGGCATCTCGCTTGGAGAAGCAGAAGCGCACCACCGACGTTACCGGATTCTGCTCGTAGAATGCCGACACAGGGATTGCCGCCACCTTGTAGTCGTTGACGATGCGCCGGCAAAACGCCTCGTCGGACTCGTTGAGGCCAAGCGGCGAAAGATCGACGGTGAGGAAGTAGGTGCCCTGCGATTTCAGCACGGGAAAGCCGATGCTCTCCAGGCCCCTGGTCAGCCGGTCGCGGCTCCGCGCCAGATCCTTGCGCATGTCGTAGAAATACGCGTCCGGCTTGCCAAGGCCATAGGCCACGGCTGCCTGAAGATTGGGTGCCGTGGTGAAGGTCAGGAACTGGTGCACCTTGGCCGCCACGCGCAGCAATGGCGGCGCGGCGCAGACGAAGCCGACCTTCCAGCCGGTCAGCGAAAAGATCTTGCCGGCGCTGCCGACCTTGATGGTGCGCTCGCGCATGCCCGGAATGGTGATCAGCGGGATATGCTCGCGTCCGTCGAACACGACGTGTTCCCAGACCTCGTCGCAGATCGCGATCGAATCAAACTCCTGGCAGAACCGCGCCAGCAGTTCGAGGTCCTCGCGCGGATAGACCACGGCGGCCGGGTTGAGCGGGTTGTTGAACAGCACCGCCTTGGTCTTCGGATTGAAGGCGCTTCTGAGCATGTCCTCGTTCAGCCGCCAGTCCGGCGGCTCGAGCCGCAACAGGCGCGGTATGCCGCCGGCCTGGCGGATGATCGGCAGGTAGGAATCGTAGACCGGCTGGAACACGATGACCTCGTCGCCGGGCTCGACCACGGCGAGGATCGAGGCGGTCAGCGCCTCCGTACCGCCCGAGGTCACCATGACCTCCGCCATGGGGTCGAGCTCCAGGCCGTGCCAGTGCCCGTAATGCGAGGCGATGGCCTGACGCAGTTCCGGAAGCCCCATCATCGAGGGGTACTGGTTGTAGCCGTTCACCGAGGCATCGGCTGCCGCTTTGCGGATGTCCTCCGGACCGGGATCGTCGGGAAACCCCTGGCCGAGATTGATGGCGTTGTTGTCGCGCGCGAGTTGCGACATCGCCTCGAAAATGGTGACCGGAAGGTCGCCAAAGACCTTGTTCAGGGTGGGCATCGTCAGGTCAGCCGCCGGCCTTGGTCGGCAGACCCGCAGCTTTCCAGCCCAATATGCCGCCGGCGAGATGCTTGTCGTACGGGAGCCCTGCCGCCTGCGCCGCCAGCGACGCGGTCACCGAGCGCTTGCCCGAACGGCAGGCAAACACCACCTGTTTGCCGCGCGGATCCGGGATGGCGCCGGGATCGAAGGTCGAGAGCGGCACGACCACGCCGCCCGGGTAGGCCTCGGCCGCGGCCTCGTTCGGCTCACGAACGTCGACGAGGAGAAAACGCCCCTCCTCCATCCCCTTCGACACCTCCTGCGGTGTCAAATCCTGCACCTGATTGGCCACGCCACATCCTCCTGAAGAGCCCGTCCGGGACGCGCGAGCGCCCTGACAAATCGGCGGCCAAAGTCGCCTCTCGCGGGCGGAAAATCAAGCGCCGCAACGGCTTAAAAGCAGTCTCGAATCTAGATCGTGACCTGCGTTCCGACCTCGACCACCCGGCCCGTCGGGATCTGGAAATAGTCGGTGGCGTCGTTGGCCGAGCGGCTCATGGCGATGAACAGATGGTCCTGCCATTGCGGCATGCCGGATTGCGCCGACGGTTTCAGCGAGCGGCGCGAGACGAAGAACGAGGTCGCCATGATGTCGAACTGCCAGCCGAGCTTGCGGGCGATCACCAGCGCCTTCGGCACGTTCGGCGATTCCATGAAGCCGAAGCGCAAGCGCACGGTTGCGAACTTGTCGCTGATCGTTTCCATCCTGACCCGCTCGGCAGGATCGACGCGCGGCGTTTGCGCGGTCTCGATGGTCAGGATCACGTTGTGTTCGTGCAGCACCTTGTTGTGCTTGAGATTGTGCAAAAGAGCCGTCGGCACGAACGAGGGATCGCTGGTGAGGAACACCGCCGTACCCTTGACGAGATGCGGCGGCCGCTTCTCAAGGCTCTTGATGAGGTCCGTGAGCGGAACCTCGATCCGGCGTGTCTTGGCGACCAGGATCGACGCCCCCCGCCGCCAGGTCCAGATCATCAGGGCCATGATCGCGCCGAACAGCAGCGGAACCCAGGCGCCTTCCAGCAGCTTCAGGAGATTGGCGGAAAGGAAAGTGAGATCGATGACGACGAACGGCACGATCAGCGCCGCGGCGACGGCGGCACGGAAGTTCCAAAGCTTCCAGATCACCACAAAGCCCATGATGCCGTCGCAGACCATGGTGGTGGAAACCGCAATGCCGTAGGCCGAGGCAAGGCCGCTCGAGGTGCGGAACATCAGCACCAGCAACAGCACGCCGATCAGCAGCAGCCGGTTGACGCGCGGCAGGTAGATCTGTCCGGCATGGGATTCGGAGGTGTAACGAACCTCGAAGCGCGGCAGGAGGCCGAGCTGGACGGCCTGCCGCACCAGCGAGAACGCTCCGGTGATCACCGCCTGGCTCGCAATCACGGTGGCGGCGGTTGCCAGCGCCACCAGCGGCAGCAGCAGCATCTCCGGCGCCATGCGATAGAACGAGCTTTCGATGGCGGCCGGATTGGCGAGCACCAGCGCGCCCTGCCCGAAATAATTGATCAGCAGCGCCGGCAATACGAAGAACATCCAGGCCGACTGGATCGGTTTGCGGCCGAAGTGGCCGAGATCGGCATAAAGCGCTTCGCCGCCCGTCACCGCGAGGAAAACCGCACCTAGCGTGATGAGGCCGATGGTACCGTGCGTCAGCAGGAATTCGATGCCGTAGAGCGGATTGATCGCCGCGAGCACCGACGGATCGTCGCCGATATGCACCAGTCCCAGCACCGCGAGCACGACGAACCACACCACCATGACCGGGCCGAACGCGGAGGCGACGCGCGCCGTGCCGCTCGACTGGACCGAGAAAAGCAGCACCAGGATGACCACCGTCACCGGCACCACATAGTGCTCCATCGCGGGCGTGGCGAGCTTCAGTCCCTCCACCGCCGAAAGCACCGAAATCGCCGGCGTGATCATGGAATCGCCGATGAACATCGAGGCGCCGAGCACACCCAGCGCCATCAGCACCCAGCTGCGACGACCGAGCGCGCGCTGGCCGAGCGCCATCAGCGAGAGCGTGCCGCCCTCGCCGTTGTTGTCGGCACGCAGCAGCAGCAGCACATATTTGGCGGTGACGACGGTAAACAGCGCCCAGAGGATCAGCGAGAGCACCCCGAGCACGATGGCGCGCGTCACCGGCTGGCCATGCCCGGCGGCGTTCGACGCTGCTTCGCGGAAGGCATAGAGGGGCGAGGTCCCGATGTCGCCGAACACGACGCCGATGCTGCCGAGGGTCAGTCCCCAAAAGCTCGATGTGCCCGATCCCTCGTGGGCCTCGGTGGATGTTACGCTCGAAGTCATGGCCCGTGGGGAACGCTCGATCCGATGTTTCGACCCGATCGACAATAGCACTGCCGGTCGCGCGGGGATGCGACATAAAGCGGACTTCGCCCCCTCACGCAACTGGTATTATCGTAGCGTATCCGGATTTAGGGCTTGAGGTCCGGCGGCAGGGGTGGATCCTCGCGCATCAGGGTGATGGTGACACGGCGGTTGGCCGGCAGCGTCGGATCGTCCGGAAACAGCGGCTGGCTGTCCGCCTTGCCGGAAACCGTGAAGATGTGCGAGGCCGGCAGTCCCTCGCGCTCCAGGATCTGCCGCACGGCATTGGCGCGGTCGGCAGAAAGGTCGAACGCACCGTAGTCGCTGCGCGACGGCACGAAACCGGCGGCCGTGTGGCCGGTGATGGAAAGGCGCAGCGGGGTCGCCTTCAGCGGCGCCGCCAGCTTCTGGATCAGCCGGCGCGTACGATCGAACGGGACCTTGGAGCCGTCGGGAAACATCGAGCGGCCGTCCTGATCGACGATCTCGAGATTGAGCCCCTGCTTGGTCTCCTCGAACATGATGTGCTTGGACATTTCCGTCAGCTCGGGCAGATCCTGCAGCGCCTGGCGCAGCGAGGCCGAGGCGAGCGCGAATTCGCGGTCGACCTTCAGCTTGGCCCCCTGGGTGCGCTGGCGGGACTTTTCGTCCGGCGTCGGCGTGTTGGAGGATTCTTCCGGCGGAATGTAGTCGGTGTTCTTCAGCTTCGGCCGCGTCGGCAGACCGTCGGATTCGATGATGCCGGAATAGCGCGACTCCGTCTGAACGCCGAACGCCTCGCGCATGGAGCCGGCGACGATTTTCAGCTTCTGCTGGTCCTGGTTGGAGAAGGCGACGAGCATCACGAAGAAGCTCATCAACAGCCCCATCAGGTCGGCGAAGGTCACGAACCAGCCGTGCCCTCCGCCATGTGCATCGCCGCGCTTCTTCTTGGCCATTGGCTATGTTCCGGTCCGTCCCCGCCCGCCCGATCAGGCCGGTACCGGCTCGCCTTCCTCGTGGCGATGCTTCTCCGGCAGGTAGGCCAGCAGCATCTCCCGGACCAGCGCCGGGCTCTTGGAGTCGCGGATCATCAAAATGCCGTCGATGATCAGGGTGCGGTTGGTCTCCTCGTCGAGCAACTTGCCGTGCAGCTTGTCGGCGATCGGCAGGCAGAACAGGTTGGCAACCAGCGCGCCGTAGAGGGTGGCGAGCAGCGCGACGGCCATGAACGGACCGAGCTTGGAGGGGTCGGTCATGTTGGCGAACATCTGCACCATGCCGATCAGCGTGCCGATCATGCCGAAGGCCGGAGCGCAGTCGCCGATGGCGCGATAGATCTTGCTGCCCTCGTCGAGATGCATCAGGAAGTTATCGCGGTCGCGCTCGAGATTGTCGCGAATGAATTCGAGGTCGTAGCCGTCGGCGACGTAGCGGATGCCCTTGGCGAGGAACGGCTCGTCGGTCTCGACCTTCTCAAGGCCGACCGGTCCCTGCTTGCGGGCGATCTCGGCGATGCGGGCGAGCTCGTCGACGAGGTCGCGGGCCGACAGCCGGCTCATGGTGAAGGCAAACTTGGCGCCGAGCGGCAGGCCGTGCAACATCGAACCGATCGGGAATCGGATCAGGGTGGCCGCGATCGATCCGCCGAAGATGATGATGACGGCGTGGATGTCGTAAAACATCCGGAAGTCACCGCCCATCAGGATCAGCGTCGCAATGACAATAAAGCCCGCGACGAGGCCGACCGTTGTGTTGATATCCATTCTCGACTCCAACGCGTACGCGAACCCGCCGCCTGTCCTGGACGGCGATGCGGCCCGAACTCGGCCGCACGCAACGACCCTATGGGGTCGCCATTAAAGACGCGTAAAGGTTAAGCGCGTTCGCCACCTTGCCGACGCGCAGATGCCGCATCGAGGGCGGCGATCTCAACGATCTGCTAACCATAATCAATGGCGCCGGCGCCCGCCGAAAGCGGTGGCTTTCGGCGCGCCGGAACGAGAATCGAACTTTTCAAACCGGAAGATCGGGATCATCCTGCCGGCTTGGCGGTCCGCAACCGGGGTTTCTGCGGATGGACGAGAAGCGCGCCTCCCAGCGCAAACGGGTGCTCAAGGCCGGCACGATCGAGTTTCACGGCGGCGGGATCGACTGCGTCATCCGTAATCTTTCGGATACCGGCGCAGCGCTCGAAGTCGAGAGCGTGGTCGGCGTTCCCGCCGAATTCACCCTCGTCATCCGCGCCGAGGATTTCTCGCGCAAGTGCCGTGTCGTCCGCCGCGAGACGAAGCGGCTGGGCGTGAAGTTCGAATAGGCGCTCACGCTGCGGGCAGCCCCGTCAATCGGCAGCTCAACGCCCTCAGCCTGGCCCGCGCATCCCCGTCATAGGCCTGCGCGTTCGCCTTCATCTCGTTCATGCCGTTGAAGAACAGACCGCTGCGTCCCGAAGCATCGTCGCCGTTGACGAGATGCAGGATCGCCGCGCCGCCCTGCTCCACCGTCGACATCGGCGCGATACCGCCGGCGCGCACCATGGTGGTGTTCATGTAGGTCGCCGGATGCAGCGAATTGACGGTGACGCCACTGCCCTCGAGCTGCTCCGCAAGATCGATCGTGAACATGATCTGCGAGAGCTTGCTCTGCGCGTACGCGCGCGAACCGCTGTAGTTCCTCGTGATCATGACGTCATCGAAATCGATCGGATGCTGGCCGAGGGAAGCGACATTGACGATGCGTGCGGGGGCGCTCGCCTTCAGGCGCGGCAGCAGCAGGTGCGCGAGCAGGAAGCCTGCGAGATAGTTCACGGCAAAGCGCAACTCGTGGCCGTCGCGGCTGACCTGCCGCTGCGGTCCCTCGTTCTGCGAGCCGATTCCGGCATTGCTGACGAAGACGTCGAGCCGGTCGTGATCGGCCAGCACGCGCGCGGCGAGTTTTCGGGTCTCGGCGAGCGACGACAGATCGGCTTGATAGAATACCGGTGTCATGCCGCCGGCCCGCGCGATATCCGCGACGACAGCGTTCCCCCGTGCCGCGTCACGGCCGTGGACGAGCACTCTGGCTCCCTGCCCGGCAAGCTGGCTTGCGACATAGCGGCCGACGCCGTCGGTCGAGCCGGTGATGAAGATGGTCTTGCCCTTCACGTCCACGGCGCGCCGCCGGTCATTGCACGCCAATGCCGGCCGACTTGATGATCGGCCACCATTTTTCGATCTCGGCCTTCTGGAACGCCGCCAGGCCATCCGGCGTCTGTTGCGCGCGCGGGGCGACGTCGAGGCCGAGGTCGGAGAATCGCTTTTGCAGCGCCGGATCGCCGAGCGCATCCACCGTCGCGGCGTTGAGTTTGGCGATCACATCCTTCGGCGTGCCCTTGGGCGCCCAGAAGCCGAACCAGCCGGACATGTAGAGCCCCTTCACCCCGGACTCGTCGGACGTCGGGATGTCCGGCATCGAGGCCGAGCGCTGCGGCGAAAGGTTCGCCAGCGCCTTGATCTTGCCGGCGCGGATCTGCGGCAGCGCGACGGCGCCTTGCACCACCAGGAGGTCCACGGTGCCGGCGACGAGGTCGGTCATCGCAGGCCCCGCGCCGCGATACGGAATGAACTGCACCTTCTGGCCGGTCAGCTTCTCGAACAGGACGCCGGTGACATTGGCCGCGGCGTTCTGGTTGACGAAATTGATCTTGCCGGGATTTGCCTTCATCCACGTCACGAGCTCGCCCAGCGTCCTGGCCGGCAAGTCGTTCTTGGCGACCATCAGCTGCGGGTTGTTGGAGACGAGCGCGATCGGCTCGAAATCCTTCTCCAGGTCGTAGTCGAGCTTGTAGATGATGCTGCCGACATGGGTGTCCCACTGGCCGATGTCGAAGGTGTAGCCGTCAGGCACGGCGCGGGCGAGCCGGCCGACACCGAGGCTGCCCCCGGCGCCGCCGACATTCTCGATCACGATGGGCTGGCCAAGCGACTCCCGCATCTTCTCGGCCATGATCCGCGCCGCCGCATCGGTCGATCCGCCCGGCGGGAACGGCACGATCAGGGTGAGCGGGCGGGAGGGAAACGGCTGGGCCTGCACGGTTGCAACTGCGCAGACGACCACGAACAGCGCGGCGATCAACCTGCTCATCATCTCCTCCCCCGATGTACGCGCGATTTTTCGCGCTTAGTGAATCTCCGCCGAGCGCTTCAGCGCCTCTTTCAACTTCTCCAGCGAAAAATCCTTGCTGCGCGCGATCTCCAGGATCGGCGTCTCGCGACGGGCACAGAGCTCGCAGGCATCCGGAATTTTTGCCGCGATATCGGTCGGGATGACGATGGCGCCATGCTGGTCGGCATGGATCAGGTCGTCGGACTTCACGGTCATGCCGGCCACGCGGACCTCGCCGCCGAAATTCTCCGCATGGACCCAGGCATGCGAGGGGCCGATCGAGCCGGCCAGCGCCTGGAAGCCCGGCGCCCATTGCGGGATGTCGCGGATCGAGCCGTCGGTGATGACGCCGAGGCAGCCGAGCGCCTTGTGCACATTGCTCTGCACCTCGCCCCAGAACGCGCCATAGCCGACGTCGGCGCCGTCGATGTCCTGGATCACGGTGATGCGCGGACCGAAACCGGTGCCGACATATTCGTAATAGGCGATGCGGCGCCGCGCCTGCTCGTCCGCGGGCAATCCCGACTTCAGCACCGAACGGATGGTCACGGTGCGGGCATAGCCGACCATCGGCGGCAGGTCGGGGAACGGGCAGACCAGTTGCTTGGTGGTGTAGCCGATCAGCCGCCGCTCCGGCGCCACGATCTCCATCGCGTTGCAGATCGTCGGGGTATCGTAGCGGCCCAGCGCTTCGAGGACGGATGCGGGTAGCGGGGCGGACTGGGTCACGGCATTTCTCTCCTGGTCTCGGCCGGCGTTGGTCGCGGGCTCGTACAGCCAAGGTCTTAGCCGAGATCGGGGGTGAACCCAACTCGGCTCAAGCTCATGGCTGCTATTTGACGTGCTTCAATGCAACCGATCCGGGCGATCGTCGGGCGGGGTATCGGACGCCGGTGCGGTGTAGGTCTGCGCGGGCTCGGCCGTCGCCTCGCTCGCCGGCACGGTCCCGGCAGCCGCCGCGGCGGCGCGCTCCTGGTTCTTGTACGACTTCCAGCCGAGCGCAAGGCTCAAGAGATACAGCACCGTGCCGATGGAGAGGACGTACCAGGGGTAGCCGATCAGAAGTGCGATGAAGAGGATCACCGCCACGAACAGCGGCAGCACCATTTCCGGCGGCACGCGCATGCGCACCTGCTTGCCGGAGAAAACCGGCAGGCGCGACACCATCAGGAACGCGATCAGCAGCGTATAGGCCGCGGTCAACGTCGCTGGTGGCTTGGCGACGCCGAGGAAGCCCAGATAAAGCGGCAGCAGCGCGGTGACCGCGCCGGCGGGCGCGGGCACCCCGGTGAAGTAATTGGCGGCATAGGGCGGCTTGTTCGGATCGTCGATGCTGGCGTTGAAGCGCGCGAGCCGCAGGCCGCCGGAGATCGCAAACACCATGGCGGCGATCCAGCCGCCATTGCCCAATTCGTGCAGCTGCCAGAAGTACAGGATCAGGCCCGGCACGACGCCGAAATTGACGAAGTCGGCGAGGCTGTCGAGCTCGGCGCCGAATTTCGACTGCCCCTTGATCATGCGCGCGACGCGGCCGTCGATGCCGTCGAGCACGGCGGCGAACACGATGGCGGCGACCGCCCACTCCATCTTGCCTTCGATGGCAAGGCGGATCGCGGTCAGGCCGGCGCAGATCGCCAGCAGCGTGATGACGTTGGGCACCAGCATGCGCACCGGGATCGGGCGAAAGCGGCGGCGGCGTCCTTCGGGGCTTTTGTAATCGAGCGGCACCATGCCCTCCAATATAGCAAGCAGGCGGGCCGTCCGCCATCGGGCGGCCCCGCGGCAGAATCCACCGTTACCGATGGTTAATCGGCACGGAAGCCGAGCCCGTTATCGCCGAGCCGGAAATCCGCCAGGACGGTCTCGCCGGCAACCGCGGTCTGGCCGACCGAGACCAGCGGCTTGCCGCCGTCGGGCAGATAGACGTCGAGCCGCGAGCCGAAGCGGATCAGGCCGAACCGCTCCCCGGCCCCGATCGCCTGCCCTTCCTTGGAAAAGCAGACGATGCGCCGTGCCACCAGGCCTGCGATCTGCACCACGCCGATGCGGCCCTGCGCCGTGCCGATCACCAGAGAGTTGCGCTCGTTGTCTTCGCTGGCCTTGTCGAGCTCGGCGTTGATGAAGGCGCCGGGCCGGTAGACGATCTTCTCGATCCGCCCCGTCACGGGCGCGCGGTTCACATGGCAGTTGAACACGCTCATGAAGACGGAGATGCGCGTCAGCGGCTTGTCGCCGAGCCCGAGCTCGGCGGGAGGCAGCACCTGGCTGATCATGGAGACGCGGCCGTCCGCCGGCGACACCACCACGCCTTCGCGCACCGGCGTGACGCGCACGGGATCGCGGAAGAACAGCGCGCACCAGACGGTCAGCACCGTGCCGATCCAGCCGAGCGGCGTCCAGATCCAGAACAGGATCAGGCTCGCCAGCGCAAAGCCGCCGATGAACGGATAGCCCTCGGGATGGATCGGCGGGATTTGCGCGCGGATGGAATTGCTGATGGACATCGTCACTCACTGTTAGCTTGACGCTTGCGCTGGACTACTCCGCAGCGCTGGCGATGGGATCGTCGACCGGCGGCGGCGCCCGGTTCGGCGCCTCGTTGTCGTCGTCGATCTGCGCGAGCTTTTCGCGCGCTTCCTCCGCCTCGCGCTGCCGGTTCCACATACTGGCATAAAGCCCGCCGGAAGCCAAAAGCGCGCCATGGGTTCCGCGCTCGGCGATCCTGCCCTGGTCGAGCACGATGATCTCGTCGGCGGCGACGATGGTCGAGAGGCGGTGCGCGATCACAAGCGAAGTGCGGTTCTGCGAGACGCGCTCCAGCGCGCCCTGGATCTCGTGTTCGGTATGGCTGTCGAGCGCCGAGGTCGCCTCGTCCAGCACCAGGATCGGCGGCGCCTTCAGCACCGTGCGCGCAATTGCCACACGCTGCTTTTCGCCGCCGGAAAGCTTCAGGCCGCGCTCGCCGACCTGGGTCTCGTAGCCCTTGGGCGATGCCTTGATGAAGGCGTCGATCTGCGCCAGCCGCGCCGCCTCCTCGACTTCCGCGTCGCTGGCGTCCCAGCGGCCGTAGCGGATGTTGTAGCGGATGGTGTCGTTGAACAGCACGGTGTCCTGCGGCACCATGCCGATCGCCGCGCGCAACGAATTCTGCGTCACGCTCTTGATGTCCTGCCCGTCGATCAGGATCCTGCCGCCGGAAACGTCATAGAGGCGGAACAGCAGCCGCGAGATCGTGGACTTGCCGGCGCCGGAGGGGCCGACGATCGCCACCGTGTTGCCGGCCGGCACCTCGAAGCTGAGGCCTTTCAGGATCGGCCGGTCCGGCTCGTAGGCAAAGCGCACGTCCTCGAAGCGGACATTGCCCGAGGTCACGATAAGCGGCCTTGCATCCGGCGTGTCCCTGATCTCGGGGTCGCGCTGCAGGACGTTGAACATCTTCTCGATGTCGATGATGGCCTGCTTGATCTCGCGATAGACCATGCCCATGAAGTTCAGGGGGACGTAGAGCTGGATCATCATGGCGTTGATCATGACGAAATCGCCAACGGTGTTGGTGCCGTTGCGAATGCCCAACGCGCACATGATCATGGTCGCGGTCAATCCGACCGTGAAGATCACCGCCTGCCCGGCATTGAGCACCGCCAGCGACGTGTAGGTACGGATGCTCGCTTCCTCGTAGCGCTCCATCGAGCGGTCGTAGCGCCGGGCCTCGCGCTCCTCCGCACCGAAATACTTCACCGTCTCGTAGTTGAGCAGCGAGTCGATCGCCTTGGTGTTCGCTTCGGTGTCGGAATCGTTCATCTTGCGGCGGATCTCGATCCGCCATTCGGTGGCGATATAGGTGTAGTACATGTAGGCGCCGACCATGACCGCGGTCACCAGCACGTAGCGCCAGTCGAACTGCCAGAACAGCACGCCGAACATCAGCGTGACCTCGACCAGCGTCGGGATCAGCTGCAGGATCACCATGCGCACGATCACCTCGATGCCGGATCGGCCGCGCTCGAGGATGCGCGTCAGGCCGCCGGTCTTGCGCTCGAGATGGAAGCGCAGCGACAGCTCGTGCATGTGGACGAAAGTGATGTAGGCGAGCTTCCTCACCGCGTGCATGGCGACGCGGGCGAAAATGCCGTCGCGCCATTGCGTCAGGAGCGCCATCAGCACGCGCACACCGCCGTAGCCTGCCGTCATCAGCAAGGGCGAGGCGACCAGCCACAGCATCCAGTTGGAAGATTCCACCGGCGCGGTGTTGGCGCCGGTCAACGCGTCGATCGCCCATTTGAAGGTGAAGGGCACCGTCAGCGTGGCGAGCTTGGCGACGAGCAGCAGCACCATCGCCCAGGCCACGCGCATCTTGAGGTCGGCGCGGTCGTGCGGCCAGATGTAGGGCCACAGATGCAGCAGCGTCCCGGCCAGCGTCGCCTTCTCGGGCGAGGTCGCGGCGGGTTCGGTCGCTGGCGCGTCGGCTTGCGAATGCGGGTGGGCCATCAATCAGCGCCCTGCCCGATCCACGGGTCTCGGTGATCTCGATGCATCGTGCCCGTCATATAAAGGCTTTGCAGGCGCCGTACAGCCTCCTGCAGGCAATTCTTTCGCGATTCCGGGGATTTGCAGGGAAATTCGCTTCGATTGGCGAATCCGATAAACTTGATAATTCCACGTTGCAGTGCCACATGGCCAATATGAACCAAATCAAGACTGTTTGTGTCTATTGCGGCTCCGGCCCGGGCACAAATCCACGCTTCGTCGAGACCGCGCAGGCGCTCGGCAAGATCTTCGCAGAAAACAACATTCGTCTCGTCTATGGCGGCGGCTCCGTCGGGCTGATGGGCGCGATCGCGAAATCCACACTCGAACATGGCGGCGCCGTCACCGGCATTATCCCGGATTTTTTGCGCGCGCGCGAGAATGCGCTGACCAGGGTGCAGGAGATGATCGTCACGCCCGACATGCACGAGCGCAAGCGGCTGATGTTCGAGCGCTCGGACGCCTTCGTGGCGCTGCCCGGCGGCGTCGGTACGCTGGAAGAGCTGGTGGAGATGATGACCTGGCAGCAGCTCGGCCGCCACGCCAAGCCGATCCTGCTCGCCAATGTCGACGGCTTCTGGGAGCCGCTGCTGTCGCTGCTCGCCCACATGCGGCAAGCGCAATTCATCCGGCCCAATCTCGAGGTCGACGTGCTGAAGGCCGAGCGCGTCGAGGACATCCTGCCCCGCCTTCGCGCCTTCGCCGCGCGCACCACCGAAGCCGCCAAGGAGATGGCGCCGGAACTGGCGCGGAAGATGTAGTTTCCGCATGCGGGGGCCTTCATGGTTCGAGACGCACGGCGTTGCCGCGCTCGTCTGGCAGCTTGCTCCGCCCTCATCCTGAGGAGCGCGCAGCGCGCGCGTCTCGAAGGATGGCTGCGCAAAAGGTACAGACGCGCCTCTTCATTCTCACGGCGCGATTTTCGCCTGAGCTTTGCTAGTTCGGTTGCTCCCTCTGGTTAGAGGGCGCAGGGAAGGCCGGGCGCCGGCGGCACCCGCAACACCCGTGTGCAAT
>CAZDEZ010000020.1:0-59807 GCA_964504705.1 uncultured Bradyrhizobium sp.
GCGCGAACTACCTCGAAAACTCAGGCTATCGAACCTAATGCCATCATGCTTTAGCCGAATTCCAGCACGTCGCCGCCCGGGATGCGTCCAGGCGCGCGGTGAAAGAGGTCGCGGTCGATGATGGTGCGCAGCTTCGGCACCGGCAGGGCGTCGTTGCCGCGCATGAGATTCTTGATCTCGAATCCGCCGTCCTCGCTGATCGTCTTCAGAGATGCGAGCAAGTGGGTGATGTCGCCGCCATCCGCGAACGGCAGCAGCAGCCGCTCATAGGCGACGATGCGGCCGTAGACGTCGTCGATATGGGCAATGGTGTAGGCCGGCAGCCGGCGGCGGATGCACTCGTAGTAGACCGGCATCACGATGGGAGCGAGACGCGGCCCGAGATACTCGTCGAGCAGGCGGCCCTTGCCGGTATGGCCGTAAGCGCTTGCCATGCGCGTGCCGTCGCTTTGAATGGTCAATTTGGGCGGGCTATGCGCCGCGTCGACGGTATAGAAGACGAGATCGGGCATGTCTTCCTCGATGCGCGCCGGCTGGAATTCAGCGAGGGCCGGTGGCTCATGATTGCGGGCATATAGCCGCAGCCAAGTGTTGAGGAAGTCGCGTTGCTTGATCGACTTGACGACCGTCGGATTTGCGCTTTCGAAGTCCATGCCCCTACCGCCCACCTTGAAAGCAAACGCTGAAGCTTGAGATGGAAGGCCAAATTTTTGATGAAGGTAAGGGGCTGCTGCCAAACAGCCTTAAGAAATGCTTTCCGGCTATTGGAACCGGGCGGCCCGCGGCGGTCGTTCTGCCGCGGGCCGGCGGAAGGGAGCGGATTGCTGGCGGGAACGCGGCGAGGGTGGCGGAAGAGCCGTCTTTCCGCCTTGCCTAACCGGCTAGGATGACGGCATATTCCGCCCCCGGAGGCGGCCGGTCCACGATGTTCCCGGACGTTGCGGGAAAACCGGCCGAAAGAAAATTCGGCCCCGCGCGTGAATCGCTGCGACGGCTCGACGGGGGATGTTTGTTTGGCTGATGAGTTCATTCTCGAAACCCACGGATTGACCAAGGAGTTCGCGGGGTTCTTCGCCGTTCGCGACGTCTCTCTGAAAGTCCGCCGGGGTTCCATTCATGCGTTGATCGGCCCGAACGGGGCCGGCAAGACGACATGCTTCAATCTCCTGACCAAGTTCCTGCAACCGACCGCTGGACAGATTCTCTACAAGGGACACGACATCACCGCGATGAAGCCGGCCGATGTCGCCCGGCTCGGCCTGGTCCGTTCGTTCCAGATTTCGGCTGTGTTTCCGCATCTGACCGCGCTCGAAAACGTGCGCGTGGCGCTGCAGCGCCAGCACGGCCATTCCTTCGACTTCTGGCGCTCCAAATCGGTGCTGGACCGCTTCAATCCCAAGGCGCACGAACTGCTCGCCGACGTGGGCTTAAGCGAATATGCCAACACGCCGGCGGTGGAAATGCCTTACGGGCGCAAGCGGGCGCTGGAGATCGCGACTACGCTCGCGCTCGATCCGGAGATGATGCTGCTGGACGAGCCAATGGCCGGCATGGGCCATGAGGACATCGACAAGATCGCGGCGCTGATCAAGCGCATCTCGGCGAAGTACACCATCCTGATGGTCGAGCATAATTTGAGCGTGGTCGCCAATCTCTCCGACATCATCACGGTGCTGACGCGCGGACAGGTGCTTGCGGAAGGCAATTATTCCGAGCTCACCAGGGACGAGCGCGTCAAGGAAGCCTATCTGGGAGCCGGTCATGCCTGAGGTGCAAACGGCAGCGAGGCCTGCCGCGCAGGCGAACGCCGCGCAGGTATTGTCGGTGAAGGATTTGCAGGCCTGGTACGGCGAATCGCACATCCTGCACGGCATGAATTTCCACGTGAACGAAGGCGAGGTGGTCACGCTGCTCGGCCGCAACGGCGCCGGCAAGACCACCACGCTGAAATCGGTGATGGGGATCATCGGCAAGCGCACCGGATCGGTGCAGTTCAAGGGCAGGGAAATCTCGCGGGCCTCGTCCGACAGCATCGCACGGCTCGGCGTCGCCTTTTGCCCGGAGGAACGCGGCATCTTTGCCAGCCTCGACGTGCGGGAAAACCTGCTGCTGCCGCCGATCGTCGCCAGCGGCGGTCTTTCGCTCGAGCAGATCTTCGAACTGTTCCCGAACCTGAAAGACCGCCTCAACAGCCAGGGAACGAAACTTTCCGGCGGCGAGCAGCAGATGCTGGCGATCGCCCGCATCCTGCGCACCGGCGCGCGCTTCCTGATGCTGGACGAACCGACGGAGGGACTGGCGCCCGTCATCATCCAGCAGATCGGCCACACCATTGCGCGGCTGAAGAAGGAGGGGTTCACCATCCTGCTGGTCGAGCAGAACTTCCGCTTCGCGTCCACGGTGGCGGACCGCTACTACGTCGTCGAGCACGGCAAGGTGATCGACGGCTTTGCCAATTCGGAGCTCGAAGCCAACATGGACAAGCTCCACACCTATCTCGGCGTCTGAAACGACGATCACTCCAGGCAGATCCAAGGGAGATACAATGAAACAGAAGCTCTCAACACTTCTTCTCGGCACGGCGCTCTCGCTCGTGGCCGCGACCGGCGCCTTTGCGCAGGACAAGACGATCAAGATCGGCGTGCTGACCGATAATTCGGGCCTCTATGCCGATCTCGGCGGCCCGGGCTCGACGCTCGCCGCTCAGATGGCGGTCGAGGATGCCGGCCTCGCCGGCAAGGGCTGGAAGGTCGACGTGGTCTCGGCGGACCACCAGAACAAGCCCGACATCGGCACCAACATCGCGCGCCAGTGGCTCGACGTCGAAAAGGTCGACGTGTTCGTGGACGTCCTGAACTCCGGCGTTGCGCTCGCGGTCAGCAATCTCGTCAAGGAAAAGAACGCCGTCCTGATCGACACCGGTGCGGCGACGTCGGATCTCACCGGCAAGGCCTGCACGCCGAACACGATTCACTGGGTCTACGACACCTACATGCTGGCCAACTCCACCGGACAGGCGCTGGTGAAGGCCGGCGGCGACAGCTGGTACTTCCTCACTGCCGACTATGCGTTCGGCCACGCGCTGGAGCGCGACACCGCGGCGGTCGTGACCAAGTCGGGCGGCAAGGTGGTCGGCACGGTACGTCATCCGCTCAACACCGCGGACTTCTCCTCGTTCCTGCTGCAGGCGCAGGCCTCCAAGGCGAAGATCATCGGCATGGCGAACGCCGGCGGCGACACCACCAACACCATCAAGCAGGCAGCCGAGTTCGGCATCGTTTCCGGCGGCCAGAAGCTCGCCGGCTTGCTGCTGTTCCTGCCCGACGTCCACGCGCTCGGCCTCAAGGTGGCGCAGGGGCTGAACTTCACCGAAACCTTCTACTGGGACATGAATGACGACACCCGCGCGTTCTCCAAGCGCTTCTCCGAGCGCATGAAGAACAAGGCGATGCCGTCGATGATCCAGGCCGGCGTCTATTCGGGCCTGATCCATTACTTCAAGGCGCTGGAGGCAATGGGCGGCAATCCGCATGACGGTGCCAAGGTGGTCGCCAAGATGAAGGAAATGCCGACCGACGACAAGCTGTTCGGCAAGGGCTCGATCCGCGTCGACGGCCGCAAGATCCACCCGGCCTATCTGTTCGAGGTGAAGAAGCCCTCCGAATCCAAGGGACCGTGGGACTACTACAAGCTGATCGGCACCACGCCGGCCGAGCAGGCTTTCCGCCCGCTGGCCGAAGGCGGCTGCCCGCTGGTGAAGTAAGGATGGAAGGCACCCGCCGGCCGACGGCCGGCGGGTCATCTCCCGGGACGCGGTCGCGTCCGGCAATACGAGTTTCTCGAAAGATCGATCGATGCAAGCCCTCTACGCTCAGCTTCTGGTGGGACTGATCAACGGCTCGTTCTACGCGCTGCTCAGCCTCGGCCTCGCCGTGATCTTCGGCATGCTCAACATCATCAACTTCGCGCATGGCGCGCTCTACATGATGGGCGCGTTCTGTGCGTACTTCCTGCTCAACCTCGCCGGCATCGGCTATTGGTGGGCGCTGATCATCGCGCCGATCCTGGTCGGCATTTTCGGCATGATCCTGGAACGGACCATGCTGCAATGGCTGACCGGCCTCGATCATCTCTACGGCCTCTTGCTCACCTTCGGCATCGCGCTGATCGTGCAGGGCCTGTTCCAGAACTATTTTGGTTCGTCCGGCCTGCCTTACGCGATCCCGGACGAGCTGAGGGGCGGCATGAATCTCGGCTTCATGTTCCTGCCGATCTACCGCGGCTGGGTGGTGATCTTCTCCCTGGTGGTGTGTCTCGCCACCTGGTTCCTGATCGAGAAGACCCGGCTTGGCGCCAACCTGCGCGCCGCCACCGAAAACCCGACGCTGGTTCGCGCCTTCGGCATCAACGTGCCGCGCATGATCACGCTCACTTACGGCCTCGGCGTCGGCCTTGCCGCGCTTGCCGGCGTGCTGTCGGCGCCGATCAACCAGGTCCGCCCGCTGATGGGCGCCGACCTCATCATCGTCGTGTTCGCCGTGGTCGTGATCGGCGGCATGGGTTCCATCATGGGCTCCATCATCACGGGCTTCGCGCTCGGGGTGATCGAGGGCCTGACCAAATACTTCTATCCCGAGGCCTCCAACACCGTCGTGTTCGTACTGATGGTGCTGGTGCTGCTGATAAAGCCGACGGGACTGACTGGACGGGCAGCCTGACATGAGCGCAATGACCGACGACACCCTGCCGGCATCGCCGCGCGCCGTTCGCGACGAGATGTTCGTGTTTGCCGCGATGGCGGTGCTGCTGGCCATGGTGCCGGCGACCGGCATCTATCCGTTCTTCGTGATGCAGGCGCTGTGCTTTGCTCTGCTGGCCTGCGCGTTCAACCTGCTGATCGGCTTCGGCGGCCTGTTGTCGTTCGGCCATGCGATGTTCCTGGGGACCGCGGGCTATGTCACGGCGCACCTGCTCAAGGTCGGCCGGATCGATTTCCCGGTCTGGTACGGAACCTGGGTCACCATCCCGCTGCCGCCGCTGTCGCCGGAACTCGGCATCATCGGCGGCACCGCGGCTGCTGCCGTGCTTGCGCTGATCACCGGCTACGTTTCGATCCGCCGCCAGGGCATCTACTTCTCGATGATCACGCTGGCGCTCTCGCAGCTGCTCTATTTCATCTACCTGCAGACGCCGTTCACCCACGGCGAGGACGGCATCCAAGGCATTCCGCAGGGCAAGCTGTTCTGGTTCATCGACCTCTCCAAGCCGACCGTCCTCTATTATGTCGTGCTGGTCGGCTTCCTCGCCGGCTTCCTCCTGATCTTCCGCACCATCAACTCGCCGTTCGGCGAGGTGTTGAAATCGATCCGCGAGAACGAGCCGCGCGCGATATCGCTCGGCTACAAGACCGACCAGTACAAGCTGCTCGCCTTCATCCTGTCCGGCACACTCTCGGGTTTTGCCGGATCGCTGAAGGTGTTCGTGGCGCAGAATGCCTCGCTGACCGACGTGCACTGGTCGATGTCCGGCGAAATCGTGCTGATGACGCTGGTCGGAGGCCTCGGCACCATCTTCGGGCCGGTGGTGGGCGCCTTCGTCATCATTGCCATGCAGCAATATCTTGCCGGTTTCGGCCAGTGGGTGACGGTGATCCAGGGCGTGATCTTCGTAGCCTGCGTGCTGACGTTCCGGCGCGGGATTGTCGGCGAGATTGGCCATTATTTCCGCAGATCGCTGTAAGCGCCCGTTTTCAGGGCGTTTTCGCAAGCCATAAAGCGGTGGATGACCGCGTTCCGGGCCCCGCCGCCTTGGGTTTTTCCGGCAATTCGGTCTATGACAGGTTCGTGACGGGGGCGCGGGCTTCCGGCCGTTTCTGACAATGGACTGACCCTATGCTGCGTTGGTTTCGCGCCTTTTTGCCGAGGGAAGAGCGGTTTTTCGACCTGTTCGCCCGCCACGCCGAAACCTGCGTCAGGGGCGCCGAGGCCCTGCAGGGCGTGCTGCGCGGCGGCGAGGAGACGGCGGTCTACTGCCAGCGCGTCAGCCAGTTCGAGAACGACGCCGACGGCATCACCCGCGAGGTGCTCACCGCCGTGCGCCGCACGTTCATCACCCCGTTCGACCGCGGCGACATCAAGAACCTCATCACCTCGATGGACGACGCCATCGACCAGATGCAGCAGACGGCGAAGGCCGTCATGCTGTTCGAGGTGCGCACCTTCGAGCCGCCGATGCGCGAGATGGGGCAGCTTTTGGTCGAATGCGCCAACCTGGTGCAGAAAGCGCTGCCGCTGATGCAGTCGATCGGCAACAACGTCTCGATGCTGACGGCGATCACCGAAGAGCTCGGCAAGCTGGAGGGCCGGGTCGACGACCTCCACGACATCGGCATGAAGGAGCTTTTCCTCAAGCACCGCAACGCCAGTGCGATGGACTTCATCGTCGGCGTCGAGATCTACGACCACCTTGAGAAGGTCGCCGACCGTTTCGACGACGTCGCCAACGAGATCAACAGCATCGTGATCGAACAGGTATAGGGCAGGGGCCGTTTTCCGTGGATGCCTCGCTGGCTTTCCCCATTCTGGTCGCCCTGATCGGCGTTGCGCTGCTGTTCGATTTTCTCAACGGACTGCACGACGCCGCCAACTCGATCGCGACCATCGTCTCGACACGGGTGCTGCGGCCGCAATATGCGGTGTTCTGGGCGGCGTTCTTCAACTTCATCGCGTTCACGGTGTTCGGCCTGCACGTCGCCAACACCATCGGCAAGGGCATCATCGACCCGACCGTGGTCGATGCGGCGGTGATCTTCGCCGCCCTGGTCGGCGCCATCGTCTGGAACCTGATCACCTGGGGGCTCGGCATTCCCTCCTCGAGCTCGCACGCGCTGATCGGCGGGCTGGTCGGCGCCGGCGTCGCCAAGGCGGGCCTGTCGGCCGCGGTCTGGAGCGGGCTGTCCAAGACCTTGCTGGCCATCGTGCTGTCGCCGATGGTCGGCTTCCTGCTGGCGATCGTGCTGGTCGCCATCGTTTCGTGGCTCGCCGTGCGGTCGACGCCGTTCGCGGTGGACCGCGCGTTCCGTATCCTGCAATTCGTCTCGGCCTCGCTCTATTCGCTCGGCCATGGCGGCAACGACGCGCAGAAGACCATGGGCATCATCGCGGTGCTGCTCTATTCGCAAGGCTATCTCGGCGCGGACTTCAACATCCCGTTCTGGGTGGTGATCTCCTGCCAGGCGGCAATGGGGCTGGGCACGCTGATGGGCGGCTGGCGCATCGTTCGCACCATGGGCCTGCGCATCACCAAGCTGACGCCGATGCAGGGTTTTTGCGCCGAGACCGGCGGTGCGGCCACGCTGTTCATGGCGACCTATCTCGGGGTTCCCGTCTCCACCACCCACACCATCACCGGCGCCATCGTCGGCGTCGGCGCCTCGCGGCGGCTCTCCGCGGTGCGCTGGAACGTGGCCAGCTCGATCGTCTATGCCTGGGTGATCACGATCCCCGCATCGGCGCTGGTGGCTGCCGGCACCTACTGGGCGGTGCTGCTGCTGCGCTGGTAGCCGGTTGGCGAAAGGGATACCCAATTCCCATATGAGTTGGGCCCCGAACAAGCTTGATATCAACCGTTTTCCCTGCCAAACGCTCGCCCATGTCCGACCTTGCCCTGACCGCCGAGAAGCTTGCCGCGTCGCCGCTTGCCCATGAAGTGGCGCGGCGGCGCACCTTTGCGATCATCTCCCATCCGGACGCCGGCAAGACCACGCTGACCGAAAAGCTGCTGCTGTTCGGCGGCGCCATCAACCTCGCCGGCCAGGTCAAGGCCAAGGGCGAGCGGCGCAACACCCGCTCGGACTGGATGAAGATCGAGCGCGAGCGCGGCATCTCGGTCGTCACCTCGGTGATGACCTTCGAGTTTGGCGGCCTCGTGTTCAACCTCTTGGACACGCCGGGCCACGAGGACTTTTCGGAAGACACCTACCGCACGCTGACCGCGGTCGATTCGGCGGTGATGGTGATCGACGCCGCCAAGGGCATCGAGGCGCGTACGCGAAAGCTGTTCGAGGTGTGCCGGCTGCGCGATATACCCATCATCACCTTCATCAACAAGATGGACCGCGAAAGCCGCGACACCTTCGAGCTGCTCGACGAGATCGAAAAGACGCTGGCGCTCGACACCACGCCGATGACCTGGCCGGTCGGCCGCGGCCGCGACTTCCTCGGCACCTATGACGTCGTCACTGGCGGCGTGCGCCTTCTGGAAGGCGGCGGCGCCAAGACCGGCGCCACCGAGCAGATCGACATCGCCGATCTCGGCAAGCGCAACGAGCATCTCGACGTCAGCCAGGTCCAGGAAGAGCTGGAACTGGTCTCCGAGGCCTGCAAGCCGTTCGATCTCGACGCGTTCCGCGAGGGCCATCTGACGCCGGTCTATTTCGGCAGCGCGCTGCGCAATTTCGGCGTCGGCGATCTGCTGGAAGGGCTCGGCAAGTTCGCGCCCGCCCCGCGCGCGCAGGACAGCAATCTGCGCAAGGTGGAAGCCGCCGAGCCGCGCATGAGCGCCTTCGTGTTCAAGATCCAGGCCAACATGGATCCGAATCACCGCGACCGCATCGCCTTCGCCCGGCTATGCTCGGGCAAGCTCACCCGCGGCATGAAGGCGAAACTGGTGCGCACAGGCAAGAACATGAGCCTGTCGAGCCCGCAATTCTTCTTCGCCCAGGACCGCTCGGTGGCGGACGAGGCCTTTGCCGGCGACGTCGTCGGCATTCCCAACCACGGCACGCTGCGCATCGGCGACACCCTGACCGAGGGCGAGGAACTGACGTTCGTCGGCGTGCCGAGCTTCGCGCCGGAAATCGTCCGCCGCGTGCGGCTGACGGATGCGATGAAGGCCAAGAAGCTGAAGGAGGCATTGCAGCAGATGTCGGAGGAGGGCGTCGTCCAGGTGTTCCGCCCGCGCGACGGCGCGCCGGCGCTGGTCGGCGTGGTCGGTCCGCTGCAGCTCGACGTGCTGAAGGCGCGGCTCGACGCCGAATATTCGCTGCCGGTGGAGTTCGAGGTCTCGGAGTTCCAGCTGGCGCGCTGGATCTCCTCCGACGACCGCAAGAAGCTGGAAGCCTTCATCGCCGCCAACGGTTCCGGCATCGCCGATGATGTCGACGGCGATCCCGTGTTCATGGCCAAGAACGAGTTCTATCTCGGCTATACCAAGGAGCGCGCCGAGGGGATCGAGTTCTCGGCGGTGAAGGACGTGAAGAAGAAGTAGGCGGGCTTGCAGTACGGGCACGCCAGTTGCTGCACATTCCGGTGTCGTCCCCGGCTTGGCCAGGCGAAGGCTGGGGGACCGTACGCCGCGGCCCCTCCGTAAAGTCACTGACGTCTCTGGAATACTGGATCGCCTTCGCGGGCGATGACAATTCGTGCTTCGGATCGGATGCGATCCGCCTTCCGACATATGCATCCACTGGATGCCTGCATGCGTCGGCCGCCTGTCGCCGGGCATTGCTTTCGCGTCCGTCAAAGTATCCACTGGATGTATATTGATCCAGGGAGAAGCCGCCATGACCAGCCTCGCCACCTATTCCTGTTCCGGGCCGATCGCCACCATCACGATTGATGACGGCAAGGCCAATGTGATGTCGCTGGCCATGCTGAACGCGCTGCATGCCGCCTTTGACGAGGCCGAGCGCGACAAGGTCGTTCCGATCCTGAGAGCGCGCGGCAGGCATTTTTCCGGCGGGTTCGACCTAGCCGTGTTCGCCAAGGGCAGCGCCGACGAGCAGTATCTGATGTTGAAGGCGGGCGCGGAGCTGGCGCTGCGCATCCTGTCCTTCCCGTTTCCCGTGGTAGCGGCGTGCCAGGGCAATGCCTATCCGATGGGCGCGTTCCTGATCATGTCGAGCGACCACCGTATCGCGGCCGAAGGCGACTACCGCATCGGCATGAACGAGGTCGCGATCGGGCTGACCGTGCCGCGCTTTGCCATCGAGGTGGCGCGGCAGCGGCTGACGCCGGCCTATTTCAGCCGGGTCGTGATGACCGCGGAGATGTTTGGTCCCGTCGAGGCGGTCACGGCCGGGTTCTTCGACCGTGTCGTGGCAGCGGACCAGCTGGAGACAGCTGCGGAGGAAACGGCGCTGGCGCTGAGCCGGCTCGACATGGCGGCCCATGCCGCCACCAAGGCGCGGGCGCGGGGAGCAGTCATCGAGCTGATCCGCCAGGCGATCGACGAGGACATCACGCCGCAATATGGCAGGGATCGCGTGGCGCGCCGCGCCTCGGCGTGAAGTGCTGGCATCCGGAGCAATGGCTTTGTAAGAAGGGCGATGATCACCAAGCCGCGCCGGACGACCTATCGCCACGGCAATCTCCGCGCCGAAGCACTTGAGGCCGCAGCCCGCCTGGTGGCGGCGAACGGCCATGAGCGCTTGAGCCTGCGCGAGGTGGCCGAAGCGGTCGGCGTCGCGCACCGCTCGCTCTACAATCACTTCGTCCACCGCGAGGCGCTGCTCGATGCGGTGGCGACGGAGGCTTATCTGCGGCTGGCGGCGAGCGTGGCGAAGGCGAAGACGGCGGAGGACTACATCGCGCGCTACGTCCGCTTTGCGCTGGCCAACCGCGCGATCTATGCGCTGATGACCAGCCGGCCGCACGCCACCATGAAGCACAATCCGCCGCTGCAGACGGCGGTGCATAAGGTCATTACCGAAGCGATGCGGATCTTCGCCGGCGATATCGAGTCTTCCATGGAGCGGCGCCGCGCCGTCATGAAGGTGTACGTCACCCTCTACGGCGGCATCTCGCTCTATGCCGCCGGCGTGCTCGATCAGCCCAGCGAGAAGGCGTTGATTGCGGAACTGGCCGCCATGAACGCAAAGCCGTGAGGGTCAGGATTTCGGCTTCGCCGCGAAGTCTGCCCGCTCCATCAGCCAGGAAACGAGGAGGCCGCAGACCAGTCCCCAGAATGCCGCGCCGATGTTGAGGAGCGGCCGGTCGGCGACGGTGACGAGGAAGGCCAGCAATGCGCCGAGCGAAAACCGGCTGCCGAACGCCGTGACGAAGGCGGTCTGCAGCACGCGGAGCATCGCCAGCCCCGCAAGCGCCGCGATCAGCGATTTTGGCGCGCTGAGCAGCAGGCGGGTGAAGGTCGGCGCGAGCAATCCGAACAGGATCGCCAGGACGCCGACGGCGATCCCGGCGACGTATTGACGCCTTCGCTCGCCGCTGCCGACCAGGATGGCATTGGTCGGCCCGGTAAGGCAGGTGCTGACACCGCCTACGAGCGCTGTGATGGCCGATCCGATGCCGCATGCGACGGCCACCGCATTGATGGGCGGTTCATGGCCTGCGGTCCTCAGCACGGCAATGCCCTGGCCGTTCTGCACGACGAGAACCGTGATCGCCAGCGGCACGACGAGCTCGACCATCGCAGCCAGCGACCATGCCGGCTGCTGAAGCACGGGCTTGATCAGTTCGAGCTGCAGCGGGGCGGAACCGTCGAACCTTCCCAGGGCGATCGTGACCATTGTACCGACCAGCAGCGCGCCGATGATCGGCGGGCAGCGTCGGCCGAGCCACGGCAGCGCGGACAGCAGCAGCCATATTGCGACCATGGGACCAGCGATGGCAACATCGGTGAACACGGCATGGACGAGGTCGAGCCCGAAGCGAAGGAAGACGCCGGCGACCATGCCCATCACGATCGGCAGGGGGACCAGTTCCATCGCGCGCTTCACCGAACCGGTCGCGCCGAGCACGAGCATCAGCACGGCCGTCGCGTAATAGGCGCCGACAACCTCGGGAAAGGTCAGATGGGTCAGGGACTGGCCCACCAGCACCGTGCCGGGGATGGTCCAGAAGAAGGCCAGCGGCTGCCGGTACTGCCGGCAGAACAGGATGGTGATGAGGCCGTTGAAGAAGAAAACGCCGAAAATCCAGGACGCGATCTGGCCTTCCGAAAGCCCGCCGCCGGAGCCGACCGCCAGGATGATCGCCACGGGAGCCGTTACGGCGAACAGCCAGCCGATGAAGCCGCTCGACGCATAGACGGGGCCGAAGTCGGACAGGATTGTTCCCGGACCCGGCGGTCTTTCGGTCGGTCGCTCGATGGACGTCAACATGTATGGGCGGGTACCGGTGGCGGGAATCCTCACCCGGAAGCTTACCAAGCAGGCGGCGGGCGACAAGGTTCGTGAACGCGTGGTTGTGAACGGCACGGACTTGATGCCATGCGCTGCGGGGACCATTCTACGAATGACTGCGCTTCTGAGGCTGCCATGCTGCGGCGCGCCGCATTCATTACGGGTCTGCCGCTGCTCGCCATCCTCCTGACGGGCCAGGTCGACGAACGCCGCCGGCAGCTCGACGCCACGCCGTTCTCCCACGCGCCCTGCAGCGTGCTCGACAACAGGCCGTGCACGCCCTACCACTGCAGCATCTTCAACGACGGGCCCTGCATTCCCGAGATCGACTACCCCTATGGGCAGGACCTGCGCCTCACGATCGAGAGCGTGCCGCCGGAGCAGGACGCGGCGAAGTACCAAAAGCCCGGCCACGATCTCAATACGATCGGCGATCTCTTTGCCGCGCTTCGCTCCTGCTGGTCGCCGCCACCGGCGGATGTGGCGCGCGAGGGTATGCAGATGTCGGTGCGCTTCAGCTTCAAGCGAAGCGGCGAAATGATCGCCGCGCCGCGGGTAACCTACGCAACATCGGGCGTTCCGGCCGATACGAGGGCGACATATCTGAAGGCCGTCAACGCTTCGCTCGCTGCTTGCTTGCCGCTGAAATTCACCGCTGGGCTCGGCGGTGCACTCGCCGGCCGGCCAATCGCGATCCGCTATGTCGACAACCGCGCGCTCAGCAAGACGTCATCGGGGACGCCGTAACCTTTCCTGTCATTCCGTGGCGCCCCGGAATGAATGTGTGCTGGCAGGCGCATTGCGCTCCGCGCCCCGAAAATGATAGCCCTTGTCACGGGGCGACGGGAGCAAACGGGAGGGCACCGTGGGACTTTGGGTGATGATTGCGGGTCTCTTGCTGTTTCTGGGCGCGCACACGCTCACCACGCAGCGCGAGCTCCGCGCGCGGATGATCGCCTCGACCGGCGAGGGCACCTACAAGATCGTCTATTCGCTGGTGTCGGCGCTCGGCCTTGCGCTGATCGTCTGGGGTTTTTCGCGGTATCGCGCAACCGGCTGGATCGACGTGTGGTCTCCGCCGGTCGCGATGAAACACATTGCGGTAGCGCTGATGCTGCCGGCGGTGATCATGTTTGCGGCGTCCTACCTCCGCGGCCGCATCTACACGACGCTGAAGCATCCGATGCTGGCGGCCGTCAAGCTGTGGGCGGCGGCGCATTTGCTTGCCAATGGCGATCTCGGTTCCATCATCCTGTTCGGCTCGTTCCTGGCCTGGGCCGTGTTCGACCGCATCTCGCTGAAGCGCCGCAAGGATGCCGGCGGGCCGCCGATCCCAGTGGGCGGGGCGACCAACGATCTGATCGCGATTGCAGTCGGCGTCATCGCCTATCTCGCGCTCGCCTTTGCCTTCCATCCCGCCGTAATCGGCGTTGCCGTCGTCGGGACCTGAGCATGTCGGTACAGGCGGCGATCAGGCGCAAGACGGCGCCGGATATATTCGCTCGCAAGGGCGGCGAGCCCATTGCGATGCTGACCTCCTACCATGCGCATACCGCGGCGCTGGTCGACAAGCATTGCGACGTCATCCTGGTCGGAGATTCTCTGGGCAACGTCATGCATGGTTTCGAGACCACCGTGCCGGTGACGCTGGAGATGATGATCCTGCAGGGCCACGCCGTGATGCGCGGCTCGCAGCAGGCGCTGGTCGTGGTGGACATGCCGTTCGGTTCCTATGAAGCTTCGAAAGAGCAGGCCTTCCATGCCGCGGTGCGGATCCTGAAGGAGACACAGTGCGGCGCCGTCAAGCTCGAGGGCGGCGAGCGGATGGCGGAGACGGTGGCTTTCCTCAGCCAGCGCGGCATTCCCGTGATGGGCCATGTCGGGTTGACGCCGCAGTCGATCAACACACTCGGCTCGTTCCGCGCGCAGGGGCGCGAGGAGGGCAGCTGGGAGCCGATCGAGAACGACGCCCGCGCGATCTCGCAGGCCGGCGCTTTCTCGATCGTGATCGAGGCGGTCGCAGAACCGCTGGCGCGCAGGATCACCGAGACGGTTGCCGCGCCCACCATCGGCATCGGCGCCAGCGCAGCCTGCGACGGCCAGGTGCTGGTGCTCGAGGACATGCTGGGCTTGTCGCCGCGCACGCCGAAATTCGTGCGCCGCTATGGCGATCTCGGCCTCGCAATTGAATCCGCGATCAAGGGTTATGCCGCCGACGTCCGCTCGCGCAGCTTTCCCGGTCCCGAACACGTCTACGGAATGAAAACAAGAAACTGAGGGAGCGGCGCCATGGACTGGTCGCATTCTTCCATTCCCCCGATGCGGCTGGAAGCGCGCTTCGGCGACCGCGTGGTACCGGCCTTCGCCGCGCGTCCCGCCAGCATCTGGGCGATGATCGCGGCCGCCGCTGCGCGCAATCCGGGCGGCGAAGCCATCATCTGCGGCGACGCGCGCCTGACCTGGCGCGAGGTAGCGGCGCAATCGGCCGATATTGCCGCGGGCTTTGCCAAACTGGGGCTCAAGTCCGGTGACCGCATTGCGGTGCTGCTCGGCAATCGCATCGAGTTCGTCCTGACGCTGTTTGCCGCCGCCCATGCCGGCCTCGTCACCGTGCTGCTCAGCGTGCGCCAGCAAAAACCCGAGATCGCCTATGTGCTGACCGATTGCGGCGCCAGCCTGCTGGTGCATGAGGCTGATCTGGCGGAACGCCTGCCCGATGCGCGCGATGTGCCCGACCTGAAGCATCGCATCGCCGTCGACGACGATGCGGTCCGGTCGGCGTTCTCGTCGCTGCGCGGCAACGCATCGGTGCCCGCGCCGGCCAGCGTCGGCGAAGAGGATACCGCGATGATCCTCTATACCTCGGGCACCACCGGCAAGCCGAAGGGCGCGATGCTGGCGCATTGCAACGTCATCCATTCCTCCTTCGTGTTCGTGTCCTGCCTCAAGCTCACCGCGGCGGACCGCTCCATCGCCGCCGTGCCGCTCGGCCATGTCACCGGCGTCGTCGCCAACATCACGACCATGGCGTGCTGCGCGGGCACGCTGATCGTCATGCCGGAGTTCAAGGCGGGCGAATATCTCAAGCTCGCCGCCCGCGAGCGCGTCAGCTATACCGTGATGGTGCCGGCGATGTACAATCTCTGCCTCCTGCAACCGGACTTCGACCGCTACGACCTGTCGAGCTGGCGCATCGGCGGCTTTGGCGGCGCGCCGATGCCGATCGCTACCATCGAGAAGCTGGCGGCGAAAATTCCCGGGCTGCAGCTCGCCAATTGCTACGGCGCGACCGAGACGACCTCACCCTCCACGATGATGCCGGCCCGGTTCGTCGCAAGCCACATCGACAGCGTCGGCCTGCCGTGTCCCGGCGCCACCATCATCGTCGTCGACGCCGATGGCAGGGAACTGCCGCGCGGCGAGATCGGCGAAATCTGGATTCACGGCGGCTCCGTCATCAAGGGCTATTGGAACAATCCCAAGGCGACCGCCGAGAGTTTCACCGGCGGCTTCTGGCATTCCGGCGACCTCGGCTCTGTTGACGCGGACAATTTCGTGCGCGTGTTCGACCGCCAGAAGGACATGATCAACCGCGGCGGCCTGAAGATCTATTCCGCCGAAGTGGAATCGGTGCTGGCCGGCCACCCCGCCGTGGTCGAGAGCGCGATCGTCGCCAAGCCGTGCCCGGTGCTGGGGGAGCGTGTGCATGCCGTGGTGGTGGTGCGCGAGGCGACCGAACGCGCAGCCCTGCAGGCCTGGTGCGCCGAGCGGCTCTCCGACTACAAGGTGCCGGAGACGATGGACCTCTGGACCGAGCCCTTGCCACGCAACGCCAATGGCAAGGTGATCAAGCGGCAGCTCCGTGAGAGTCTGGCGTCCCGCTCGGCCGCGGCGAGCTAATTCGGGACGTCTACTTGTTGATCCGGATAGTTGGCTTGAGGGGTAGCGGAGACATGGCCGGACCGCTCGGAACGTCTGCAAATGACCCCAAGCTGACGTCGGCGTTCCAACAGTCTTAATTCCAGGTCCAGCTGTTCAACGCGCGTTCGCTCGAGTCAGTAGATACTCCTGGCGCATCACATTGCCAGCGTAATAGGGCGCAGCGAGCGCCTCGAACTCTGCCCGCAAGCCAGCAAGCCGTTCCGGTTGCCCAGCAGAGGCCTCAATCAATTTCTGCATTGGTCCCACCGAGCGCTCCATGAATTCTCGAAAATGCGGTAAGCTGAGTGCTGGAAATTGCATGACGCCGCGGGAAAAGAACGGCGTCTCAAACTTGTCACCCAGACGTTCAGAAACGGTGCCCGGGCTGCCCCATTGCGGAGGTGGCGCAGCCCCGGGTGGCGGGGGTGGCGAATTCTTGCCGACGAATGCAAACAGACGACCGACGAAGTGTTCCGGTGGCCACGTCGCAAACGCTAGGCGACCGCCTGGCTTCAACACGCGGCGCATTTCCGCCACCGCGACATCAGGCCTAGGCGCAAACATGTGACCAAACTGGCTGAGAACGACATCAAACTGCCCATCAGGGAATGGGAGCTTTTCGGCGTCTCCCTCAATCCATTGTACGGCAGCTAACCTGGCTACTTGAGCATTGTCCCGCGCAACGTCGAGCAGGGCTGGTGTCAGATCGAGTCCCGTAACCGACGCGCCCGCCCGTGCGGCCGTGATTGCAACGACACCTGTGCCGGTTCCAACGTCGAGCACGGTCTCGTTAGGTTTGACCCCCGCAAACTCGACGAGATGCGCGGCGACCGGTGTAGTGAAAGCCGCGGTTGGCGCAAACGACGCCCACATTTCCCGTTGACGTGTCTTCAGATCTGCAAATGGATCAACTGTCGATGACATGACGCCTCTCCTAGACTACACGAGGGAACAAGAATTATGTCTGCCCGAGATTTACTCTGCTACGGCCGGTTCTGGCCCTTAGCGGACATCCCTGGTCTCCCGCCGATGTCCGATCTCGGAGCGAAAACGGACATGACCGAAGGGATATTCGTCAGTACTCGTCCTAAAGCTTCGGCGCGCTGCCCTTCGGCGGCGGGCCGTCGTTGCCGGCGGTGAGCGCCTCGGCGTCGATGGCGGACGCACTTATTACGCGCTTGACGTCGAGCAAGACGAATTGCGCGATGCTGATGCGGTCGGGCTGGGTGGACGGCGTGAACTGCACGCTGAGAACGCCGTCGCAATTGGCGCCCCTGGCATCGTCGATCAGCGAGGCGAGCAGCTTCTCCTTGGCCGCGATCGAGCGCCGCACCACGGCGACGCAGCTCCCGCGGCCCCGGCCCTTGTCGGTGTTGAGCTTCAGCGCCAGTTTCGGATCGAGCGGCTTGTCGATCGCCTCCAGCGCGAGCGCCGGCTTGCCGAACTTGCCGCCGACCGACACGATCGAGTTGCCGCGATAGACGTAATAGAGGTGCTGGTCGCCGACGATGGTCGGCGTGCCGTATTTGTCCATCACCTGCTTGATCATGTCGGCTCTCGCCGGCCGGTCGCCCTCGGCGAAGTTCAGCGTGCGCGAAACGAAGAAGACGCGGTTCTCGCTGGCCGGAGAAGAGAAGCCCGCGACCAGCGTCTCGCCGCTTTGCCTGGCGTTGAGAGGCACGCTGAAATTCAGCGTCGCGGTGTAGGTGACGGACGAACTGCCGAACTTGGCTTGTCCGATTTCGCTGGTGCTGTCGGTCCGCCCCTTGAACGTCGATTCGAAGACGCTTCGCGCCGTGTCGGCCGTTGCATCCGACGAGATGCCCAGGATGTCCGGGCGGAGCTTGCCGGCGAAGGCGCTGTCCGGCGTCTTCGGCTTGACCTCGGCGGCGAGGGACGCTCCGGGCAGGATCGCCGCCAGGGCCAACAGGACGAGCGGGGCGCGCAACGGCATGAATCACCTGCAAACCAGGAAATGGACGCAGCGGACTACGCCAAATCCTGAAGCCCGATGTCAATGTTGGGTGACGCGTCGTCGGTAGCAATTCCCTCTATTCCGGTGCCAATATCCCCGTTAACGCTTTGACCTGCCTCGCTTTGCCTTGCCACGGCCATATCGTTAGGGTAACGCCGCGCCAAGGCGGGGACCGGGCGCGTGGCGCCGCTCCCTTCGGCCAGCGGCTCATCGGCGGTGGGATAGCCCTAAGTGTCTGAATTATTTGACGAAGTAGACGAGGAAGTACGTCGGGAACAGCTCAAGAAGCTGTGGGACAAATACTCGATCTACCTTATTGCCCTGGCGGTCGTGATCATCGCCGGCGTGGGCGGCTGGCGCGGCTACCAGTACCTGGAAGCCAAGAAGGCCGCCGAGGCCGGCGCGACGTTCGACCGCGCCGTGGAGCTTGCCGACCAGAACAAGCACGCCGAGGCCGAGGCCGCCTTTGCTGACCTCGCCGCGAAGGCGCCCGCCGGTTACCGCATCCTGGCGCGGCTGCGCACGGCCGCGGAAACCGCCGCGCGCGACAAGCCGGCGGCAGCCAAGATGTTCGACGAGATCGCCGCCGATGCATCCGTTGCCGCGCCGGAGCGCGATCTGGCGCGCATCCGCGCCGCGCAGCTGCTGCTGGAAACCACGACCTATCCCAACATGCTGCAGCGGCTCGAGCCGGCCGCGGGCAAGGACGGCGCCTTCCGCCACAGCGCGCGCGAATTGCTGGCGCTGTCGGCCTGGCGCGCCAACGATACAGCCGCGACGCGGCAGTGGCTGGACATGATCGCGAACGACGGCGATACGCCGCCGGGCCTGCGCTCGCGCGCCGAAGCGCTGCAGGCGCTGCTGCCGCCGGTTGCCAAGAGCTGACGGGATCAAGGACAATGCGCGGATCGCAACGCCTGATCGCCCTTTCCGTTCTCCTCGCGCTTGCGGGAGCGCTGGGCGGTTGCAGCGGCGGCATGGCCAATTTCGATCCGGCCGACCTGCTCGACTGGATGGACACCAAGAAGAAGCTGCCGGGCGAGCGCAAGCCGGTATTCCCCGACGGCGTGCCGGGGCTCGAGCAGGGCGTGCCGAAGGACCTCTACAAGGGCTCGCGCCAGGAGCAGATCGACCAGCAGAATGCAGCGGCGGCCGCCGCCGCGCCTCCGACGCCGCTGGAGCCGCCGCCCGGCTCGGCGGCTGCGAAATCGAAGGCCAGGTCGAAGCAGGCCACAGCCCCCGCCGCGGCACCCGTTTCCGACGCAGCTCCCGCCGAGGAGGAAAACAGCGTCGCCGCCGCGCCGCCGCCGCCGAAGCCGCCCAAGATCGTACGCCGCCGCACCACCGCGCCGCCGCCTGATCCGGCGCCGCAGCAGGCCCAGCCGCCGCAGCAGCAACAGCAATCCGCTTTTCCGGCGCCGCTGCCGAGCGGCAGTTTCTCGCGTTAATTCGTTCCCCTCGCATTGACAGGCGCGGCAAAACCGGCGCTTGAAATCGTTCCATGTCGTTCACGATCGCCATCATCGGCCGGCCCAATGTCGGCAAGTCGACGCTGTTCAACCGGCTGGTCGGACAGAAGCTGGCGCTGGTCGACGATCTGCCCGGCGTGACGCGCGACCGCCGCGAGGGCGAGGGCAAGCTGTACGATCTTTCCTTCACCGTCATCGACACCGCCGGCCTCGACGAGGGCGCGAAGGGCTCGCTGACGGCGCGGATGCAGGAGCAGACGGAGGCCGCGATCGCGCAGGCCGACGCGCTGATGTTCGTGATCGACGCGCGCATGGGGCTGACGCCGAACGACCGCGCCTTTGCCGATTTCGCGCGCCGCGCCAACAAGCCGGTGGTGCTGGTCGCCAACAAGGCCGAGGGCAAGCATGGCGAAATCGGCGCGATGGAATCCTACGCGCTCGGGCTCGGCGATCCCGTGCAGATTTCCGCCGAGCACGGCGAGGGCATGGGCGAGCTCTACGACGCGCTCCGTGCGCTGATGCCGGAGCCGGCCGAGGACGACAGCGAGCCGGACGACGAGGAAATCTCGGAAGAGGAGGCCGCGACGCGCGCCATCCGCGTCGCCATCGTCGGCCGGCCTAATGCCGGCAAGTCGACCCTGATCAACCAACTGCTCGGCGAGGAGCGGTTGCTGACCAGTCCCGAGGCTGGCACGACCCGCGATTCCATCGCAGTCGAGATCGACTGGCAGGGACGGAAGTTCCGCGTGTTCGACACCGCGGGCCTGCGCCGCCGCTCGCGGATCGAGCAAAAGCTGGAGAAGCTCTCCGTAGCGGACGCGCTGCGCGCGGTGCGCTTTGCCGAAGTCGTCGTGCTGACGATGGACGCGCAGAACAAGTTCGAGGAGCAGGATCTGCGCATCGCCGATTTGATCGAGCGCGAGGGGCGCGCCATCGTGCTCGCGGTAAACAAATGGGACCTGGTGGAGCGCAAGCCCAACCTGATTACGACCATGCGCAGCGATGCCGATCACTGGCTGCCGCAGGTCAGGGGCGCGCCGCTGGTTGCCGTGTCGGGGCTGACGGGCGAGGGCATCGACCGCCTGATGACGGCCATCCAACAGGCCTATGCGATCTGGAACCGGCGCGTTCCGACGGCGGCGCTGAACCGCTGGTTCGAGCAGGCGGTCTCCAACAATCCGCCGCCGGCGGTGTCGGGCCGCCGGCTGAAGCTGAATTACATCACCCAGACCAAGGCACGGCCGCCGAGCTTCGTGCTGTTCTGCTCGCGCGCCGACGCCGTGCCGCAATCCTACCTGCGTTATCTCGTCAACTCGCTGCGCGAGGCGTTCGATCTGCCGGGCACGCCGGTCCGCATCACGCTGCGCGAGAAGGCCAACCCCTTCGCGCACAAGCGGAAGCGGCCGTCGTGAGCGGCGAGGCGCCGGCCGGTCCGGCCGCAGCAACGCCGCGCGGCGCGGCGGTTGCCTTCATCTTCGTCACCATCCTGCTCGACATGCTGGCGCTCGGCGTGATCATCCCGATCCTGCCCAAGCTGATCGAGAGTTTCGTCGACAACGACACCGCCAATGCTGCCCGCATCTACGGCCTGTTCGGCACCGCCTGGGCGGTGATGCAGTTCTTCTTCTCGCCGGTGCTCGGCGCGCTGTCCGACCGCTTCGGACGCCGGCCGGTCATCCTGCTCTCGAATTTCGGGCTTGCGCTCGACTACGTGCTGATGGCGCTGGCGCCGTCGCTGGCCTGGCTGTTCGTGGGGCGGCTGATCTCCGGCGTCACCTCTGCGAGCGTCTCGACCGCGTTTGCCTACATCGCCGACATCACCACGCCCGAAAGGCGCGCTGCGGTGTTCGGCAAGATCGGCGTCGCCTTCGGTGCGGGATTCATTCTCGGCCCCGCGCTCGGCGGCCTGCTCGGCGACATCGATCCGCGGCTGCCGTTCTGGGTGGCCGCGGGCTTCAGTCTTGCCAACACGCTTTACGGCATGTTGATCCTGCCGGAATCGCTGCCGAAGGAACGGCGCTCGCCGTGGCGATGGAAGAGCGCCAGTCCGGTCGGCGCGCTGCGCCTGCTGGGATCCGATCGCGAGCTGGCGGGACTGTCGCTCGCGAATTTCTTCGCGCAACTCGCCCATGTCGTGCTGCCTTCGGTGTTCGTACTGTATGCGGGCTATCGCTATGGATGGGACGCCAAGACCGTCGGGCTGACGCTGGCGCTGGTCGGCATCTGCCAGATGGTGGTGCAGGGCGCGGCGATCGGGCCGATCGTGAAGCGCTTCGGAGAGCGGAAGGCGTTGTTCTTCGGCTTGGCCTGCGGCACGATCGGCTTCCTGATCTGCGGCGCGGCGCCGACCGGCACCTTGTTCCTGGCGGGCGTTCCCGTGATGGCGCTGTGGGGTGTGTCGGGTGCGGCGACACAGGCGCTGATGACGCGGTTGGTTTCGCCGGAGCAGCAGGGGCAGCTGCAGGGCGCAACCACCAGCGTGCAAAGCGTTTCGCAGCTGATCGGGCCGTTCCTGTTCACGCTGACCTTTGCCCATTTCATCGGCCCGCAGACCGCGTTCAACCTGCCGGGCGCGCCGTTTCTGCTGGCTGCGGCGCTGGTGGCGCTGGCGCTGGCCATTGCAATGCGGACGCTGGCGAGGCGGAAGCCGGCCGGCGATGACGTCGGGAGCGGACCCTGAAGGGTTTTTCAGCCGGCCGCGGCGGCAGGCTCGGGCGCGCCCGGACCGGGATGGGTGTGGACCTCCCTGGCCTTGAGCGGCTCGCCGCATTCCGAGCAGATCATCACGGGATCGAAGTCCTTGCCGCAGTTCTTGTGCTGATGGAGCAGCGGCCTGCCGCGCTCGTCGACCATGTGGGTGTCGCCCCAGTGCACGATCGCCATCACGATCGGATATAGATCGAGCCCGCGCTGCGTCAGGATGTATTCGTAGCGCGCGGGACGCTCCTGGTATTTCACGCGCCGCAGCACGCCGAACTTCACGAACTTCTTCAGCCGGTCCGCGAGCAGATGCCGCGTGATGGAAAGGCGCGACTGGAACTCCTCGAAGCGGCGAGTACGAAGGAAGCACTCGCGCAGCACCAGCAGGCTCCAGCGGTCGCCAATGACCGCAACGGTCCGCGCCAGCGAACACTGCTCTTCCTCGAGGCTGTCCCATCTCATCGCGACTCTCCGCGGTCGTCGTCCGACGTTGATCAATACGCTATAACGTATTGCATTCCAAATAGGAATTAATAATTTCAGATGCAGTAAATGGCCCAACTAATAGTTATCAATTGACAGTTCTTTTTTAGAACTGTATGTCTGAGCCCATTGAGCCGGCGCTCCGACCGGCCAGACGGGGATGCAGATGGCCGATCATGCGTTGCTCAGGGTTCAGTTCATGTTCGATTTCGGCAGCCCGAACGCGTATCTGGCGGCCAAGGTCATTCCGGAGGTGGAGAAGCGGACCGGCGTCAGCTTCGACTATGTGCCGGTGCTGCTCGGCGGCATCTACAAGCTGACCGGCAACTCGTCGCCCGCGGACTATCTCAAGGGCATCCGCAACAAGCGCGAATACATGGAAGTGGAGACCGAGCGGTTCATCCGCCGCCACGGCATCACGAGCTTCCACAAGAATCCGTTCTTCCCCGTCAACACGCTGCAACTGATGCGCGGCGCCGTTGCGGCCGAGGCCGAAGGGATGTTCTGGCCGTATTTCCGCGCCGTCTACCATCACATGTGGGAAGAGCCGAAGAAGATGGACGATCCCGAGGTGATGGCGCAGGCGCTTGCGGCGTCGGGCATCGACGTCGGTCGCATCGCCGAGAAATCGCAGCAGCCTGACGTCAAGAGCCGGCTGATGCAGCTCACCGAGGACGCGGTCTCGCGCGGCGCGTTCGGTTCGCCGACGTTCTTTGTCGGCGAGGAGATGTTCTTCGGCAAGGACCAGCTCCGCGATGTCGAGGAAGAAATCCTGGCGCAACTGGCCCGCGGCCGCGCGCCGAAGCGGCTGGACGCGGCGTCCTGACCACCGGAACAGAACAAGGGCGAACAGCCCGCTTGCGAGGGAGGAAGCGATGAAGGCGAGGATCGACACATTCGGCAGGGAAGAGCTGCTGCGCGACCTGCCGTCGCGGGTTCACGAGGTCTATGCCCGCTATGTGAAGGAAATGCCGGATCATCCTGCCTTCGTCGAGGGCGACTGCGTCTGGAGTTATCGTGAATTCTCCGAGGCCGTGGATGACGCGGCCGCCGAACTGTCGCGCCTCGGGATCCGGCCGGGCGATCGGCTGATGATCGCAAGCGAGAACAGCGTCGCGCTCGGCGCGCTGCTGTTTGCCGCCAGCAAGCTCGACGCATGGGGGATCGCGGTGAACCCGCGGCTGTCGGCACGCGAGCTGGACCAGATCGCCGGGCACAGCGGCGCGCGCCGGGTCCTGCTGAATTCAGCACTGTCGCGGGAAGCCGCAGCGCATGCGGACCGTCTCGGCGCACGAACAGGCGCGATCGGCCCGTTAACGGCCGGGATCGGTCCGCTGAACGAAGCGGCGCAGCCGGAGCCCGTGATCGCCGACCGCGCCAGACAGGTGGCGGGCCTGATGTACACCTCCGGCACGACGGGTACGCCGAAAGGCGTGATGCTGACGCACCAGAACCTGCTCGTCGCGGCGAGGACATCGGGCCTTCTGCGAAAGACCGTCCCGGCGGACCGCATCTATGGTGTGCTGCCGATGTCGCACATCGTCGGCTACGCCGTCCTTCTGATTTCGACGCTCATGCACGGCGCAACGCTCCACGTCGTGCCGAAGGCGGACCCGGCGGCGCTGGCGCGGGCGATTGCGGAAGAGGGCGTCACGACGCTGTTCGGCGTTCCCGCCACCTATCAGCGCCTGCTCGAATACAAGGCGGTGCAGGGATTGCCAAAGCTGGCGCGCGGCAATCTGCGCATGATGTGCGTTGCCGGTGCGCCGCTCGACCTCGTGCTGAAGGATCGCATCGAGGCCGAGTTCGGCATTCCCCTGCTCAACAACTACGGCATCACCGAATGCTCACCCGGCCTTTCCGGGGTGCGCGAGGATGAACTCGCGGGCGACGATACGGTCGGGCGATTCCTTCCGGGTATCGAGCATCGCGTGGTCAACAATCGGGGCGACGAGGTGAAGCCGGGCGACGTCGGCGAGCTGCACGTGCGCGGGCTCAACGTCATGCTCGGTTACTACCGGGCACCGGAGCTCACCGCCGCCGCGATCGACAAGGAGGGCTGGTTCAACACCGGCGATCTCGCCCGGGTAAATGCGGACGGCGAGCTCTATATCGCCGGCCGCACCAAGGAACTGATCATCCGCTCGGGTTTCAACGTCTATCCGGCCGAGGTCGAGGCGGTGCTCAATTCTCATGGGCTCGTGGTGCAATCGGCCGTGGTCGGCCGCGCCGTCGAAGGCAATGAAGAGGTCGTCGCCTTCGTTCAGCTCTTGCCGGGCGCAAAGCTGACCGCCGCGGACCTGCAGGCCTACGCCGCCGTGCAACTGACCTCCTACAAGCGGCCGAGCGAGATCGTGATCCTCGAGGCGCTGCCCGCGGCATCCACAGGCAAGATCCTCAAGAACAAGCTGAAGGAAGCCGCCATCGCGCGCGGCGTTTCCGCAGCGGCACGCAAATCAGCCGTAGGCTGACCGGAGTTTGGCGGCAGCCGGTTCCGATGCCGCCGGGGAGAACAGGATGACCAAGCGAAACGCCACCGCCGCGATCATCGGGGCAGGCGATTATATCGGCGCCGACATCGCCAAGAAGTTCGCAGGCGAAGGATTTTCGATCTTCGCCGGCCGCCGTAACGGCGAGAAGCTCGCACCGCTGGTGAAGGACATCGAGGATGCCGGCGGCACCATTGCCGCGCGCTCGCTGGACGCGCGCAAGGAGGAGGAGATCATCTCCTTCCTCAACGACGCCGATCGGCAGGCGCCGCTGGAAGTCTGCATCTTCAACATCGGCGCCAACGTCAATTTCCCGATCCTCGACACGACCGAGCGCGTGTTCCGCAAGGTGTGGGAAATGGCCTGCTATTCCGGCTTCCTCGCCGGCCGCGAGGCGGCGCGGCTGATGCTGCCGCGCGGGCAGGGCAACATCTTCTTCACCGGCGCCACCGCGTCCTTGCGCGGCGGCTCGGGCTATGCGGCCTTTGCCAGCGCCAAGTTCGGCCTCCGCGCGGTGGCGCAGGCGATGGCGCGCGAACTCGGGCCGAAGAACATCCATGTCGCCCATCTCGTCATCGATTCCGGCGTGAATACCGAGTGGGTGCGCCAACGTCGCATCGAAGCACTCGGCCCGGACGCATTGTCCGATCCGGACGCGTTGATGCCGCCGGCATCCGTGGCGGAGGCCTACTGGCAGCTCTACCGGCAGCCGCGCAGCGCCTGGGCGTTCGAGCAGGAAATCCGTCCGTTCAAGGAAAAGTGGTGAACAGCCCGAGCGGGCATCGCGGCCAACAGGGAGGGAGACGACAATGTTGAGGAAGATAGCTGTCGCGGCAGCGGCGATCGCGGTATTCGCGGCTGCTGCCGCGCGTGCCGATACGCCTGGAATAAGCGAGCAGGAGATCAAGATTGGCGCGACGTTCCCGTTCAGCGGACCGGCGTCGCCCCTGAGCAACACCGGCAAGGGATTGATCGCCTATGTCAATTCGATCAACGACCGCGGCGGCATCAACGGGCGGAAGATCAACCTCATCACCTACGACGACACCTACAGCCCGCCGAAGACGGTCGAGCAGACGAGGAAGCTGATCGAAAGCGACGAGGTCGCGTTCCTGTTCAGCCCGCTCGGCACGCCCGGCATCGGTGCCACCATCAAATACGTGAACTCCAAGAAGGTGCCGCATCTGTTCGTGGTGACCGGAGCGACCAAGTTCGCGAACTTCGCCGAGTTTCCACTGACCACCACGGGCTTGCCGAGCTACACCACCGAGGGCCTGATCTATTCGAAGTATATCGCGCAGGCCCGGCCGAACGCGAAGATTGCGATCCTCTATCAGAACGATGATCTCGGCAGGGATTTCGTCGCCGCGTTCAAGGCCCACCTGAAGGCCGACTTCGACAAGAAGGTCGTGGCGACTTCCTACGAGGTCAGTGAGCCGACCATCGAATCCCACGTGGTGTCGCTGAAGTCGTCGGGCGCGGAGGCCTTCTTGTTCGCCGGCACGCCGAAATTTGCGGCCCAGGCCATCAAGAAGGCCGACGAAATCGGCTGGAAGCCGCTGTTCCTCATCAACGTGGTATCGACGTCGGTCGCCTCGACCATCGTGCCTGCGGGTCCGGAGAAGGCCGTGGGCATCGTCGCCGCGACGTTCCTCAAGGATCCCGGCGACAAGAAATGGGCCGACGATTCCGGCATGAAATGGTACCGCGCACACTTCGCAAAATACCTGCCGGGCGCCGATATCGGCGACGCCAACTACCTGTACGGCACCCAGCAGGGGCAGATCCTCGAGCAGGTGCTCAAGCAATGCGGCAACGACCTGTCGCGCGAGAACATCGTCAAGCAGGCACGGAGCATACGCGGACTATCGCTTCCGACCCTCATACCGGGTATTACGGTCAACACCGGTCCGGGCAACAGCATGGCCTACACGCAACTCCAGTTGCAGCGCTGGACCGGCAGTTCGTGGGAACAGTTCGGCGAGGTGCTCGGCGCCGAACAGAAATAAGAGGTAAAGGCGGGACGGGCCGGTTGCGCGGCCCGGACTGCCGACCCGATCGCGGAGTTCGGATGTCCATTGACGTGCTTTTCCGGCCCTTCAAGCTGAAAGGGTTGACCTTGCCGAACCGCGTCGTGATGGCGCCGATGACGCGGTCGTTTTCTCCCGGCGGCATCGCCACCGAGGCGGTCGCGCAATACTACCGCCGCCGCGCGGAAGGGATGGTCGGCTTGATCGTCTCCGAAGGCACCGGCGTGAACCGTCCGGCCTCCCTGAACGATCCGAACGTGCCGCGCTTTCACGGCGAGCAGGAGCTCGCGGCCTGGCGGCGCGTGGTCGACGAGGTGCATGCCGCGGGCGGCCTGATGGCGCCGCAGCTCTGGCATGTCGGCTCCATCAAGACGTCGGCCAAGGACTGGTCGCCGCCCGGCGCCTATGACAGCCCGTCCGGCCTGTCGCGGCCGGGCAAGAGGTTCGGCGAGCCGATGAGCGAGGAGGACATCGCGGATGCCATCCGTGCCTTCGCCGATGCCGCGCTGGCGGCCAAGCGCCTCGGCTTCGATGCCGTCGAGCTGCATGGCGCCCACGGCTATCTGATCGACCAGTTCTTCTGGGACGGCACCAACCAGCGCGAGGACGCCTATGGGGCTAAGGACCTGCCGGGCAGGGCGCGCTTTGCCGCCGATATCGTTCGCGCCGTGCGCAAGTCGGTGGGCGCGGAATTCCCGATCCTGCTCCGGATCAGCCAGTGGAAGCAGCAGGATTTTGCGGTGAAGCTGGCGGAGACGCCGCGCGCGTTGGAGGCCTGGCTCAAGCCGCTGGTCGATGCCGGCGTCGACGTGCTGCATTGCTCGCAGCGCCGCTTCTGGGAACCGGAGTTCGAAGGCTCCGACCTGAACTTTGCCGGATGGGCCAAGAAGCTGACCGGCGTGCCGACGATCACGGTCGGCTCGGTCGGCTTGACCGGCGAATTCGTTGCCGCCTTCGGCGGCGAGAGTTCGCAGCCGGCTTCGCTCGACGAACTGATCCGGCGCCTCGAACGCGACGAGTTCGATCTCGTCGCCGTTGGCCGGGCGCTGCTTCAGGACCCGCAATGGCTGGTCAAGGTGCGTGACGGCCGGATGGACGAGTTGTTGCCGTTTGAGAAGAATGCGCTGGCGGTGTTGAGCTGAGTGATCCCTCATCCTGAGGAGCGGCCACTGGCCGCGTCTCGAAGGATGAGGGCCACGCTGTGGCCTCATGGTTCGAGACGCGCGTAAGGCGCGCTCCTCACCATGAGGGGAGAAAGGCGCTACTTCTTCACCATCGGGCAGTCGCTGGCTTCGAGCGGCCTGGCGGCGTCTTCCGGCGCGATGGTGGCGACCAGCTTGTAGTAATCCCACGGGCCCTTCGACTCCTCGGGCTTCTTCACCTCGAACAGGTAGGCCGGGATCAGGCGGCGGCCGTCGGCGCGCAGCGGGCCCTTGCCGAACAGGGGATCGTCGGTCGGGATTTCCTTCATCTTGGCGACGACCTTGGCGCCGTCGCGCGGATTGCTGCCGAGCGCTTCCATCGCCTTCAGGTAATGCAGGATCTCGGCATAGAGGCCGGCGACCGTCATCGAGGGCATCGAGCCCTTCGGCGAGACCTTCTGGAAACGCTTCGACCATTCGCGCGTCTTGTCGTTGAGATCCCAGTAGAAGGATTCGGTGAAGGTCAGGCCCTGCGCCGTCTTAAGGCCGAGCGCGTGCACGTCGTTGATGAACATCAGCAGCGGCGCGATCTTTTGCCCTGCCGCAACGATGCCGAATTCGGCGGCCTGCTTGATCGAGTTGGTGGTGTCGCCGCCGGCATTGGCAAGGCCGATCACCTTGGACTTCGAGGACTGCGCCTGCAGCAGGAAGGAGGAGAAATCGGAGGTATTGAGCGGATGCCTGACCTGGCCAACCACCTTGCCGCCGGACGAAGTCACGGCGGCGGACGTGTCGCGCTCCAGGGCATGACCGAAGGCATAGTCCACCGTCAGGAAGAACCAGGTGTCGCCGCCGGCCTTGGTCAGCGCCTTGCCGGTGCCGTTGGCCAGCATGTAGGTGTCGTAGGTGAAGGAGACGGTGTTGGGCGTGCACGCCTTTCCGGTGAGGTCGGCGGTCGCGGCGCCCGAATTGAGCAGCACCGAGTTCTTGTCCTTCACCAGGTTGTTCACGGCGAGCGCCACGCCGGAGTTCGGCGTGTCGGCGATGGCGTCGACCTTGTCGGCGTCGATCCATTGCCGCGCGATGTTGACGCCGATGTCGGGCTTGTTCTGGTGGTCGCCGCTCAGCACCTCGATGTTCCAGCCCTTGGCCTTGAGACCGGAATCCTCGACTGCCATCTTGACGGCGGCGACCGAGTTCGGTCCGCCGATGTCGGCATAGAGGCTCGACATGTCGTTGAGCACGCCGATCTTGATGTTCTTGTCCTGGGCGAAGGCGGGGCTGGCAAGCGAGAAGCCTGCGAGCACGATCAGCGCGGCGGAGTTCCGCGCAAGTCTGCTTTTCATGTTGTTTTTCCTCCAAGGGTTGATGCCGGCGGGTTCCATTCGAAATCCGGTCCGGCATTCTTCTTGATTGCCCGTCGCGCGCGGGAATGGCAATGCGCCTGACGTCAGAGCAGGCTTGAACGTCGCGATGCCCTTGCGATGCTGTCGCGGCACCTGGGATTACCGCCGAACGTCAACTTCGTTCCTGCCTCACGCCGGCGGCCTGAAAGTCATGAGCGTCCGCGTCCGGTAGTCGTAGAGCCTGCCGGTCTCGGTCCATTCCGGCGAGCACAGCGGGACGATGAATTCGGCGACCTGCTCGGGCGTCTCCAGCGTCATCGGGTCTTCACCCGGGAATACCGTTGCGCGCATGCGGGTGCGGATCGGGCCGGGGCTGAAGAGATTGACACGCAATGGCAGCGAGGCGGTCTCGTTGGCCCAGACGCGCACCAATGTTTCCAGCGCGGCTTTCGACGCGGCGTAGGGGCCGAGATAGGCATTGGCCTTGCTGGCGGCACCTGACGTGACGAACACCGCGCGGCCGGCGTCGGATTGCCGGAGCAGCGGCTCCATGCAGCGGATGAGCTGGAAGTTCGCGGTGGCGTTGATCGCGAAGGCCTCGTTCCACTGCTTCAGCTCGATATGGCCGAGCGGCGATGAGGGGCCCGGCACGCCGGCATTGCCGACGAGGATGTCGAGCTTGCCGCCGCGCTCATGCAGCGCGGCGCCGAGCCGCGCGATGCCGTCGGTGTCGGCGAGGCTGAGCGGCACCAGCGTGGCGCTGCCGCCCTCCTTGCGGATCTCGTCGTCGAGCTCTTCCAGCCCGCCCTGCGTGCGCGCCACCGCCACGACATGCGCACCGCGCCTGGCCAGCGCGAGCGCGGTCGCATAGCCGATGCCGCGCGAGGCGCCGGTGACGAGAGCAATACGGTTGGCGAGGGGTTTGGTCATCGAAGGCAACTCTCTCCACGGGTCGTCCCCGCGAACGCGGGGACCCATACTCCGTGAAGGTCATGATGGGAGATGGTGATCGTGTCCAGCCCTGTTCCAACAACGAGGGCCGGTGGTTATGGGCCCCTGCGTGCGCAGGGGCGACAGTCAGCTCGCCTCCGCCAGCAGCGAGAGCTGCCGCGGTTGCGGCTCGGGCTGGTTCTGGTCGGTGAGCCCGGTCGGATAGGCGCCGGTGAAGCAGTGATCGGAGAATTTCGGGTTGGCCGGGTCGCGGCCGGGATAGCCCATGGCGCGGTACACGCCGTCGATCGACAGGAAGGCGAGCGAATCCGCGCCGATGATCTCGCGCATCTCCTCCAGCGAATGGGTTGCCGCCAGCAACCCACCGCGGTCGGGCAGGTCGATGCCGTAATAGTCGGGATAGAGGATCGGCGGCGAGGCGAGGCGGAAGTGCACTTCCTTGGCGCCGGCATCGCGCATCATGCGCACGATTTTCTTCGACGTGGTGCCGCGCACCAGCGAGTCGTCGATCAGCAGGATGCGCTTGCCCTCAATGGCAATGCGGTTGGCCGCGTGCTTCATGCGTACGCCGATCTCGCGGCCGCTCTGGGTCGGCTGAATGAAGGTGCGGCCGACATAGTGGTTGCGGATGATGCCGAGCTCGAACGGCACGCCGGAATGCTGGCTGTAGCCGAGCGCGGCCGGCACGCCGGAATCCGGCACCGGTACCACGACGTCGATGTCGACATGGCTCTCTTGCGCAAGCTGCGCGCCGAACGCCTTGCGCACCTCGTAGACCGAGCGGCCGCCGACGATAGAATCGGGGCGGGAGAAGTAGATGTATTCGAAGATGCAGGGCCGCGGCGCCTTCGGCGGGAACGGCTTGTGGCTGTGGGCGCCGCTCTCGTCGAACACGACGATCTCGCCGGGCTCGATGTCGCGGACGTATTTGGCGCCGATCATGTCGAGCGCGCAGGTTTCCGAGGCGAGGATGGGGTGACCGTCGAGATCGCCCAGTACCAGCGGGCGGATGCCGAGCGGATCGCGGGCGCCGATCAGCTTCTTGTTGGTGAGCGCCGTCAGCGAGTAGGCGCCTTCCAGCGCGCGCAGCGCCTCGATGAAGCGGTCGATGAAATGATTGCGCTTGGAGCGGGCGACGAGGTGCAGGATCACCTCGGTGTCGGTGGTCGACTGCATCATGGCGCCGTCGCGCACGAGGTCGCGCCGCAGCGACAGGCCGTTGGTCAGGTTGCCGTTATGGCCGACCGCAAAGCCGCCGGCGTTGAGTTCGGCGAACAGCGGCTGCACGTTGCGCAGGATGGTGGCGCCTGTCGTGGAGTAGCGGACGTGGCCGATCGCGACATTGCCGGGCAGCCGCTCGATCACCTCGCGCTTGGAGAAGGTGTCGCCGACGAGGCCGAGGCGGCGTTCACTGTGAAAGCGGGCGCCGTCGTAGGAGACGATGCCGGCGGCCTCCTGGCCGCGATGCTGCAGGGCGTGCAGGCCGAGGGCGGTGATGGCGGCGGCTTCGGGGTGGCCATAAATGCCAAACACGCCGCATTCTTCACGCAGCGTGTCGCCTTCGAGGTCGTCCTGCAGCTCGATGCCCATCCCGGGTTGGTCGGCGGGATCGGAAGGGTTTTGCATCTCGTCCATCGCGCCTCTCTCTAGCGGACCAAAGGTTAACGGGCCGCGGGTTTTTCGATCAGCTTTTTAAGGCCGTCGCGGGAAGACTTGTTATAGCCATCGCCGGAACCCGGCTGAGCCGGCTCGGCGTCAGTCTGGTCGTCCTCGGGCTTATTCTTCTTGAATTTCTTTAAGATGGTGTTCTCGGGGTCGTCAGGCAAGAGGCTCATCAGCCACTCGCCGGAGGCGTCCAGCACCGCGCGGGACTTGGCCTGCTGGACCCAGTCCGGCCGCTGCTTTTCCGGGACCAGCCAGATGAAGAACTCGTAGGCGACCACCACGATCAGCAGGCCACGGGCAAGGCCGAACAGGAAGCCCAGGGTGCGGTCCAGGGCGCCTATGCGCGAATCCAGGATCATGTCGGAGATCCGGACCGTGATGACGGAAACGACGATCAGGGTGCCGAGGAAAGTGCCGGCGACGACGACGGCGAGCGCGATAGTATCATTGCCGAAATAGCCCTTCGCGGTCGGCAGCAGCTTGGCATAGCTGAAGAGCGTCACCAGTGCCGCCGCGCCCCAGGCCGCGATCGACAGGATTTCGCGCATGAAGCCGCGCACGAGGGCCAGGAGGCCGGAAACCAGCATGACGCCGAGCAGGACGAGGTCGAGGACGGGAAGAAACGGCATCGGCTGGTCAGGTCCGCTCTAATTCGATGGCTTTGACGAATCGGAAGCGTCAGTGCCGTCCTACCTGACGGTGAACCGCCGCAACCCGCAAGGCCGGATGTCGCATCATCCCGCCTGCCTTTTGCGCGGGTGGTATAGCGGCGCCGGCCCGTGGCGTCACGCCTGCATTAGCCATTTTCCCTACGGAATCGGGCCGGTGTGGCATTTTTCTCAACCGGTGTCGTATCCCGGGAACCCTCGCGGCCGCCGCGGGGCACGCCGCGCGCGGCGATTTCCGCAACCAGTGTGGTGAGCCCGCCGACCGGGTTGAGGATCAGGCCGGCATCGCCGGAAACCTCGCCGCGCGTCGATTCCGGCAGCACCGCGCGGCCGAATCCGAGCTTGGCGGCCTCCTTCAGCCGGGCGGCGGTCTGGGCCACCGGGCGGACCACGCCGGAGAGCGAAATCTCGCCGAAATAGACCGCATCCGTCGGCAATTGCGCGTTAACCAGTGAGGACACCAGCGCGGCGGCAGCGGCAAGGTCGGCGGCGGGCTCCTGGATGCGCAGGCCGCCGGCGACGTTCAGATACACGTCATGGCCGGAGAGTTTCACGCCGCAATGGGCCTCCAGCACCGCCAGCACCATGGAAAGGCGGCTCGGGTCCCAGCCGACCACGGCCCGCCGGGGGGTGCCGAGCGAGGTCGGGGCCACCAGCGCCTGCAATTCGACCAACACGGGGCGGGTACCTTCGATGCCGGCAAACACGGCCGTGCCGGGCGTGCCGAGGTCGCGCTCGGACAGGAACAACTCGGAAGGGTTGGTGACTTCGCGCAGGCCGAGGCCCGTCATCTCGAATACGCCGATCTCGTCGGTCGGGCCGAATCGGTTCTTCACCGCGCGCAGGATGCGGAATTGCTGCGAGCCTTCGCCCTCAAACGACAGCACGGCATCGACCATGTGCTCGACCACGCGGGGGCCGGCGATCTGGCCATCCTTGGTGACGTGGCCGACCAGGATGATGGCTGCTCCCGTCTTCTTGGCGAAGCGGATGAGCGCCTGCGCCGAGGCGCGGACCTGGGTGACGGTGCCGGGCGCCGATTCCACCGTGTCGGTCCACATCGTCTGGATCGAATCGATCACGATCAGGCGGGGGACCGCGCCTTCCGAAAGGGTTGAGACGATATCTTCAACCGAAGTTTCAGCGGCCAGCTGCACCGGCGCGTCGGCCAGCCCCAGCCGCTCGGCACGCAGCCGCACCTGGGCGATCGCCTCTTCGCCGGAGATATAGACCGCGCGGTGGCCAGCGCGCGCCAGCATGGCGGTAGCCTGCGTCAGCAGCGTCGATTTGCCGATGCCGGGATCGCCGCCGACCAATAGCACCGAGCCGCGGACGAAGCCGCCGCCGGTGACGCGGTCGAGCTCGGCCATCCCGGATGAAAGGCGGGGCGCGTCCTGGCTCTTGCCGGACAGCGACTCCAGCTGGAATTGCCGGCCCTTGCGCTTCGAGCGGATCGAGACCGGCACCGCGGTCGCATTGTCCTCCTCGGACAGCGTGTTCCACTCGCCGCACGCCTCGCACTTGCCCTGCCAGCGGTTATAGGCCGCGCCGCAGTTCTGGCAGACGAAGGAGAGGGAGGATTTGGCCATGTGCGATTCTACCCGCGTCAGTCATTAGCGCGCGGGGGTGCCGCTGTCAGGAAGTTTCGTGGGCGGATTGGTAATTCCTCATGGTGAGGAGCGCGAAGCGCGTCTCGAACCATGAAGGCTCCGCTGTCGCCCGCGGCCATCCTTCGAGACGGCGCTGACGCGCCTCCTCAGGATGAGGACTGTAGGCGTGGCTCGAAATGATAGGAAGACATGCGCTCTCATTCTCACGACGCGATTTTCGCCTGAGCTTTGCAATTTCGTTTGCTCCCTCTCGTTAGAGGGCGCGGGGAAGGTCGGGCGCCGGCGGCACCCGCAACACCCGTGTGCAATGGGTAGTGGAAAAGCGCACACGGATTTGACAGGTACAGCCAGGACATCCCGGCCTTCCCCGCGCAACGGTTTGACGGCTTATTTCGTGCTCTCCCCGGGGAACGGCCTGTTTTGCCCCCGTTGCCGCGCTGCCACAGGGCTGCGCGGATAGACGCCAGGGTCGCGGCGCCAGGACCACACGACTTCACCGAACGCCGCCGCGTTTCGTCGGGTGAAAGACTCACCTGACGCGGCAAACGCCCCATCGCAACCCGCGCCACGTTTCGTGACGACCGCGAAGCGTCCCTCCTGGCGGCGCGGGCTGGGGCGGCTTATAAGCCTGATTTGGGTGTTCTGTAAACAGGAATTTCTGAATTATAGATAAAAAATTCGCTAAAGCGAAATCTGGACGGGCTTTGTCGCGTGCATCATCAGGATCGGGCGTGACATCAACCCGGGTCGTCGCCGCCACAGAGGGGCGCTTTGCTTCACCGGAAAATTCATTACAATGGCCGATGGATCCGAGAGGCGCTTCGCGCCACCCACGCTGGACCAAAAATCCTCGCCAGCAAGCAATCCAAACGATCAATCGGAGAAGCGGCGTGACTGAAAGACCTTGCGGTAGCGGACGATGAGGAAGGTGCTGTCCCGGATCGCATACGTTCTTTTCGTCACGGTAGTCGTGGTCGCCGGTTCGGAGGCGATGCTGCGGGCGGTGCGGCTGGATCCGTTCTACTATTGGAAATTCCGCTTTCAGTACGTCTCGCCCAATGCCTATGTGAACCGGAACGACGGGGTCTGGACGTACCGGCCCAACGCCGACCTGCGCGAGGTCGCCGTCTACGGCATGCCGTCGCCGCTGGCGCGTGAGCCGAAGCTGTGGGTCGAATTCGATTGCCGCATGCGGTCGAACAATCTCGGCCTGTTGCAGAACGACGACGTCCAGCCGGGAAAGCCCGTCACGATCGTGTTCGGCGACAGCTTCACCTCCGGCCAGGGCGGATGCCCGTGGTTTCACAAGCTGCAGGCCCGCCGGCCGCAGGACCGGCTGCTCAACGCGGGTCAGCTGGGCACCGGATTCGGCCAGTGGTGGCGCATGTTCGAGTATCTGAAGACGCAGGGCGTGGTGGCCGAGCGCGTGCTGCTGATTGCGATCAGCAACGACTTCAAGCGCAAGACCTGGGTTTGGCCGCGAACCGATTTCGACTGCCTCGACCGCGGCGTCTGCGTCTGGGACGGCGTGTACTCCTGGCAGCCGGTCCGCCCGGACGAGACCGGGAGCGAACTGCTGGCGCGCACCCGCGCGCGCTATGCAATGCGGTTCTCCAACTACAGCGCAATCAGCTTCTGGTTCCTGTCGCTGGAGCAGTACTCCTACTTCCTGAAGTTTCTCCACATCGCCGTCGAGAATGTTGCCAACCTTGCCAAGTACGCGGCGGGCGGGGTCCTTCCCGAGACCGAGGCCGCGCTGAAGGCGTTCAAGGCGCTCGGCGTTCCCGTCAAGGTGCTGCTGGTGAATCAGCGTGACGAGACCGGCGCCATGGGCAACGAAGCCGATGCGGCGGGTGCGGAAGCCGTCCTGAAGGCGCACGGCTTGTCCTACGACTGGTGTCGCCTCGACCACGATGATTTCCTGCCCATCGACGGCCATCCGCACGCCGGCGGCTACGAAAAGCTCGCCGCCTGCGCGGACAGGGCGCTCGCCGAGAATTGAGCCGGGGGGTCCACGTCGCCGTCGCGGGGTTCAGGCTCTTTGCATAGGCTGCCGAAGTCGCACTTTCGACGCCATCTTCCATCCGTCATGGACACCGAATAGACTTTCCGGACAAGCACCGGGGGAGCGTCATGAGAAAGTCGATCGTTTGCGCGTTGCTCGTGCTTCTTTCGGGCACGCTGCCCTGCCTTGCGCAGCAGAACGTCGTCATCTTCGTCGCCGACGGGCTTCGCGCCGCATCGGTCACGCCGGAGCGGGCCCCCGCGTTCGCGCGGATACGGGACACCGGCGTCAACTTCTCGAACAGCCGGGCGATCTATCCGACCGTCACCACCACCAACGCCGCGGTGATCGCGACCGGTCATTTGGTCGGCGACACCGGCGATTTCGGCAACACCTTCTATACCGGCTTTCCGGTTGCCAGCGCTGCGCAAACACTATCTCCCTTCATTCAGGACAACGCGGTGCTGGGCGAGCTGAACCGGCATCATGGCGGCAATTTCATCGCCGAGCGCTCGATCATGGCGGCCGTGCGCGACAGGGGCTACCTCACGGCGGCGCTGGGCAAGGTCGGGCCGGTGGGGATCCACGATCTGACCCAGCTCGACGGCAAGACCACGATCTTCTTCGACGACGAGACCGGCAAGAAGAACGGCATCGTGCTGCGGCCCGATGTCGTCGAGATGCTCAAGAAGGCCGGCTTGGCGCTGGAAACGCCGGGACGCGCCCAGCGCGAGAACCCCGGCAAGTCCACCAACGTCATCCAGCAGAAATATTACCGGGATATCGTCACCAAGGTGCTGCTGCCCCATTTCAAGGAGAGCAGGAAGCCGTTCATGCTGCTCTACTGGTCGTCCGATCCCGACGGCACCCAGCATTCCCAGCGCGACAGCGTCAACGAGCTCGTTCCCGGCATCAATGGTCCGACCTCGCTTGCTGCCATCAAGGTGGCGGACGACGACCTTGCGGCGATCCTCGCTGCGCTCAAGGACCTCGGCCTCGAGAACGATACGAACGTCGTGGTCACCGCCGACCACGGCTTCAGTACGGTGTCCAAGCAAAGCAAGACCAGTCAGGCGGCAAAACTGAAGTACGAACGGGTGCCCGAAGGGCAGCTGCCGCCCGGCTTTCTCGCCATCGACCTGGCGCACGCACTGGGCTTGCCGCTGCACGAGCCGTCCGGGCAGGGGCCCGGCGTCGACTACAAGGGTGGAAAATACCCGCGCCGCGCCAGCGCTTCGATCGGCAACGATCCGGCCAAGCCGGACGTCGTGGTCGCCGCCAACGGTGGCAACGATCTGATTTATCTGCCGCAGGACAACGCGAAGGCGCTCGTGAAGCAGGTAGTCAAGGCGCTGCTCGCGCAGGACTACACCAGCGGCGTCTTCGTTCGCGATGACCTCGGGCCTATTCCGGGGACGCTGCCGCTGAGCCGCGTCGGCCTCAAGGGCGGCGCGCGAACGCCGACGCCGGCCGTCGTCGTCAACTTCCGCTCGGAATCGACGGGGTGCGATCAGCCGCTGTTTTGCAGTACGACCGTATCGGATACCACCCTGATGCAGGGGCAGGGCCATCACGGCAGCTTCAGCCGCGCCGATACCGCCAACTTCATGGCAGCGATCGGGCCCGCCTTCAAGACGGGCTTCAACGATACGGCGCCGGTCAGCAACGCCGACATCGCGCCGACGCTGGAGAAGATTTTGGGAATAACCCTTCCGTCAACCGGCAAGCTGCGCGGCCGGGTGCTGACCGAAGCGCTGAAGGGCGGCAAGCCGGTCTGGCCGTGGCGGGCGGACCTCGTCTCGAGGCGCGGCGACAACGGCCTTCGCACCATCGTCAACATGCAGTTCGTCGGCCTGACGCGCTACTTCGACGCCGCCGGCTTCCCGGGCCGCACCGTCGGATTGAAGGTGCCGGCGAGCGCGAGGTGAAGGGCCCCACTTCACCGACGAGAACGGCCGGAGAAGCCGAAATCAGACGTGACCGGGACGGATCCAGATTCCCAGCGGTTGCTCCAGCCCGCGGATCGCCTGCGGCGGCTGCTCGATCAGATCCGTGAAGTCGGCATTCGATCCGCCGGCTTCCGCGCGCGCCTGCCGGACGAGCTCGTCACTGGCGATCATGGCGCAGCCGAACTGGCGGGTGAGCGATTCCAGTCGGCTTGCCGCGTTCACGGTGGTGCCGATCACCGCGAATTCGAGCCGGTTCAAACCGATATCTCCGAGCACGACCTGACCGTAGTGCAGCCCGATGCTGATCCGGATCGGCGGCTCGCCGCGAGGCTTTCGCTCGCGGTTCAGCTCGTCGATGGAGTCGAGCATGGCCTGCGCGCAGCGCAGGGCGTTGCCGGCATCGGAATTGCCGGCAAAGGGCGTGCCGAAGGTCGCCATCAATCCGTCGCCGAGATATTTGTCCAGTGTTCCGCCATGCCGGAAAATCTCGCGCTCCATCCGCTCGTGGAACTGGCGCAACGTCTTGATCACCTCAGTCGGGTTGCGGCCGTCGGCATAGGCCGTGAAGCCGACGATGTCGGTGAAGAGCACCGCTACGTTCTCGGTGCGAACCTGTTTGAGCGGTTCGTCGTTCCTTGACAGTTGCTCGACGACGTTGGGGGAGAAATACCGCGCAAGGTTGGTTCGCTCGCGCTCGATCCCGGCATGGCTGACCAGCAGCGCGTTGGAACGGCGAACCGCCACTGCGAGCGTCAGCGCCACGATGACGAATACGACGACTTCCTGAAGCCGCGCCGGGATGTTGATCGCCGTGGGGTCGATCATCGCGAACATCCTGACGTCGGAGCCGACGGCGGCGCGCACCCGCTCGGCCAGTGCGGCATGGGTATCGGCATGGAAGTACCAGGCCCAGCCGACGCCGATCGCCCACAGGCCGGCCGCCCAGGTGCCCATCGCAATGACGGTTCGCCAGGAATAGGCGAGGGTCGCCGTGGCCAGCAGCACGAAGAAGTAGATGAAGGTATTGAACCGGAATTGCATTCCGATCGGCCAGTCTACCGGAGCCCAGGGATTGGGCACCACGGCGAGGAAGGTCAGCAAAGCCAGGTCGCAGAACATCAGGAACAGTTCCGGCCGGGATAAGCCGGCCTTGCCGACCTTGAGCTGGGCCCAGGCAATCGCTGCGAAGAGGCCGAGCGAGGCGATGTAATAGAGAACGTCCCAATGCGGGTTGAGGATCGGCAGCGTCGCAGCGATCACCGCAAGCGCGACCCAGCGCGCGCGGACGGCCAGCCAGAGGCCTTCGCGCTTGCTCTCCGCCAGCGCCGCCTCGGCAAATTTCTGGACGTCTTGCTGAACGCCGGTTCGCCTTTCCGCCCGGTCGCCGGAAATGGGGAAAACGGCTGGCTCCGCCACTACGCTCACGACACCCACTCCTTGGCTGATAGATCGGCTCCCTCAAGTGCCCGGAAGCAGGGCATCTTCAAGCAGGGTGAGATGGCGGTCACGCCGGGCGGTCTCCGGACGTCACCGTCTTGGCGAGCCGCCCGATCACGCGGCAGTCTGGACCTCTCGCTCCACAAGTCGGCCAACGTCGCGCATGGCGACAGCGAGATCGTACTGAGCCTGCAGGTTGACCCAGAATTGCGGTGCGTTGCCGAAATAACGACCGAGCCGCAACGCGGTCTCGGCCGTGACCGAGCGCTTGCCGTTCAGTATGTCGACGATACGGCCCGACGGCACACGCAACGCCCGTGCCAGCGCATTGGCCGAGAGTTTCCGTGCGTTCAGCTCGCGTCGAAGAATACGGCCGGGATGGATCGGAACCATTGCTGCTCCTCAGTGATAATCTACAATCTCGACGTCATAGGCATCGCCGCCCTTGAAGCGAAAGCAAATGCGCCAAGGCCCGTTGACCGTGATCGCCCATTGTCCCCTTCTGTCGCCCTTGAGCGGATGCAGCCCAACGCTCTTGAACGGACTGATGTGGTCCAGTCGCTCCGCCGCGCCCAAGATTGCCAACAACTCCAGCGCCGATTCGGTATCGAGACCTCGAAATCGGGACTTGCCGGTTTCGAACAGTCGACGGGTCGCCGAATTGCCCCACGAGCGGATCACTCGTCAATCCTACAACGCTTAACGTGGTACGTCAAACAGATCGGCTCCGGGGCGAACCGGCATTTCCGCAAAGCGCGCTGAGTTCGAAACCGACTTCGCTGCCGGACGTAATGCCGGACCGCTACTTCACCGACACGAACGGCACGGCAGATCCCGGCACCATCGTGGTCGGCAGCACGCCGTTCCAGCGTTCGGCCTGCACCAGGGTGACGAGGTTCGGGTTGCTGCCGAGTGCTTTCGCACGGGCCTCGATGGCGGCGGCTTCGGCTTCGCCGGTGAGGCGGATGTTGGTGGCGCGGGCTTCGCCGTTCAGCTTCAGCGCATCGGCCTGCGCCTGCGCCTCGGCGCGGACCGCGTTGGCCTTGGCGTTGGCCTGCGTGACCGTGATCTGGGCCTGCACCTTCTCGCGCTCGGCGTTCTGCTGCAGCTTCTGTACCTCGACCTCGGCCAGCATGCGCTGCTCGATCGAGTGCAGGTAGTTGGCGGAGAATTCGATGTTCTCGAGCTGCACGCTTTCGACGATGATCATGGCATCGTCGCGCAGGCTCGCGATGATGGCATCCCTGATCGCGGAATTGAGCGGCCCGCGCTCCTGGATCGCCTTCACCGCGGTGTAGCGGCCGAACACGATCTTGACCTGCTGGTTCACGGCCGGGCTGACCACCTGGTTGACGGCGGTCTGCAGGCTGCCGAACTTGGCATAGAGCTCGCCGACTTTCTCCGGCGCCGCGCGCAGGGTGACGCTGATCTTCAGGTCGGCCGGCTGCTGGTCGTAGGAGTAGGAATTCATCTTGTCCCAGGTGTAGGTGATGGTCTTGACGCTGATCTTCTGCACGGTGTCGATGAAGGGCACCTTGAATCCGAGGCCCGGCTGCGCCGTGCCGATCACCGCGCCGGTGCGCAGGATGACGCCGCGCTCGGTCTGATCGACGGTGTACCAGCTGCCGAACACGATGGCGGCGATGACGGCCACCGCGGCGACGATGGCGGCGATAAATCTGCTGTTCATTGGAGGGGCTCCTGGCCGTGGTTGGCCGGACATAGGTGACGAGGCCTGACGATCGTTGACCGGCGCGCGAACGCCTGCAGTGACCTGCATCACTGCGTCGCGCTTTCAGCCGGTTTGGTTCAGGCCCGATGAGCAGAATTGATGAAGTTCAGGCGGTTGCCGCGGTCCACAGCATCGCAATACCTGCGGCGATCATGATGGCGTCCATGATCGACCGGAAAACTTCGGGTTCGAGTTTGAGCACGAAGCGCTTGGCGATGAAGGCACCTGACATCAGCGAGGCGCCGGCGATCAGGCCCTTGATGGCGATGTCGGCCGTCAGCGCGCCGAAGCGCTCGAAGGTGACGGACTTTGAGAGGTACAGCCCGAGCGAGCTGGCCGCTTCCGTGGCGAGGAAGGCGCCCTTGTTCAGCCCATAGAACAGGAACAGCGGTACGCTGAGCGGTCCGGTCGAGACCACGATGCCGGTGAGATAGCCGATTGCCGCGCCGCCGGCGGCGAGATGCCAGAGATTGGCTTTCAATTGGTGCCGCGCCAGCCAGTGCCGCACCGGCACCATCGCGATCAGGAAGATTCCGATCGCGATATCGACGGAACGCGAAGGCAGGATCAGGAGTGTGCGCGCGCCCAGCGCCGCGGCGGGAATGCCGGTGACCGAGTAAGCCGCGCAGGCGCGCCAGTCCACCTCGCGCCACCAGGCAAGGATGCGCGACAGGTTCGCCATCACGGCGGCGACCGCCATGATCGGCACTGCCTGTTTCGGCCCGTACTGATAGACCAGCACCGGCATCAGCATGATCGACGAGCCGGTGCCGACGATGCCCGAGATGGTGCCGGCGATGAGGCCGACGATGAGGACGAAGAGGAAGGCCACTGCGCGTTCTCAGTTGCTTTTCAACCAGCCATACACCGTCATTGCGAGCGAAGCGAAGCAATCCAGCTTCCTTCGCGCGACCAAGTAAGCTGGATTGCGTCGTCGCTTCGCTCCTCGCAATGACGGCGATGGCTACTTCAGCACCACCCAGGCCGGGGCGTGGTCGCTGGCGCCGTCCTCGCCGCGGACGCTGCGATCGACGCCGGCCTTCTGCAGGCGCGGCGCCAGGGCGGGGCTGAGCAGGAGATGGTCGAGCCGCAGGCCGGCATCGCGCGGCCAGCGGTTCCGCATGTAGTCCCAGAAGGTGTACATCGGCTGCTTCGGATGCAGTTCGCGGATGGCGTCGGTCCAGCCCTGATCGACAAGCGAAGCGAACGCGGCGCGGCTCTTCGGCTGGATCAGCGCGTCCTTGTCCCAGGATTTCGTCGGATAGATGTCGAACGGGGTCGGCGCCACGTTGTAGTCGCCGGCGAGCACCACCGGGATGTCCTGCTTGATGAACTTTGCTGCGTGCGCGCGCAGGCGTTTGAACCAGGCGAGCTTGGCGTCGAATTTCGGCCCCGGCTGCGGATTGCCGTTCGGCAGGTAGATGCTGGTGACGACGATGCCGCGCACGGCGGCCTCGATGTAGCGCGCCTCGCGATCGCCGGCGTCGCCGGGCAGGGCGTCGCGGATCAGGATCGGCTCGGCCTTGCGGGCAAGGATGGCAACGCCATTCCAGCTCTTCTGTCCGCGCCATACCGCCCCGTAGCCGGCTTTCTCGATGGCGGCGGCGGGAAACTCGGCGTCGGTCGCCTTCAATTCCTGCAACGCGACGGCGTCGGGCCTCGCATCGCGCAGCCAGCGCAAGAGGTTGGGCAGGCGCTTGTTGACGTTGTTGATGTTGAAGGTGACGACCTTCATGCCTTGTCGGCGGACGCGGTCTCCGGCGGCACGGGCGGCGGTGTCGCGGCGGGTCCGGCTTCGGAGGGCACCGGCGGCGGTGCCGCTGCAGCCGGCGCAGATTCCGTGGTGGGAGGAGCTTCCGCCGCCGGCAGAGCAGGCGGCTCCGCCCTGGCCTCGCCGCCCCTGTAGACGCGGGCAAAGCGGCGGCCGAGGCTCGTCAGCACCTCATAGCCGATAGTGCCGAAATGATGGGCCAGCTCGTCGACGGTGATGCCCTCGCCGATCAGGGTCACCATGTGGCCGCGGCGGGCGGCGTTCTTGTCGAGATCGGTGACGTCGACCGCCATCAGGTCCATGGAGATGCGGCCGGCGATCGGGCAGCGCTTGCCCGACACCACGACTTCGGCGCCGCGGGTGCCGTCATTGGCGCTGGCGGCGCGGAAATAGCCGTCGGCATAGCCGGCCGAGACGATCGCAAGCCGCGTCGGCCGCCGCGCGGTCCAGGTGCCGCCGTAGCCGACGGTCTCGCCCTTGTCGATATTGCGGATCTGCACGATGCGGGCCTTGAGCTCGACCACCGGCTTCATCGGGTTGTCGGCTTCCGGCGTCGGGTTGACGCCGTAAAGCGCGGCACCCGGACGCACGAGGTCGAACTGGTATTGCGGGCCCAGGAAGATGCCGGACGAATTCGACAGCGCTGCCGGCACGCCGGAGAAGAGGCTGGCGATTTCGCGGAATGCGGTGAGCTGTTTGGCGTTGACGGTATTGTTGAGCTGCTCGGCGGAGACGAGGTGGCTCATCACGAGGGTAATGCCGTGATCGCCGGCATTGATGCGGGGAATGATGCCTTGCGCTTCCGCAACCGTCAGCCCCAGCCGGTTCATGCCGGTGTCGATGTGGATCGCCGCCCCGCCGCTCCAGCCCGAGCGGCGGCAGAACACGTCCCATTCCGCAAGCTCGTTGAGCTCACCGATCACCGGGCGGCAATCGATCTTCGCATAGGCTTCGCCCGAGTTCTGGAAGAAGCCGTCGAGCACGTAGACGGCGGCCGATGCCGGAACCGCGCCGCGGACGACCCTGGCTTCATCCAGCGTGGCGACGAAGAAGGTCTTGCAGCCGGCATTGGCCAGCGCCCGCGAAACCTCGGCGGCGCCGCAGCCATAGGCATTGGCCTTGACCACGCCGGCGCATTCGGCGGGAACCGCAGTCTTTTCCAGCTTGCGCCAGTTGGCGACGATGGCGTCGAGATCGACGGTGAGGATGCCGGTCGCGTTGGCATGGGCCGCTGCGAGGTTGGCCTCGGGCGACAGCAGCGATTTCGGATCGGAGGCGATGTTCATGCCGCATTTTAGGCGGCGTGAGGCGGCGGTTCAACCGCGCCCGCGGCGGTCAATAGCCGCGATCCGGCAGGTTGCCGCCATGCGCGAGGTCGCCGAAGCGGGTGACCGAGGCGTCGAAGTGCAGCTCGACGGTTCCGGTGGGGCCGTGGCGCTGCTTGCCGATGATGACTTCGGCCCGCCCGAGCGCCCGCTCCATGTCCTGCTGCCACTTCGAGTGTTCTTCGGTTCCCGGCCGCGGCTCCTTCATGGCGAGGTAATATTCCTCGCGGAACACGAACATGACGACGTCGGCGTCCTGCTCGATCGAGCCGGATTCACGCAGGTCCGACAGCTGCGGACGCTTGTCCTCGCGGCTTTCGACCTGACGCGACAGCTGCGACAGCGCGATGATGGGAACGTTGAGCTCTTTCGCCAGGGCCTTGAGGCTGGTGGTGATCTCGGTGATTTCCTGGACACGGCTGTCGTTGGAACGCTTGCTCGAGCCCGAGAGCAGCTGGATGTAGTCGATCACGATCAGGTCGAGGCCCTTCTGCCGCTTCAGCCGGCGGGCACGCGCCATCAATTGCGCGATCGAAAGACCGCCGGTCTCGTCGACGAAGAAGGGCAGGGACTGCAATTCGATGGCGTAGTCGCGGATTTTCTCGAAATCGGTTTCCGAGATGCCGCCGCGGCGGATCGAACTGGAGGGAATGCCGGTGCGCTCGGCGATGATGCGGGTGGCGAGCTGTTCGGCCGACATTTCGCAGGAGAAGAAGCCGACCACGCCGCCGTTGACGGGCCTTGTGGTGCCGTCGGCCTGCACCTCGCCGACATAGGCCTTGGCGACATTGTAGGCGATATTGGTGGCGAGCGACGTCTTGCCCATGCCGGGGCGGCCGGCGACGATGATCAGGTCGGATGACTGCAGCCCGCCCATCTTGCTGTCGAGGTCGCGCAGGCCGGTGGCGATGCCTGACAGCTTTCCGTCGCGCTGGAAGGCCTTGGCGGCCATGTCCACGGCTACGGTGAGGGCTTGCGAGAACTTCTGGAAGCCGCCGTCGTAGCGGCCGGATTCGGCGAGCTCGTAGAGCTGGCGCTCGGCATCCTCGATCTGGGCGCGCGGGGCGAAATCGACCGGCGCGTCATAGGCGACATTGACCATGTCCTCGCCGATCCGGATCAGATCGCGGCGCAACGAAAGCTCGTAGATGGTCCGCCCGTAATCCTGGGCGTTGATGATGGTGGTGGCTTCGGCCGCAAGGCGGGCGAGATACTGGCCGACCGTCATGCCGCCGATGTCGGTATCGGCCGGCAGGAAGGTTTTCAGGGTCACCGGAGTTGCGACCTTGCCCATGCGGATCAGGCTGGCGGCGGTCTCGAAGATGGTCTGGTGCAGCGGCTCGAAGTAGTGCTTCGGCTCGAGGAAGTCCGAGACCCGGTAGAAGGCGTCGTTATTGACCAGGATCGCGCCCAACAGGCTCTGCTCCGCCTCGATATTGTGCGGGGCGCTCCGGTAGACAGGTGTTCCCTGGTCGGGCGCGAGCTTGAGGACGTTCGAATCAGTCAAGGCCATGACGTTTGATAGTGCTTCTTCCGATTGCGCTGGTACTGAAATTGTTACTGGCGGGACGGCGATAAAGCGCCTCCCGAACGCAAAGCGGAAGCAAAAGCTCGCCGCTATCAACCGTTGATCTCAATTGTGGATTAGTCGGCTTGCCCGACCGCGCCGTGCTTGACGGGTTTTGACGGAAGTTTGGCCAAGGACTGGCGCGATCAGGCCGAAGTCCATCTGTCAGGCAAGCTGAACCTTTTCCGCGTCACGGCCGACCCATCCATGGGTGAAGGCGCGATCGGGCAGGTCTTTCCGCTTCGATCAGGTCAGGAGCAGATAGAAGAGCGCGGCCAGCGCGGCACCCACCCCGACGGCGATCAGGATGTAGTCGGTTCCGAGGTCGCGCTGTGGCTCGAGGTCGATCAAGGGATCATACGTTCTATGGGCCATGGCCGACGTTTACCGCCAGGCGTGGAATCGTTTTGTGAAGCAGATCACATCGGGCGCGTTTTCTTTGATGTTGGGTGCCAGGATCGGTTGCGGGCACCGCAATGGGTTGAACGGCTCCGGGACGAGGTCAGCTGGATGAGCCAACGGTTGCAGATTTCCCCCTGGCGCGGCGGCCATGACCAGCGGCGCTGGCTGTCGAAACTGGTCGAAGCCATGCGGGACGCGGCCGAGCCCGGCCGGCGAGCCGCACCCTGCGACGGCCGGACGCTGGCGGCCCTGCGCAGCCAGCTCGCGCTGCCGGCGCAACCGCACTTCGCATCGCCCTTCAGCTTTCGCAATTAAGCTCAGGTTCCGGCGCGGTTATTCGCTGGCAAGCGATCCATCCAGGCACCGGCGCTCGAAACGCCAATGAAACGGCCTTTCATCGCGGTTAAATCGACCCGGCAAGGGAGCCGCCCAAAGCTGGTTCCAATCGACGAGGGGGGTCTAACCGGCGCGCTATCACGTTGTCCTCGCAGAGGTTATTCGGAACTGGGGACTTCACGCAGATGGGTTGCGACGCGGCTTCCATTCGCAAGATAATCGGCTAAAAGGTGACCCGCTGCCGCCCCCATCGCGTGCAATTGTGGGGCGATCGCGCCTGATACGGAGAAGGACTGGGGATGTTGGGCCGAGCGCTCAAGTTGGCGACGGTGACGCTTCTGACCGGCTGTCTCACGGCGGTGGCGGTGCATGCGCAGGAAAATCTCGAGGCGGGCAAGACGCCGGCGCAGATATTTTCCGGCACCTGCAACGCCTGTCACAAATCGCCGCGCGGCCTGCTGAAGAGCGTTCCGGCTTCCTCGCTGCCGGGCTTCCTGCGACAGCATTATACGACGTCCAGCGACATGGCCTCGGTGCTGTCCTCCTATCTGGTCGCCAATGGTGCGGCCGACACGCGTCCTCAGGCCAAGCAGGGCAAGGACGGCGCAAAGGACGGCACCAAGGAGGCATCGCGCGCGCCAGCGGACGGCGCCAAGCGGCCGCCGCGTGCCGTCGAGACATCCGACCCGATGCGGCCTGACCTGATGCGGCCCGAGCCTCCGGCGCAGGCGGCCCACGACAAGGGCAAGAAGGACAAGGGCAAGAAGGGCCGCCCGGAAGACACGGCGCGCACCGAGCCCGCCGCCGAGCCGCCGAAGGAAGCCGCGAGGGCCGGCGAGGGTACGAAACCGGCTGCCGAGCCCAAGGTCGAATCCGCCAAGGTGGAGCCGGCAAAGGAAACCGCCGCGACGCGGCCCGATCCGGTTCCGGCCGTCACGCCTGCGCCTGCGACCAGCGCGGCTGCACCTGCGATTTCGGCGCCAACCGCCGGGCCGGGTGCTTCCTCGGTACCGCCGGTGCAGCCGCTCGATGGGCCGTCCGCGCCCATTGCCGAGCCGCTCAAGTCCATCATCGAACTGCCCAAGCCGCCGGCCATGGCCGCGGCGCCGGCGCTACCGCCGGTGCCCCCGGCGGGACCGCCGATGGTGCCCATCTCGCAATAGTCCGCATTGTCAGCCCCGTCGCAGCGCTCCGGCATGGCTTGACCGTTGCTAGAGTGTTGCTCTAGAGTAATGGTCTAGCGCTTGTCGGGATCAATCGATGACTGCGACCGTACGGGACGATCTGTTGGCTGCGGGTCTTGCCGTGTTCGAACGCGACGGCTTTGAGGGCGCCACGGTGGCGGCGATCCGCCGGCTTGCGCGCGCCTCCAATGGCAGCTTCTTCCATTTCTTCGGCTCGAAGAAGGAACTCGCCGGTACGCTGTTTCTGGAGATCCTGCAGCGCTATCACGCCAGCGTGGTGGCCGCGCTCGATCCGCTTCTGTCCGCGCGCGATGGGATCGCGCGGCTGATCCGCGCCCATCTCGACTGGGTCGTGAGCAACCGGCGCGAGGCGCGGTTTCTGTTCGAGATTTCGCGCGCCGAATGGAGCGAGGAGGTGCGCGACGCCCAGCGCAGCGAGAACTCGCGCCTCGCCGATGGCGTCGAGCGCTGGCGTAGCCCCCTGATTGCGCGCGGCGAACTGTTTCCGATGAGTGCGACGCTGTTCTTCAGCCAGACGATCGGTCCGGCGCAGGTGTTTTGCCGCGCCTGGCTGTCCGGCCGCGACCGGTCCGATCCGCGCGCGCAGGCCGATACGTTGGTCGCCTGCGCCATTCGCGCGCTCGTCCCGCCCGACAAGAATGGAGAAAGCAGATGACGCCGCAGCAGGACACGGAGTTTGCGCCGATCGCGGTGCGCATCCGCGATAGCGTCGGCCGCCAGGGTTTCATGGTCCATGTCGGCGCCGAGCTGTCGGAGCTCGCGCGCGGCAGCTGCACGCTGGAGGTGGAGCGGCGGCCGGAGCTGTTGCAGCAGAACGGGCTGTTCCATGGCGGCGTCACCGCCTTCCTCGTCGACAATGCGACGACGATCGCGGCCGCAGCCTCGCGCGGCCAGTCCGCGCTGACGGCGGAATACAAGCTGAACCTGTTGTCGCCGGCGGCCGGCGAGCGCCTGATCTGCCGCGCGCGCGTCATCAAGCCGGGGCGGCAGGTCGCCGTGGTCGCCGCGGACGTGTTCTGCGTCACCGGCGGCATCGAGAAGCACACCGCGACCGCGCTGGCCTCGATCGCCATGCTCGACGACAAGACGGCCCCGAAAACCCAAAGCCCGGCCGCTTGAGGCGGCCGGGCTCGGGACGGCAAATGCTGTAAGAGTTAGGCTTTCTCGGCGGGCGCTTCCGCCGGCGCGGCCTCGTCGTGCTGGGCTTCCGGATCGAAGAACTCGCCGGCGGCCGCAATCGCTTCGGCAGCCGCGTCCTGGTCCTCCTGGCGGGTCGAGATGTCCTCGCCGCGCTTGATGCGCTCGGCTTCGTCGGCGCTGCGCGCCACGAACACGGTGATGGAAGTCTCGACCTCGGGATGGACGGCGATCGTCACCTTCTGCTGGCCGATCGTCTTGATCGGGGAATCCAGCCAGACCTGCGGGCGGGAAACCTTGATGCCCTGGGCCTCGAGGCTGTCCACGATGTCGCGCACCGAGACCGAGCCGAACAGCTGGCCGGATTCGGCGGCTTGGCGGATGATCACGACTTCCTTGCCGTTGATCTTCTCGGCGACCTGGCTGGCTTCCGACTTGGCCTTGATGTTGTTGGCCTCGAGCTCGGCCTTCATGCCGTCATACCTGGCGCGGTTTTCGGCGGTGGCGCGCAGGGCCTTGCCGCGCTTGAGCAGGAAATTGCGGGCGAAACCGTCGCGCACTTTGACGACTTCTCCCATCTGGCCGAGTTTGGCCACGCGCTCCAGCAGAATGACTTCCATTTTCGTTCTCCTTTGGATGATCGGTAAATCGGGGTTGGTGAAATGCTAGGCCGCGGGCAGCGGCGGCGGCCGCTTGCGCATGAAGCGCTCGCGGAATCCGAACAGGACGTCGGCAATGCCGAGAGCGGCCATCACCAGCAATGGCCACATCAGCACCAAGACGACGGTGTAGGTGAGAACCAGCAGGATGGCGCGGCTGCCCGCTCCCAGCGTCAGGGTGTGCAGCACGGCAAAGCCGGTAATGGCATAGGCCGTCAGCATGGCGCCGGCGATCACTTTGGCGAGCACCGCGAACAACCCGCCGGTGAAGCAGAATGCGAGCGCGACGCACAGCGCAACGAGCGTCATCGGCGGCAGCGCGGTCGATTTCAGATCGGGCCAGGGGCGATGCAACCGGCCGGAGGTTACCGCGATCTTGCCGGCGAGCCACAGGTTGACCGTCATGACGATCAACGGGCCGGCAGGCAGGCCCGCGGGAGCAATCGCGGCCATCTTGTCGACGATGCCTTCGTCGATCGCGATGCCGCGCGACGAAAACATCCGGACCATCCTGGCAAAGCCCTTCTTCATCGCCACGGCGATGGACTCGGCGTCGCCGCCGAGCGACAGCAGCGTCACAAAGGCGAGCAGGGCGGTGATGCCGGTCATCCACAGCAGCAGGCGGCCGGTCGGATACCATTCCGTCGCGTTCGCGGGCGGCGCGGCGCCGTTGCCTTGCGACGCGGCGGGGGCCGGTCGTCCCAGCATGGCGAGGTGGCCGAGCCACCAGGCCGGCAGCGCGGCGGTCGAGGCAAAGGCAAAGGCGAACGGGAAACCGAACAGCAGCAGAAAGACCGAGGTGGCTGCGATGCCGCCGATCGCGGCGGTCAGCGGGCCCCAGCCGATCGCGGCCACCATCAGCGGCAGCGGCGCGAGATTGAACAGGACGAGCGAGATCAGCGCGCCGGACTTGACCGACGCAAACATCAGCGCCGAGGCGGCGCCGGCAGCGATGGCAATGGCGACAGTTGCGATCATCGGGTGTCCCGCTCCTTTCGAGCGGTTAGAGGCTTTTGGCCCCAACCATCGGCGACCGGACGACCCGGAAGCCTTATGAGAACCCCCGCGGCGCGGACGCCGCGGGGAAGAAAGGTGTTATCGAATGACGTAAGGCAAGAGGCCGAGGAAACGCGAGCGCTTGATGGCGCGCGCGAGCTCGCGCTGCTTCTTGGCGGACACCGCCGTGATGCGGCTCGGCACGATCTTGCCGCGCTCGGAGACGTAACGCATCAACAGCTTGGAATCCTTGTAGTCGATCTTCGGCGCGTTGGCGCCCGTGAACGGGCAGCTCTTGCGACGGCGGAAAAACGGACGGCGTGCACCGGCTTCGGCCATGGTCCTTACTCCTCAACCGTCGTCGTTTCGGCAGCATCTTCGCGCGGGCGGCGCGGGCCGCGATCGCCGCGGAAGCCGCCACCCTCACGATCGCCGCGGAAGCCGCCTTCGCGGTCGCCACGGAAACCGCCTTCGCGGAAGCCGCCGCCGCGGTCGTCACGTTCGCGGTCGCGATCGGCCTTGCGCATCATTGCGGAGGGGCCTTCCTCGAGTTCCTCGACGCGGACGCTGAGATAGCGGATCACGTCTTCGCTGATGCGCTCCTGGCGCTCGATCTCGGCGATCGCCGCCGACGGCGCGTCGATGTTGAGCAGCACGAAGTGCGCCTTGCGGTTCTTGTTCATGCGGTAGGTGAGGGAGCGCACGCCCCAGTTCTCGGTCTTGGTGACCTTGCCGCCGGCCTTTTCGACGACGCCGGTCATCTGGGCCGTCAGTTCTTCCACCTGCTGGGTGCTCGCGTCCTGACGCGCGAGAAAGACATGCTCGTAAAGAGGCATGGAAGTCCTTTCCTCAGTGTTGGCGCGGCTCCCGGCGTCAAGCCCTTCGAGACCTTCGGAAAGGACTCTGGAGTAGCTCAAGAAGGCGGGAACACGGGACGACGGACCGACTGGCCCTGCCACATCAACATCGCCTGAAAGGTGAGATTGCTGAGACCGTCCGTTCAGCTCCCGGCCGGGATCCACGGATGCGGGCCTTATAGTGATTTTGGCCGGGATGGCAAGGGAAAGCGGCCTCGCAGGCCACCTCCGGTTCCATCCTCAAAATCTCGAAAACAACCCCATGCACAGGTGCCTCAAGGCTAGCTCATCGAAAGGCTTGCAATATTTGTTTGTATGACATACAATTTTCAGAGGTAGGAAACAATGGCCTCGAAGCGGACCGAGACCACAGCCCAGCCCGCGGCCGGCGATCCCAAGCACGCCGCAGGCGACCCAAAGCATGCCGCGCGCGCCACGCGTACGGCGGGCCGGCGGATGCGCTCGCTGCTGCTGGATGGCGCGAGCCGGCTGTTCAAGGAGAAGGGGCTCGCCGGGACCTCGATCTCGGATATCGCCGCCGCCGCAGACGCTTTCCCGAGCCAGATCACCTATTACTTCCGCACCAAGGAGGCGCTGTTCGTCGAGGCCGCCTGCCGCGACATGCTCTATGTCGCCCGTGCCACCGAGCAGGCCGCGCTGGGCGCGCAGACGCCGGGCGATTACACCCGCGCGCTGGTGAAAACGGTCACCGCAACCGATTCAGTTGCCTTCTTCGCCGAGGCGCTGGCGCTGACGCGGCGCCGGCCCGACCTCGCCCCGCTGGTCGAGCGCACCATCGAGCGGCTGCATGCCGAGGGCATGCGCGCCTATGCCGACCAGATCGCGCGCCATGGCTGGCGCTCCCTGCGCGACCCCGATGCGTCGTCACGGCGGTTCTGGGCGCTCGCCATCGGCGTGATGGTCGAGGGTTTTGCGATGGGCCGCTCGCCTGACGAAATGGCCGCCGAAATGCTGCGCGTGCTCGGCGATCAGGCAACGACCAAGGCGGCCGGCAACGGCCTCCGCCTCGTCGGCAGCGGCGTCACCGAAGAAACATCAGGGGAGAGCGAAACATGACCGCACTTCGCATGCGAGCCCGCGATTTCCTCAGCGAAGACGAACTGGTCGCCGTGCGCGAGCGCGTCACCTGGAGAGGTGTCGCACTGATCGCGCATGCGTGGCTGCTGATCATCGCGGCCGTCGCATTGGTGGCATGGTGGCCCAATCCGATCACATATCTCGTCGCGGTCGGCATCATCGGCTCGCGCCAGCTCGGGCTTGCGATCCTCATGCATGACGGCGCCCATGGCTGCCTGTCGCCGGACGAGAAGACCAATCATTTCCTGAGCCAGTGGTTCTGCGCCTATCCGGTGTTTGCCGAGACGCGCGCCTACCGCCGCTATCATTTGCAGCACCACGCGCGCACCCAGCAGGAGGACGATCCCGACCTGATCCTGTCGGCGCCGTTCCCGATCACCAGGCTGAGCTACCGCCGCAAATTCTGGCGCGATATTTCGGGGCAGACCGGCTACCAGCAGCGCAAGGCGCAGTTGCTCAATGCGCTCGGGCCTTCCGATTGGCCGCTGTCGCAGCGCGCGGCGCATTTCTGGGAAAAGCTCGGGCCGCAATGCGCGGTCAACGCGGTCATGTTCGCAATGTGCGTCGCGGCCGGAGTTTGGTGGGCCTATCCGCTGCTATGGCTGGTGCCGCTGTTCACCTGGCAGATGGTCATCACCCGCATCCGCAACATCGCCGAACATGCCGTGGTGCCCGACAGCAGCGATCCTCTGCGCAACACCCGCACCACCCACGCCAATTTCCTCGAGCGACTGTTCATCGCGCCGTATTACGTGAACTATCACCTCGAGCATCATCTGCTGTTCTACATCCCCTGTTACAACCTGCCGCGCGTGCACGAGATTCTCTCGAAGAGCCCGATGGCCGGGCGGATGGAGACGCAGCCCAATTATCTGGCCGTGCTGCGGCTCGCGACCGCAAAACCCAACCGCGACGACCGCCCGGGCCAGCTCGCGAGTGTGCAGCGCCGGGCACGGGCCGGGCAGGCGGTGGGCGGCGACCAGAAGGCGGGCGGGTTCTAGGGGCGTTTTTTTGCTACGACGCCTCATCGTCCCAATTCACCGGGCCCCATGGCTGTGCGTTAGCCAGGGCCTTCGCCTCTTCAAGTGTGAGGCCTTCTCCGCCGCCCGGTCGGCACCTATAAACGTACCCATCCGGAGTTTTCGGGACCGGGATATTCTCGTCTTATTGATCGTCTTCATCGTATCGCGAAGATGCAAAGCGGGCTGGCTTGGCGACAATCTCTATTCTTTGCGGGACTGACCCGTCATAGAGCCAAATCCCCGTCGCCGCTATCTTGTACGTCTCGTCGGCCATCTGACCCTCGCAGAGGGAATTAGGATATGGACATAATGAAACTCGATGCCAGCAGTTGGAAAACCCCTCATGATTTTCGATCTGCGCTTAAGGCTGCACTGGGGGTGCCGAAATGGCATGGCGATATAGTGGGTGCGTTCTTGGATTCTATCTTTGGGGGCGGGATGAATGCCCTCAAGCCTCCCTATGTCATCAGAGTCGTGAACACGGCGGGCCTTTCAACTGAAGTCAAGGAACTGATCCACGATTTTTCGTCCGCGATTAGGGAGACCCGAGTTCGTAGGCTTGCGCGCGTAGGCGAGGATGTTGTCGTTAGTCTTGAGATCGAAAATTAGGAGCTGGCCCGGCCATCTCTGCTCGGCCCCTGGAAGCGGCAATCCCGGATTGATCAGCGCTCGCCCCGGCGCCACCCCGAAATCCGGACCCCGGGCCGCTTGACATGGCCGCCGAGACCGGTGACTTACGCCCCAATCTCACGATAATTCGGGACGTTTGGGGAGTGCCGATGACGGCAGCATTCACATTTCCGGGGCAGGGGTCGCAGGCGGTCGGCATGGGCAAGGCCCTGGCCGAGGCGTTTCCGGCGGCGCGCGCGGTGTTCGACGAGGTCGATGCTGCGCTGGGCGAGAAGCTGACTTCCATCATCTGGGACGGCCCGGCCGAAACCCTGCAGCTCACCGAGAACGCCCAGCCGGCGCTGATGGCGGTTTCGATCGCGACCTTGCGGGTGCTGGAGTCGGAGGCCGGGTTCTCCGTGGCCAAGGATGCCGCCTTCGTCGCCGGCCATTCGCTCGGCGAGTATTCGGCGCTGGCCGCGGCCGGCAGCCTCAGCGTCTCCGATACCGCGCGGCTGCTGCGCATCCGTGGCCGCGCCATGCAGAAGGCGGTGCCGGTCGGCGTTGGTGCCATGGCGGCGCTGCTCGGGCTCGATTACGAGGCGGCGGTCGCGGTCGCCAATGAAGCCGCGCAGGGACAGGTGTGTCAGGCGGCCAATGACAATGGCGGCGGGCAGGTGGTTGTCTCCGGCGACAAGGCCGCCGTCGATCGTGCGGTCGAGATCGCCAAGACCAAAGGCGCCAAGCGCGCCATGCTGCTGCCGGTGTCCGCGCCCTTCCATTGCGCGCTGATGCAACCCGCGGCCGATGCGATGGCGAAAGCGCTCGCCGACGTCACCATCAAGGCGCCGGCCGCGCCGCTGGTCTGCAACGTGCTGGCTTCGCCCATCACCGATCCCGCCGAGATCCGCCGCCGCCTGGTCGAGCAGGTCACGGGCACCGTGCGCTGGCGCGAGTCGGTGGCCTATATGGCCGGCCATGGCGTAACGCGGTTCTTCGAGATCGGTGCCGGCAAGGTGCTGAGCGGCCTCGTCAAGCGCATTGAAGGGGCGGTCGGTGTTTCCGTCGGCGGACCCGGCGACATTGCCGCGGCGAAGGAAGCGTTGGCGGCTGCGAAATCGGCTTGACGGGCCTGCATCCTTCGAGACGCGCGCGTTGCGCGCTCCTCAGGATGAGGAATTAAGAGCGGGAGAGTTTTCATGTTCGATCTGACTGGCAGGACGGCGCTCGTCACGGGAGCTACCGGCGGTATCGGCGGCGCGATCGCGTCGGCATTGCACAAGCAGGGCGCGACGGTCGCCATTTCTGGCACGCGCCGCGAGGTGCTCGATGGCTTTGCCGCCAAGCTGGGCGAGCGCGTCCATGTGCTGCCCTGCAACCTGTCCAAAAGCGACGAGGTCGAGGCGCTGGTGCCGGCGGCGGAAACGGCGATGGGGCAGGTGGACATCCTCGTCGCCAATGCGGGCGTCACCCGGGACAATCTGTTCGTGCAGCTGCGCGACGAGGACTGGGACGACGTCATCCAGATCAACCTGACCGCGACGTTCCGGCTGGCGCGCGCCGCCACCAAGCTGATGATGCGCAAGCGATTCGGCCGCATCATCGCCATCACCTCGATCGTCGGCGTCACCGGCAATCCCGGCCAGGCCAACTACACCGCGTCCAAGGCCGGCATCATCGGGCTGATCAAGACGGTCGGCGCCGAATATGCCAAGCGCGGCGTGACAGCCAATTGCATCGCGCCCGGCTTCATCAAGACGCCGATGACGGACGCGCTCAACGACAAGCAGCGCGAGACGATTCTGTCCAAGGTTCCTGCCGCCAGGCTGGGAAGCCCTGAGGATATCGCCGCTGCGGCGGTTTATCTCAGCTCCAACGAGGCCGGCTACGTCACCGGGCAGACCCTGCACGTCAACGGCGGAATGGCCATGTTTTGAGCCGTTCGCGCCCGGTTGCGGCGGCGCGGCAGCCGCCCGCGGGCCGGATTGACCCTTATAGTCAAGGGTTTGGAAGTGTGATAACCGGACGGCGCAATGGATGGGCAAAGAACGCCTTGCAGGAATTTGAAACCCTGTATATTGGCGGGGCAAAGCCTGCCGACGTTCGCCGGGTCCAGGGACAAAACCCCGGCCGAATCAACGCGATTGCGAAGGAAGCTTACGACCACGATGGCTCTATCGTCTTCGGTTGGGGTCGGGACCAATGGGAACAAGCACGAGGTTGAACGATGAGTGAGATTGGCGAGCGGGTTAAGAAGATCGTGGTCGAGCACCTCGGTGTCGAGCCCGACAAAGTGGTCGACAGCGCGAGCTTCATTGACGACCTCGGCGCCGACAGTCTCGACACCGTCGAGCTCGTGATGGCGTTCGAGGAAGAGTTCGGTTGTGAAATTCCCGACGATGCGGCGGAAACCATTCTGACCGTCGGCGACGCGACGAAGTTCCTCGAGAAGAACGCCAAGAGCTGACGCCCTCGCGGCGCCGACAGAGCCGGAGGGCCGCAAGCGGTCCCCCGGTTTCTTGTTGTTGGCCGCCATTTTCAAGGCGCGGAGTTTGACATGAGACGGGTGGTCGTCACGGGGCTCGGCATGGTCACGCCGCTCGGCTGCGGGGTGGAACCGACCTGGACGCGGATCCTCGCCGGACAGAGCGGCGCGAAGAAGATCGACACCTTCGACGCCTCCGACCTGACCTGCCAGATCGCCTGCCTGATCCCGCGCGGCGACGGCTCCGATGCCACCTTCAATCCCGACCAGTGGATGGAGCCGAAGGACCAGCGCAAGGTCGACGATTTCATTATCTACGCGATGTGCGCCGCCAGACAGGCGCTCGACGACGCCAACTGGCATCCCTCGACCGAGGAAGAGCGCTGCGCCACCGGCACGCTGATCGGCTCCGGCATCGGCGGCCTCTCCGGCATTGCCGACACCGCCATCGTCCTGAAGGAGCGGGGACCGCGCAAGGTATCGCCGTTCTTCATCCCGGGCCGGCTGATCAATCTCGCCTCCGGCTATGTCTCGATCGAGCACGGCCTCAAAGGTCCGAACCATTCGGTGGTGACGGCCTGTTCGACCGGCGCGCATGCGATCGGCGATGGCGCGCGGCTGATTGCGCTCGGCGATGCCGACGTGATGGTGGCGGGCGGAACGGAATCGCCGATCTGCCGGATCGGCATGGCCGGCTTCTGCGCGGCGCGTGCGCTGTCCACCGGTTACAACGAGACCCCGCAAAAGGCCTCGCGCCCCTATGACAAGGACCGCGACGGCTTCGTGATGGGCGAGGGCGCCGGCATCGTCGTGCTGGAAGAATACGAGCACGCCAGGCGGCGCGGCGCGAAGATCTATGCCGAGGTGACCGGCTACGGCCTGTCGGGAGATGCCTATCACATCACCTCGCCGACGCCGGACGGCGACGGCGGCTTCCGCAGCATGTCGGCGGCATTGAAGCGTGCCGGCCTCACGGCTTCCGACCTCGACTACATCAACGCGCATGGCACCTCGACGCCGCTCGGCGACGAGATCGAGCTCGGCGCGGTCGAGCGGCTGCTCGGCAACGCCGCCTCCAGGGTGTCGATGTCGTCCACCAAATCGTCCACCGGTCATTTGCTGGGAGCAGCCGGTGCAATCGAGGCGATCTTCAGCATCCTTGCGATTCGCGATAATGTCGCGCCGCCGACCATCAACCTCGACAACCCGTCCGTGGAGACGGCGATCGACCTCGTGCCCCATGCGGCGCGCAAGCGCGAGATCAACATTGCGCTCTCGAATTCGTTCGGTTTCGGCGGCACCAATGCCTCCGTGATCGTGCAGCGCGTGACCAACTAAACAACGGCCTGGAGTTAATCCACGCTTTTGCCGTATTCGGCGCTGACTCCTAGTTGCGGGCGTGTGCTATTGGCAGGGCAAGGATTGCCCGGCCACGATCGGACCGGCAGGAAACAGGTTGCATCGATGAGTGAGAGGCCGCCCATTTCGCCCCGCAGTCCGCGCGCCGCGCTCGAACCCGAGCAGGTGCCGCCGCCGCCCAAGCGGAGTGATCGCGCGCGCAATCCGTTCGTGGTGGTCGGCAATGCGATCTTCACCATCCTGATCCTGCTGATGATCGGCGCCGGCGTCTCCTATTATTACGGCAGGCAGATCCTGGAATCGGCGGGACCCCTCCGGGAAGACAAGGTCGTCAACATCCCCGCGCGGGCCGGCAAGCGCGACATTTCCGAAGTGCTGCAGAAAGAGGGCGTGATCAACGTCAATCCCTGGATCTTCATCGGCAGCGTCTATGCGCTGAAGGCGAGCTCCGACCTGAAGCCGGGCGAATACCTGTTCCAGAAGAACGCGAGCCTGCGCGACGTCATCGGCACCATCGTCGAGGGCAAGGTGGTGCAGCATTCGATCACCATTCCCGAAGGCCTGACCTCCGAGCAGATCGTGGCGCGGCTGTCCGACAACGACATCTTCTCCGGCAGCGTGCGCGAGATTCCGCGCGAGGGCACGCTGTTGCCCGAGACCTACAAGTTCCCGCGCGGCACCACGCGCGAGCAGGTGATCCAGCGCATGCAGCAGACGCAGAAGCGCGTGCTGGCCGAGATCTGGGAGCGCCGCAATCCGGACATCCCGGTCAAATCGCCGGACCAGCTGGTGACGCTTGCCTCCATCGTCGAGAAGGAAACCGGAAGGGCCGACGAGCGCAGCCGCGTCGCCGCCGTCTTCACCAACCGCCTGCGGCAGAAGATCAAGCTGCAGTCCGATCCGACCATCATCTACGGCCTGGTCGGCGGCAAGGGCACGCTGGGGCGCCCGATCAGGCGCTCGGAAATCACCGCGCCGTCGCCCTACAACACCTATGTGATCGAAGGCCTGCCGCCCGGGCCGATCTCCAATCCCGGCCGCGCTTCGCTGGAGGCCACCGCCAATCCGGCGCGCACGCGCGACCTGTTCTTCGTCGCCGACGGCACCGGCGGACACACCTTCACCGAAACCTACGACGCCCACCAGAAGAACGTCGCGAAACTGCGCGCGCTGGAGAAGCAGATCCAGAACGACACGGCCGAGCCGGCCGAGGAGGCGTCGCCCCCTGCCGCCGCCGGCGCGCCTCCCGCCGCCGACACCAATCC
>CAZDEZ010000021.1:0-58611 GCA_964504705.1 uncultured Bradyrhizobium sp.
AAGCGCACTGGAAAAAGACCAGCCGCCTGGTCCAAGAATGGGGAGCGGTTCAGCGGCGGATCGCGACCGCCTCAAGGTGGACCAAGACGGCGGAGCACGGCCAGAACTTTGGGCCGCACTCCGATGTTGGCTGCGATGTTGATGGTGTTGGCCGCACCCCTGCTGTGCCAGCGAGGTGTTGTGCGACCGGGCCACAAACAGGCGCACGCATTTAAGCCACGGAAATGCTCCGACCTCGATGAGGCTTTCCTAGCTGGCGCAGCTTTAAGGAGGTTGCCGGGTCAATATCCGCATCCTTGCGCGTCTGCGGCAGGCGGTGTCGAGGCTCTCGACTTATTCGATCAGCCCGGCGCGGGGAATCGAATTTGCTTTTGATACATCCAATTTTCCGAAACGTCAATAGAAGGCGCTTCAGCTTGTGGAGAGAACGCTGCAACGTCGAATGTTCAAGACGCCAGACAAGTAGGGTTTTGGTTGCAGCCTCTCAAGCACACGGGGGTCGCCTCCGTTCTCGTTGATGAGCTCAACGCCAAGTGGACTCAAAGGCGCGGCACGTCAGATTTCTGTGCTCCGCTTAGTGAAACACGGCCAGGACGCGCAGTTAAAGAAAAGGAGGGCCCCGAATGGGTAGTCGACACACAGCCAGCACACGACCATTGCGGCAATGGTCGCCCAGGTGGCGGTCCGCTTGGAGAAGTTAAGCAGAGGCATTGCGTGTATCCATCCGAGTCAAACCGGGCGAGATTTTGGCCCGTTAGTCGGACGCTCGCAAGGCATTCACCGATTGAAGCGCCAGGCGCACAAGCTTTCGTTTGGGCTTGCGTATTACCGCTTAATTAGCCTACCTGGATGGCTTCCGGAGCCGTACCCCGACGCCACCACCGTTCTCATCGATGAACTCGACTCCGGCGGCTCTCATCGAGTCGATTATTCTTATTGCTGTCTCTTCACGACCGCCCACCGGCCCATCCCGGGCTTCTAAACGCTTGATCGTCGGGATCGAGACGCCAGCCGCACTAGCCAATTCCTCTTGGGACCAACTCAACAGCGCGCGTGCTGCCTTGATCTGTCGAATTGATACTTTTAGTATTGACTTTGGCATTGATACTTTTAGTATCCATTCGAGATCGAATCGAAGTGGGAGAGTCGCAATGTCAGCTTCCCTTGCCAAGACACAGCCCAATGGCCACCGACGTGAGTTTATCGGTGGCTCGGACGCCCGGATCATCATGGGGGAGGATGGAGCCGCCCTAATCCGGCTCTGGCAGGAGAAGCGGGGGGAGGTCGAGCCCCCGGACCTGTCCGGCGAACTCGTCGTCCAGCTCGGCACGGTCACCGAAGACCTCAACCGGTGCTGGTTTGAGCAAAATACCCGCAAAACCGTCAAAGATGTCCAGCGGCGCGTTTTTCATCCTGTCCACAAGTGGATGGCCGCCACGCTCGACGGCCGCGTGGAGGGCTCCGGCGCCGTCTTTGAGGCCAAGTTCATGCTGCCCTGGAATTTCTCGGAAGAAGCGGCTGCCGAAAAGCACATGGCCCAGCTCCAGCACAACATGTGGGTGACTGCCTCACGGTCAGCCGTCCTCTCCATCATCACTGGCGGCGGCAAATGGGTGGAATTAACCATTCCGGCCGATCCGCTCTACCAGCACCTGCTGCTTACCGCCGAAAGGAAGTTCTGGCGCTGCGTCGAAAACGGCGAAACCCCCAGCCTGTTCGGCATCGACCCCCCTCGGCCCCGGCTCGAAGCGATCAGAAGCGTCGACATGAGCGGTTCGAACGCGTGGGCGGAGTTTGCAAGCCTGTATCGCGCGACGAGGGCTGCCGCGAGCGAACACGACCGCGCCAAGGCTGAGCTGAAGGCACTTGTCCCCGAGGATGCCAGGGAAGCCTCAGGCCACGGCGTGCGGGCCAAGCGCTCCAGGTCAGGCGCGGTCAGCTTTGACGTCCTGGAAGCGGTGGCCGGCCATGCAGCGCTCTAGCGAGAGCATCGGCGCGCTGGCGGCTGCGCTCGCCAGGGCGCAGGCCGAAATCCAGAACCCGGAAAAATCCCTGACGGCAACCATCGTCTCGCCCTTCCCGCGCGAGGGGATACGAAGCTTTCGCTATGCGTCGCTATCCGCCGGCCTCGATCTGGTGCGCAAATGCCTCGGTCAGCACGAGATCGCAATGGTGCAGGCCACGGCAATTGACGGGGACAATGGGATGATCCGGCTGACCACGACGTTAGTCCACGCTTCCGGCGAGTGGGTGTCATCGGACTGGCCGGTCTGCCCGGTCAGTGAAACCGCTGCGCCGCATCGGCTGGGCGCAGCGCTCACCTATGCACGTCGCTATGCTCTTTTTACCCTGGTCGGCATTGCCGGGGAGGATGATCTGGATGCGCCTGACCTGGTGCCCGCGGCGGCCGCGCCTCCAGCGGCTCCGCCCACAACAACTCTGCCTACATCGGTGTCGCAAATCTCCAGAAGACCCTTGCCAGCCCCCTCCAGACGTCCGCGCCCGGACAGGCCCAGTCTCCCTCAACTGACGCCTGCTGCTTCCGAGAAGCTCTTACAACAGCTGATGGCGGAGCTCGGACAAGTCGGAAATGGCGAGGCGCTGGCCGAGTGGGCGCAGCGGGTGCTGCCGCTGAAGAGCCAGTTAACGGCTTCCGATTGCCAAGCCGTCGAGGCCAGCTTTATGGCGAGGCTGCGCGAGCTTGGCGAGGATCCTGCCGGAGGCGGAAGCATGGCTCAAGACGCCGGAAGCGAGGAAGGTGGGCGAGGGCGCACCGAAACCGTCGATGCGGTCGTCACCATCATTGCCAAGCCGGTGCGTGATCGCGACCGCAACCATCTGCGCTTTGTGGCGCGGCAACCTTGCCTTGCCTGCGGCCGCACCCCCTGCGACCCCCACCACATCAAGTTTGCCGAGCAGCGGGCCATGGGGCGCAAGGTTAGCGACCGCTTTACCGTTCCGCTTTGCCGGCTCCACCACCGGGAACTCCATCGCCGCGGCGACGAACGCGGGTGGTGGAAGTTCCACGACATCGATCCATTGGTCGTTGCGGCAAGGCTTTGGGCCATAACCCATGCGCTCGAAGACGCCGCTGCCGTCGCAGTCGTGGAGGGCGAAACAGTCAGCGCACACCCGAAGCGCAAACGCCGGCGCCGATTGAGCAGCGGAGCGCATCTAGCTGGCCTACCTGCAAATGACGAAACGAACCCGATTGCGCGGCCTTAAACACAATGAGCTCATTCCGACAAATCCACGCCAACCGCCTTAATGCGCAACGTAGCACTGGTCCGGTCACCGAAGCAGGCAAGAAAAGGTCCCGACGAAATGCCGTCCGCCATGGGCTGACCGCAGAAACCGTGATCGATGCCCTAGAAGATGCCGAGGACTATGCCGCCTTCGAAATGGCGATCACGGCGGACTATGATGCGCAAACGGCGGTGGAGCGAGAATTGACTCTCCGCCTGGCAAGCGTGCTGTGGCGGCTGCGTCGTGCTACCGCCATTGAGAGCGGCCTGTTCAAGATCCAGGCCCGGCATTTGCTGCGATTCCGGCAGACCCGACAAGCACACCAGCAACGTCAGGAAATCATCGCCTACAGCAATGCAGTCGCTACCGAACCAGCTGGGCCGGGCGCAATCACGACTGATCGCAGCTCGCGCGCCGATGAACAATTACCGCAAACAGGCGCAGGTACGTTCGACGCTATCACGCGGTCGTACGTCCGACTGGCGAACCTGCCGGCATGCCCTCTTGATCGCCTCAACCGCTATGAGGCAACGCTCTGGCGCCAGGCCTGCCAGCTCCTGTTCACGCTGGGGTACTTGAACCGACGCTCCCGAATGACAGGTATCCGCTTTTCAACTCCCAACAGACGAGGGCAATAGTATCCCGTATCAGTATCTCACGCGCGCAGTGCCGGCTAATTGTTCCATTCAACATCGATTAATTTTTGTTTAGTGCCCTACTGAAATAGCAGTTAAGGGTGATCGCCAACTCTTGCGGCTTGCGTCAGGATGAGCTAAACAAAAAAAGTGTAACAAGTGTATTGTGTGGTGAAGTAGTAGGTAGATTCTTCGAGATCACCTGCGGTTCCGACTAAGGCTAGGGCGCGCCGTCGGAACTTAACAAGCCCACCGGTCTCTCCAGTTAACCCGTGATTCAAGTCGGTCGTCCAACTCGTGACGTCGCTCTTGCGCGACGCGCGTGTTGTTCGACGCTAGTCAGACACAACGCGGAGCGTTGGTCGCGGGTTAGTGGTGGCTTCTAGCTTTCGCACTCGCGCGCCACTGCTCCCAATGGAGCACAAAATGGCAAAGAAAGTTCACTTTTCAGATAGCATAAAAGGGCGCGCCCACGGACGTGCAAGAAAAATCTCTCCAACGACCGGCATCCTACTACCGAGCCTAGAGGTTCTCAGAAGATGGGCCGTGGTTCCGAATGGCGACAGTATTATTTCTGATGTGTTCCGTCGGCGAAGCCCGGCGGGAGACCAAGAACCACCAGAGAAGGAATTTCCGGGTCGCTTCCGCATCATAAGGCGCCTAGGTGTAGAAGTAATCCGCAAAATAGGCAGACGTCTCGACGACGACGACTCGATCGATCGTCCATGGGTCGCAAACCTTGGTCGCTATCGCCTCAACTATTACACACAGTTCAATCCACCGGCGGGGCGACGTCGCAGACATTGGAACGACGCCTCGCGCGAGCAGTTCAAGTTGATCATTAGTGACACGAGGGGCCCTGTCTGCCTTGACGTGGTTTGGACCGATTGCAGCAAGACGTATCTTCAAACACGCGATCCCAAAGGCAATGATTGGGATCGAGATTTCCGCAAGCGGTGGGAGAAGTACCTGAAGCGCGCTTTGAGAAGGTAGGCGGGATCGGTAGCGCCAGTGGGTTGGTGTTGGCGCCGGCGGTCCCTATCGGCGCCAGCAGGCGTGGGGTCGAGGCGCGCGGGCATTCCTTCGGCTCAACGTTGCCGTTAAAATGCGCTGCGCCCGACAAGCTCTCAGGGGCCGCAATCCCTTAGTCTAGAGGAGAGCCTTAGCGTGAGCGGTAGAGACGACGAGGTCGGGTACAAGAAGCCTCCCAAGGGCGCTCAGTTCAAACCGGGTCAGAGCGGCAACCCGAGTGGCCGCAAGAAAGGCGCCGCCAATTTTGCCACCGATCTCGAGGCTGAGCTCGGCGAGATGGTGGTCGTCGATGATGATGGGCGCGAATGCCGCGTCACCAAGCAGCGCGCAGTCGTTAAGGCGCTAATTGCGCTCGCAATCAAGGGTGATCTCCGCGCAATTAGCGCCATCGCCTTGTTCACGGAGAAGAGCGATCGGGGTGACGGAAAGCTGGTCGAAGTTACCAACGCAACCGCGGACGAACTTGAAATCATGCGGAATCATTTCAATCGAAATCTGAAGCAAATCCCTGCAGACAAGGACGATCAAGATGAGTAAGGCTCTCTCTGTCCCTGAAAGCTTTTATCTGTTCGTCAAACTAGCTTACCTGGAACTGCACGGGAAGCCCCTCGAACCGGATCAGCCCTACATTGAATACCTCTGTTACCAGCTCGTTCCATTCATCCACGGACGCGCCCGTAAGATGCTGATCAACCTGCCGGGGCGGCACCTGAAGACCCTGCTCGTCTCGGTATTCCTCCCGGCATTCATGCTCGGCCTTAATCCCAAATTGAGATTCCTTATTGTTGCCTACGATGAGGAGATCGCAGAAGACATCGTAGAGCAGATCCGCACGCTCATGCGTTCGAGGATCTATAAGCAGCTATTCGGGACCCGGATTGATCCCACTCATAGTCGCAAAAAAGACTTCCGCATCATAGGAGGAGGTCGAGTTCGGGCGGTGCCGATTGGCAGCGTCACAGGAAAAGGCGGCGATATAATTATCTTTGATGATCCTCACAATGTTGCCGATTGGCAGAGCTCAAAGAAAAAACGCAAGGTCATACAACAGTACGAGACGTTGAGAACTCGTGGCAACAAAGGCGCCAAGACGCAATTCCTCATCGTTGGCCATCGCACCGCACTTGATGATGTGTTCGCGCATATTAAAGAGGCCGGCGACTTCCATGAGATCGTTCTTCCCTTTTATGCTCCGAAGGATATGCACTTCAAGATTGGTGATCGTACATGGGTGCTGCGCAAGGGCGAAACACTTCGTCCGGATATCACTCAAGCGGAAATCGAGAAACTTAGAGCAGGCTCTTTCGGAGGCTCACCGTTCTGGTTGCACTTTCAACAGGGGCTGGGTCGCGAAGTTAACGTTGACATCGACGTCAATCATTTCCCCTTTTTCAATGGAGACCACGCCGGTAAGCCGGTCGTTATCAGCGTCGATCCGACGTTCAAGACAGAGTCAAGCAGTCGCAACGCCATTCTGGTCTTTGCAGTCTGCGATGGCTTATACGTGCTCCTCGATGCCTTCGCTGAGGCCTGCACGTTCCGCAAGCTGTTGCTCCAGATTAAGCACTTTGCAAGCAGCTATAGGGCCTCGCTCATATTGGTTGAAGAAACCGGAAGAGGGGGCGATTTGATTGAGGAACTCCGATCGCAAACGAAGGTCGTGGTCGAAGCGGTAAAACAACCGCGTGGCCCAAAGCTTTCCAGGTTCAGAGAAATTCTGCCGCTCATCCGCGCCAAGAAGGTTCACATCGTGAAACGCAAGGACAGTGTGGAGCATGTTGTCAATGAACTTGTTACCTTCCCCAATTCGGAGTTCGATGACTATGTCGATACGCTCGTGAATTTTCTCAAGCGAATGCAGTCGCAGGAGCCGATACCGGATGCGCGGATCCAAGATCGAGCGGCGGTCGGTGTGGCCCTCGGCAGCGAGCCCCGGAGCCAGTCTAAGGAACCAGTGCACGGCATCGCCGTGGTCTTGCGGTCGCGACGATGACCGGTTCAAAATAGATCGGTCGCCCAGAGTCGATGCTCGTAAGGTTGACGTACAGAATCCCTGCAGATTTCCCTGCTGGCAGGGAAATTGGGCGAAAAAGCTAGAGAAAAGAGGAGGACGACTTTCGCAGTCCTGGGATGTTGGTAACCGAGTGCAGCAAATTGTGTCTTCCAGAGCCGTGACCGGCCTGCTAAGCGGCTGCTGGGGACAGCGGCGAAGCTTCGCTGCATTTTTGAATTCGCGAGCGTTTTGAACGGCTTGCGCTGGCGACACACGAGGGGAAGTGGATGCGAGTCGGCGTGATCGGCGCGGGCGTGATGGGGACCAATCACGCGCGCGTCTTCGGGGGACTGCCGAACACCACCTTGGTCGGGATCGTCGATCCCTTGCCCGAGCACCGGGCGCGGGCGACCGAGCTTGCCGGCTGCCGCGCATTCGAGACGCTGGACCAGCTGGTGGCCGAAGGCGTCGATGCCGTCACCATTGCAGCCCCCACGCATCTGCATCACGAGGTCGCGCTCGCCTGCATCGAGCGCAAGATCCACGTCCTGGTCGAGAAGCCGGTCGCCTCCACGGTGGAAGAAGGGCGCGAGATCGTCGCCGCGGCCAACCGCGCCGGCGTCACGCTGATGGTCGGTCATGTCGAGCGTTTCAATCCGGCGGTCGCCGCCATCAAGCAGGCCGTGGCGGGCGAGGACATCCTTTCGATCGCCATCACGCGGGTCGGGCCGTTTCCGCCCCGGATGTCCAATGTCGGCGTCGTCATCGACCTTGCCGTGCACGACATCGACCTGATCCGCTGGTTCACCGAGTCCGACATCGTCGAGGTGCAGCCGCAGCTTTCAAGTGCGGTGGCCGAGCGCGAGGACATTGCGCTACTGCAATTCCGCACGGCCTCGGGCGTGCTCGCGCACATCAACACCAACTGGCTGACGCCGTTCAAGGCGCGCAACGTCACGGTGGCGACCCGCAACAAGTACATCATGGGCGACCTGCTGACGCGGCAGGTCACCGAATGCTTCGGCTTCAAGCCCGACGGCTCCTACTCGATGCGGCACCTGCCGGTCGGTCACGACGAGCCGCTGCGCGCCGAGCTGATCGCCTTCCTCAGTGCCGTGCGCGCCGGCAGCGCGCCCGCGGTGAGCGGCGACGAGGGCGTCGCCAGCCTCGAGATCGCGATCCGCTGCCTCGAGCATCCTGCGAAGCCCGCTGCATCCGCCGAGCGCAAGGGTCCGCGCCGCGTGGTCGGCTGACCCTTCAAGTCCGGAATCGTCGAAAGCATCATGAACCAGCACATGCCCCCGGAACCCGTGGCCCTCTTCGATATCGGCGCGCAACGGCGCCGGCTCGGCAAGTCGATCGACGAGGCGATCGGCCGGGTGCTCGGCCACTGCCAGTTCGTCAGCGGGCCGGAGGTGACGGCGCTGGAGCAGGCGCTCGGCGAATTCTGTGGCGCGCGGCATGTCGTGAGCTGCGCCAACGGCACCGATGCGCTGGTCATGGTGCTGATGGCGATCGGCGCCGGCAGGGGCGACGCCGTGTTCTGTCCGTCGTTCACGTTCTGCGCCACGGCCTCTCCGGTGGCGCGAACCGGCGCCACGCCGCTGCTCGTCGACGTCGACGAGGCCACGTTCAACATGACGGCGGAGGCGCTTGCGCGCGGAATTGCGACGGCAAAGAAGCTCGGCCTCAAGCCGAAGGCCGTGATCCCGGTCGACCTGTTCGGCCAGAGCGCCGATCACGGCGCGATCGGCGAACTGGCGCGGGCGGAGGGGCTGTTCGTGCTGGACGATGCCGCGCAGAGTTTCGGTGCGACCTATCATGGCCGCAAGCTCGGTACCCTTGCCGACGCCACCACCACCAGCTTCTTCCCGACCAAGCCGCTCGGCTGCTACGGTGACGGCGGCGCGATCTTCACCGATGACGACGACCTCGCCGGCGTGCTGCGCAGCATCCGCGTCCACGGCCAGGGCTCCGACAAATACGACAACGTCCGAATCGGAATGACCGGCCGGCTCGATACCGTTCAGGCGGCGGTCCTGCTCGAAAAGCTGAAGATCTTCGAAGACGAGATCGCTGCCCGCAACGCCGTCGCCGAGCGCTATACGCGCAGCCTCGGCAATATCGTCACCGTGCCGCAGCTGGCGCCCGGCTGCACCTCGGTGTGGGCGCTCTACACCATCCGCCTGCCGCAGGGTGTCGATCGCGACGGCTTTGCCGCCCACCTGAAGGCCAAGGGGGTGCCGACCGGCATCTACTATCCGAAGTCGTTGCATCAGCAGACCGCCTATCGCGATTTCCCGGTCGCGGACGGCGGCCTGCCGGCAAGCGAACGGCTGTCGGCCGACGTCATCAGCCTGCCGATGCACGCCTATCTCGACGAGGCGGCCCAGGAGCGCGTCATCGCCGCCGTGCGCAGCGCGCTATAGGCAGTTTCGCGGCGCTGCTTCATGCTATAGAGGCGGCGGATGCTCGGACGTATTTTCACCGTCGGCGGCTACACGCTGCTCTCCCGGCTCACCGGATTCGCGCGCGACATCATGCTCGCCGCGATCCTCGGCGCCGGCCCCGTCGCCGACGCCTTCTTCGTCGCGCTGCGGCTGCCCAACCATTTCCGCGCGATCTTCGCCGAGGGCGCCTTCAACGCCGCCTTTGTGCCGGCCTATGCGCATGTCCACGGCCGCAGCGAGGCGGATGCGAAAGTGTTCGCCAGCCACATCTTCACGCTGCTGTTTTCCGCGCAGGTGGTGCTGCTGGTCGTCGCCGGGCTGTTCATGCCGCAGGTGATTGCGATCCTGGCGCCGGGATTCTCCAACGACCCCGCGCGCGGCCAGCTCGCGATCGACCTGACGCGGATCACTTTCCCTTATCTCCTGCTGATCACGCTGGTGACGCTCTATGGCGGCATGCTCAACGTGATGCAGCGCTTCGCCAGCGCGGCCGCCGCTCCCATCTTCCTCAATCTGTCGATGATGACGACGCTGGCGCTGGCGGCGTTCTTCCCGGGCGCGGGATATGCCGCGGCCTGGGGCGTGCTGATCGCCGGCATCCTCGAATTCTTCCTGCTCGCGGGCGACGCCTGGCGCAGCGGCATCCTGCCCCGGTTTGCCTGGCCAAGGCTGGACGAGGACATCCGCGCCTTCTTCCGTGCGCTCGGGCCCGCCACGATAGGTTCGATGGGAACGCAGATCGCGCTGTTTGCCGACACCATCATCGCGACGTTCCTGGCCGCGGGTGCGCTGTCGGCGCTCTACTACGCCGACCGTCTCAACCAGCTGCCGATCGGCGTGATCGGGATTGCGATCGGAACGGTGCTGCTGCCGGAGATGTCGCGCCGCCTCACCGCCGGCGATTTCGAGGGCGCGGCGGTCTCGCAGCGCCGCGCCTTCGATTTCACGTTGCTGTTGTCGGTGCCGTTCGTCGCCGCCTTCATCACGGTCCCCGACGTCATCATGCGCGCGATGTTCGCGCGCGGCGCCTTCACCAAAGGCGACGCGGCGGCGGCCGGCGCGACGCTCGCGGCCTACGCCGTCGGACTGATCCCGTTCGTGCTGATCCGAAGTGCGGTCGCAACCTTCTACGCGCGCAAGGATACCGCCACGCCGGTGAAGGCCGCACTGACCGGCGTTGCCGTCAACGTCGCGCTCAAGGTCGCGCTGGTCGGCTCGCTGGCGCAGATCGGGCTGGCGCTGGCGACCGCCGTCGGCGCCTGGATCAATCTCTTGCTGGTGATCTTCTTTGCGGCTCGGGCGGGCTACCTGGTGCTGGACCGGCCGCTGTTGCAGTCCTTCGCAAAGTTCGTCGTCGCCGGCGTCATTCTCGGCGCGGCGCTCTGGTCGTCGGCGCGCTTCGCCGGCAACGCGCTTGCGCACATGAGCACGCTGCGCGACGAGGCCCTGCTCGGACTTCTTGTCGTGGTCGGTACCGTGGTCTATGCGGCCTCGGTCATCGCCCTGTTCGGACGCCGCTGGCTGCTTTCGCTGCTGCGCTAAAATGCCCTTGTTTTCAGTTGCTTGATGGCATGATCGCGGCGCGCTCTTGCTGGTGAGGCGCGCGGGCAACATCCGGCCGAATTGTGAATCCGGGGCCAACAATCAGGGATGGCAATCCGCGGTTCCGGCCTATGCTGGCGGCATCGGATTCCATTGGCGGAGGGGGAAGTGCAATGAAGGCATCGGCACTGAAAGTTCTGGCGATGGCGGCATTTTCGGCCATCGCGGCGTCATCGGCGATCGCCGCCGACATGCCCGTCAAGGCGCGGCCCGCGGTTGTCGAGATCTGGACCTGGGACAAGTGGTATGTCGGTCTCAACGGCGGCTACAGCTGGGGCCGTTCCGAGACCAGCGGCACGTTCTACAATAATCTGACCGGCGTTCAGCTCAGCCCGACACAGTATACGACGCTCAATCTCGATGGCGGCGTGTTCGGCGGCCAGATCGGCAAGAACTGGCAAAGCGACAAGTGGGTCTTCGGTATCGAAGCGGACGGCCAATGGAGCGGCCAGAAGGGCAGCGGGCTCTTTACCTGCGTCACGCCGACCGCGCCTCCGGGCGGTGTCTGTAACCTGATCACCGCGGGCCCGGGCGCCGGCGTTTCGCCGACCACGACCTTCAACCAGGAGATCGAGTGGTTTGCGACCTTCCGGGGACGCGTCGGAGGCTTGATCACGCCGTCGGCGCTGCTCTACGTCACCGGCGGCCTCGCGGTTGCCGGCATCAACACCAATGGTGTGATCAGCGGCTTTACGGCCCAGCAGGTGGCGACCTCCGTGGCCTGGGGCCGGGACGACACGAAATGGGGCTGGGTGATCGGTGCGGGTCTCGAAGCGCGCCTCGGCGGCAACTGGACCGGCAAGATCGAAGGCCTCTACATGGACTACGGCAGCGTCTCGGGCGCGCCCGTCCTAACCACCAGCAATCCGCAGCTTCGGTTCGGCTATACGTCTGATATCACCGACGTGGTGGTTCGGGCCGGCGTCAACTATCACTTCGGCGGTCCGCTGGTCGCCAAGTACTGATTGTTCGACGTCGATCCAAGTTCCGACATCAGGGAGCCCCGGCATCGTCCGGGGCTTTTCTTTTCGATCGGCGCCTCTCACGCTGCAACGCGGCGAAATCGTATTCATTGCCGGTTTGCGCCGGCGGGCGAACCGCTGCAATATGCCCGCCGGAAATCCGCGACTGCAATCGGAGAGAAGATGGCCGCTCCAATCAAGTTCGGCGTCGGACAGAGCGTCCGCCGCAAGGAAGACGACGCGCTGATCCGCGGCAAGGGCCGCTACACCGACGACGTCGCGCCGCAGCCGGCGCTGCATGCGCTGATGCTGCGCTCGCCGCATGCGCATGCCAAATACACCATTAATGCGGCCAAGGCCCGCGCTCTGCCGGGCGTGTCGCTGATCCTGACCGCCGAGGACGTCAAGGAACTCGGCGACCTGCCGTGCCTGTTCAATTTCGAGGTCGATCCCTTCACCGGCACACCCTATCCGATCCTGCCGAGGGACGAGGTGCGTCATGTCGGCGATGCCGTCGCCTTCGTGGTCGCCGACACCATCGATCACGCCCGCGATGCCATCGAGGCGATCGAGGTGAACTGGACGCCGCTGCCGGCGGTGGTCGGCCTTGCCAACGCCGTCAAGAAGGGGGCGCCGCAGGTCTGGCCCGACAAGCCCGGCAATGTGCTGTTCGACGTCTCGATCGGCGACAAGAAGGCGACCGAGGCCGCCTTCGCCAAGGCGCATGCGGTTGCCGAGGTGCGCATCGTCAATCCGCGCGTGGTCACCAATTTTATGGAGACGCGTGCGGCGGTCTGCGAATACGACGCCAAGCGCGATCACCTGACGCTGACCGTCGGCAGCCAGGGCAGCCATCGCCTGCGCGACATCCTGTGCCAGTTCGTGCTGAAGATTCCGGTCGAGAAGATGCGGGTCGTCTGCCCCGACGTCGGCGGCGGCTTCGGCACCAAGCTGTTCCCGTATCGCGAATATGCGCTGATGGCGGTGGCCGCGCGCAAGCTGAAGAAGGCGGTCAAGTGGACCGCCGATCGCGCCGACCATTTCATGGGCGATGCGCAGGGACGCGATAACCTCACCGTGGCGCGGATGGCGCTTGCCGAGGACGGCAAGTTCCTCGGCATGGACGTCGACCTGATGGGCGACATGGGCGCTTATCTGTCGACGTTCGGGCCGTATATCCCGCACGGCGGCGCCGGCATGCTGCCCGGCCTCTACGACATCCAGGCCTTCCATTGCCGCGTCCGCACGGTGTTCACCAACACCGTGCCGGTCGACGCCTACCGTGGCGCCGGACGCCCCGAAGCCGCCTACGTGGTCGAGCGCCTCGCGGATGCAGCCGCGCGGAAACTTGGGCTGGCGCCGGACGCGATCCGGCGCAAGAACTTCATCTCGCCGAAGCAGATGCCGTACACGACCGCAACCGGCAAGGTGTACGACTCCGGCGACTTCACGGCGCATATGAAGCGGGCCATGGAGATCGCGGCCTGGAAGGAGTTTCCCAAGCGCGCCAAGCTGGCGAAGAAGCAGGGCCTGGTTCGCGGCATCGGCCTTGCGAGCTATGTCGAGGTCTGCGGCAGCATGGGCGCCGACGAGACGGCCAAGGTCACACTCGATCCCAACGGCGACGTCACAATTTTCATCGGTACGCAATCGAGCGGGCAGGGGCACCAGACCGCCTTTGCGCAGATTGTCGCCGAGCAGTTCGGGCTGCCGCCGGAGCGCGTAAACCTCGTGCAGGGCGATACCGACCAGATCCCGACGGGCATGGGCACCGGCGGCTCGTCCTCGATCCCCAGCGGCGGCGTCTGCGTCGAGCGCGCCACGCGCGGGCTCGGCGACAAGCTGAAGGAGATCGCGGCCCAGGCGCTGGAAGCCGGCATCGGCGACCTCGAGATCAATGGCGGCACCGTGCGCGTCGCCGGTACCGACCGCTCGATCAGCTTTGCCGATCTCGCCAGGCGCCCGGGCGTCGACCCCGCAAAGCTCAATGCGAGTTCGAGCTTCAACAGCGCCATGGGCACCTATCCGAACGGCACGCATGTTGCCGAAGTCGAGATCGATCCGGCGACCGGCATCATCAAGATCGTCAACTACGTGATCGTCGACGATTTCGGCGTGACGCTCAATCCGCTGCTGCTGGCGGGGCAAGTCCATGGCGGCGCGATGCAGGGCATCGGCCAGGCGCTGATGGAGCAGGCGGTCTACGGCGACAAGGACGGTCAGCTCGTCACCGGGACTTTCATGGACTATGCGCTGCCGCGTGCCTCCGACGGCCCGTCCTTCGTGTTCGAGACCCACAACGTGCCCTGCACGACCAATCCGCTGGGCGTGAAGGGTGCGGGCGAGGCGGGAGCGATCGGCTCCTGTCCCGCGGTGGTCAATGCGATCGTCGAGGGGCTGTGGCGCGAATACAAGATCGACCACATCGACATGCCCGCCACCGCCGAGCGGGTCTGGATCGCCATCCGCGAGGCGCAGCGCCAGCACCGGCTCTGACCTTTTTTGCCGCAGGCGGAATGAAGTCCGCCCTGCGGTGTTTGCAGCGTATTGGGGCTGGTCCGCGGCAGGCGCGGGCTGCCGCGAACCAAGGGAGAATGCTTGATGAAACGCTTCGTCGTTGTGGCAGGAGCGCTGTTGCTCAGCATGGGCGCCGTCGTCGCTCAGCAGGACGTGGTCAAATCCACGCAGGCGCAGATGAAGGCGACCGGACGGGCACTGGGCGGCACATTGGCCCCGATGAACAAGGGTGAAAAGCCCTATGACCAGGCCGCGGTCAACGAGGCGCTGAAGACGCTCGAGGACACCGCAAAGCAACTGCCCAACATGTTCCCGGCCAGCATCAAGACCGTCAAGTTCGAGGGCGACTACAATACCTCGCCCAAGATCTGGGACGACGCGGCCGGCTTCAAGGCAAAGGTCGATGACTTTGCCAAGGCCGTTGCCGACGCCAAGGCAAAGACCAAGGATCTCGACTCGCTCAAGGCCAACTTCCCCGCGATCGGCAAGTCCTGCGCCGGTTGCCACGAGACGTACCGCGTCAAGAACGGCTGATCGCACCCGAGGCGGGTGAGAAAGGGCGGGCGCTGTGCGTCCGCCTTGTTTCGTCGGGCTGGAGAGATTTACTTGGTGACTTGCCCGCGGATTTCGCCAGCGGGGTTAGCCGCGGTGTGGACGTTGATATAGTACTTGCCGGCGACGAGATCGGCGGCCTGCGCGTCGGTCAGGGTGGCGCTGCCTGAAACCGGGCTCGTGCCGGCATTGAGAATCGGGACCGCGACGCCCGCATTCTTGCCGGCTTCTGCGGGCCCATGAAAATGCGCCGCAACGACCGGGCCGGACAGGCCGCTGTAAGTCAGCTTCCAGCTCAGCTTTCTGGAGGCGGGGTCGTAGTCGATCTCGGCGGTGCCGGTGGCCATGCTGGTATTGGGGGGCACCTCGGACTTTCCGTCCAGCGTCGCTTTCATTTTGTCCGCGAAGGCGGGTCCCGCAAAGGCAAGTGCTGCACCGAGCGCAAGCGTGGCAAGCATGCTCCTGGTCATGGCGTCTCTCCCTGTTGCCGTTCGCCTCATAACAATGGCCATCTGGGCTTGTTCCCAGCCCAGTATTGTTCACGCGAAATTTCCTGAGCTTATGCCTGAGAATGCGGCCATACTACTGGTTGGCGATCGGTACTCTGGTTGACGGATGGGTGAATGCCGAAACGTATCTTTCTTGCCATTGCGGTGCTCGCGGTGATCGGCCTCGGCATTTTCTGGTGGCTCACAATCCCGCAAAGCATCGCGGCGGGTTCGTTGCCGGCCCGTCAGGCCAACCTCGGCAACGGGCAGGCCATGTTCAATGCCGGCGGATGTTCCTCCTGCCATGCGGTGCCGAACCAGGCCGACCGGCTGAAGCTCGGCGGCGGCCTTGCGATGCCGTCGCCGTTCGGCACCTTCCACGTGCCGAACATTTCACCGGATCCGAACGACGGCATCGGCCGCTGGAGCGAGGCGGATTTCGTCACCGCCGTGCTCAAGGGCACCTCGCCTTCCGGCACGCATTACTATCCGGCCTTTCCCTACGCCTCCTATCAACGCGCGACGGTCGATGACGTCCGCGATCTCTTCGCCTATCTGAAGACGCTTCCGGCCGTGCAGGGCCGGGTGCGCGAGCACGAGCTTCCGTTCCCGTTCAACATCCGCCGAACGCTCGGGATGTGGAAGCTGCTCTTCCTCGACGGCAAGCCATTCGCCGCCGATAGCGCGCATTCGGCCACGTGGAATCGCGGCGCCTATCTCGTCAACGGGTTCGGCCATTGCGCGGAATGCCACAGCCCGCGCAACCTCCTCGGCGGCATCGTCGAGTCGCAGCGCTTCGCCGGCGGTCCCAATCCCGAAGGCGAGGGCTGGGTACCCAACATCACGCAGAAGCGGCTCGCCGAATGGAGCGCCAAGGACATCGATTATTTCCTGGAGACGGGTATGACCCCCGATGGCGACACGGCGGGAGGATCGATGGCTCGCGTGATCCGCAATACCTCGCAGCTTCCACCCGCCGATCGCGCCGCGATCGCCGAGTATGTGAAATCGCTGCCGCCGCTCGAAGGCCCGCCGCGGCCGAAGAAGAAGAGCGATCAGGACGGCAAGTAAGGGTCTTGAGGAACGCCGCCTACGGCGTGACGGCGGCCGTCATGAGCCAGCGCGGGCGAGGCTCGTGGCTGACGATCGCCGGCGGCTTGTCCTTTGCCCGCGCAACCGATTTGGGCTTGTCCTTGCCCGACTTGTCGTTCTTGACGAGGCGCTTGGCCTGCGCCATGTCGGCGAAGGCGCGTTCGAAGTTGCGCATGCGGTAGAACACGATGCCACGGTCGATATAGGCAGGCGCAAAGCCGGGATCCTGGGAGATCGCTTGGTTGAAATGCGCCAGCGCACCGGTGAGGTCGCCGCCGCGATAGGCGAAGATGCCGCGCTCGCGCTGGGTCCTGGCGTCGGCGGGAGGCGATACGGGCGAAGCTATGATCGCGGGCAAGGCGATGACGGCGAGCGGCGGATTGATCGCATTGGCGGCCAGCGCGATCGTGCTCGTCGGGTTGGCTTCGTGCTCGGCCGCGATCTCGCGAATGCCGGCAGGCTGCGGCAGGGCCGCGATCACATCGGCGGGCGCGGCCTCGGCGGCCTTCGCGGTGCCTTCCGTCATCGCCGAGGTTTTCGACATATGGCTGAACACGGTGTAGCCGCCGATCAGCGCGGCTGCGATGAAGGTGGCTGCCATGGTGTTGGTGGCGCCGCGGTGGATCTTCTCGTAGACCACGGCCCGTGCCGGCGGCGGTGGCGGCGGGCGGGTCGCAATCGCAAGCAATTGGTCGTAGGTGGCGCGTTGCTCGGCGTCGCTGAGAATGTGGTGCGCGCGGACCAGCTGCCTGAAGCGCAGCGCCGCGTCCGGATTGTCCGGATTGGTGTCGGGATGGGTCGCTTTCGCGGCCCGCCGAAACGCAACTCGCAAGCCCTCCGCATCATCGTTCGGAAGGGCTCCGAGCAAATCGTAGAGCGTCCCCATGGTGGTACTCGCAACTAATTCCCCCTCAGGAATTCCACCGGAACTCCTGATCGACGACCCCTTAGGTAACCGAAAACTTCGGGACTTCCCCATGATGGACGTGTGGCAAAAGCGTGCCGCTGCCGGGGTGCATTTAAGTCAAAATGCTACCGGCTGGTCGCCAGCGCCGGCGCCGGCCTGCCCGCGCAGGCCCCGGCGGCCTGCAATTCGCGCAGACGCTCGCGCTCGACCTTCTCGGCGCGCCGGATACATCGCCGCTCATAGGCGAGCTTGAGCCGGGCAAATTCCGCGGAATCCATCGTTTTCAGGTTGGCATTCCTGAACTCGCAATCGGGGGCGGGGCGGGGCTGGCAGTAGGCAGGCGGCTCGGCCAGGGCGGCATTCGCCTCCTGATGACCTGGCTGCCGCGCGCAGCCGGCGGCCACGACAAGCGCGGCCAGCAGCATGCCGAGCCGGGCGCGCGCGGTCAGGCTCGCGATGGCTGATCCAAAATGGGACATGTTGGCTGCCTTCCGAAGCATCGGCCATTGCCCGCGCAATCCCTGCGGCAACGGCGCTGGCCCCCCAGCCAAACGACGACAGGATGGATGCAAAACTTGAATTGAATCTAAACCGGGCGGAATGACGGCTCCGTCAGGACGAGCCGAACGCCTTGAACGTGATGATCGTATGGGTGTCCTGGATGCCGGGCAGTATCTGCACCTTCTCGTTGATGAAGTGGCCGATGTCGGTGTCCTTGTCGACGTAGAACTTCACCAGGAGGTCGTAATCGCCGGCGGTGGAGTAGATCTCGGACGCGATTTCGGCTTCGGCCAGCGCGTTGGCCACCGTGTAGGACTGGCCGAGCTTGCATTTGATCTGGACGAAAAAGGGCACCATCGCCGAGGTCTCCGAGGGGGGAAGGCCCGGCCAATAGGCCAAATCCGGAGAGGCATTGCAAGCCGGCTTGGCAAGCCGGCTTGCTGGCCATAACCGGCCGCGTTAGGACAGCCCAAAGGACAGAATATGGCCCCGTTCCCGACAGCTGCGCGAGCCCCGCGATGACCGCGCTGGTCGCGCTGACCATTGCCGGCTCCGATTCCTCCGGAGGCGCCGGCATCCAGGCCGATCTGAAGACCTTTGCCGCGCTCGGCGTCTACGGCGCTTCCGTCATCACCGCGCTGACGGCGCAGAATACCCAAGGCGTCACTGGCATCCACCAGATTCCGGCGGATTTCGTCACCGCGCAGATCGATGCCGTGTTCGCCGATCTCGCCGTCGGCGCGGTGAAGATCGGCATGGTGGCGGAGCTTTCGGTGATCGGCGCGATCCAGGCCGGCCTTGCCAGATGGCGGCCGAAGCACGTCGTACTCGATCCCGTGATGGTCGCAACGTCCGGCGACCGGTTGCTGAAAGCCGAGGCGGTCGACGCGCTGCGCACGAGGCTCATTCCGTTGGCGTCGGTGATCACGCCGAACCTGCCGGAGGCGGCTGCGCTGCTCGAAGAAGCCGTCGCGGCCACCGAGAGCGCGATCGCCGATCAGGGCAAGCGGCTGCTCGCGCTCGGCTCGCGCGCGGTGCTGATCAAGGGCGGCCACGGCGAGGGCGCCGAGAGCATCGATTATCTCGTCACCGGAGTCGGCACGATGGCGCTGCCGGCGCCGCGCGTTGCGACAAAGAACACGCACGGTACCGGCTGCTCGCTGTCGTCGGCGATTACGGCGGGCCTCGCCAAGGGCGAGGACATGGAGAGCGCCGTGCGCAACGCGAAAGCATGGGTCAGTGCGGCGATCGCCGAGGCGGACCGCTTCAGTGTCGGCCATGGCCACGGGCCGATCCATCATTTTCACAAATACTACTGACCATCCTTGACGCGGGACCGCGGTGCGGATGTCGCCTGCCTGTCGCATCGCGCTGTTATTGGCCGGGCAGGGGACGTGCGACTGATTCTCATGGAGGCGATCTGCCGCGCGGCCCGTCATCGGCCTGTCATGTGAATCTGTTAGGGCACGCGCATGGGAAGTAACGCCTCGAGTGACGAGACCTCCGAACGGCGCTTCCGCACTCTCTTCATCTCCGACGTGCATCTCGGTGCCCGCGGCTCGCAAGCCGACCGATTGCTGGATTTCCTGCGCAGCCACGATGCCGATACCATCTATCTCGTCGGCGACATCGTCGACGGCTGGGCGCTGAAGTCGTACTGGTACTGGCCGCAATCGCACAACGACTTCGTGCAGAAGCTGCTGCGCAAGGCGCGCAAGGGTGCAAAGATCGTCTACGTGCCGGGTAACCACGACGAGTTCCTGCGCAAATATTACGGCACGCATTTCGGCGGCATCGACGTGATCGAGAGCACCGTCCACACCGGCGCCGACGGCAAGCGCTATCTGGTGATCCACGGCGACATCTTCGATCTCGTGGTGCAGAACGCGCGATGGCTCGCCCATCTCGGCGACAAGGCCTACGATTTCGCGATCCAGATGAACCGTCTCGTCAACTTCTTCCGCCGTATGCTCGGCGTGCCCTACTGGTCGCTGTCGCAATGGGCGAAGCTGAAGGTGAAGAAGGCGGTCAACTACATCGGCGCGTTCGAATCCACCCTCGCCGGCGAAGCGCGCCGCCATGGCTGCGACGGCGTGATCTGCGGCCATATCCACTACGCCACCATCCGCGACGAGCACGGCATCCGCTACATGAATTGCGGCGACTGGGTGGAGAGCTGCACGGCGCTGGTCGAGCACGAGGACGGCAGCTTCGAGATCATCACCTGGGCCGACCCGGCGCGCTACGCCGCCCCGGTTCCCCGCGTCGCGGCGCGCGCGGCCTAGCCGAAAATTCGCGGATTCGCGACGCAAGGTCCGCACTTCGTGACCTGACTGCCAGTTAATCCGGCTTGCCCGCAATGCGGACGCGGCGGTAAAAGACTGGCATGACCGAAACAAAGCCGAGCCTGCCCGTCAGCGCCGCCGATATCGAGGCGGCCGCCAGGGTGGTCGCACCGTTTGCGGTGCGCACCCCGCTGTTGTCGTTTCCCGTGCTCGACGAGCGCGCCGGGGCGAAGGTGTTCCTCAAGCCGGAGATGCTGCAGCGGACCGGCTCGTTCAAGTTCCGCGGCGCCTTCAACAAGCTGGCCTCGATCCCGCAAGATCGTCGAGGCGGCGGTGTGGTGGCGTTCTCCTCCGGCAACCACGCCCAGGGCGTGGCGGCGGCGGCGAAGATCCTCAACATGCAGGCCACCATCGTGATGCCGGCGGATGCGCCGCTGTCCAAGCGCGAGCGCACCAAGTCCTACGGCGCCGAGGTCGTGCTGTACGACCGTGACAGGGAAGACCGCGAGGCCATCGCGGGCGGCATCGCGAGCAAGCGCGGCGCCACGCTGGTGCGTCCCTACGACGATCCCTTCGTGATCGCGGGCCAGGGCACCGCCGGCCGCGAGATCGCCGAGGACATGGCCGCACGCGGGCTTTCGCCCGACATCGTGGTCGCACCGGCCTCCGGCGGCGGCCTGATCGCGGGTGTCGCCACCGCGGTGAAGTCGCGCTTTCCGGGCGCGGAGATCGTCGTCGCCGAGCCTGCGGGCTATGACGACCATGCACTCTCCCTGAAAGCCGGCCACCGCGAGCCGCACCCGGCTGCCGCGCGCACCATTTGCGACGCGCTGATGGCGGCGATGCCGGGCGAGCTCACCTTTTCCATCAACAGCAAGCTGCTCGCCCGCGGCGTCTCGGCCTCCGACGAGGAGGTCGCCGCGGCGGTGGCCTTCGCCTATCGCGAGCTCAAGCTCGTGGTCGAGCCCGGCGGCGCCGTCGGCCTTGCCGCGCTGCTCGCCGGCCGCATCGACGCCAAAGGCAAGAACGTGGTCATCGTTTTGTCTGGCGGCAATGTTGATGCCGACCTGTTCGCGAAACTGGTGGCTTAGGAGATAGCTCCAGACGTGGAACGGGGCAGAGCATTGCTGCTCTGCCCCGTTTTCGTCGATCGTGCTTCGATCAGAAGCGGCGCATCTGGTTGCTGCCCATCACCATGCGGGAGCCGCCGTTGTTGTTACCGCCGAAGCTCGTCTGGCGGGGCTGCGTGTTGACCGTGTTGAGCTTGGTGGTGCCCATCGGCGGGTTGTTGTTGAGCTTCACCACCTGGCCATTGTTCAGCTGCGGGCGCGTCGGAACGCTGGTGACGCGGTTGACGGGCATGCTCGTCTTGACGTCGACCCTGGCGCCCTGACCGGAAGGAATCCGACCGCTGTCGTTGGAGGTGCCGACCTTGCCGCCGTTGATACCGGTGTTGGCGGGACCGTTGGTGCCGTTGTTCACCGGCAGGGTACCGATCTTGCCGCCATTGATGCCGGTGTTGGCGGGGCCGTTGTTGCCATTGCCGCCGTTGTTCACGGGCAACGTGACGATCTTGCCGCCGTTGTTGCCCGTAGTGGCGTTGCCGGCACCAGCGTTGTTGCCGCCCGGCGCAGGCAGGGTGACGATCTTGCCGCCGCCGTTGATGCCTGTGTTGCCGGGATTGCTGTCGGCCTGCTTGCCCGGCAGGTTGATGCCGAGGCCGCTATTGACCTTCACCTGACCATTGTTCTGGCCGTTGATGTCGCCGATCTTGATGCCTTCCTTCGGCATGCCGAAATTGACCGGCTGCTTCAGGCTGGGCGCGAGCTGCGGCGAGACGATCAGCTTGGTTGGCTGCATCAGCGGCACGACCTTCGGCGCGATCTGCAGGTTGAGCGCGACCTTCGCATACGGGGTGTTGCCGAAATTGTCGGCAAAGGTCTTGTAGGCGAACGGCGAGTTGGCGAGCACGGCCTTGTGCCAGGCCTGCGCCACCACGAGGTTGCGCAGCAGCCAGCGGATGCGGTCGCACAGCGGGTCGTGCGGATACATCGCGATGAACTGCTCGTAGTAGTGCGGCTGGCCCTCGGACAGCACGAAGTCATAGGCCTGCTGCACCGAGCGGCTCGGCAGGTTGGAGGCCGCCGCCACCACCGGGCCGCGGCTCGGCGGACGGGTCGCCGCGACGGCGGTGTCGCCGAAGAAGTAGAAGTCCGAGGTCAGCGAGGAGCTTTCCCACGGGACCTGCTTGCCGCCGGTCGAGCCGGCCACATCGAGACGGACGCGCTTGAACAGCTGCTCGATCGGCAGGTTCGGCTCGTTTGCGCGATTGAGGAACGCTTGGAGATACGGGCTGTGGTTGCCCGAGCCGTCGAGGGCTTCGGTGCCGGGCGCAGTCGAGTAACCGACGATCGAGCCGTTCGGCGCGTCGACGATGGCCAGGCCGCGGCCGGCATCGTTGACGCCGGGGAACGGGTTGTTGCGGCAGGCGTCGAGCAGAACGATGCGCAGCCGGCTCGGGATCGAATCCAGCGTCGCCATCAGGTCGACCAGGCGCAGCGAGTTGCTGGTCAGCTCGTTCTGCGTGGAGATGTTGGCGTCGACCGGGACCAGGTAGTTCTCGCCGGCGAGCTGCACGCCGTGGCCTGCGTAATAGACCATCGCCACCGAGTTGGGGCCGCGCGCGGCGACCTTGGACGAGAAGTCCTGCACGACACGGATCATGTCGTTATGTGTCAGGTCGATCGCCGAGGTGACCTCGAAGCCGGCCTTGTTCAGGAACTGCGCCATGGCGGTGGCGTCGTTGTCGGGGTTGGCGAGCTCGGGCGCGTTCTTGTATTTCGCGTTGCCGATGACCAGCGCGACGCGCTGCTCGGGTCCGCGCAGCAGCGAAGCGGACGCGCCTTCGGGAGCGGTTTGGGCAAGGGAACCGGTCACCGAAAAGCCGAACAGGCTTCCCAGGAGGCCGGCATACATCAGCAGTGACTTCAAACGGGACATGACGTCCTCCTCAACAGGAATCTCGATGCGAGATTGGTTGCGGCGACGCTACGTCCGGGTTCACGCCAAGTGCGTGAGCTGCATCACGAAGGAACCAGCTTGGAAATGAACGCGAGATAAACGCGGGAAATACGGTTAATCGCTGAAGAATTCGATTACGAGAAAAACGCGATCTTTTCGGCCTGACTCATGCGGCGAATGGGCGCGAGCAGGTCGTTCGCGGGCAGGTTCGGCTTTTTCAGAATGCCGCTGGCGATCACCGCCGCGCCGATCGACGTCTCGGCCTCACCAATTTGTGTAGTAGCCGGCGGTGGTTCGACTTCAGGCGCAACGGCCGCGAACGTCTCGGGCTGGCGCGGCTCCGGCTGCACCGGCGCCGCGACGGGCACGGCTACAGACTCCATCGCCGGCGCAACGGCCTCGGTCGTAGCGAGCGCGGGCACAACTGCGACCGGCGGCTCGGCGATCGTCGTTCCCGCAACCGCCATCTCGAGGTCGTCTTCGACCGGCTGCGGCGCCGACATCTCGGCGGCGATCAGGTCGAGCATCGCTTCGTCATGGGCATCGGCGGCGGTTTCGTCGATGACCTCGATGGCGCCGACGACGTCGGCGATCGGCGCGGCCGCTTCCGCAGCCGGCGCCTCCGCCACGGGCTCGTCGATGGCTGCGGTTTCCGGCGCGGGGGCTGTGGCTTCTTCCGGCGGGGCCGGGAAGGGGACGACGTTGGCATCGGCGGTATCGCCAGCCTCGTGGCGCGCCTGCTCGGGCGGCGCCTCGCTGCGGGAAAATTCGTCGATCCGCGCCTCGATCGCGGCGAAGGCCTGATCGATCGCGGCGCGCGCTTCTCCCGCGGAAAGCTGTCCGGCACTGCTCTCGATGGCGGCGACCTGCGAATCCAGGATGTCGCAGATCCGCCCGTCGGCCCCGGTTTCGCGCCAGCGCCAGGAAATCTCGCGGATGATGCGCACGCCCCTGGCGACGGGAGCGAGACGCTCGTCGAGGGCAAGCCCGTCGAGCCCGGCATTGGCCGCCGACTGCGCCTCCGTCACCGCCGTGCGGATCGCGGCCAGCGCCTCGGCGAGGTCCGCTTCGGCGGCGGCTTGCTTCTGCGCGCCGAGGCTCTCCTCGATCCGTGCCACCGCGTCGAGCACCAGGCGGGTATCGGCGTTGCGGTTGCGCTTGGCGTATTCGCCGAGGAACCAGCGGCCGCGCGAGGTCTCCATGAAGGCGGCATGGATCGCGGCATAGTCCTCCTCGCTCGGCTGCGCGGCGCGCGCCGAAATCGGAGAGAGGGCAAAGACTTCGTCAGCCATGTTAAACTCGGCGCGCAAATCGGGGCGCGGTCTGCCATATAACGAACAACATGAACGCACGCGAATCGCAACCGACTTGATGTCCAGCCAAGCACAAATCCCCACCGCGGCGCACGCTGATTCGCGGCGATTCGCAGTGGCGCTGGCGGCGTTCTACGCCTCGCTGTTCGGCCTCGTCGGAACGCATCTGCCGTTTTTCCCCGTCTGGCTCAAGGCCGTCGGCATCGACGCCGCCTGGATCGGCGTCATTACGGCGCTGCCGGCGATCTCCCGCTTCACCGCGCTGCCCTTCGTCACCAGCCTTGCCGAGCGGCGGCAGGCGGTGCGGCAGGCCATCGTGATCGCCGCCTTCGCCACCGCCATCGGCCTCGTCGCGATCGGCACGCAGCACGACGCGCCGGTGCTGTTTGCGATCTATGCGGTGACCTGCTGCCTGTGGACGCCGATGACGCCGCTTACCGATGCCTATGCCTTGCGCGGGGTGCGGCGCTACGGCCTCAATTACGGCCCGCTGCGGCTGTGGGGATCGGCGGCGTTCGTGGCCGGCACGCTGGCCTGCGGGCTCATGATCGAGGTGATGGACGCCAGGCACCTGATCTGGGCCATCGCGGCCGTCGCGGCGATCGGGGCGCTGGTCAGCCTCAATCTCAAGCCGATCGATGCACCGAAACCGGCGGTGGCTGAGGCTCGCGGCGACATCCGGCTGCTGCGCGATGCGGGCTTCCTCGCCATCATCGCCACCTCTGCGCTGGTGCAAGGCAGTCACGCCGCCTACTACACCTTCGCTTCCATCGCCTGGCAGCAGGCGGGTTATGGCGGCCTCACGATTGCGGGCCTCTGGGTGCTCGGCGTCGTCGCGGAAATCGTGCTGTTTGCGTATTCGCCGCGCTTCCGGATGCCGTTCGCGCTGCTGGTCGTGATTGCGGCGCTCAGCGCGGCCTTGCGCTGGCTGATTACCGCGCAATCGCCGCCGATCGCGATCCTCGCTGTGGTGCAGCTCGGGCACGGCCTCAGCTTCGGCCTGACGCAGGTCGCAACCATGGGCCTGATCGCGCAGCGCGTGCCCGGTCACGTGATGGCGCGCGGGCAGGGCTATCTCGTCGCCTGCGCCGGCATCGTCACCAGCACGGCCGCGATCGCCTCGGGTGCGATCTATTCGCAGTACGGCGAGCGCGTCTATTACCTGATGGCCGCGATGGCCCTCGCCGCCGCCCTGATCATGTGGCTGTCGCGCCATCGCCTCGCGCCGCGCCCGGACGGATAGACTTCGGGGAGACGGGCAGCGTTCAATTCTCGCCGACAGGTTTGTGAATGGACCGGAAGTCGTTTTAAAGTCTGACGATTCTGAACCGGCCTTCGGCTGGCCCTGACCGGTAAGGGCTGGTACATGACGGTTGCGACATGACGAGGGCGGCATGCCGCCAACCCCGCGGGAACCCCTGCGGGACGGCGGCGCCGGAGGTGGCGGTTTGAACGGCGACCCGACATTGGAGCGGATTGCACGGGGCAACGGGCTGGCGCTTTGCGCGGGCGGCGCGTGGATCGCCCGTCATGCCGCAGTGCTGGAGGAGATCGTCACCGACGCCGAAAAGCTCGGCGGCAGCCGTCCCAACATCTTCATCGACGTCTCGCAGGTATCCCGGCTCGACACCTTCGGCGCCTGGCTGATCGAGCGGCTGCGGCGCAGCCTCAGCATCAAGGGCGGGGTCGAGGCGCAGATCGCCGGGCTCTCGGCGAACTACTCGAGCCTCGTCAATGAGGTTCGCCGCGTCAAGGAAGCACCGGCCGCCGACAGCGAGCCGGTGACGATTTCCGGCATGCTCGACGGCGTCGGCCGCAGCGTGGCCGGGATCGGCGGCACGTTCGTCGGCCTGGTCGACATGCTGGGCGCGGTGCTCGCCGCCGGCGGCCACGTCCTGATCCATCCCCGCAGCTTCCGCCTGACCTCCACCATCCATCATCTGGAGCAGGTGTGCTGGCGCGCGGTGCCGATCATCGTGCTCATCACCTTCCTGATCGGCTGCATCATCTCGCAGCAGGGCATTTTCCACTTCCGCCAGTTCGGCGCCGACATCTTCGTGGTCGACATGCTGGGCGTCCTGGTGCTGCGCGAGATCGGCGTCCTCTTGGTCGCCATCATGGTGGCCGGCCGCTCGGGCAGCGCCTACACCGCCGAGCTCGGCTCGATGAAGATGCGCGAGGAGATCGACGCGCTGCGCACCATGGGATTCGATCCGATCGAGGTGCTGATCCTGCCGCGCATGCTGGCGCTGGTGCTGGCGCTGCCGATCCTCGCCTTTCTCGGGGCGATGGCCGCGCTCTACGGCGGCGGGCTCGTCGCCTGGCTCTATGGCGGCGTCGATCCGGAAGCCTTCCTGCTGCGCCTGCGCGATGCGATCTCGATCAACCATTTCGTGGTCGGCATGGTCAAGGCGCCGGTCATGGCGGCCACCATCGGCATCGTCGCCTGCGTCGAGGGGCTGCAGGTACAGGGCAGCGCGGAATCGCTCGGCCAGCACACGACGTCGTCGGTCGTGAAGGGCATCTTCTTCGTCATCGTGATGGACGGCGTGTTCGCCATCTTCTTTGCCGCGATCGGGATGTGACCGATGGCGCTCGCTCCGCAAACCGACGCCATCATCCGGGTCCGCGACATCACCGTGCAATTCGGCAAGACCCGCATCCTCGACGGGCTCAATCTCGACGTCAAACGCGGCGAGATTCTCGGCTTCGTCGGCCCCTCCGGCGCGGGCAAGTCGGTACTGACGCGCACCATCATTGGCCTCGTGCCGAAGGTCGCCGGTCGCATCGAGGTGTTCGGCGTCGATCTCGATGCGGCGGATGCCAGGGAGCGGCGCTCGGTAGAGCGGCGCTGGGGCATCCTGTTCCAGCAGGGCGCGCTGTTCTCCTCGCTCACGGTCCGCCAGAACATCCAGTTCCCGGTGCGCGAATATCTCAACCTGTCGCAGAAGCTGCTCGACGAGATCATGGTCGCCAAGCTGGTGATGGTGGGGCTGAAGCCGGAGGTTGCCGACCGCTATCCGTCGGAACTTTCGGGCGGCATGGTCAAGCGCGTCGCGCTCGCCCGGGCGCTGGCGCTGGATCCGGAACTGGTGTTCCTGGACGAGCCGACATCGGGCCTCGATCCCATCGGCGCCGGCGATTTCGACGAACTGGTCCGCACCCTGCAGCGCACTTTGGGCCTGACCGTTTTCATGGTAACCCACGACCTCGACAGCCTTTACACGGCGTGCGACCGCATCGCCGTTCTGGGCAACGGCAAGATCATTGCCGCGGGATCGATCGCCGACATGAAGGCCTCGCGGCACCCTTGGCTGAATCAGTATTTCAACGGCAAGCGCGCCCGCGCCGTGGTGGTTTAGGAGCATTCGATGGAGACCCGGGCGAACTACGTCCTGATCGGCGCCTTCACGCTGGCGGTGATCGCGGCTGCGTTCGGCTTCGTGCTCTGGTTCCAGGCCCTGCACACGACCAAGCTGAGGAGCCCCTTGCGGGTCGTGTTCGAGGGCCCGGCCTCCGGTCTGCGCAATGGCGGCAGCGTGAATTTCAACGGTATCAGGATAGGGGAAGTGATATCCGTGAAACTCGACAATCCGCGTCGCGTGGTCGCGCTGGCCATGGTCGAGAACAAGGCCCCGATCCGCAAGGACACCTTGGTCGGTCTCGAGTTCCAGGGCCTGACGGGGGTCGCCGCCATCTCGCTGAAGGGCGGCGAGGAGAGCGCTCCCCCGGTGCCGCTCGACGAGGACGGCGTGCCGGTGCTCACCGCCGATCCCAACGCGCTGCAGGACGTCACCGAGGCGATCCGCGCCACCTTGCAGAACGTCAACCGGCTGGTCGCCGAGAACCAGCAGTCGGTCAAGAACTCGCTGAACAACCTGGAAACCTTCACCGGCTCGCTGGCGCGCAATTCCGAGAAGATCGACAACATCATGGCCCGCGTCGACGGCGTGATGGGCAAGGCGGACAGCCTGATGCTCGGCCTGAACTCGATCGGCGGCGGCGCCGCCGGCGGCGAGCTGGCGGCGATGGTGAAGGCCATCAAGGATCTCGCCGAAGACTTCGACAAGCGTTCCGGCGCGCTGATGGCCGACGGCCGCCGCACGCTCGGCGACATCAGTCGCGCGGTGAACAATTTCGACCGCAATCCGAGCCGCGTCATCTTCGGCGGCGGCAATGCCGCGCCGGCACCGGAGCCGCAGCGGCCGGCCGCCGCCGCGCAACCGCCGCGCCGGCCGCAATAGGGGGCCAGGCGGGCTAGCCGCGAGGCGCTCGGGACCTGCCCCTGTCCACCCGTTCCTGCCGGTGGCCGGTCGTCAAAAAATTTTTTCGGTCACCCCTTGAAACCGGGACCGGTTTTTCCAGATTTCTCTTCGCCACCGCGGAGGTGGTGCCGGGCGCCAGACGGGTCCGGCCGTGAGACGGGCACCGGTCGTGTCCGGTGCCGCTCGTAACCAACTTGCTCATGTGAGGATTTGGCTATGCGCAGTTACGACTTTGCTCCGTTCTGGCGTTCGACCATCGGCTTCGACCGCCTGTTCGACCTCGTCGAGACCGCCCAGCGGGCCGGTGAGGACAACTATCCCCCCTACAACATAGAGCGGCTCGCGGAAGACCGCTATCAGATCGCGCTGGCGGTAGCCGGCTTTGCGCCCGAGGAAATCTCGGTCACGGCCGAGCAGAACGCGGTGACCGTCGAAGGCGGCAAGAGCGACAAGACCGAGCGCGAATACCTCTATCGCGGCATCTCGGCGCGTCCGTTCAAGCGCCAGTTCAACCTTGCCGACTATGTGCAGGTGAAAAGCGCGGCTTTCGACAACGGCCTGCTCAGGATCGAGCTGGTCAGGGAAGTGCCGGAGGCGATGAAGCCGCGGCGCATTCCGATCGGCGGCGGCGGAGTGACGGCCGGCAATGTCCAGCAGCTGGAAGCCAGGGCGGCGTAAGCAGCAGCAGGCCGATTGCCTCATTCGAACTGTACCTTCCCGCCCGACATGGGCGGGAAGGGCGATGCTTTCTCATCAAGGACATGGGGAAACAGATGATCGATCATGCCGACAATGTGGTTGATTTGAACGCCATCCTGCATCCCGGTTCGGTCTACGGCCATCCGCGCGACGTGGTGGGTGATGCCAGCCTCTCGCTTGCCGAGAAACGTGCGATCCTGGCGTCATGGGCCTCCGATGCGGCGGCCGTGCATTCGAACCCGGCGCTGCGCGAAATTCCGGGATCAAAGCGCATCGTCACCGTGGACGAGGTGCTCGACGCGCTCGCCGCGCTCGACGGCGGGCCGCCGCGCGATCCGCCCGGCGGCCGGCCGAACCGGCTCAAGTCGGTTTCGCGCATCGCCATGGCGGCGTGACGGCGGCGATTGATTTGTGCGGAACGTTATCCCGCTTCGCCGGTTGCTCCTGCTGATTTCCAAAATGGAGGAGCAGCAATGGACTGGAACCGCGTCGAAGGAAACTGGAAAGAGGTCAAGGGCAAGGTCAAGGAGCAGTGGGGCAAGCTGACCGATGACGATCTCGACGTCATCGACGGCAAGCAGGACCAGCTCGAAGGCCGCCTGCAGCAGCGCTACGGCTACGCCAAGGACCAGGTCAGGAAGGAAGTGAACGACTGGTTCGACCGGCAGCGCTGGTCGTAGGCAGACCGCAATCGGAAAAGCTCCCGGTTCGCCGGGGCTTTTCTTTTCCGCGACACCGGGCGGCCCCGGTTCCAGATAGCGACAAAACGACCCCTATTAACATTACCTCTTAACCGAAAATTAGGGATAGCTTTGCCCCTGCAGGGGCCGCGGCCTAGCGTGCGGCAGGTATTGTCGAGTGAGTAGGTTGGTGCGTGCCATGACGCTCAAGATGGTCGGTGTGATTGCTACCTTAAGCGCTGCTGCGCTTTCGTTTTCGGCGAGCGAGGTGTTCGCAAGAGGCGGCCAGGGCGGCGGTTTCGCCCCCGTGCCGTTCGCGCGGCCCGGCGTTCCGGTCGGCGCGCCTCACGTCGGGCATCATCATCGCCGCGGCTTCGGCTTCTGGCCGGGCGGCGGCTTCTATTACGGCGGCGCGCCCTATGGCGACGCGCCTGCGCAGGCGGTCACGATGCCGACCGACATCAACTACACCTACACCTACAAGCAGGACGTTCCTTGGGACTGGGCGCACCGCTATCCGCCGATGGTCAACCCGTCCGACCGGGCCTATGTGCCGGGCTGCACGAACGAGCCGGTCACCGTGCCCGGCCGCAGCGGCGAGCAGACGGTGAACGTGATCAGGTGTTATTGAAGGCGCTGACAGCGCTGCCGGAAACGGCAAATCGCAAAAACGCAATGAGGGCCCCGCTATCGCGGGGCTTTTGCTTTTAGGACGGGCCGTCCCTTCGCGACACGCGCTTCTCGGGATGAGGTCCTGGCTTGCGCGACGTCATTGCGAGGTAGCGACGAAGCAATCCATCTTTCTTTGCGCGGCAAGATGGATTGCTTCGCTTCGCTTGCAATGACGAGTGGATGCGATCGCACAAAACAGAACGGAGGCCGCGAGGCCTCCGTTCTTCATTCCGTCGATGACTGCCCGCCTTACCCCAGCCGTCCCGCGGCGTGGGCGAGCAGGGTGTAGACCAGGCCCGTCTCCGAGGTGAGGTGGGCACGCAGGGCCTGCGGGCCGCGCTCGTCGCGGGCGACTTCGTCGAGCAGGCGCTCGAACTCGGCGATGTAGCGATCGACCGTCTGCTTGAAGCCGCGGTCGGCGCGGTACTTGCGGGCGACCTCGTCGAACGCCTTCTGGCCGGCCGGCGTGTACAGGCGCTTGGAGAACGCCTTGCTCTCGCCGCGCTGGTAGCGGTCCCACATCTCGGCGGCGAGGTTGCGGTCCATCAGCCGGCCGATGTCGAGCGACAGCGACTCCAGCGGATTGGCCGGGCCTTGCGAACGGCCGCGCTGCGGCTGCGGCTGGCCGCCGCCGTCGGTGCGGCTCAAGAGGCCCGAGAGCCAGCCGTCGCCGCCCTCGGTGTTGGCGGGCGATACCGGCGGGGCTTCGGTGCGGCGCGCCGTCTGCTGCATGCCGAGATCCGGCGGAGGAAGCGTGGAGGCGCTGCCGCGGCCGCCACCGCCGCCGACGGCGGCCATGGCGGGCTCTTCCTGGCGCACGCTGGCGCGGCCCTGCGTCACCACGTCGAGGCCGCGGCCGTGATGGGCGACGATGCGGTTGAGCTCGGCGAGCGCCTCGATCTGGTCGACGATCACCTTGCGCATCTGCGCGGTGCTCTCGGCGGCCTCCTGCGGCATTTCCAGCACGCCGCGGCGCAGCTCGTTGCGGGTCGCCTCGAGCTCGTTGTGCATCTCGGCGGCCATCTGCTTCATCGCGCCGACCATCGCCGAGAACTTCTCGGTCGACTCCTTGAACATGGAGTCGGTCTCGTGCGCGCTCTGCTGATAGAGCTCGTTCATGGCATCGAGCGTGTGCTGGCGCTCGTTCTCGGCGGCGGCACGCACCGCCTCGAACTGCCGGCTGATCGCGGCGGAGCCGGCGCCGGCGGTCTCCGCCACCACGCGGGCGATGTCGCGGGCGCGCTCTTCCGCGGCGGCGAGCGATTCGTCGAGCAGGCTCGTGAACCGCGACAGCCGCTGGTCGAGATCGGCAGTGCGCAGGTCGATGGTGGTGACCAGCGATTCCAGCGTCGATTTGCGCTCGGCAACCGAGGTAGAGGTCGAGCGGTTGGCCTGCTCGACCACGGCGGCGGCTTCCACCAGGGCCTTGCCGTGGGTGTCGAACTGGCTCGACAGCGAGTTGAGGTCGGCCAGCGCCTTGGCGGTCTTGTCGTTGAACACCGAGAGCTGGTCTTCCAGCGTCTGGGTCGCCACGCCGTTGCGGGCGGTGACGTCGTTCATCGCTGAGACGAAGTCGGCGACGCGGGTGACCAGCGCCCGCTCCAGCGAATTGAGGTTGTCCTGGGCGCCGGTGAGCACTTCCTGCAAGAGGATGTTGCCCTCGCGCAGGCGCTCGAACAGCGCCACCGTGTCGGTGCGCAGGATCTTGCTGGTCTCCTGCATCTCGGTGACAGCGGCAATGGAGACCTGGCGCGACTGGTCGATCGCCGCGCGCGAGGCCTGCTCCAGCTCCTTGAGCGACTTGCCGACCGCGCCGGTGGCGAGCTCGCCGGCCGAGACGATCGAGCGGGCCACGTCCGAGCCGTGCGCGCCCATCGACTGGGCGAAGGCCTGGCCGCGGGTTTCGATCGCCTTGAGCGAGTCGGCGGTGACGCGGTCGATCTCGGTCGACAGCTGGTTGGTCTTGGCGCTGAGCGCCTCGACCAGCGCGCCGCGGCGGCCGTCGATCATCTGCGACAGGCGGTCGGAGGTCTGCGTCACGTAGGTGACGATCTCGTCGGTCTTGCCGGTCATGGTCGAGCCGAAGCCCGAGGAGGCGGCGAGCACCGAACGTTCGACGTCGGCCGAGGTCGACTTGATCTTGGCGGCGACTTCGTTGGAAGCCGCGACCAGCGCGTTCTGGGCGTTGCTGGCGCTGGCCTGGATCGCGGTCTGCGCGGCGTTGGCCGCACCCTGGATGGTGTCGGTGGAGCTGGCGGCGACGGCCGCGAGCGACCGCTCGATTTCGGCGGAGATCGAGCGAATGTTGCCGGCGTGCTCGGCCGAGGTCGAAGCAAACAGGCCCTGCGCCTCGCGCGCGTTGCCGAGGATCGCGGCAGCGGTGTCGCTGCCGACCGCGGTGAGCGTGCGCTCGACGTCGGCGGCAAGCGACTTGACCTGCTTGGCGGCTTCCGCCGAGGCGTTGACGAGGGTGTTCTGGGCCTCGCGAGCTCCGGCGGTCACGGATTCCGCGGTGGCGGTGCCGGCCATTGTCAGCGTGCGCTGCACGTCGGCAGCCAGCGTCTTGACCTGCTCGGCGGCGGTGGCGGAGGCGTTGACGAGGGTGCTCTGCGCCTCGCGGGCGCCCGCGGTAACGGCTTCAGCGGTGGCGGTGCCGGCCATCGACAGCGAGCGCTGCACGTCGGCCGAAAGCGACTTGACCTGCTCGGCCGCGGCTGCCGACGCAGCGACGAGGGTGTTCTGGGCTTCTCGGGCGCCGGCGGTGACGGCCTCGGCCGTCGAACTGCCGGCCATCGTCAGGGTGCGCTGCATGTCGGCCGAGAGCGCCTTGACCTGGTTAGCGGCCTCGGTCGAGGCGACGACCAGCGTGCTCTGCACGTCGGCGGTGAGGGCCTTCACCTGGCTGGCGGCGTCGGTCGACGCGCTTACCAGCGTGTTCTGCGCCTCGCGGGCGCCCGACAGCACGGAGGCGGCGGTGGCGCTGCCGGCGGCCGAGAGCGTGCGCTCGACGTCGGCGGCGAGCGACTTGATCTGGCCCGCGGCGTCCGAAGAGGAGGAGACCAGTGTGGTCTGCGCTTCCCGGGCCGAGGTGAGGATCGAACTCGCGGCAGTCGTGCCGACCGCGGTGAGCGCAGCCTCGACTTCCGAGGAGGTCAGCCGGAGCTGGGCGCCGACGTCGCTGGACACGCCGAGCAACGCCTGCTGGGCGGCGCGCGCGCCGGTCTGAATGGTCTCGCTGGTGTTGACCACGAGATTGGTCAGCGAGCGCTCGGCGTCCTCGACATGCGACCTGATGCCGGAGGAGAGCATTTCGGCGCGGGCCATCAGATCGTCGCTGGCCTGGCGGCCCGAGCTTTCGATACGCCCGGCGACCGCTTCGACGCGCGAGCCGAGCAGGTCTTCGAACTGCGCGACGCGGGTGTCGATATCGGTGGCGATCAGGCCGACACGGGTCTCGATGCCCTGATGGATTTCCTGGAAGCGCGCCGAGATGGTGTCGGTGAGGTGCGAGCTGCGGCCGTTGATGGTGTCGGTGACCGCCGCGATGCGCTGGTCGACCGCCTGCACCGCCTGCTGCGTGCCTTCGGTCAGCGAGGCAGTGAGGCTGGAAAGCCGCGAGTCGATCGAGTGGATGGTCTGCGCGGCGCCGTCGGTCAGCGTGGTGGCGAGCGAGGCGAGGCGCGTGTCGATCGTCTCGGTCACCGATTTGGCGCGGGTGTCGAAGTTTACTTCGAGCGATTTCAGGCGGCCGTCGATGGACTCGTCGAACGACCTGATCTTGCCGTCGAGCGAGCTGTCGAGGTTGGCGACGCGCGTGCCGAGCGTGGTCTCGAACTGCAGCAGGCGCTGGTCGAGCGAAGCGGTGATCTCGCCGCCGTTGGAGGTGAGGCGGGTGTCGAAATTGTCGACGTAGCTCTTCAGGTTCTCGGAGATTTCCGCCGTGCGCTGGCCCAGCCGCTCGACGATATCGCCGCCGAAGGTCTTCACCGTGCGGTCGAACTCGGAGATGTGGCGGGTGATCAGCGCGCCGAGCGTGCCGCTGTCGCGGGCGAATTTCTCGGCGAGTTCGGAGCCCTGGTTCTTCACCAGATCGTCGAACGCGCTCATCTGCAGCGACAGGCTGTCATGCGCGGTCTCGGTCTGGCTCACCACCTTGGCGACCAGCGTGTTGACGGTGACGTCGAGGGCGTCGCTTGCCTTGTCGCCGGAGGTGAGGATGCGGGTGGCGAGCTTGTTGCCGGCCTCGTCGATCTTGTTGACGAGATCGCCCGAGCGCAGCTCGAGCTCGAGCAGCAGCGAGTCGGACGAGTTCTTCAGGGAGTCGTGGACCTGTTCGGTACGGTCGGAGATGCCGTCGACGATGGTCGCCGAGCGGCTCTCGAATTCCGCGGTGATGCGGTCGATGCGCTCGTTCAGCATCTCGTGGACGCGGTCGGCGAGGTCGACGAACTCGTCGTGGACGTGGCCGGTCTTGAAGTTGAGGCTGGTGGTCAGCCGCTCGGAGGCGTCGAGCACCGCGCGCGTGGTCTCGGCGGAGGCTTCCTCGAGGCGGTCGAGCAGGTCGCCGCCGCGCTCGCCGAGCGCCAGGATCATGTTGTCGCCGGCGTGGGAGAGGGCGCTGGTGATGTGGGCGCCGCGCTCTTCCAGCGCGCCGGTGATGCTCTTGGCGACTTCGTCGACGCGCGATGCGATCGCGTCCGAGATCAGCGCGATGTCGTGGCGCAGGTCGATCTGCACGCCGGAAATGGCGCTGCGCACCTGCTCGGCCTGGCCGACCAGGTTGTCGCGCTGGTGCGCGATGTCCTGCAGCAGCGCGCGGATGCGCACTTCGTTGTCGGAATAGGCGCGCTCGAGCGCGGCCACTTCGTTGGCTACGAGAGTCTCGAGTTCGCCGGCGCGCGCAATGGCGCGCTCGATGCCGTCGCCCATGGCCGCGACTTCGCGGCGGATCGCCTGGCCCACGGTGACCATGGAATCGCTGGCGGCGCCTTCCGGCTCGGAGAAGCGGATCGCGACCTGCGCCATCGCCTGCGCGATCATGCGCATTTCCTGGCCGCGCCAGGCCAGACTGGCGAGGAAATAGAACAGCAGCACGGGCGCGAAGAACAGCGCGGCAAGACCGCCGAGCACCAGCACGCCCCCGCTCTGGCCGATCGCGGCCTGCAGCGAGCCGAGGAAGGAGACGGTGAGCAGCGCGCATCCCGCGAGCCAGATGCCGGCGAAAATCGTCGCCAGCGTATAGACGCTGCGCGCAGGCCGGCCCTTTTGCAGCGACTGCAGCAGCTGGCCGATGGTCTCGCGGTCGTCATTGGCGGCGCGGCGCGGCGAGCGCGGCTCCTCGATCGGATCGAAGATCGGCCGGTCGGCGGCGCTGGCGCGGGGCTCGAAGGCGGGCTCGGAATAAGACGGCGCGGCGGCGGGCATCACCGGCGGGGGCGGGGCCATATCGAGATCGACAGCGGGCGGAGGGTTGCGGCTGGTGTCCGGATGGGGCTCGCTGATGTTGAGGGCCTCCTGAATGGCAGAAAGCGCGACTTCGGTGGGGTCTTTCGCCTTTTTCGTGTTCGCCATGGTCAGCCTGAGCCCTCTTACAATACGCATCCGGTGCGCCTGCAATCGTCCCCTCGCAGGGGCGCGCCGGAAAACATGCCCGTTGAGCGGAGCAAAGCCGCGCAAACTGCGCGCACTTTCCCGCATCATCCGCCGAACATCCTATTGGTTGAGCGATGCGAATGAAATGGCCGCGATTAAGACAATCTTAATCATCGTTAACAGGTTTGGGCCGTAAGATATTAATAGTCCTCAGAATTCTTGCGGGAACCGGCGGAATGGGGCGGCTACTCGGCCAAAACAAGGCGGATTTGCGGCAAGTCCACCAAACGTTCCGTTAACCAATTTCGTGATTGGCTGGCCAACGCGCCCGCAGCCAAGGCCGATGCTGCGGCGAGAAGTAGGTACAGCATGCCCCTTCACCTCGAACGGATCGAATGGATGTCCTCGCCGCCGCTCGCACCCGATGACGGGCCGCTCGACTTTGCGCATCTTTCCCGCATGACGCTGGGCGATCCGGCGCTCGAATGCGAGGTGCTGACGATGTTCGTGGCGCAATCGGAACGGATGCTGGATCAGCTCGCGAGCATGCCGCCGGAGGCCGGGAGCATTGCACACAAGCTGAAGGGTTCGGCGCGGGCGATCGGCGCCTTTGCGGTGGCGGAAGCCGCCGCCCGGCTCGAGCGCGCGGCCGGTGGAGCCGGCAGCGCCGCGGTCGCGCTGGATGGGCTGAGGGACGCCGTAGCCGACGCGCAGGGCGCCATCGACGCCTTCCTCCGCCGCAGCCGATAGACGCAATATCCTTTCGAAAACCAACGGCCTGTCCTGCTGCCAAGCGCTGGTGTTGGAGGGGTTGACCCGGTATAGGACTGCCGGGACCCCTCCATCCGCATTTTGCCTCAGCACGAGAGACCATGGCCAAAATCCACTATGTCGACCACACCGGCACAACCCGGACCGTTGAAGTTGAGAACGGCGCGACCGTGATGGAAGGCGCGATCCGCAACGCCATTCCGGGCATCGAGGCCGAGTGCGGCGGCGCCTGCGCCTGCGCGACCTGCCATGTCTATGTCGACGAAGCCTGGCGCGAGAAGACCGGCTCGCCCTCGCCGATGGAAGAGGACATGCTGGATTTCGGCTTCGACGTGCGGCCGAACTCGCGGCTGTCCTGCCAGATCAAGGTCACCGACGAACTGGACGGGCTCGTGGTCTCGACGCCGGAGCGGCAGGCCTGAGCTGATTTAGCGCGCGGCGTCGGCCGTCGCTGCAATCGCATCGTCGATGGCGTAGACCGAGCAGTCGACGGCATAATTGCCGCAATTCTCGAGCGCCTTTTCCCGCGCCTCCGCCGCCGAGCGCGCGGCGGACCGGATGCCGAACGAGCCTCTCGACGACACCGCGAATGCCTTGTGCGGAGCGGCGGCGAGGTAGCCGGCAAATGCCGCGCGGCCCTTTTCTCCGAGCTGCGGTGGAGGCGGCAACGCCGCGGGCGCCGGCGGCGGCAGCAGGTCGCGCCGGCCGAGATTCTGCGCACGCAGGAATTCATCGACCAGTAGTGCCCAGGTCGCAACTCCACGCGAAAACAGATAGTGCCCGTCGTCGCCGAATGCGGGCAGTTCGACCAATTGCGCTTGCCCGCCGGCGGCGGTGAACGCCTCGTGCGCCCGGCGGGCAAGCGCGGGGCCGAAATAGCTGTCGTTGGCGGCGTAAATCCACAGCATCGGCGTGCGGGCGGTCATGCCGAGCGACCTGAAGCCGCCGACCAGTGCCGTTTCGCCTTCGGCGTGCCTGATGTCGCCGCCGTCAGGCTTTCGCCAGCGTCGGCCGCCGGCGAAGTTGATCACGGCCGCAAGTCCCTGCGGCGGATCGGCCGCCAGCGCCACGCTGGCAAGTCCTCCCGCCGACGTGCCGACGGCGATCATGCCCTGCGTCGTGACGTCGGCGCGGCGTTGCATGGCTGCGATCGAAGCGCGCAGGTCGGTCGAGGTTGCCTGGAACGAGCGCGCGTAGAAAGCAGGGTTGCAGCAGGTGGCCTCGACATGCCCGCCGCCGGAATCGCCGTAGCCGCGCCGCATCACCACCAGCGCGGCAAAGCCGCGGCGGGCGAATTCGAGCGCCTGCCTGTACAGCCCGAAAGGCGACATTTTCGGCCGCTCTTTCGGATCGGGCGGCGAACCGTGGCTGATTAGGGCGAGCGGCCATGCCCCTGGGCCCGCAGGGCGGATCAGCAGCGCCTCGAGTCCGCGGGGCCCGGCCGCGGCCGAGGGGATACGCAGTTCTTCGCGGAAATAGTCCTGGGCGGCGGCGGGCCGCGGCGCGGCGATGGCGAGTGCAATGAGCAGCCACGCCGCGCGCTTCATGTGCCGTCGTAGCCCCGCCGGAGCCAGCGCCGGAAATTCGCCTTGATCTCTTCGGTGAGCGGCGCCGGCTTGCGCGTCGCCTGATCGACCAGCACGTTGACCGCGCGCGCCGAGGCGACGCATCTTCCTTCGGAAAACACCACCTGGTCGAAATTCACGGAGGTGCGTCCAATCCTTGCAACGCCCAGTCCCAGTTCGATCGTTCCGGGCCAATGCAGCTCGGTGCGGAAGTGGATGTCGAGCCGCACCATGACCCAGCCAAGGCCCTCGGGCTGCAGCCCGTTGGCGCGGTCCTTCATCAGCATGACCCGGCTGGTCTCGAAATAGCTGGCGTAGCTCGCGTTGTTGACATGCTGGTTGATGTCGAGGTCGGCAAAGCGCACGTTGTCCGACAGGCGGTAGGGAAAATCGTCGAGAAGCGGCTCGGCCTCGGCACGGATGGGGGCGTTCACGGGCTGAAGTTCTCCCAAAGTTTGAACTCCCATACACCCCACTTGTTGAGTTGCCGCAAGGGGTTGCGTTGCAGGGCTCATATTATCGCTTTCCTGTTCCGCCGCCGTTGGCTAGGAAGGCAACGCCCCATCTACCGCCAGGTCTTCAGGCGGTCCAACCGAAAAGTAGCGACATGAGCGAAGTGATCAAAACCGATGTGCTGATTATTGGCGCGGGTCCGTGCGGCCTGTTCGCCGTGTTCGAACTCGGCCTCCTGGACATGAAGACGCATCTGGTCGACATCCTCGACAAGATCGGCGGGCAATGCGCCGAACTCTATCCGGAAAAACCGATCTACGACATTCCCGGCATTCCCATGGTCACCGGCCAGGGCATCACCGATGCGCTGATGGAGCAGATCAAGCCGTTCGGCCCGACGTTCCATCTCAACGAGATGGTGGAGACGATCGAGAAGATCGGCGATCCGTTGTTTCGCGTGAAGACCGACGCCGGCAAGGAGTTCGAGGCCAAGGTGGTCGTGATCTCCGCGGGCGGCGGCTCGTTCCAGCCGAAGCGGCCGCCGGTGCCGGGCATCGAGGCCTATGAGGGCACCTCGGTGTTCTACGCCGTGCGCAAGATGGAACAGTTCCGCGACAAGAACGTGTTGATCGTCGGCGGCGGCGATTCCGCGCTGGACTGGACGCTCAACCTGCATCCGGTCGCCAGGCGCATCACGCTGCTGCATCGTCGCGACGACTTCCGCGCCGCGCCCCACAGCGTCGAGCAGATGCGCAAGCTGGTGGCTGACGGCAAGATGGACCTGAAGATCGGCCAGGTCACGGGCCTCGAAGGCGCGAACGGCCAGCTCGCCGGCGCCAACGTGAAGGGCAACGACAACGCCATGAGCAAGGTCGATTGCGATACCATGCTGCCGTTCTTCGGGTTGACCATGAAGCTCGGCCCGGTGGCGAACTGGGGCGTCGCGCTCGACAACAATCTGATCCCGGTCGACACCGCCGCGTTCGAGACCAACATCCCCGGCGTGTTCGCGATCGGCGACATCAACACCTATCCGGGCAAGCTGAAGCTCATTCTATCCGGCTTCCACGAGGGCGCGCTGATGGCGCAGAAGGCGCACCGCTACGTCTATCCGGACAAGCGGCTCGTGTTCCAGTACACGACATCGTCGTCCAGCCTGCAGAAGAAGCTCGGAGTCAACTGAATCGAGCGGGAATATGGCCGCGGGCCTGCGGGAACGCGCCCGCTGGCTGCCATCCGCCACTGGCACCATCCGCGAAATGGCCGTAGTCTGCGGCCATTGAATTTTATCGATTGGTCAAGGTGATGCTGATGCGGACAGCCCGTTCCCTGCTGCTTTCGATTGCGACTTCTCTCACGGTGACGCTGGCAGCCGGCGCCGCGCTGGCGCAAACGGCCGGCGCGCCGCCGCGCGCTGCCGAGCCTTCGGCGGCCGGGTTGTGGCAGAAGATCGAAAAGGGCAAGACGGTCGGCATGTTCCTCGTGGTCGAGCGCAACGGCGTGTTCGAGGGCGTCATCGCCAAGATGTTCCCCCAGCCGGGCGATCCGCCCAACCCGGTCTGCTCGAAGTGCACGGACGATCGCAAGGACATGCCCTGGCTAGGCATCCCCTTCATCCGCGACATGAAGCGCACAGGGCTCGTTTACGAAAACGGCAACGTGCTCGATCCGCGCGACGGCCAGGTCTACAAGGCCAAGATGACCGTCAGCCCCGACGGCCAGACACTGACCATGCGCGGCTTCGTCGGCATTTCGCTATTCGGCATGGACGAGGTCTGGACGCGCCTGCCGGACAAGGACATGGCGCAGCTCGATCCCGAGATCATCCAGAAATACCTGCCGCCGGCACAGGCGGCCGCGCTGTTGAAGCAGGCGCCCAGGAAGGGCGCGGCGCCGGGCGGCGCGATGGCGCCGCCCCGTCCTCCCGGGGGCGCGATGGCGCCGCAGCGTTGACGCACGCAGCGCCCGCGAGGCGCTGGCTTCCAGGTCAGGCGAGCGGGCAAGTGCCAGAAGCGGTTGACGCCGTCCATCCGAGCGGATTGCCGGAACACCGCGCCGAGCGCGATGGAACGCGCCGGCCAAATCGGCTCGCCGGGACGACTTGCGAGATGCTAAACATCGTCACATCAAAGACTGCGGGTCCGGCGCAGTCGTGAAGCATCTACCGATGAGGCAGCATAGCAGAATCGCAGGCCCTTTGCGGAAGGGGCATCCGCGAAGCATGTCCGCGTTGATCCCTTGAAGCGGACAGTCGTTTTGATGAGTGCACGCGCTGGTCTCAGCGTCCCTCGAGCGGCGTCAACGGCTGCGAGGTCACTTCCGTATCGAGCTGCAGCACGGCGGCAGCGGCAGGGAAGGCGGCGTCCGCCATCACGGCGTGGCCTTCCGCGCTCGGATGCACCGCGCCGCCGTAGACCGCCGACAGCACGCCCCAGGTGGCGTCGTGGATGTCGGTCGGCTGCATGTTGGACGGCAGACCCTGCGGGTAGGTCATCGCGGCAAAGTAGCTGTCATTGGCGTCGCGGACCCAGCGCGCGCGGGGCAGGTAGGCGCGGTATTCGCTCGGGCTGCGGCCGCAGACCATCGGCTGGCTGGCGGCAACCACGATGTCGGAATTGAAGCTCTCGCCGGTGCCGGCAAAACATGCGCGGTCGAACTCCGGATCGGTCTGCGCGCGGGCGCAGAAACCGTGGCCGGCGAACGCGACCTGATGGGCATCCACGAACGTCATGCGGTCGCCTTGCGGGTTGCGGCAGATAATGCCGTCCTGGCACAGCGCGATCGCCTTGAGCTGCGGCAGGAACTCGTTCTGGACGAATGCCGAAACGGTGGCGAGCCGTCGCGGCTCGGCGTTGAAGGAGGGATGGATCTCGAATCCGGCGCGGCCGCCGGGGCAGGGGCCGCCGCTCTCGTTGAGGGTCGGATTGGCGTAGGAGGTGTAGACGACGCGCGAGAGATCGCCGACCAGCGGACGCAGCGCCTCGCGCAGTTTGGCGAAGCCGCGCGGCAGCTCCTGCACCAGCACGCTGCGGGCATCGTCCACCGTCGCCATCACGCCGCCGCGGCGGAACAGCACGCGCTCGGTCGGGTAGTCGACGATGACGTCGGCGACGAGGCCGGAAAAATAGATGTCGTTGGCGCCGATCGACAGCAGCACGAGATCGAGCCGGCGCTCGGGCTGGCGGCGCTGGGCAGCTGTGAGCGCCTCGCGCAGTTCGGCGAGCTGGCCGTTCACCGTGCCCTTGCACGGTGCGTTCGACTTCGACGGCGGACATTCGCGCGCGCGCTGCGATCCGAACAGGCCGTCGGCGATGGTGGCGCCGGTGCAGGCCAGCGGCAGATAGGTCACCGCGACGTGCGGATATTGCACGGCCAGCTGCAGCGCCGCGCGGGTCTGGTAGCTGTAGAGCGAACGGTGGCAGGCTGCGTTGAACCAGTGGGCGCTCTGGCGCTGCCATACCTGCAGCGAGTCCGGCGCCTCGCAGGCGCGGCCGCCCCGGTAGCCGGCGCGGCTCGGCCGGTAATACTGCGAGGTCGCGGCGGACAGATAATAGCGGAAGCAGAAACCTTCGTCGGACAGCGCGATCGGCCGGTCCGGATTGCCCTCGCCGGAGGCGATGCTGTCGCCGAGCCCGGCGATCAGGATGTCGCGCACCGCGATCTCGGTGGCGACGCGCTGGGTGCCCTCGGCGCTGGCGACGTCGGCGGTGACGACCGTGGTGCGGCCGTAGCGCACGCGCATGTTGACCGGTTCGGCGCAATCGAAGGTCGAGACGGTCGGCCCGTCGCCGTCGTCCACGGTCCAGCCGCAGGTGGCGCCGACGGGCACCTGGCCGGCGAGGCGGACCGTCACCGGATGGTCGACCGGTGTCAGATAGCTCTCCTTCACGTTGTCGCGGGTGCAGGGCTCGCTGACGCGGCCGTTGACGTCGATGCAGAGCCGGCCGACGGTGTTGCGCGCCCAGCCGCGGCCGTCGCTCTGCGCCGCCAGGATCTGCTCTGCGGCAAGCACATTACGGCCGCGGCCGGCGTCGACATGCAGCAGGAAATCGCGCTCCTCGCGGAACAGGCGGAAGCGGTTGCGCACCTCCCAGGAAATCTGCAGGGGAACTGCGGTCTGCGCCGCGGCGGGCGAGACCGGCAGCGCGACAGACAGGTTCATGAACAGCGCCACGAGGGCGAGCGAACGGAAAGCTATTCTTGCCATGGCGCGTTGAACGTTAGCGGTAAGGCAGAAATAAGAGAACAGCCTCGTGTCGAATAGCCCAAAGCAGCGGCGGTTCCGATAACGTCGCCGTTACCTGCCGCCCCTCGCTTCCCGGCCCCTGATCTCCTGCCGGCCCTGGACCGGCTGCCGCACGGCGGCCGCGCTGGCTGCCGCCGCGCGGGCCTCATTCATCCGTCTGCGCTCCTGCCATGGCTGCACCACGCTGAGCCAGAGCTCGCGCGTGCCCATGATGGAAATCGAGATGCCGAACGGGATCAGGAAGTAGAGGATGCGGAACACCACCAGCGTCGCCAGCAAATGTTCTTTGCCGAACTGCGGCAACGCCACCAGCATCGCGGCGTCGAATACGCCGATGCTGCCCGGCGCGTGGCTGGCGAAGCCCAGCAGCGTGGCCAGGATGAACACGACCGCCAGCGACACGAAATCGATGTGCGGCTGCATCGGCATCAGCAGGTACATCGCGAGCGCACAGAAACCGAGATCGACGACGCCGATCAGGATCTGCAGCAGCGTGAGCCGCGCCGAGGGCAGCGCCACTTTCCAGCCGTTCTGGCCGAGCACGCGGCGCCTGGTGCCTGCCTTCAGCCACACCAGGTAGGCGGCGATGCCGGCGAGACAGCCGATGCCGATCAGCCGGTTCATCTCGTCCGGCAAGAGGTCGATGGCGGAGGCGGCCCAAGGGTGCCAGGTCATGCCGATGCCGAGCACGAACAGATTGCCGAGCCAGAAGGTGAGGCCGGACAGGAAGCAGATCTTGGCGACGTCGATCGCGGACAGGCCGTAGTCGGAGTAGATACGGAAGCGGATGGCGCCGCCGGTGAAAACGGTGGCGCCGATGTTGTGGCCGATGGTGTAGCTGGTAAAGCTGGAGAGCGCGGCGATGCGGTAGGGTACGTGGTTCTTGCCGATCGTGCGCAGCGCGAAAAAATCGTAAAAGGTCAGCGTGCAGAAGGCGCCGACCACGCAGAGCGCGGCGAGCGCGATGCGATGCGGCGCGATCTCGGTCAGCGCCACCACGATGACAGCGCCGTCGACGCCCTTCAGCGTGCGCACCAGATGCGTGATCGCGAGCGCAATGATCAGGAGGCTCGCAGCGATGCCGACCCGCTTCCAGCCGATCTTTTCCTTGAAGCCGCGCTTCAGCGCGGCCGGCAGTCCTGACATTCATCCTCCCGGCGGGGCGGCAATTGAAGAGCCTGTCACGGGATGACAGGTAACGGTCCATCGCACCGTCGCGCCAGACCCATAAGGCAAAACCGGCGGCTTGTGCAGTCCTTGACAGCCCTGCTTTCGGCCTCGGTGCGCGGTCGTTGTCACACTGCGTACATAAGCCTTAACGCGGGGAAGTCGAATCGGGTCGCTTGACCACGGTCAAACTGTTGCCAGCCCGGTTCCGGTTGCGCTGTTTGCTGCATTCATGCGCCGTTCATGATCGAACTCGTTGTCCCGTTCGAACTGGGCGAGGCGCGTTCATCGAAACAGGAAATATCGCGCATGTGGCCGGGCAGCATTACGCCTTGCGCAGTGCGAAATAGGCGCCGCAGAACGCCACCACGGCTCCCAGGCACAGCGCCGCGAGGCCGGCGAGCACGCCGGACACCGTCGGCAGCGGGCTCGGCGCGGAGGCGGCCTGCCCGGCGCCGGCCAGCACCAGCACGCCGATCGCGATCAGGAACTGGCGCATGCGCTGCGGGATCTGCCCGGACGCCGCGCTGTCCATCAGCGTCGCGGTGAAATAGCCGCCGGAAAAGCCGACGGTCGCGATCAGCCACCAGGCGATCGCGGCGCCCGCCGGCATGAAGCTCTGCGTGTCACTTCGCCACAGGCCGCCGAGGTCGAGCCCGTAGCGCGCGCCCAGCATGTGGACGGCGAGCGCCAGCAGAACCCCCGTGATGACGGCGCCACCCAGGATCAGGCGGCGCGGAAAATAAGTCGTTTCGGCCATCTGCGGTTTGTAGGATAAGCAGGGCGCGCGGCGCAAGCGCGCGGGGAAGCCGAGGAGCCGAATTGCCAACCGACCTGAAAGAGCCATTGGACGAGGCGGCCGACGACCGTCCCGGCATCCGCTACGCCTACAAGGCATCGCTGATCGGATCGGCGCACCAGTTCGAGCTGACCGACAAAGGCCTGTCGTGGGAGATCGCGGGCCGATCCGGTGTGTGGGAGTATCGCGACATCGCTGCGGTGCGCCTGTCGTTCAGGCCGACCTCGATGCAGTCGCGTCGTTTCCGCGCCGATATCTGGCACAGGAGCGCCGGCCACATCAGGATCGTGTCGACCAACTGGCAAACGGCGTCGCTGATGACGCCGCAGGACGATGGCTACCGTGCCTTCATCCAGGCCCTGCACGCGCGCATGGCCGTTGCAGGAAGCACCGCGCAACTGACGGGCGGGCTGTCGTCCGCTACCTACGCCGCGGCGCTCGCGGTCGTCGGCCTGCTGGCGGCCGCGATGGTCGGATTGTTCGTCCGGGCGGTTGCCACCGGCGAGCATGTCGGCGCCTTGTTCCTCGTCGGCTTTTCGCTGCTGTTCTACTGGCAGATCGGCGGCTTCATCCGGCGCAACCGGCCTGTCGTCTACACCTTCGACCAACTGCCGAGGATGCTGCTGCCGTAGCAAAGCGACATCAAACGTGACTTCGCCCGCATCGCCGGGCACGGCACTGTGCCGCCGGCGAAAGGACGGAGCGTCGTGGCGCAGGATCGCAGCAATCGCATACCCAATGCGGCGGAGATCGCTGCAATCAATGCAACGCACTTTGCCGACACCGACCTCGTGCCGGCCGATCTCCTGTTCGTGTTCGGTACCCGCGAGAACGCCGGCCTGCGCGCGGAAAAGGCCTGCGCGCTGTGGCGTGAGGGGCTTTGGCGCATCGCCATCGTCAGCGGCGGCGTGACGCCGGGATCGACGCGGTCCGAATGCGAGATCATCAAGCGCGCGATGGTCGCTGGCGGCGTACCGGCGGAGGCGATCCTCGAGGAGCATCGCGCGACGAACACCGGCGAGAACGTGATTTTCTCGCTGTTGGTGATCGACGCCACGCTTGGGCTGCGCAACGTCCGCAGCGTGATCTGCCTCGGCAACAGCTGGACGGCGCGGCGCTATGCCATGACGCTGCACCGGCACTGGCCCGAGGTGACGAAGATGCTGGTCACCATCGACGCTTTCGCGACGCCGCGCGAACTCTGGCACACCGATCCCGAATTCCGTCGCCGCGTACTGCGCGAATGGGACAAGATCGCGCCCTACATGGCGCAAGGCTTCGTCGCGGAATGGCCGTGAGCCGGCCATGCTCCCTTCTTACGCGTTTTCTTTACGCGAACCGGTACCCACCCCGGATCAAGTCCGGGGCAGGCTTTCGCTTGAAAGCGCTATCGCCTACTCCGTCGAGTCGAAATCGTCCTGCTGCGTGCGCAGGATGTCGGCGAGCGTACGCAGCGCGAAATCGAGTTGCTCGATGGCGGGCGCCGCAAGCGCGAGCCGCACCGCGTTGGGGGCGTGGCCGGGGGTGATGCAGAAGGTGGTCGAGGGCGTCAGCGCGATGTCGCGGCGCGCCGCGGCGGCGACGAAGCTCTGCGACCGCCAGTGCTGCGGCAGCGACAGCCAGAGGTGATAGGACTTCCTGTCCGCCTGGATCTCGAAACCGGCGAGGCGCTCGGCCGCCATCTGCTGGCGGCGCTGCGCATCGGCGCGCTTGAGCCGGATCAGTTCGGTGGCGGTGCCGTCGCCCATCAGCCGCTGCCCGGCGGCAAAGGCATAGCCCGAGGCGGTCCAGCCGCCCGAGCGGATCGAGTTGAGGATGTTTTCGCGCAGGCGGGGCGGCGCGACGATGAAACCGAGCGCCAGGCCCGGCGCTACCTTCTTCGACAGCGAATCCAGCACAACGCAGCGGTCCGGCGCCATCGCCGCCATCGGCGCCTCGTCGGACAGGAAGCCGTAGACGCTGTCCTCGATCACGGTGAGGTCGAGCTTCTCCACGACGCGCATCAGGTCGGCGCGGCGCGCCGCCGGCATGGTCATGCCGAGCGGATTCTGGATCGTCGGCTGAATGTAGAGCGCCGACAGTTGGCCCTCGCGATGCGCCTTCTGCACGGAGTCCGGCCGCACGCCCTGGGCGTCCATGGCGAGCGGCACCAGCGTGATGCCGAGCCGGGCGGCAATGCCCTTGATGAAGGGATAGGTGAGGGCCTCGACGCCGCAGCGGCCGCCCGCGGGCACCAGCGCGGAGAGCGTCGCGGCAATGCACTGACGTCCGTTGGCGGTGAAGGCAAATTGCTCCGAGTTGGGAGTCCAGCCCGGGCGCGCCATGAAGCCGGAGGCGATATTGCGCGCGGCCTGCGTTCCGCCGCTGGAGCCCTGGCGCTGCGCGATGTCGAGCGCCTCGGCGCGCTCGAGCCCGGCGAGGCTCTTGGCGATCATCGCCGCCTGGGTCGGCAGCATCGGATAGTTGATTTCGAGGTCGATCCGCACGGCGCGCGGCTCGTGCGGCAGCGTTGCGATCGGGTGCCGCGATTCGCCTGAAACGAAGGTGCCGCGACCGACCTCGCCGACGACGAGGCCGCGCCGTAACAATTCCGTGTAGACGCGGCTGGCGGTGGAAGCGGCGATCTTGCGCTCGTACGCAAACGCCCGCTGCGGCGGCAGGCGATCGCCCGGTTTGAGGGCGCCGCCCGCGATATCGGCAGCGACGGCGTCGGCAAGCCTGATGTATTCGAAGCGCGACATTATTGCACCGAGAGCAATGTTTTCCTTGCACCGATACAATTACGGGATCATCTAGGGTTCATCAAGCCCGAGATTGCACCGAGGAGGCGAGAGCAATCCGAGAACAAGGCGCGAGCGCATTTCGCAGCGTTCGCGTCGAGGGCGGTGCTTGGCCGCTGCATCACGACTGGAGACTGAAATGACCACGATCTACACGACTGCACCATCCGCTCCCGCGACCGCCTTCGGCGGTTTCACCCGCATGCTCGGCAACTGGGCCAACGGCCTTGCCGCCTACTGGGTACGCCGGGAAGCGATCAAAGCGCTGCGGGCGATGAACGATCGTGAGCTGCGCGACATCGGCCTGCACCGCAGCCATATCGAGGACGCGGTATGGGGCAACGCCAACCCGGAGCTCGGACGGATGCGCTGAGCGCGCATTCAGCCGGCGCGCATTGGAGCGGCCGGGCCGGCCCGGCTACTTTGCATGGGGTTGTTTTCGCTTTTTTTGTTTTGGGCGGACCCTAATGCCGCACCACCAGCACCGAGCATTTGGCGTAACGCACGACATGGCCGGCGTTCGAACCGAGGAAATAGGTTCGCATCGCCGGCCGGTGCGAGGTCATCACGATCAGGTCGGCCTTCATGCTGGCGGCTTCTTCCAGGATCTCGTGATAGATGCCGCCCTGCCGCACCACGTAGGAAATGCGCGACGCCTCGATGCCGGATTCGCCGGCGACGATGGCAAGCGCCTCTTCCGAGGTCTGGCGTTGCTGGTTGTCGAAATCGGCCGGAACGTATTCGGCGAGCATCACCGGCGTCATCGGAAGTACGTTGAGCAGCCGGACCGAACCGTTCATCGCCTGCGACAGCGTCGCGGCGGTGGCGATCGCGGGCCGTGCGAGATCCGTGTCGGCCAGATCGATCGGCACGAGAATCGACTTGAACATCTATCGCCTCCCACATTTCACCGCCGAGCCTATCACGCCCGCCGGCTGGCGGTTAATCCTTCGACATCTGCCGCAGCAGTTTCGGACTGACGAACCGCACGAGATTGCCGCGGCGGAACGCCACGTCGGTCCAGTCGTCGGTGTCGAAGTCGAGGACGGCAAGGCCCGAGGTCGGAAGATTGTCCTCCAGCGCCTTGCGCGATGTCTTGTCGCCGTCGCCAGCCAGCATCAGCGCGAGTTCGTGCATGCCCGGATTGTGCCCGACCAGCATCAGCTGTTTCGGATCGGAGCTGGACGCCATCCGCACGATTCGCAGCAACTCCGTCGGCTCGGCGCCGTAGAGCTCCTCGAGCGTCTCCACCTCCGGCGCCGGTACGCGGTCCTGCATCGCCTCCCACACCAGATTCCAGGTCTGCTGCGCGCGGACGGCGCTCGACACCAGCACGAGTTCGGGGAAGGGCGGGTGACGGGCGATGAAATGGCCGATCTCGCCGGCGTCGCTGCGGCCGCGGTCGTCGAGGCGGCGGTCATGGTCCTGCCCGGAAGGCGCATCAGTCTCGGTCTTGGCATGACGGAGCAGCATCAAACGGCGCATGGGCGGAGGTCTCTGATCGTCCTGATTCCCGCGGATTAACTACAAGCCAGCCCTCAGGACAAGGTGACAAGCGCCGCATCGTCAGTCTAAGAAAACGCCATGAGCGAGGCTTCCACAAGTATGACGAATGGATATGACGCCGCAGCGCAACAGCCGCGCTCACGGCTGTCCTTCGACCTCGACGTCGACATCGCCATCGTGGGCGCGGGCCTGGCCGGGCTGACGGTGGCGCTGGAAGCCGCGCGCCTCGGCGCCAGCATCGCGGTGCTGGAGGGGCGCCATGTCGGCTGGGGCGCTTCCGGCCATCATCTCGGCACGGTGATGCCCGGTTTCGGCCTGCCCGTGGCCGATCTGATCGAGCGGGTCGGGATCGAGGATGCGAGGGAACTGTGGACCTTGTCGAAGGAGGGCGCCGAGTATGTCCGCGCCACCGCGACGGAAGAGGCGATGCCCGGCATCGCCTTGAGCGAGGGCGCGCTGGAAGTCAGCAATGTCGACGCCGGCGAGGCCCTGATCAGCCGGTTGCAGACGCTGTCCGGAGATCTCGACACCGAGGTGGAGGGCTGGCAGGTCGATCGCGTGCGCAGCGAACTGCGCACCGACCGCTATTTCCACGGCATCCATTATCCCCGGGCGTTCCAGCTCGATCCCCGCAAATACGTCCATGGGCTGGCTGCGCTGGCGCGGCGCGCCGGCGCGCGCATCTTCGAGGACACGCCGGTGGTCAGCATTGATCCGTCCGGGATCCGCAAGCGCATCGTGACGCCGTCGGCGCGGCTGCGCGCCTCGCACATCGTGCTGTGCGGCAACGTCCATCTCGGCGCACCCTTGCGGCGGCTGTCGGAAACGCTGCTGCCGGTATGGCGTTATGCGGCGGTTAGCGAGCCGCTCGGCGAGCGGCTCAATGAAGTCGTCGCCTACAAGGGATCGGTGATGGATTCCGACGGCATCGACCATTTCCGCGTCGTCGATGGCGACCGCCTGATGTGGGCGAGCCCCGAAACCACCTGGGACGCGCGTCCGAAGCGCTTTGCTTCCGTCATCCAGCGCCGCATCGACACGGTGTTTCCTCGCCTCGGCAAGGTCGCGATCGCGGACGTGTTCGGCGGCCCGGTCGGGCTCACGGTGCACGGCATGCCGCAGGTCGGGCAGTTGCGCAAGGGACTCTGGGTGGCGAGCGGCTTCGGCCGCCAGGGCATCGGCAGTTCGGCCATGGCGGGACTTCTGGTGGCGCGCAGCATCCTGTGGGGCGACGAGCGCTGGCGGTTGTTTTCGCCGTTCGAACTGGTCTGGGCCGGCGGGCCCACCGGCCGCGTTGCGGGCCACCTGATCGGCAAATGGACCCGCGGCAGTTCTGCCGCAGCCGGCGCGCTCGCGCGCTACCGCGAGCGGGCGCGGCTGAAAGAACGCCAGCGCGAGGCGCGGCTGGCGGAGGCCAACCGTCAGGCCGGAACCCGCAGCCCGCCGCGGCGTGGGCCGCCGGGCCAACCCCGTCCGCGGACGGCCCCGCCGTCCGCAACCGCCGGCGAGCACGAGGCCGGCCCGTCCTCGCATTAATGTGAGGCAGGCGACCGGCGATCCGTGTAACTTCGGCGCCGTGCGAGCCGTATTTCGGGCAAACCCGCCCGTACGGAGAAAACAGATGGACCGCCGCATCTTGCTTGCTTCAGCCGCCGGCCTGTTCGGCCTCTTCACGTTCCGCTGGCTCCGCTCCGAGCCGGCACATGCCGCCGGAAAATTCGAGGTCGAGAAGACCGACGCCGAGTGGCGCGCGCAACTGACGCCGATGCAGTACGAGATCCTGCGCAAGCACGGCACCGAGCGGCCGTTCACCAGCCCGCTCTTGAAGGAGAATCGCAAGGGCATCTTTGCCTGCGCCGGTTGCGACCTGCCGCTGTTTTCGTCCGACACCAAGTTCGACAGCGGCACCGGCTGGCCGAGCTTCTGGCAGCCGATCGACAACGCGCTCGGCCGCACCGAGGACCGCTCCTACGGAATGAAGCGGATCGAGGTTCATTGCCGCCGCTGCGGCGGCCATCTCGGCCACGTTTTCGACGACGGCCCCAAGCCCACGGGCCTGCGCTACTGCATCGACGGCTTTGCGCTGGTGTTCAAGCCGCAGGCCCCCTCGGCCTCCTGATCGCGGGTCGGCAATTGTTGCCCGGCCCGGCAATTTAGGCCCTGGTCCTGCGACCGGGGTCTTTTGCTTAACTAGCTGACATCACGAGAATTTCCACTTTGGCACGGCGCTTGCGACGGCTCGGCCGGATGCGGCGAGGCCGCGCGGATCGAATGTGGAGAACGTGTCATGGGTATCTTCGGCGCACTTACGACGTCGGTGGGCGGCCTGCGCGCCAATTCCTACGCCCTGGAAAACGTCTCGGGCAACATCGCCAACTCGCAGACGACCGCGTTCAAGCGCATCGACACCTCCTTCCTCGACCTGATCCCGCAGACCGCGCTCACCGCGCAGCTCGCCGGCGGCGTCACCACGCAGTCGCGCTCGACCAACTCGGTGCAGGGCGACGTCCAATCGGCCCAGGTCGCGACCTTCATGGCCATCAACGGCAACGGCTTCTTCGCGGTACAGAAGCCCTCCAACTTCACCGACGGCACGCCGGTGTTCGACGGCGTCGACCGTTACACCCGCCGCGGCGACTTCCAGCTCGACAAGAGCGGCTATCTCGTCAACGGCGCCGGCTTCTACCTCGAAGGAGTGCCGATCGATCCGACCACCGGCAACCCGACCGGTTCGTCGCCCCAGGTGCTGAAGTTCCAGAACGACTTCCTGCCCGCGCAGGAAACCACCAAGATCGATTACCGCGCCAACCTCGCAAGCTATCCATTGACCACCAAGCACGACACCTCCGTGCCGGGCTCGGAATTGCTGGCGCCGGCCTCGTACACCTCCGGCTATAACCCTGTGGTGCTGGGCACGCCGGCCGCGCCCTACACCGACACTTCGACTTCGGGCACGGTACAGAACAACAAGGACACGCCTTCGGTTCCGAATACCGGGGCCACGCTGCTCAACGGCGCAGCAGGCACCGACTCGATCAGCGCCAACTTCATCGCCGGCGATACCATCACCGTGAACGGCACCGTCGTGACCTTCGTGGCGGCGGGCGCCGTCGGCAACCAGCTCAACATCACCGACAACATCACCACGCTGCTGGCCAAGATCGACTCCATCACCGGCACCGCGATTCCCTCCTCGATCGCGAGCGGTTCGATCACGCTGCATTCCGGCACCACCTCCGATCTCTCGGTGACCAGCTCCAACTCGACGGCCTTTGCTGCCCTCGGCTTCACTGGCACCGCGACTGCAACGCGCGGCGGCGGCGGCACGGTCGGTACCGGCCAGGTGATCGGCAACGACAACTCCACTTTCCTCGACGAGTCGGTCTCGGGCGGCGCGGTCACGGCCTATGACGTCTCGGGCGCGCCGGTGAACCTGCAGTTCCGCTGGGCCAAGATCGACAGCGCCTCGCTCGGCTCCGGCCACACCGACACCTGGAACCTGTTCTACCAGGTCAATGCGAACGCGACCGGCACCAACGTCGCCTGGCAGAACGTCAACCAGAACTTCACGTTCTCGGCGGCCGGCCAGATGTCGCCGGCGATCGCCTCGGTCACGCTCAACAACGTGACCGTCAACGGCATATCGCTCGGCAGTCCCGTCATCAGCTTCGGCACCGGCGGCGTGACGCAATTTGCCGATGCCAACGGCAACGTGCAGGTCAACCAGATCCAGCAGGACGGCTTCCCGGCCGGTCAGCTGCAGTCGGTCGGCGTTTCGACCAACGGCCGCATCGTTGGCAACTATTCCAACGGCCGCAACCTCGATCTCGCGCTGATCTCGATCGCGAGCTTCAACGGCACCAACTTCCTCAAGCGCGTCAACGGCGGCGCGTTCGAGGCGACCGACGAATCCGGCCAGGCGCTGTTCGGCAAGGCCGGCACCATCGTGGGCTCGTCGCTCGAGAGTTCCAACACCGACATCGCCGACGAATTCACCAAGCTGATCGTGACCCAGCAGGCCTATTCGGCGAACACGAAGGTGATCACCACCGCCAACTCGATGGTGCAGGATCTGCTCAACGTCATGCGGTAATCGCAGTACGGGAAACGGCACGGGTAGTCAGTCATGGGTCTAAGCCAAGCCCTTTCCACCGCAATGTCGGGCCTGCGCGCGACGCAGAATTCGCTCGCGCTGGTCTCGTCCAACGTCGCCAACGCGGAGACGCCGGGCTACGTCAAGAAGACCGTCAACCAGGTCACTGGCTCGACCGGCGACTATGGCTCGAGCGTTCTCATCAACGGCGTCAACCGCCAGCTCGACTACTATCTGCAGAGCCAGGTGCGAACCGAAGCGTCGGGCGCCGCCTATGCCAGCATCCGATCGACCTTCCTGTCCAATCTGCAGGGCGTCTACGGCAACCCGGCCGAAAGCGGCACGATCGAAAGCGCGTTCAACGCCTTCCTCACCGCGCTGCAGGGCCTTTCCACCAGCCCCGACTCGCAATCGGCGCGCATCGGCGCCGTCAACGCCGGCGCGTCGCTGGCCCAGGAGCTCAATTCGACGACGCAGGGCATCCAGAACCTGCGCGCCAATGCCGAGACGGGAATCAACGAGTCCGTCATCGTCGCCAACAATGCGCTGAAACAGATCGCGGCGATCAACACCCAGTTGCAGGCCAGCGGCAAGACCGACGGAGCCACCGCTGCGCTGCTCGACCAGCGCGACCAGTACATCGACCAGCTGTCCGAATTGATGGACATCCGCGTGGTCACCAACAACCTCAACCAGGTGACGGTGTTCACCAATTCCGGCGTGCAACTGGTCGGCACCGAAGCGGCGACCCTGGCGTTCAATCCGCAAGGGACGATGACGCCGAACGCGCTGTACAGCAACAATCCGGCCCAGAGCAATGTCGGCACGCTGAAGATCAACTTCCCGCATGGCGGCGACTACGATCTGGTGTCCACCAATTCGTTCCGCTCCGGCAAGATCGCGGCCTATCTCGAGCTGCGCGACAACACGCTGGTGAAGGCGCAGACCCAGATCGACCAGTTTGCAGCCGCCATGTCGAGCGCGCTGTCGGACAAGACGACCGACGGCGTCGCGGCGCCGGCGTCGGTGCTGCCTGCGGCCGGTTACGATCTCGAGCTCGCTGGGCTGCAGGGCGGCAACGTCATTCACATCACCTACAGGGACAACACCACCAACACCACGCACAACCTGTCGATCGTCCGCGTCGACGATCCGGGCCTGTTGCCGCTGTCCAACAACGCCACCCTCGACCCCAACGACGAGGTGCTGGGCGTCGACTTTTCCGCCGGCATGGCGTCCGTAGTGTCGCAGCTCAACGCCGCGCTCGGCAGCGCCGACCTGCAGTTTGCCAATCCGTCCGGCTCGACGCTGCGCGTGCTCGACGACGGCGCGCCGAACCGCTCAGACGTGCTTGCTGCTTCGGTCACGACCACGATGACGTCGCTCACGTCAGGCAATCCCGAGCTGCCGTTCTTCACCGACAACGGCAAGGCCTATTCCGGCGCGATCGGCGCGGCCGGCTTGCAGATGATCGGCCTTGCCGGCCGCATCAGCATTAACACCGCGCTGCTCGGCGATCCCTCGCGTACAGTCGTGTACTCCACCAATCCGTTGACGCCGGCGGGAGACAACGTCCGCGCCAACTTCGTGCTCAACCAGCTCTCGACCGGCACGTTCCGCTACACGCCGCAGACCGGCATTGGCACGACCGGCGCGCCGTTCTCGGGCACGTTGACGAATTTCGTGCGGCAGATTCTCAGCCAGCAGGGCGAGGCCGCAACTGCCGCCAAGCAGCTTGCCGACGGGCAGAACGTCGTGCTCAGCACGCTGAAGGAAAAGGTGACCGCGACGTCCGGCGTCAACATCGACGACGAGATGGCGCATCTGCTGGCCCTGCAGAACGCCTATTCGGCCAATGCGCGCGTCATGTCGTCCATCAAGCAGATGTACGACACGCTGATCCAGGCGATGTGAGGAGCCCATGGCTATCGACGGCGTCAACGGCAAGACCGCCTATATCGGATCGGCGATCGTCAATCTGCGCAATCAGCTCAACGACCTGACGCAGCAGCTCGCCAGCGGCCGGGTATCGACCACCTACGCAGGGCAGGGGCCCGATCGCGGCTTTGCGCTCAGCCTGCGCGCGCAGATCACGAGCATCGACGCGTTCGCGGACACCGCGGTCAACGTCAACACACGCGTCAGCGTCGTCAATCTGGCGCTGCAGGGCATGATCAACATCGGGCAGAGCGTGAAAGCGTCGGCGGCGTCGTCCACCATCGTGCTCAACAACAACGGCCAGACCTCGGGCCAGATCACGGCGCAGGCGGCATTCGCCAACGCGGTGTCGCTGCTCAACAGCCAGTCCGGCGACCGCTATCTGTTTTCCGGACGCGCCTCCGACACGGCAGCGACAGTGCCGGCCGACGTCATGCTCTACGGCAGCGGCGCGCAGGCCGGGCTGAAGCAGCTGATCGACGAGCGGCGGCAGGCCGATCAGGGCACCGGCAACATGGGGCGCCTGACGGTGTCGTCGCCGCCGCTGACGACGACAGTGACCGCGATTTCCGAGGACGCTTCGCCGTTCGGTTTCAAGCTCGGTCCGATCACCTCGTCGCTGACCGGCGCGACGGTAACGCAGCCAGCAGGCGTGCCGCCGTCGGCGTCGGTCGATCTCGGCGCCACCAATCCGAACGGCGGCGACAAGATCACCTTCAATCTCGATCTGCCCGACGGCACCAGCGAGCAGATCACGTTGACGGCTACGGCGACCAGTCCTGCGCCGGCCGGCTCGTTCCTGATCGGCGTCGATACGGTCGCAACCACGGCGAATCTGCAGGCGGCGCTGAACACCTCGATCCAGAAGCTCGGCGACACCGCGCTGGTGGCGGCTTCCGCGATCGCCGCGTCGAAGGATTTCTTCAACCCGTCGGCCTCGATCGGCGGCGTTGCCGTCAACAACCAGGACGTCGTGCCGGCGCCGATCACCGGCAACACCGCGCTGTCGGGCTTGGCGGGAACGGATTCGCTGACAGCGGGGTTTGCCGCCGGCGACACCATCACCGTCAACGGCACCGCGATCACCTTCGTGGCATCGGGAGCAACCGGCAACCAGCTCAACGTCACCGACAGCGTGCAGGCGATGCTGGCGAAGATCGACCAGATCACGGGAACGAAGAACGCGTCGACCGTCGGCGGCGGCGCCATCACGCTGCATGGCGCCGACGGGCAGAGTCTGTCGGTGACCAGCTCGAACGCGGCAGCATTCGCCGCGCTCGGCTTCGGCCCGACGGTCTCGGCCAATCCGGCGCCGCTGCGCGTGGCCGGCCCGCCATTCAGCACCGCCACCGCGCTGATTGGCGGCACGGCGGCCAACACTGTCTCATGGTATACCGGCGAGAACGGCGCAGGTTCGGCGCGGGGCACGGCAGTTGCGCGCGTCGATCAATCGATCAACGTGCAGTATGGCGCGCGCGCCAACGAGGAAGCGCTGCGCTACCAGCTGCAGAACGTCGCGGTCTACGCTGCCGTCACCACCAACACTGCCAACCCCAACGCCGGCGCGCAGGTCAACGCGCTGCAGCAGCGCATTTCGACGAATCTGGCTCCGCAAACCGGCCAGCAGTCGATCCAGGACATGCAGGCCGAATTCGCCGGCGCGCAAACCGCCATCAAGGCTGCGACCGACCGCCAGACCCAGCTTAAGGGCATGGCGCAGACGATGCTGGACTCGATAGAAGGCATCAACCAGGACGAGGTCGCGACCAAGATTCTCGCGCTGCAGACCGCACTGCAGGCGTCGTATCAGACGACGTCGTTGCTGTACCAGACCACGTTGACCAAGTTCCTGCCGATCTGATTTGCAGCGCAGGCCGCAGCCATTCGCCAAAGCAAGAAGGCCCGCGTGAGCGGGCCTTCTGGTTCGGTGGCGATGCGAACTGCCTAGGCGGACTTGCGTCCTGCTGCGGCCTCCGGGCCCTGCAGGTTGCGGGCGCTTTCGAGCAACTGGTCCTCGTGACCGATCAGCTTCTTGGCTTCCTTCAGCGCGTGATAGAGATCGCCGTTGAGGATGTGGTTGTTGATGCCTTCGATGAACGGCCACGTGCTCGGCATCGTCGTGATGATATCGCGCACCAGGCTGAAATAGGTCGGATGATGCGCCATCGGATCGGGCGACAGATACATCAGCTGCACCGCGAGATAGACCAGCTTGGCCGGCGTGTCCGCGGTGTCGGGGGTCAGGATGTCCTTCTCGCGCAGGATCGGAATGCGGTCGCCGTCGATCAGGAGGCGCGCGCGCTGGTCGCTGTTGGTGATGACGCAGGCGCCGATGATGATTCGCTCGTGTGGCTTCAGTTCGACTTTCAAGGCCATGCCTGATTCTCCATTGCCGCGCATTTCGCCAAGGAAACGTCGGCTTTTCGCGCGCCGGCGCGCGGATCCTGGCCGATGCGGCAACAATCCTTTCCGATCATAGTTAACCAATGGTGAACGGCCGGTGCCTCGAAACGCGCCCGTGGCGCCGAATTCTGGGTTTTCCTCAGTAGAACTGCGGAGAGACGCGCCTTGTTGCGGTAAATGCCGCCTTAACGCCTTTCTGGTCGGTCGCCCCGGCCAAATTCATGCTTTTTTAGAATCTTGCTTTCAGAGTGGGCCGTCGCTCGACCGAAGGGTCGGGACCTCGTTTGTGTTCTTTCAGACCAGAAAGGTATGAAAAATGTCCGGTATCGTCCTCTCGGCGTCAGTTCGTCAGAACCTCCTCTCGCTGCAGTCCACCGCCGACCTGC
>CAZDEZ010000022.1:0-58379 GCA_964504705.1 uncultured Bradyrhizobium sp.
ATGGCATCGGCCGCTGCCGCATCGTCATGCAGCCCAAGGTGATCGCGGTGTCGCCACGGCCGATGCGGCCGTTCCAGGGCTGGCGCTACCTGAAGCCCGACGCGGCGCCGCCCGATCTGGGCAAGACCGCGGAGAAGGGCGTCGCTTCAATGCCGGAACCGATGCGCCGGGAACTGCGCGATCTCGGACTGCTGTAGGGCGCGACTGGAGCATCCTTCGGTTCTGATCGAAGCTGAGCCGAAGCTCCAGGGTCTTGTTTGACGCGTTTTCTTCACGCGAACGGGTATCCACTTCGCTTGAAAACGCTCTGGCTACACCGCGATGTTGTCGATCAGACGCGTGGTGCCGAGCCTTGCCGCCACCAGCATCCGGACCGGACCGTCCTTCAGCGAGCCGATCGGCGCCAGCGTCTCGGCGTGGCGCGCCTCGAGGTAATCGAGCACGAAGCCGGCGGCCGCGATGGTCTGCCCGCCTGCGGCCAACGCGGCGGCAATGGCCTCGCCGGAGCGGATGTTCGCCGCGCTCGCCTTCATCGTCTTGTAGAGGGTGGGGGCGATCCGCCGCTCTTCGGCGGAAAGGTAGACGTTGCGCGATGACATGGCGAGGCCGTCGCGCTTGCGCACGGTCCTGGAGCCAATCACCTTGACGCCGAGATCGAGGTCGCGGGCCATCTGGGTGACGACGCGCAGCTGCTGAAAGTCCTTCTCGCCGAAGATCGCCACGTCAGGGCGCACCTGCGTGAACAGCTTGCCGACGACGGTTGCGACGCCACCGAAGAAATGCGGACGGAAACGATCCTCGAGGCCGGCGACGGCCGGGCCCTCCGGTGAAATTCGAGTCGCAAATCCCTCCGGGTACATGGTTTTGACATCGGGATGCCAGATTAGCTCGACACGCTCGGCCGCAAGCTTTTCGACGTCGGCCTTCCAGGTGCGCGGATAGGAACCGAAGTCCTCGGTCGGGGCGAACTGGGTGGGGTTGACGAAGATGGAAACCACGACTTTCTCCGCCCGCTTCCTCGCCAGCCGGACCAGCGACAAATGCCCGTCATGGAGGGCGCCCATGGTCGGGACCAGTGCGACCCTGGCTTTGCGGGCACGAAGGCCGTCGAGCGTGCGGCGCAGGGCGGGGACGGTGCGGACGACCATGGGATTGCGTGACATCGGGACTCGGGACGGTTTGCGGCGGACAGGCCGTTGGCCTTGTCGGCTTGGGGCGGGAGCGGCGGACCTTATCAAGGCGAGTCGGCCAGCGCCAAGCCGCCGGCAGGCACGGCTGAGATGCGTCCCTGCCGAAAAAAATGAACCAGCGCGTGACCTGACGCACACATGATTCAGGATAATGCGCGTAGTTATTGTACTTCGAGCGGTTTGCCGCGCATTTCGCTTGACCGCGGTACGGCCTAACTCGAAGATGTGACAGGGGTTGAGTCATGCTCGTGCAGGCCAGTCAGGGGCAGTCCGGTTCGGCACACGTCGTGGTGCTGGGCAACGAAAAGGGCGGATCGGGAAAATCCACCACCGCCCTGCACATCGCTGTCGCCCTGATGAAAGCCGGCCAGCGGGTCGCCACCATCGACCTCGATTGCCGCCAGCAGAGCTTCACGCGCTACATCGGCAACCGCCAGGCCTGGGCTCGCCGTACCGGGCTCGAACTCGAGCTGCCGGTGCATCGCTGCATCAAGGCCGGGCTGACCATGCAGGTCGCCGACAACGAGAATTCGGAGTTACAGCAATTCACGGACGCGGTCGGCGCGGTCGAGCATACCTTCGACTTCATCGTGATCGACACGCCCGGGTCCGACAGCTACCTGATGCGGCTGGCGCATTCGATGGCCGACACGCTGGTGACGCCCATCAACGACAGCTTCCTCGATTTCGATGTTCTGGGCACGGTCGATCCGCAGACCTATGCGGTGACCGGCGAGAGTCACTATGCCGAGATGGTGCGCGATACCCGCCGCAGGCGCCGCCAACTCGATGGCGCGAGCTCCGACTGGATCGTCGTGCGCAACCGCCTGTCGATGATCGGATCGCGCAACAAGCAGCTGGTTGCCGACGGCCTCAAGGAACTGTCATTCCGACTGGGCTTCCGTTCGGTGGACGGGTTTGCCGAGCGCGTGGTCTATCGCGAGTTCTTCCCGCGGGGCCTGACCGCCCTCGATGACATCGACGAGGCGACGCTCGGCACCCGTCCGAATCTCGGTCATGTCACCGCCCGCGAGGAGGTGACGAGCCTGCTGCGGCAGCTGAAACTGCCGCTCGACGAACGGGGCCGGCGCCGCGCCGCCAATCGCGCGGAGTGGTTCAATTCGGTCGACAAGCCGCTCGAGATCCACGACATTCTCGGTGCCTGAGCCTTCGGTCCGCTTGGACATCCCTGAAGGCGTCCTTTCGAAACATCGCCCCGGGCCCGCTTTGCGGTATCCAGCAACCTGATCGCGGTGGAACCGGATCGGTGTCGAACCCGTTTTCTTACGGATGGGACCGAACCGAATTTTGGCTGCTTCCGTCCTATATAAGGTTGCCGAGACGGCCTTGGTCGGCTGCACAACAGGTGGGTGCAGCGCACAAAAGCAGGGCGACGGATTCACAAGATTTGGACTTTATGTCACGTCAGCGTGACATATATCATAGACAAGGGACCGAAGAGTCCCGAACATGGAACCAGCCCAAACAGGGGTTGCGCCGAGGAAAAGATGAAACGTGGAATTGCCGTTCTGCTTTCGTTGACCGCGCTGCTGGTCGTTGCCTACTTCACCGCAAGCAAGTGGGCGATCCGGCATGAGACGATTGCGCTCCATGATGCGGACCGCAACAATCGACTTGTTGCCATCGAGGTCGCCGTTCGCCGCGACAAGCTGATGCAGGCCGAGGCCGGACTGATCAAGCTGCCGGTTGCGATCATCAACCACGGCAACACCGTCAAGCACACCGAGTATTCCTTCCTCTCCAACGTGTTTGCGGCGCGCGGCTATCTCGTCATCGCCCCGCAGCACGACCTGCCGACCGATCCGCCGATGGTGACGCGGGTCGGCGAGCTCTATGTCGGCCGCCTGCCGCAGATTCAGCGCGGCGTTGCCAACATCAAGTTTGCCGTCGACGAGATGCGCAAGATCCAGCCCAACGCCGACTACGACAGGCTGACCATGGTCGGCCACTCCATGGGCGGCGACATCTCGATGTATTTTGCCAAGCAGTACCCGGACGACATCAAGAAGGTGGTCACGCTGGACAATCTGCGCGTGCCGTTCCTGACCGAGGGCAAGTTCAAGATCCTGTCGTTCCGCTCCAGGGATACCCAGTTCAAGCCGGATCCGGGCGTCGTGCCGGACGCGGAGGAGTGCGAGAAAGCCGGCATCACCGTGGTCGATACCGGTTTCCAGCACAACGACATGCGCGATACCGGTCCGGACGTGGCGAAGAGTTCGATTCAGTCCATGCTCGACAAGTTCCTGGAAGCCGACAGCGCGATTGCGCCGGTCGACACGCGCAAGACGGTGCCGAAGGTGCTGACCGAACCGGGGCCGGTTTCGCTCTACGCCCCGCCGCAGGGCAAGCCCGCGAAGGTCGCCAACTAACGGCGTTTCGGCCGTTGTTTGAGATCAGGGCGATTCGACGCGCATTGACCGCGCCCAATCCGCGTCCCACATAGAGCCTGCATCCATTCCCGCGAGCGCGCATGGCCGGCGAACCGACCAAACCGAACTCCTCGAGCGAAGTGCCTTCGCGCAAGCCCGGCTCGCTGCCCGAAGGACGCACGTCGAGTTCGGACGATATCGCGGCCTTTGTCGCCAAGGCGCGCGCGATGTCGCCGCAAGCCGCCGGCGGGCGGGGCCGCCTGGTATTCGCGCTCGACGCCACCATGAGCCGGCAGCCGACCTGGGACATGGCTTGCAGCCTGCAAGCCGACATGTTCCGCGAAGCTGCTTCCGTCGGCAGTCTCGACATCCGCCTGGTCTATTATCGCGGCCTCGGCGAGTGCCGCGCCACGGGATGGATTTCCGATTCCGCGCAACTGGCGCGCCTGATGGGCAAGATCGACTGCCAGGGCGGCAATACGCAGATCGGCAAGGTGCTGGCGGAGACGCGGCGCGAGGCGGTCGCCGCCGGCGTGCGCGCGCTGGTCTTCGTGGGCGATGCCATGGAAGAGAATGTCGACGAGCTCTGCGCCAGGGCCGGCGAGCTCGGGTTATTGAAGGTGCCGGCCTTCATGTTCCAGGAAGGTCATGACGGCGAGGCTGAACGGGCATTTCGCGAGATCGCCCGGCTGACCGGGGGCGCCTGGTGCCGCTTCGACCCAGGGGCGGCGGCGCAACTGCGAGAACTGCTGCGCGCGGCGGCAGCCTACGCCGCCGGTGGCCGCGAGGCGCTCAGGCTGTCGGCCAGCAGCGGCGCGGCAGCTCTTCTAAGCCAGATGAAATGACGGCAGCCGATCCGTCGGCCATGCTTTTCGTCGCCGACATCACTATATTCGCGTCATGTTCACACTCGTCGCCGGCGTCGTCGCCGTTGTCGCTCTCTATCTGCTGCTGCAGATGTTTCGCGCCGCCAATCCCGCGGTGCTGGCGCGTGCCGTCAAGGTCGTCGGTGGCGTCGTGTCCCTGGCGGTTGCGGCGTATACGGGACTGCGCGGCCAACTGGCGGTTGCGATTCCTCTCGGTATTTTCGGCGCCGGCCTGCTTGGCTGGGCGCCGTTCGGCCCATCGGGCTTTGCCAATTTCGGCGGCGTGTTCGGCGCCTCCCAGCGCTCGCCGGGGCAGAGCTCGCGGGTGCGCTCGGCATTCCTGGACATGAGCCTCGATCACGACAGCGGCGAACTGGCAGGGACGATCGTCGCCGGCGAACATGCCGGCCGCTCGCTGGGCGAGTTCGATCTCGCCGGGCTGTTGGCGATGGTGCCGGCCTTCGATGCCGAAAGCGTCGCCTTACTTGAAAGCTATCTTGACCGCCGGTTTCCCGCCTGGCGTCAGGACGCGCAGGGCCACGGGGCAGGGCGGCAGCGCCGTGCGCCGTCGGGCGGCAAAATGACGACGGAGGAGGCCTATCAGATCCTTGGCCTGCAGCCGGGGGCGAGCCGCGACGACATCGCCCGCTCGCACCGCGCCCTCATGAAGAAACTGCATCCCGACCAGGGGGGCTCGACGTATCTCGCCGCCCGTGTAAACGAGGCCAAGGATACCCTGCTTCGCACGCATAACAGCTGACTCCGGCAACGCTACCAACGCCACATTCCGAAAGCCGCTGTTCTCTGGTCGATGCCCCATGGCCCGCCCGCCGTTGCCCGGGGTGGCCTGCCATTGTCTGAAACTTAACCGTAAATTCTTGACGAGAAGTTTGCGACGGGAACGCCGGCATCAATTCCGGGACAGGGGCCGCAAAAAAAAGGCCGGGGAGCTCCCCGGCCTTCGTCGTCGAGCGATGCAAGGTCAGTTGCGGACCGTGATGCAGGAAATGTCGGCACGCTTGAGCGTGCGGCACACGGCTTCGGCCTGATCGCGCTCCAGGCCGGCGAAGCGGGCCCGGAACAGCTTGCGATTGTCCTTGGCCACGACCGGCTCGGTGAAGGGGTCGGCCTTGTTGAGCATGCCGCGCGAATGGCTCTTGGCGGCTTCGATGCGCTGCTTGGCCTCGCTTTCGCTCTCGAGCGCGCCGACCTGCACGATCCAGCCGGCACGGGCGGAGGCAGGGATGGCCGGCTTGATGGCGCCGTTCTGCTGGACGGCTTGCGGCGGGGCGACCTGGGCCGGCGGCGACGGCTCGGCTTTGGCGGGGGCGGCATAGGCCATCGCCTGCGCTGGCGCGGGGGCCGCGCTGGAGGCCGGCAACACGCCGAGCACGCCATTGCCGGTGCCGTGGCCCGGCGGCTGCGCCGGCATCGCGTTGCGCGTGAGCTCGGGGCGGACGATCTCGGGCCGTACGAATTCCGTCTTTGCCGGTTCGGCCTTCGCGACCACGGCGTTCGACGTCTCGGGGACTTCGGCTCGCGGCGGGATGGCATGGGTGGCGGCGGGCGGGGCCGGTTGGGCGGGACCGGCGGAGGCCAGCTTCATCGCCCCGGCCTTGACCTGAACCGTCCGGACCCGGACCGGCTTCATCGGCTCCGCGGAGCCGGGGATCGGGGCGAGTTGCTGGCTCTGGATCACGCCGCTGGTGAGCGGAGCGGGTTCGGGCTTGGCCTGCACCTCGGGCTTGGGCAGTTGCGGCAGGGCGGCGGCCGCGGCGGCCATCAGCGACGGCTTGGCGGAAGCAGAGCGGGGAGCCTGCATCGCATCGAGGCTGGGCTCGGAATGGGCGGTGACCTGCACGGCGCCCTGCACCTGAACCAACGCGGCGGGCTTCGAGGCCTCCGCTTCCGCGACCGGAGTGTTGGCATCGGCCGGGCCGCGCTCGGCGATGGCGGCGACGGTGCGCCTGGTGGCGCCCTTTTCGAGGTTTTCGGCGAGCAGGTTGCGCATGATGGCGTCGCGCGAGCCGCCGCTGCGGCCGCCCAGCACCACGCCGACCAGATGACGGTTGCCGCGACGCATCGAACTGACGAGGTTGAAGCCGGAAGCGCGGGTGTAGCCGGTCTTGATGCCGTCGACGCCTTCGACGCTGCCGAGCAGGCGGTTGTGATTGCGGATCGAGTTGCCGCGATAGACGAAGGTCGATGTCGCGAAGTAGCGGTAATAGCGCGGGAACCGGTCCTGGATCGCCCGGCCCAGAATGGCCTGGTCGCGTGCCGTGGTGATCTGCTCGTCGTTGGGCAGGCCAGAGGCATTGCGATAGACGGTCTTGCTCATGCCGAGCGCGCGCGCCTTGCGCGTCATCAGCCTGGCGAATTCGGCTTCGTCGCCGCCGATCGCTTCGGCAACGACCACGGCCGCGTCGTTGGCCGAGCGGGTGACCAGTCCCTTGATGGCGTCTTCGACCTTCAGCGTCTGGCCGGGCTTGAGCCCGAGCTTGGTCGGGGCCTGTTCCGAGGCATGCTCCGACACGGGCAGTTGGGTGTCGAGCGCCATCTTGCCGGCCTCGAGACGCTCGAACAGCAGATAAAGCGTCATGATTTTTGTGAGCGACGCAGGACGGCGGGTGGCGTCCGGGTTGGTCGACTGCAGCACCGCGCCGGAATTGCCGTCGACGATGATGGAGGCAAAGGCGGGGCTGTAGCTCGAACGCGCTTCGTGGTGACGCTTGCCGCGGTAGCGGCGCGCGTCGGCACTGTCTGTCGTGAAGATGACGGTGGCTGAGACTGTGATCAATCCGAGCGCAAGCGTTCGCAACGCGCGCGAGGAAACCAAGGTGGTGCGAAGCATACTTCCCCGTCCCATTTTCTGTCTTGATCACCGGTTCGTGAGGCAAAATTGTGCCCAACAAGCGGCGACGGTTACCCTGCGCGATGGCCGGTCCGGACCTTGAGCTCAAGTTCGGGCTGGCCGTCGCACCGCTATTCTAGCTAAGGTGCTGTTAGCAAACGATCTTTCAGCGTTTGCCGGAAGGCGAAACAAGTCCAACCCCAAGGGTAGGCGGCGCCGGTTTCCAAAAGATTAAGGAACCGTTGCGTAGCGGCCCGGGATTTCCAACAAATCCTGGGTGTTGCCTTGTGCGTCGCACAAATTTCCCTTGATTTTTTGTGCACCGCACTATACATGAGTCGGTGTCGCGGAGCCGGGATCTCCGGACAGAAATACATTCAGTCTGGGAAAGGACTCCATGATGGTGAAATTCGAAGACATCCAGGGCTACGGCAAGGAACAGTTCGAGCAGGTCGCCGCCAACGCGACCGCCTTCCAGAGCGGCGTCACCGCGATCGCCAACGCCTATGGCGAGCACGTCAAGAAGCAGTTCGAAGAGACCAAGTCGTTCGCCGAAAAGCTTTCGGGCGTGAAGTCGCTCGACAAGGCGCTGGAAGCCCAGAGCGACTACGCGCGCACTGCCTACGAGACCTTCGTTGCCGACGCGCAGAAGATCGCCGGCCTCTATGGCGATCTCGCCAAGCAGACCTTCAAGCCGCTCGAAGGCCTCGTCGCCAAGTTCAATCCGGCTTCGAACTGATCGGTTCGTCTTATCGCAGAATGAAAAAAGCCCGGCGCGAGCCGGGCTTTTTTTGTGCGGGGGAGGCGGCGCTTACTTCGAGACGCGCAGCTTCGTAAGCTGGGTTCCGATCTGGTTGAACACCGAGGCGGTCTGCGAGGCCGAGGTGACCAGGTAGAAGCTGGAGGTGTTCTGCGCGCAATATTGCAGCACCGACGAGGTCGGATCGCCGCCCGTGTTCACCTGGATGGTGTAGATGGTGATGCCGGCCGCCTTGGCGTTGTCGCACAGGATCTTCTGCCGCGCGTCGATCTGCGAGGCGTTGTTGTACCAGCGGTTCTGCGTGTTCAGGCCGTCCGACAGCACCACGATGGCGTCCTTGTACTGATAGTTCGAATCCTTGGCCGGCGCGTTAAAGGGATCGCTCTGGGTCAGCGTCATCCAGCCCCAGGCGATGCCGATGCCCTGGTTGGTGTTTCCGGTCGGCACCAGCGAATCGACGCGCGACTTCAATGCGGCCCAGTCGTAGCTGAGCGGCATGATCGGCTTGATCTGCGCGCCGTTGGTGTCGCAGTAGGAATATTGCGAGGCCGGGAACAGGGTCGCCGTGTTGGAGGTGGTCGGCGTCGTGTTCTTGGTGTCGTAGTCCTGGGTGCGGTCGGTGAAGCAGCCGGTCCAGGTGTTGTGGTTGGCGGGATTCCACTTCCAGTTATTGCAGTTGCCCCACTGGTTCCAGGACTGGCAGGACCAGCTGCCGTTGTTGGCGTCCCAGTCGGTCCAGTCGATCCAGTTCGCATTCTTGTAGCTCGATCCCATCATGACGTCCTTGGCGAACGGCACGACGGAGATGTAGATGTCGCCATTGGTCGTTGCCAGCGCGCTCAGTTGGTCGATCAGCGCCTTGGCGGCCGGCTTCATCGCGTCCATCTTGCCGTCCTGAGCCATGGAGCCGGTGACGTCGAGCACCAGCGCAACGCGCATGCGGACATTGCCCCATGTCGTGGTCGAGGAGCTGCCGAAGTTCATGTTCGGGTAGCCTGCCACCTTCATGAAGTCGGTGACGATGGAACCGGCGCCGTCGAGCTTGACCGACGCTCCCGTCGAGCCGCTTGGCGCGGTGTAGGTCGCGGTCACCGTGACGTTCTGCGCGTCCTTGTTGTTGTAGAGCGCGCTGAAATAGGCGGTCGCCTTGGTGCTGATCTGCGAGGCGTTGATGGTGCCGTAGGAAAGATCCTTCGACAGCATCAGGGCGGTCGAGTCCAGCGCGGCCTGCATGGCCGTGCGCGCGGCGTTGGCGCGGGAATAGTCGATCGCAACCCCGACGAAGCTGATGATCGGGACCGCCGACAGGGCGAAAATGACCGCGATATTGCCTTCACGTGCGCCGATGAACCGGCCGGCGGCGGCACGAAGCGTACGGAGGACGGAAGCACCAGACATGGCTGTCACCGAATTTGGGTTTTGAACTCCTCCACTTCGGCGCAGGCCCTTAAATGGGTGGTAAACCGGACCGCAGAAAGGTCGAATCAACTGCCGGCAAAGGGCGAATCGGCCTGGAAAGCCGCGGCCATCGTCAATGCGCCGCTAATTGGATGCCGCATTTTTTTGTCAAACCCGGCAGGATTGATTAACCTTGGAACGGTCGCCGGACCCGGGAATCGGCCCGGCCGATGGTGCGCCCGGCGCGCTTGCGGCGGGCCGGCCGTGGGCCCATATTCGTGTAGCCGATCGTCATGACGGGGTCATGCCGGACGGAACGGCGATCCGCAAAACGGGTCCGGGAACCCGAGAGGGAACTCCGCAAGGAGCCGCCTGCCGGGGAGCACGGCATCGTTGTCCGGTTTACCGTGGGGAATTCGAACGCCTGCGCCATGTTGCAATCAGCCTCCACCATCGCTCCGACATTCACTGCCGCGTCCGACATTGCCGCGTCCGAACCCCGAATGGGCAATGACGAGAAGCCGGGAGGGCCCGGCGGTCCCTCGACGTCGGTCATCACCAAGGTCAAGCCGAAGACCAAGCGTCCGAATCTCTATCGGGTGCTGATCCTGAACGACGACTACACGCCGATGGAGTTCGTCGTTCATGTGCTGGAGAAGTTCTTCAACAAGGACGTCGAGGCCGCGACCAAGATCATGCTGCATGTCCACCATCACGGAATCGGGGAGTGCGGCGTCTTCACCTACGAGATCGCCGAGACCAAGGTGACGCAGGTGATGGATTTCGCGCGCAAGCACCAGCACCCCCTGCAGTGCGTGATGGAAAAGAAGTAGCTCGTATTTCCGCTCGCTTCCGGCGAGAATCGGAACGGGACTTGCATCGAAATCGTTGGATGAAGCGGACGGTGCCCCCGGTGAAATGCGGGGGCGGCGGGCTTGCGAACGATTCCAGAGGAAAACCGGTTCTCCCGGGCCGGGCTTTCGCCATGATCGGGCGTAACTATATGAACTGGGACGACAAAGGTTGTTGTTGCCTGCCAAGGTAATGGCGATCATGATGGTGGGGGCTACAGAGGACGCGAATGCCTACTTTTTCCCAAAGCCTTGAACAATCCCTGCATCGTGCATTGGCGATCGCCAACGAGCGTCACCACCAATATGCGACGCTCGAACACCTGCTGCTGTCGCTGATCGACGATTCCGATGCGGCTGCCGTGATGCGCGCCTGCAGCGTCGACCTCGACAAGCTGCGCACCAGCCTCGTCAACTACCTCGAGACCGAATTCGAGAACCTCGTCACCGATTCCGGCGACGACGCCAAGCCGACCGCCGGCTTCCAGCGCGTGATCCAGCGCGCGGTGATCCACGTGCAGTCCTCCGGTCGCGAGGAGGTGACCGGCGCCAACGTGCTGATCGCGATCTTCGCGGAGCGCGAGAGCCATGCCGCGTACTTCCTGCAGGAGCAGGACATGACGCGCTACGACGCGGTCAACTACATCAGCCACGGCATCGCCAAGCGGCCCGGGGTTTCCGAGGCGCGTCCCGTGCGCGGCGTGGACGAGGAGACCGAGACCAAGGGCAACGAGGACGCCAAGAAGAAGGGCGAGGCGCTCGAGACCTATTGCGTCAACCTCAACAAGAAGGCCCGCGACGGCAAGATCGATCCGGTGATCGGCCGCAATGCCGAGATCAACCGCGCCATCCAGGTGCTGTGCCGCCGGCAGAAGAACAACCCGCTGTTCGTCGGCGACGCCGGCGTCGGCAAGACCGCGATCGCCGAGGGCCTCGCCAAACGCATCGTCGATTCCGAGGTGCCGGAAGTGCTGGCCGCGGCCACCGTGTTCTCGCTCGACATGGGCACGCTGCTCGCGGGCACGCGCTACCGCGGCGATTTCGAGGAGCGGTTGAAGCAGGTGTTGAAGGAACTGGAGGCGCATCCCAGCGCCATCCTGTTCATCGACGAGATCCACACCGTGATCGGGGCAGGGGCCACCTCCGGCGGCGCGATGGACGCCTCCAACCTGCTCAAGCCGGCGCTCGCCTCCGGCACCATCCGATGCATGGGCTCGACGACCTACAAGGAATATCGTCAGCACTTCGAAAAGGACCGCGCGCTGGTGCGGCGTTTCCAGAAGATCGACGTCAACGAGCCGACGGTCGAGGACGCGATCGCGATTCTCAAGGGCCTCAAGCCGTATTTCGAGGACTATCACCGCCTAAAATACACCAACGAGGCGATCGAGGCCGCGGTGCAGCTCTCCTCGCGCTACATCCACGACCGCAAGCTGCCCGACAAGGCGATCGACGTGATCGACGAGTCCGGCGCGGCGCAGATGCTGGTTGCCGAGAACAAGCGCAAGAAGACCATCGGCATCAAGGAAATCGAGACCACCATCGCGACCATGGCTCGGATTCCGCCCAAGAGCGTCTCGAAGAACGACGCCGAGGTGCTCAAGCATCTCGAGCAGACGTTGAAGCGCGTGGTGTTCGGCCAGGACAAGGCGATCGAGTCGCTCTCCGCCTCGATCAAGCTGGCGCGCGCCGGCCTGCGCGAGCCCGAAAAGCCGATTGGCAGCTATTTGTTCTCCGGCCCCACCGGCGTCGGCAAGACCGAGGTGGCCAAGCAGCTCGCCGCCTCGCTCGGCGTGGAGCTCCTGCGCTTCGACATGTCCGAGTACATGGAGCGGCACACGGTGTCGCGGCTGATCGGCGCGCCTCCCGGCTATGTCGGCTTCGACCAGGGTGGTCTCCTGACCGACGGCGTCGACCAGCATCCGCACTGCGTGGTGCTGCTCGACGAGATCGAGAAGGCGCATCCCGATCTCTACAACGTGCTGCTGCAGATCATGGATCACGGCCGGCTCACCGACCACAACGGCAAGCAGGTCAACTTCCGCAACGTCATCCTGATCATGACGACGAACGCGGGCGCCGCCGACCTCGCGCGGCAGGCCTTCGGCTTCACGCGCCAGAAGCGGGAAGGCGACGACCACGAGGCGATCAACCGGCAGTTCGCGCCGGAATTCCGCAACCGTCTCGACGCCATCGTCTCCTTCGCCCACCTCAATGCCGACGTGATCGGCATGGTGGTGGAGAAGTTCGTGCTGCAGCTCGAGGCGCAACTCGCCGACCGCGACGTCACCATCGAGCTGTCGGAGCCCGCCAAGGCCTGGCTGATCGAGCACGGCTATGACGAGCAGATGGGCGCGCGGCCGATGGCCCGCGTGATCCAGGAGCACATCAAGAAGCCCCTGGCGGACGAAGTGCTGTTCGGTCAGCTCAAGGGCGGCGGTCACGTCCGCGTCGTGCTGGTCAAGGACGAGGCGACCGCCAAGGACAAGATCGGCTTCGAGTTCGTCGAGGGCCCGGTCACGCCCAAGCCGGAGAAGCTGCCGGGCGCGCGCAAGCGGACCCCGCCGCGCAAGCCAAGACCGCCGGGCGGTCCCGGCGGCGGCGGATCCAAGGCGCCGCCCTCGCGCGGACCGTTGGTCAAGGCCTGAAAGTATTTCGAACCAGGAAAGAGCCGGTGCATCGCGCCGGCTTTTTGCCGCATGGACGGTCTTGTCCATCGCCTTGGCCCGCGCCTAGGATGGCCTGAGCCAAGATCATCACCGGCAGGGGCAGACGCTTGAAACGGCGCGACTTCATCAGCATGGCTGCCGGTGCCGTCGTCTTGCCGATCGCGGTGCGGGCACAGCAAGCCCGCCTGGTGGACATCGGCTTCGTCACCTGGGGATCGCCTGCGATCAAGATGCGGGCCGAGGATCTGCGGCAAGGCCTGCGTGACTTCGGCTACGTTGAGGGCACGAACTACCGGCTCGAGTCCCATTTCACCGACGGCAACAAGGAGCGCACGCGGGAAATCATCCAGGCGCTGGTCGCCCGGCCCGTCGATATCCTCGTCGTCTGGCAGACCCCGGCGGCGCACATCGCCAAGGAGGCGACGAGGACCATTCCCATCGTGATCATGGTGGCCGACGCGCTCGCAACCGGAATTGTGCCGAGCCTGTCCCGTCCGGGCGGCAACATCACCGGTATCTCCAACACCGGGCCCGAGCTCGCCGGCAAGCGGCTGGAGGTGCTGCGCGAGATCAGGCCGCAGCTGCGCACCGTGGCGTTCCTGGGGGCGTCCAACGATCCCAATGGTCCGACATTCGCGCGCGAGACGGCGCTCGCAGCGGAAAAGATCGGACTGAAATCGTTGACCCGGCTGGTGGACGGCCACGGTGCGGTCGATGCCGGGCTAATTGCGCAGATCAAGCGCGACGGCGCCGAGGCGATCATCGTACAACCGGTCTTCACCAGCTACCGCGAGCGGATCGTGGCGATGGCGCTCGACGCCGGACTGCCGGTCACCTCGGACTTCGCTTTGTTCGCCGAAGCGGGTGCGCTGTTCAGCCTTGGCGTCGACGATGGCGTGCAGCTGCGCCGCACCGCCTATTATGTCGATCGCATCCTCAAGGGCGCCAAGCCGGCCGATCTGCCGATCGAACTGCCAACCAGGTTTACGCTTGTCGTCAACACGCTGACGGCGAAGAAGCTCGGCTGGACCGTGCCGCCGCTGGTTCTTGCGCGCGCCGAGAGGGTGATCGAGTAGCGAAGGCTCCTGCACCGCGCCGACGGGCAGGGACCGCTAACAGGGTTGGCCGTTGAGCCGGCCTTCTATTCGGGAAGCGGGCTACGTTCCCGTCCGCGGCGGAGCGGCGGGTCGCGGCTTGCGCGGCGGTGCGGGACGCGCGGGTGGGGCGATCCGCTCCAGGGTGACTTCGACGGGGTTGGGCTTGTGATCGGTTGCCGCGCCCGTGACGGCGTCAACCCCCATGCCGACGAGGCCGCCGACGATGACGTTGCCGGCGAAGCCGGCGGCGCCGGCCGCCGGGATCTCCTTGGTCAATTGAACGACCTGGGGCTCGTAACCTTGCTTCGCCACCGTAACGGAAATGTCGGCATTGCGTTTGACGACGACGGTGCACGGCGTGACGCAGGCGGTCGGGTTGTCGAGACCGGAAACCGTCGCTTCCGCGCCTGGCGGCGTGGACACGATGGTGAGATTTTCGGTTGTTCCGCGGGTCACCGACGCGCAGCCGCCCGCCACGGCGCACAGCGCCACAATCCCCACGATACGCATTACGCAACTCTCCCCCAAGTTGAGCGAACTAAGCGCAACCCGAAGGTGGAGGCAAGGGGGAAATTAAACCGGAGGCGTTCTGGGGCGAAACGCTGCGCAGGCGCGCGTCGTCGTTAACCTTCTCCGAGCAGCTCCTTGATGCGGCGCTTGAGCTGGCGCTGCTTGATCTGGCTGCGGCGCAGGCGCTCGTCGAGGTCGTTGGACTGCGGGTCCGTCACCATGGTGCGGAAGGCAAGGCCGACGCGGCCGGCGTGGCGCCAGATCATGCTGGCGAGGAAGGAGCGACCCTTGCGCGGGATGTTGAGGCTGAGTTTCTCGGGCAGCCTCGCCGTTTCGTCGATCTCGACGCAAGCGCCGCGCTCGTTGATGTTGCGCACCACGCAGTCCATCGTCGAGCCGCGCTCGTTGATTTCGGCGATGCCGCCGAAAAGCACCTTGTCGCGCGCACTTTGCCGTCGGTCCTGCATGGTCGGCGTCTCCCGCTATGGAAGCGCGACTTTACGACGGTTCCGGCGGCAGATGCGGGGCATCGTCCGCGATTTGTCGCGTTAACGTAAACCGGCCGGTGCAGGAACCGGCGGGGCGCGCTTGTCTGAGAAACAGGAGTGATGGTGACGTGGACTTAACCCCGTCATTGCGAGGAGCGAAAGCGACGACCCATCTACGCTTGCTGCGCAAGCTACGCCGGGCTGGGAGTCCGCCGTAGCTCGGAGAGCGAAGGCGGAAGCAATCCAGCTTTCTTTGGTGCGGCAAGCTGGATTGCTTCGCGGAGCCTGTCATCCGGCGACGCTTCGCGCCGACCGGGGGGCTCGCAATGACGGAGGGGCTTGGCTCGCCCGCATGCCAGCCCTTCGCCGCAACTTGCTTGACGCCACTTGCCCCATCGGCGTTAAGCATCCCATGCGGCTGCCGCCACTCGACTCAGCCCACTGGCAAAGTCCCGTCCGCGCCTTTGCGTGGGGGATGAGTGCGGTCGCCTCGACCGTGCTGACGCTGGTGCTGTTTGCGACCTATCTCGGCATCGGCGCGCTGGCGCATGACACACAATTCAGCCTGCTCTGGGTGCTGCTCAGCACGCTGTTGGTCTGGGCGGGACCGGCGCAGATCATTCTGATCTCGACGCTCGGCTCCGGGGCCACCGCCGTGCAGGCCGCCATTGCGGTGGCGCTGAGCGCGATCCGGCTGTTTCCGATGGTGGTGTCGGTGCTGCCGATGCTGCGCACGCCGCAGACGAAGCGGCGTCATCTGGTGCTGGCGGCGCATTTCATCGCGGTGACGCTGTGGGTAGAGTGCTATCGCCTGCTGCCGCAGGTGCCGCGCGAGCGCCGGCTCGCCTTCACGCATGGGCTCGGCTGCGGCCTCGTCGCGGTGTGCCTGATCGCGACCACGCTGGGCTATGGGCTGGCGGCGAAGCTGCCGCCGCTGTTTGCCGCCGCGATCCTGCTGCTGACGCCGCTCGCCTTCCTGCTCTCCACCGCGCGCAATTGCACGCAGCTTCCCGATATCCTCGCGCTGGCGCTCGGGCTTGCGCTGTTTCCGCTGGTGGCGATGTTGCACACCGGCGTCGATATCCTGATCTCCGGCGTGGCGGCGGGCACCATCGCCTATGGCGTGCACTGGTGGAGGAAGCCGGCATGAGCGGCTTTGTCGGCGACTGGCACGCGCTGCTCCTTCTGGTCGTTGCGGGCTTCCTGCCCAACGAAGTCTGGCGCATGGCGGGGTTGTGGTTCGTCAGCGGCATCGACGAGAGCTCGGAGGTGCTGGTGTGGGTGAGGGCGGTCGCGACCGCCATCCTTGCCGGCGTCATCGCGCAGATCCTGGTGCATCCGCCGGGCGCGCTGGCCGGCGTGCCGGACGCGTTGCGCTATGGCGCTGTCGTCGCGGGGTTCGCGGTGTTCCTTGCAACGAAGCGCTCGATCTTCGCCGGCGTGGTTTGCGGCGAGATCGTCATGATCGCCGGTAAATGGTGGCTCGGCTGATTGCAGGTATGCAATCGGATTTGCGGCAGGCGCGCAATCGGCTAGTGTCTGACCCAAACGATATGGAACGAGAAAATGGTGCAAGAACTGCGCGAGGGCGAAGTCGCCATTGACGTGCCGGCCCCGGATGATGCCGGCCTCGTCTTCATCGGCCGCATCCGCACGCCCTGGACCTCGCGGCTGGAGACGCCGCGGCAGGGGCGCCATGACGGCCCGATCTGCCGGCTGGAGATCTTCGAGCCCTTTGTGCCCGCCATCAAGGGCGTCGAGTTCTACGAAAATCTCGAGGTGATCTACTGGCTGCACCAGTCGCGCCGCGACCTCGTGCTGCAGAGCCCGAAGAACAACGCCAAGACCCGGGGCACCTTCTCGCTGCGCTCGCCGGTGCGGCCCAATCCGATCGGCACGTCCATCGTGAAGCTGGTCGGCGTCGAGGGCAATGCCATCCTGGTCCGCGGCCTCGACTGCCTCGACGGCACCCCGCTGCTCGACGTCAAACCCGACCGCTGCGAGTTCAGCCCGCTCGCCGCGGCGCGGGCGGAGGATGCCGAGGCGGAGTGAGGTTGCGGTCCTTCGTCATTGCGAGCGAAGCGAAGCAATCCAGCTTTGCCTCAGCAAAGAAGTTGGATTGCTTCCGCCTTCGCTCTCCGAGCTACGGCGGACTCCCAGCCCGGCGTAGCTTGCGCAGCAAGCGTAGACGGGTCGTCGCTTCGCTCCTCGCAATGACGGTGTCGGCTACCCCAGCGCCGCGATCAGCTTCGTCGCATTGTCCTCCAGCACCTTGACGTCTTCCCGGCGGCTCGCGGGCGGTAGCAGCGCGACGCCGTTATGGCGGGGCATCACGTGCATGTGCAGGTGGAACACGACCTGTCCGCCGGCGGGCTCGTTGAATTGCTGCACGGTGATGCCGTCGGCCTGGAACGCCTTCATCGCAGCAGCAGCGATCTTGTGGGCGGCGCGGGCGACGTGGGCGTAGTCGTCCGGCGTGATGTCGAGGATGTTGCGGGCAGGGGCCTTCGGGATGACAAGCGTATGGCCTGGCGCGCGGGGCATGATGTCGAGGAAGGCCAGCACATGCTCGTTCTCGTAGACCTTGTAGCTGGGGAATTCGCCGCGCAGGATCTTTGCGAAGGGATTTTGCGGGTCGTAGGCGGGCATGGCGGCGGCTCCTCGAAATCTGCAGCTGGTCTCAAGTTCTTAGCCGAAACACCTAAGGCGCGTCATCAGCGCTCTTGCGGAACGGGGCGGCGGCTGCGAGCTCGCGGCCGGCCTCGGCGACATAGGCGCGCTCGCGCCTGAGGTAATCGGCAATCGCCCGGCGCAAATCGGGGTCGGCGATGAAATGCGCCGACCACGTCGTCTGCGGCAGGTATCCGCGCGCCAGCTTGTGCTCGCCCTGCGCGCCGGCCTCGACCACCGCCAGCCCGCGCTGGATCGCGAAATCGATCGCCTGGTAGTAGCAGACCTCGAAATGCAGGAAGGGGTGATGCTCGATCGCGCCCCAGTTGCGGCCGAACAGCGTGTCGGAGCCGATGAAGTTGATGGCGCCCGCGATCCAGCGGCCGTTGCGCTTCGCCATCACCAGGAGGACGTCCTTGCTCATGGTCTCGCCGATTTGCGAGAAGAACGTTCGCGTCAAATACGGCCGGCCCCATTTGCGCGAGCCGGTCTCCATGTAGAAAGTGAAGAAGGCGTCCCACGCGTCCTCGTCGATGTCGTCGCCGGTCAGCCAGTGGATGGTGATCCCGGCGGATAGCGCCTCGCGCCGCTCGCGCTTGATCGCCTTGCGATGGCGTGAGTTCAGCGTGGCGAGGAAATCGTCGAACGTCCTGTAGCCGTCATTGTGCCAGTGGAATTGCTGGTCGTTGCGGATCAGGAAGCCGTGCTGGGCGAGACACTTTGCTTCCGCCTCAGGCGCAAAGGTGACGTGCACCGAGGAGGCGTTGGTCGTGTTGCACAGCGCCATCAGTCCGGCGGCCAAGGCATCGGCAATGCGCTCGCGATCGACGCCGTCGCGGATCAGGAGACGGGGGCCGGTCGCCGGCGTGAAGGGAACGGAGCACTGCAGCTTGGGGTAATAGCGGCCGCCGGCGCGCTCATAGGCGTCGGCCCAGCCGCGGTCGAAGACATATTCGCCCTGCGAGTGCGATTTCAGATAGCAGGGCACGACGCCGACGATTTTCTCGTCGAGTTTTGCGATCAGGTGCCGCGCGCCCCAGCCGGTGCGCGGCGTGGCCGAGCCGGAGCTTTCGGCGGCCGCAAAAAAAGCGTGCGATACGAATGGGTTATAGTAGGGCTTTGAAGCGCCGCCGCAATCCGCGCCCGGATTGGCGCAAGCATCCCATTCAGCGGCCGGGATTGCGCTGATCGAGGAGACTGCTTCGAGGGTGATTTCGGATGAAGCCATCGGCACCCCAAACATCGTGCATTGTGCGTGCCACTTCAAGGCCGCCAGTTGCAGTTCAGGTTCCCGGAACAAAGCCCTCAAAAATCATCTGGTCGGCGTAGCGGGCCGCGCGTGCGCGCTGCTCCGGCGTACGCACGGTCCAGGTCAGCAGCGGGCAGCCGAAAATATTGCGCGCGATCCATGGCGCGGGCGCCGGCAACTGGTTGACCCAGAACGCGACGAAATGCGGCTCGGTGCGAAAGCCGTGGCGCAGATAGAGCATGCCGTCGCGCTGCTCTTTGGTGAGCTTCTTCCAGTAGTCGTCGTCGTAATAGCGCTGTGCGGTGATGCCGCGGGGCAGACCGGGCGCGATCTGACGCAGCGCCAGCACTTGGTCCGGATCGAAGGACATGCCGACGGCGGGGCCTGAATAGGCGGAAAGCACTTCCGCCATTCGGGTCACAAGCTTGCGGTCGCCGTCGAAATGGCTCTTGACCTCGATCACCAGCGGCACGCGGCCGGCGACGAGCGTGCAGAGATCGGCGAGCGTCATCATGCGCTCGGAGGTCGCCCTGAACTTGACCGCCTTCAGCTCAGTCGCGGTCTTCTCCAGCAGCAAGCCTGATCCTTCGTTGAGCCGGCCGAGGGCATCGTCGTGGTGCACCATCGCCTCGCCGTCGGCGCTGAGCTGGATATCGACCTCGATGGAAAAATTGCCTGCGATCGCCGCCTGCACCGCGCCCGGCATGTTCTCGACAATACCGCGCGAGATGTCATGCAGGCCGCGATGGGCGACCGGCCGCGCCGTCAGCCAGGCGGGAGCGCGCATGGGGGTCAAGCGACCTCGAAGACGGCCTCGACCTCGACCGCGGCGTCGGCGGGAAGCGAGGCCACGCCGACGGTGGTGCGGGCGTGGCGGCCCTTGTCGCCGAAGGCCGCGACCATCAGGTCGGAGGCGCCGTTCAGCACCTTCGGCCCGTCGAGGAAATCGGGCGCGGAATTGACGAACCCGCCGAGCCGGACCACGCGCGCGACCTTGTCGAGGTCGCCCAGCGCCGCCTTGACCTGCGCCAGCAGATTGACGGCGCATCCCTTGGCCGCGGCATAGCCCTGGTCGACGGTGACGCCGGCACCGCACTTTCCCTTGGCGATCAGCTTGCCGTCGGAATTCATGCAGACCTGGCCCGAGACGAACAGCAGGTTTCCGGAGCGCACGAAGGGAACGTAATTCGCGATGGGGCTGCGCGGTTCTGCGAGAACGATGCCTTCCGCCGCCAGTTTCTGTTCGACCGTGCCCGCCATGTTCCGTCCCCAAAATGAATGCGTTGTTATCCGAACGTTCAGGTTCGGAAATGCACCCTGTTTCGCGCATGAAGCCACGACATGCAAGCGAGGCGCAGCACTCGCCAGCACGTGTTTTCGCCTGCAAAAGCTACATTTTCGTGATGCCGCCCCAGTTGCGGCGCAAAAGGACCGCCGGTATTGTTGCGAATCTTCCACAAACAAGGGAATGCCATGGTCTGCCCAAAGCCGCCGCGCGCCATGCTCACGATGTTTGCCGCCGTTGCGGTCGGTACGGGTCTAACGGTCGGGTCTGCACAGGCCACCGGTCCGGGCTTCCTCTCCCACCAGGCGCTTTACGAACTGAGCCTGCTCAAGTCGCGCGGCGCCAAGGCCGTCAACGCCGCCCGCGGCCGCATCCTCTACAATTTCACCGGCAGCGCCTGCGAGGGCTATACCTCCGAGTTCCGCCAGGTGTCCGAGCTCAACAGCGGCGAGGGCAAGTCGACGCTGAGCGATCTGCGCTCGACCTCCTGGGAAGACGGCGAGGGCAAGAGCTACCGCTTCAAGATCGACACGCGGATGAACGATTCCGATGCGCCTTCGGTCGACGGCATCGCCGAGCGGGTCGGCGACAAGATCAGGGTCAAGCTGAAGCAGCCGGCGGAAAAAACCTTCAACCTCGAAGGCGGCGTCGTGTTCCCGACCGAGCAGATCCACCGCATCATCGACGCCGCGCGATCGGGCAAATCGATCCTGGAGTTGATGGTCTATGACGGCTCCGACAACGGCGAGAAGGTCTACAATACGCTGTCGGTGATCGGCCAGCCGATCCCGGGTGACCGCAGCATTGCCTCGCCCGATCCCTCCACCGCCAACGACAGAATGAAGGCGCTGACCCGCTGGCCGGTGACGGTGAGCTATTACGACCGCGACGCGCGCGCCAAGGACGGCGAACAGACGCCGGTCTACGCGATGTCGTTCGAGCTGTTCGAGAACGGCGTCTCCCGCGCGCTGGTGCTGGATTACAACGACTTCGTCATTTCCGGCGCGCTCGGCAAGTTCGACGTCAAGGATTCCAAGCCCTGCAAATAGGCGAGGGGGCGTTCCGCTCTCTCCCCGTTCACCGGGGTCAGACCGTCAGCCGAGTGACTGGCCGCCATCGACCGTCAGAGTTTGTCCGGTGATCCATGACGCGTGATCGCTGCAGAGAAACAGCGCCGCGCTCGCAATCTCCTCCGGTTTGCCCAGGCGGCCCCACGGGATGGACTTGAAGACGGCATTGTACAATTGCGGATTGGACGTCTTGTGAGTCTCCCACATGCCACCGGGAAATTCGATCGAACCGGGTGCGATGGCATTCACGCGAATTTTCTTCGGCGCCAGCATCAGGCCCTGCGACAGGGTGTAGTTGATGACTGCGGCCTTGACCGCCGCGTACGAGGACGACCTGGCGCTCGCGCCAAGCCCGGAGATCGACGAGATATTGAGGATCGCCCCGCCGCCGCTGCGTTCGAGATGCGGGATTGCCGCATTCGACGCGCGGACCGTTGCCATCACATCGACGTCAAACCCCTTCCGCCAGCCGTCCTCGGTGTCGCCGCCGCCGAAGCCGGAAGCATTGTTGACGAGGATATCGACGCCGCCGAGCGAAGCCGCGGCGGCGCTGACATAAGCCGCAATGGACTCCTTGTCCGCGAGATCGCATGGAGCGGCATGGACCCTTGCTCCAAGCGCCTTGATCTCGCCGGCCGTCGCATCGAGCCCGGCTTGACCTCGTGCGCAGATCGACACCGCCGCTCCGGCACCTGCAAAGCCCAACGCAATCGACCTGCCGATTCCTCTGCTGCCACCCGCGACCACAACTCGCTTATCCTTGAAACTGATCTGCATCGAACGGTCCTGCTGTACTGCCAAGCCTGTTGCGGCCCGTCATAGCACGGCGGTTGAGAAAGCACACCGAGGAGCGGATTTCGGCCGGCGGGCGAGGTCGAATTCATTGACGATCTTGAGCAGACTACTCGTCTGCCGGCCGCTCCGGCCCCTCATACGCGATCCCGCGGATCACGGCGGCGCTGCCGAACTTCTTCCTGAGGTCGTCGATCGCGCGCTCGGCATCGGCCGATCTGCGGTCCAGCATGTCGGAATCGTCAGCCGCAGTACCTTCCTTCAGTGCACTGACGCCGGTGCCCATCAGGCGGAAGGCGGTGCCGTCGATTTCCTTCGCCAGCATCTCGCGGGACATGGCGAAGATCTTTGCGGCCAGCTGGGTCGGCGAGTGGATCGACTGCGAGCGGGTGCGCTGGCGGAAGTCGGCGGTCTTCAGTTTCAGCGTGACGGTGCTGCCGGAGAGGTTACTGTTCTTCAATCGCGCCGAGACCTTTTCGGAGAGCTTCCAGAGCAGCTTCTCCAGCGATGCAAAATCGCGGATGTCGGTCTCGAACGTGGTCTCGGCCGAAATGTTCTTGGCGCCGCGGTCCGGCACCACGCGGCGGTCGTCGATGCCGCGCGCCAGTCGCCACAGCCGCTGGCCTTCGCCGCCGAACTGCTTCATCAGTTCGTGCTCGTCGGCGCGCTGCAAATCGGCAATCAGGCGATAGCCGCGCTGCACCAGCTTCTCCTGCGAGGCGGGACCGACGCCATAGATGAAGCCGACCGGCCGCTCGGCCAGCATCTGCCGCGCCTCGTCCTGGTCGAGGGCGGCAAAGCCGCGGGGCTTGTCGAGGTCGGAGGCGATCTTGGCGAGGAACTTGTTGACGGAAAGTCCAACCGACACGGTGATGCCGATGTCGCGTTCGACGTCGCGGGCAAAGCGCGCCAGCACCTTTGCCGGGATCATGCCGTGGACGCGCTGCGTGCCGGAAAGATCGAGGAAGGCCTCGTCGATCGAGAGCGGTTCGACCAACGGCGTCAGCGCCTGCATCGCCTGGCGCACCTCGCGCCCGACCCGGACGTATTTCCCTATGTCCGGCGGAATCACCACGGCCTGCGGGCACAGCGCCAGCGCCTTGAACATCGGCATCGCCGAGCGCACCCCGAAGGTACGGGAGATGTAGCAGGCGGCAGAAACCACGCCGCGCTTGCCGCCGCCGATGATCACGGGCTTATCGGCGATAGCGGGATTGTCGCGCTTCTCGACGGTCGCGTAGAAAGCGTCGCAGTCGATATGGGCGAGCGCAAGCGAGGCCAGCGCGCGGTGCCGTACCAGGCGAGGCGAGCCGCATTGGCTGCAGCGCCGGGCGGCGAAGTCGAGGTCGGCGAGGCAGTCGCGGCAAAAGGCGCGCGGGCCGTCCACCCCCGGCAGCGGCGTGCTCACGGCACGTCGCGCTCCCAGGCGGGATCGCACAGCGCCTGGTGGGCGGCCGCGACATTGGTCGGGTGCAGTTCCGAGGCCTGCGCGAACGCCTTCACGGTTGCGTCATCGCGCATCACGAAATCCAGCACGCTGGCGAGAAATTTCGGATCGGAAGCGGACTTTCTGAGCGTATCCGGCCCGATGCCGGTCTCGGCCAAAAACCGGCCCAGCCGCGCCGGATCGCCGGCGATGAAAGACAGCGCCTGAATCGCAACGATTTCAGCGACTTCCCGAGGGTTTTGAACAGGCTTTTTCAAGCGACCCGTTTGCCTTTCCGTTAACTTCTGGGCTCTAATTTGCGATCATCATGCCCGAGTCTGCGGAAGGTGTTCAAGAAGTGCAAACCGCATCACTGAAACACGGCCCTCGGACTTAACGGCTTAGAGCGAATCTGTCGCTAGTTTGAATTCACTTTTCGACATGCCCGGTGGGGGCGGCCAGCGTGCCGCATTCCGGAGATGTCTCCTTAGGGAACAGGGAGGGACGGGATGGCCAAGACCGTCCTGATCGTGGAGGACAACGAGCTCAACATGAAGCTCTTTCGCGACCTGTTGGAAGCGCATGGCTATCAGACCTCGGGTACCAGCAATGGTTACGAGGCGCTCGATCTCGTCCGCAAGATGCGTCCCGACCTGATCCTGATGGACATCCAGCTGCCGCAGGTGTCCGGGCTCGAGGTCACGAAATGGATCAAGGATGATCCGGAGCTGCGCGCCATTCCCGTGGTCGCCGTCACCGCATTCGCCATGAAGGGCGACGAGGAACGGATTCGCGAGGGCGGCTGCGAAGCCTATTTGTCCAAGCCGATCTCGGTCGGCAAGTTTATTGAAACGGTGCGTCGTTTTATCGGCTGAAAGTGAGTTGGTTGCCATGACCGCGCGTATTCTGGTCGTCGACGATGTTCCCGCCAACGTCAAGCTGTTGGAAGCCCGCCTGTCGGCCGAGTATTTCGACGTCATCACGGCGTCCAACGGTGCCGAGGCGCTGGCGATCTGCGCGCGCGCCGAATGCGACATCGTGCTGCTCGACGTCATGATGCCCGACATGGACGGCTTCGAGGTCTGCCGGCGGCTGAAGTCCAATCCGGCCACGCATTACATCCCGGTCGTGATGGTCACGGCGCTGGACAGTCCGGCCGACCGCGTGCGCGGCCTCGAGGCCGGCGCCGACGACTTTCTGACCAAGCCGGTGTCCGACGTCGTGCTGCTGGCGCGCGTGCGCTCGCTGACACGGCTGAAGATGATGACCGACGAGCTGCGCATGCGCGCCATCACCTCGCTGGAGATCGGCATGGAGGCGCCGGAGCGCAGCGCCGTGGCCGATACCGGCAAGGGCGGACGCATCCTGCTGGTCGATGACCGCCCGGCGTCGTACGAGCGGCTGGCGCCGATGCTGGCGGCCGAGCACCATGTGGACGTCGAGCCCGATCCGTCGCAGGCGCTGTTCCATGCCGCCGAGGGCGACTACGATCTCTTGATCGTTTCGCTCAGCCTCGACAATTTCGACGGGCTTCGGCTGTGCAGCCAGGCGCGCTCGCTGGAGAGGACCCGCCAGGTGCCGATCCTCGCCATTTCCGACGCCGACAACAATGCACGCCTGCTGCGCGGCCTCGAGATCGGCGTCAACGACTATCTGCTGCGTCCCGTCGACAAGAACGAGCTGCTGGCGCGGGCGCGCACCCAGATCAGGAAGCGCCGCTATACCGACCACCTGCGCGACAACGTGCAGAACTCGATCGAGATGGCGATCACCGACGCGCTGACGGGCCTGCATAACCGGCGCTACATGGAGAGCCATCTGGCGACGCTGGCCGAACAGGCCTCCGCCCGCGGCAAGCCGCTGGCGCTGATGATCCTCGACATCGACTTCTTCAAGGTGATCAACGACAGCCATGGCCACGACGCCGGCGACGACGTGCTGCGCGAGTTTGCTGTGCGCATCCGCAAGTCGATCCGCGGCATCGACCTGGCCTGCCGCTACGGCGGCGAGGAGTTCGTGATCGTGATGCCGGAGACCGACCTGCATGTCGCCGGCATGGTGGCGGAACGGCTGCGCCGCTCGATCGCGGGCGAGAGCTTCGCCATCAGCAAGGGCGCCAGGCGCATCGAGGTCACGATCTCGATCGGGCTCTCGATCCTCGAACGCAAGGGCGAGCCGGTCGCCGACCTGCTCAAGCGCGCCGACAAGGCGCTCTACCGCGCCAAGCACGACGGCCGCAACCGCGTCGTTTCCGACGCGGCTTGAAGGTCAGGCCGCCTTGCGGCCGCGCCCGAGCGCGTCATAGGCCAGCCGCTTGAACTCGAACGAGAACGGGTGGACGAAGGCCATCTGCCGCTGCGCCATCATCACGCCCGCCAGGTTGCGCTTCGGCGAGATCCACCACTGCGTGCCGGCCACGCCGCCCCAATAGAGTTCGCCCGCCGCATCGGCATGATCGAACGGTCCGGGCTTGAGAATGAGGCCGCCGGCCAGCGAGAAGGCCTTGCCGGGTTGCTCGCCCAGGGTGGCAAACCGGATCCATTGCCCATCCGGCAACTGGTTGCTCATCATCAGCGCAATCGTCTCGGGCCTGAGCAGCGTCGGACCGCCCGGCAGCAGGCTTCGGATCAGCGCCACCATGTCTGGTAGCGTCGATACCAGGCCGCCGCCGCCGTTGAGCCGCGCGACCGGCCGGAGGTACGCGCCGGGGAAGGGCGCATTGTCGGTGCGGGTCAGCCCGGGCTTCATCGGCTCCATGATGTCGGCGCCGGCATAGTAGGCGACGAGGCGGCCCTGATCCTTCTCCGGCACGACGAAACCGGTGTCGACCATGCCGAGCGGATCAAGAATGCGGGCCTTGATGAACCGGTCGAAGCTTTGGCCGCTGATGACTTCGATCAGCCGTGCGGTGACGTCGGTGGCGAGCGAATATTCCCAGGACGTGCCGGGGTGGTAGACCAGCGGCAGGTCGGCCAGGACGTCCACCATCTGCGCCAGCGTCTTGTTGATATCGTGCACGCCGCGCTCGTTGAGCGTCTTGAACATCACGGTGCCGGGATCGAAGAAGCCGTAGCTCAGTCCCGAACTGTGGCTCAGCAAGTGGCGGATGGTGATCGGGCTCTTCGCCGGTTCGGTGTCGTCGATGGACGTGGCGCCGGGGCACAGGACTTTCCGGTTGCCCAGCTGCGGGATGAACTTCTCGATGGGGTCGTCGAGCCCGAGCTTGCCTTCCTCGTGCAGCAGCAGCGCAGCGCAGGAGGTGATCAGCTTGGTGTTGGAGAACACGCGGAAGATATGGTCGGCCCGCAGCGGCGTCTTCGCCTCCTTGTCGGCAAAGCCGACGCAGTTGACGTCGACAAGGTCGCGGCCCGAGAGCACGGCCCAGGAGATGCCGGACAGCAGGTCCTTGTCGACGTAGCGCTGCATGGCCGCTTGCGCCGGTTTGAAATCATAGCCGGCGGCGGTCACCCTCAAGTCTTCCATGCTCGTTTCTCCCTGGCCGCCGGCATGCCGCCGGACGGAATACGCTTGTTCTGATTGAGGTCTGACTAGCAGTTTTGGCCGTCCGCGGGGAAGGGCGTCAGTCGCTCACTTTCACGCCGGCATTCTTCAGCAGCACCCGCGCGGCTTCCCTGGCCGCCCGCGCCATCGAGGGATCGTTGCGCACCAAATCCTGCGCGATGCAGCCGTCCACGAGCACCGCGAGCTGCGTCGCCAGCCCTTCGGCGTCGGCAACGCCGAGCCGGCTCAGGAGATCGCGAAACCACAGCCGCCGGCTTTCCTTGAAGGCCACCGCGATCTTGCGCACCGGCCTGTCCTCGGCCCCGAGTTCGGCGACCGCGTTGACGAAGGGGCAGCCGCGAAAATCCTTGGCCGAGAAGCGGCGCTCCAGCGAATCGAAGGTGGCGAGAATCTGCTCGGCCGGCGGCTTGTCGGACGGCCGCGGCTGCACGAAGCGCCGCTGCAGATAGGCCGCGATCAGCGCGTCCTTGGACGGGAAGTGGTTGTACAGCGTGCGCTTGGAGATGCCGATTTCGGCGGCGATGGTGTCGACGCCGATGGCACGAATTCCCTGCAGGTAGAACAGCTTGTCGGCGGTCTCGAGGATCCGCTCCTTCATATCGGGCTGTTTCTGCAGGGGCGCCATGCGTTGACCGGACCGGGCTTTCCTTGACGGGCGAACATAGCGCAATTACACAGGTCTGTGTAATCTAAATTTTTCGGGAATCGCAGGTCGATTTTGTCGGCGGGCGGCCTCCGGGGAGAACAAGAACTCTGGGGAGAACAACAACAATGTCCCTGCTGCAAGCTCTGCGACCCACGCTCCCCATCCTGATCGGCGCGTCCATGATGCTCACTTTGAGCATGGGGCTGCGACAGAGCTTTGGCATCTTCATGCAGCCGCTGACGCAGGACATCGGCATCTCGGTGTCGCAGTTCACGCTGGCGCTCGCCGTGCAAAACCTCGCCTGGGGTTTCCTGCAGCCGGTCGCAGGTGCCTGGTCGGTGCGCTGGGGCTTCAAGCCCATCATGATCGTGGGCTCGGTTCTCTACATCGTCGGTCTCGTGCTGATGGCGACGGCACAGGGCATGATACCGATCCTGATCGGCGCCGGCATCCTGATCGGCGCCTCGCTTGCCTGCACCGCCAACGCGATTGCGATGTCGGTGGCGGCGCGCGCCGTGTCCGCCACCGTGCGCTCCACCGTGATGGGCATCGTCTCGGCGGCCGGATCGCTCGGCGCGCTGCTGGCGGCGCCGATCGGGCAGTTGCTCAACGAAGGTTTTGGATGGCGCATCGGCGTTGCCGGCTTCGTCATCCTGTCGCTCTTCATGCTGCCGGCCGCGTGGTACGCGGGCAAGGCGGACAAGATTCCGCTGCCGCCCAAGGCGCCCGAAGACATCGGCGATACCTCGGCTTCGACCGCCGCGAAGATCGCGTTCGGCAACGCGTCCTTTGTGGTGATGACGCTGGCCTATTTCGTCTGCGGCATGCAGCTGGTTTTCCTCACCACGCACCTGCCGTCCTATCTCCTGATCTGCGGCCTCGATCCGATGCTGAGCGCGCAGACGCTGGGCATGATCGGCGGCTTCAACGTGCTGGGTAGCCTGTTCTTCGGCTGGGCCGGCCAGCGCTGGAACAAGTTGGCGTTGCTCGGGATGATCTACATCCTGCGCTCGCTGGCGCTGGCCTGGTATTTCATGCTTCCGGCAACGCCGGCGACGACGCTGCTGTTCGGCGCGATCATGGGCTTCCTCTGGATGGGTGTGGGCCCGCTGGTCGCAGGCGCCGTCGCCGAGATGTTCGGACTGAAGTGGCAGGCGATGATCCAGGGCCTTGCCTTCATGAGCCACCAGCTCGGAAGCTTCCTCGGCGCCTATGGCGGCGGGCTGATCTACGACTCCCTCGGCTCCTACACGATGGCCTGGCGCATCGGCGTCGCGCTTGGTCTTGCCGGCGGCATCGTCCAGGTGGCGTTCGCGCTGATCAGGCCGAGCCAGCCGCCGTTACCCAGAGCCGCCTAGCCGGTTTGTGTTCCCCGGATGCAACGCAGTGCGCCGCGTCTCCGCGGCGTAGTGCGTTGCTGATCCGGGGTCCATGTTGCTGTGTGGGTCCCGGCTCTGCGGTGCACCGCTGAAGAAGCGCTGCACCGCGTCCGGGACACGAGAGTGGCGCAAACGAAAAACGGGGCCGCGAGGGCCCCGTTCAGTCAGAAACATTCCGCGATCTTACTTGATCTTGGCTTCGCGGAACTCGACGTGCTTGCGCGCGACCGGGTCGTACTTCTTCTTGACGAGCTTGTCGGTCATGGTGCGCGAATTCTTCTTGGCGACATAGTAGAAGCCGGTGTCCGCCGAGGAAACGAGCTTGACCTTGATGGTGACCGCTTTGGCCATGGTGGAAGCCTTTAACTTTGCGAAGTAAGGGAAATCTGGCGCCGGCCAACCGGCCCGCATTTGGCCGGCAACCTAGCCGCAAACCGCCCAAAGTCAAGGTTTTCGGGACCGGATCAGGCCTGATTTCCGGGAATTTAACCCTCGAATCAAGGTTTTCTCGAACCTGCGGGTCGGCGACGCCGACAACTGCCAGTTCCCGGCGAACCCCGGGAGATGACCGGCAGGAGAGAGACGTGGCGGCTGCATTCATGAGGAACAACGGCCGGATTCGGCTCGAATTTTCGATGCCCTGGTACATGCGCCTGACCTCGTTGCCCTTCCTCGCCGGCGGCCTGTACTTCATCTACTACTCCGGTCAGATCCTGCGGCAGGATCTGTTTGGCTACGGCCATTGGCGCGACGATTGGGCAGCGCTCGCGCTGTGCCTCACCTTCGCGCTGGTCATCGGGGTGCCGGGCATGGCGCTGGCGACGCTGCGCTATTTCGTCGAACTCGACCGGATATTGCAGCAGGTCATCGTCACCAGACAGTTCGGCCCGGTGAAGATCTCGAGTTTGCGCAAGCTCGGCGACTTCAGGTTCCTCAGCATCACCGACGACACCGACACCGACGACGATGGTGGCGTAAGGTCGATCTTTTATCGGGTGAGTCTGTGCGGCGGCCGAGGTGTGCAGCCGATCAGGCTCTCATCCTTCGACAATCGGGAAGAGGCAACCGGCTTCGCACGCAATCTCGGCACCGCGCTCAAACTTCCGGCGAAAGACTATGTCGGCACGGAACCCGACGAGAACGCGTAGTCCTGCGGGTCAATTCCCGAAAAAGCGGTTGTTCGGCCGCGGCAGGCCGAGATTTTCGCGCAGCGTCGTGCCCTCGTACTCGGTGCGGAAGATGCCGCGCCGCTGCAGCTCCGGCACCACCTTGTCGACGAAATCGTCGAGCCCGGCCGGAAGATACGGGAACATGATGTTGAAACCGTCGCATCCGCGGCTGGTCAGCCACTCCTCCATCTGGTCGGCGATGGTGACGGGCGTGCCGACGAACGAAAGCCCGCCATAGCCGCCGACGCGCTGCGCGAGCTGGCGCACGGTCAGCTTGTCGCGCGCGGCGGCATCGACGAGGCGCTGGCGGCCGCTCTTGCTGGCATTGGTTTCCGGGATCGGCGGCAATTGACCGTCCGGGTCGAAGCCGGAAGCGTCGGTGCCGAGCTGCACGGAAAGCGAAGCGATCGCACTGTCGTAATGGACGCGGCTGTCGAGCAGGGCGCGCTTCTCCTTTGCTTCCTCGACGCTGTCGCCGACCACCACGAACGCGCCCGGCAATATCTTGAGATGCTCGGGGTTGCGGCCGACCTTGTCCATGCGGCCCTTGATGTCGGCATAGAGCTTTTGTCCGTCGGCGAGTCTGCCGCCGCCGGTGAACACGGCTTCCGCCGTTTCGGCCGCGAGTTGCTTGCCGTCCTCGGAGGCGCCGGCCTGCACGATGACAGGCCAGCCCTGCACCGGGCGGGCGATGTTGAGGGGACCGCGCACCCTCAGATATTTGCCCTTGTGGTCGAGCACATGCATTTTCGCGGGGTCGAAGTAAAGGCCGGCCTCGACATCGCGCACGAAGGCGTCGTCGGCAAAGGAGTCCCACAACCCGGTGACGACGTCGTAGAATTCGCGCGCCCGCTTGTAGCGCTCGGCGTGCTCCATGTGATCGTCGAGGCCGAAATTCAGCGCGGCGTCCGGGTTCGAGGTTGTGACGATGTTCCAGCCGGCGCGGCCGCCCGAGATGTGGTCGAGCGAGGCGAAGCGACGGGCGACGTGATAAGGCTCGTCGAAGGTGGTCGAGCCCGTGGCGATCAGCCCGATGCGTTCGGTGGCGCCTGCCAGCGCCGACAGCAGCGTGAACGGCTCGAACGACGTCACCGTGTGGCTGCGCTTCAGCGCATCGATCGGCATGTTCAGGACGGCGAGGTGATCGGCCATGAAGAAGGCGTCGAACTTGCCGGCTTCGAGCTTGCGGATCAGTTGCTTCAGGCGCGGGAAGTTGAAATTGGCGTCGGGCCACGCGCCGGGATAGCGCCAGGCGCCGGTGTGAATGCTGACCGGCCGCATGAAGGCGCCGAGCTTGAGTTGACGCTTTGCCATTGCCCCATTCCGTCATGGTTGTTGTTGAGGGAAGAGATAGGGACGTTGCGATGGCACGCCAGCGAAAGACTATTCCGTTTTTTGGCGCACCAGGAGAACAGTTGTCATTCCGGGCTCGCGCCAAGTGGCGCACCCCGGAATGACAAGGGAGAGCGCGTGGTTCGTTACGCCCCCAGCACGTCCTTCTGCATCCTGCCGCCGTAGAAATGAAAGAACGGAACCGGGGCGTCGTGGCGCAGCGGGCCGGTGGCGAGGCGCTTGTCGAGTTCGGCGAGCACGTTCTTGGTCATGGCGTGCGCGTCAGCCAGCGGCTTGGAGCCGATTTCGACCCAGACCAGTTCCACCAGCTCCGCGTCGGCATGCACCACGCCTTCGACGCGATGCGCGATCGCGGAAGCGTCCGCGGTGAAGAAGCGGGTGTCGAAGCGGCGTACGCGGCCGGGCGGGGTGATGGCGCGTGCGATCAGGAACAGGCCGGAAGGGTCGGGCAGCAGGCCCGCTTCCGCGAACGGCTTCCAGGCGCCTTCGAGCCTGCCGGGCCTTCCGACCTTGCGGCCGAGACAAAGTCCGGTCTCCTCGCAGGCTTCGCGGATGGCGGCATTGGCAAGCGCGCGGGCGCGGCCAGGCGTGATCTTCGGGCTGCCCTTCAGCAGGTTTGTCTCGAGCTCGCGGGTAATCGGAGCGGCGACGGGCACGCGGTTGTCCGCCTTGTCGACGCGCCCGCCCGGAAAGACATATTTGCCGGGCATGAACACCACGTTGTCGTGGCGTCGGCCGACCAGCACTTTCGGCTTCGCGGCGGAGCGGTCGATCAGGATCAGCGTCGCTGCGTCCTTTGGCCGGAAGTAGGGATGGTGATCGGCTTCCTTTTCTTCCTTCGGTTCTTCCCTGGCGGCAGCCGCTGCTTGCGTCATTTCCATCCCCGTGAGCGTTCTTTGTTTTGGTTTCTTTAGACCGGCGGAATGCCGTCAGGCGGATTTTCGTCAAAGCCGTGCATGCGTAGCGCCCACTGCAGGCCGACCACCGCGCCCTTGACCGGCTGCAACAGCAGCAGCGACAGCAGCAATGTCAGCGGCAGGTAGGTGGCGAGCTGCAGCCACACGGGCGGCGAAAAATGCGTTTCGACCGACAGCGCCAGCGGCACCATGATGTGGCCGACGATGACGATGACGAGATAGGCGGGCAGGTCGTCGGCGCGGTGCGGCGTGAAGTCGAGCCCGCAGGCCGAGCAATTGTTGGCGGTCTTCAGGAAGGCGCGGAACAGTTTTCCCTCGCCGCAGCGCGGGCAGCGGCCGCGAAAGCCGCGCTTCATCGCGCTCCAGAGGTCGCGCTTCTCGCCGATGGCGGTCTCGCGGGTCCACACGGTTGCGGTTCCTACCGTCTCCATGATCTGCCTTTCCCGGTTTTTCCGGACTTCTGCTTGCTTTGCTTGCGCCCCGTCTTGCGCGAGGCGCGGCTCGCACGTTCTTTTTCCGCGCGCTGGGATTTCAGGACGTCACGCTTGCCTTGATGCATTCCCTGGCGCTTGCGCCCCCGCGGTACGATCTGACCTTCGGACAATAGCTCGAAGCGCAGCGCGCCAGCGACAGGAGCAGCTTCTACCAGACGGACGTCGACCACGTCCCCCAGCCGGTGCATGGCACCGCTGCGCGAACCGACCAGCGCATGGCGGGTCTCGTCGTAGTTGAAATACTCGGTGCCGAGCGTGCGGATCGGGATTATGCCGTCGGCGCCGGTATCGTCGAGCTTCACGAACAGGCCGGCGCGGGTGACGCCGGAAACGCGCCCCTGAAAGGTCGCGCCGACGCGGTCGGCGAGGAAATGGGCGATCAGCCGGTCGGCGGTCTCGCGCTCGGCCTTCATGGCGCGGCGTTCGGTGGCGGAAATCTGGGCGGCGACTTCGCCGAGATGTTCCAGCGTCTCGTCGGCGGGCAGCGCGCCTTCGCCAAGCCCGAGCGCGCGGATCAGCGCGCGGTGAACGATCAGGTCGGCGTAGCGCCGGATCGGCGAGGTGAAGTGAGCATAACGGCGCAGGTTGAGGCCGAAATGGCCGTAGTTCTCCGCCGAGTATTCCGCCTGTGCCTGCGAGCGCAGCACGACTTCATTGACCAGCGCCTCGACGTCCTCGCCCTTCACCTGCGTCAGCACGCGGTTGAACACCGAAGGCCGCAGGGCGCCGCCCTTGGCAAAGGAAAGGTCGAGCGTCTTCAGGAATTCCAGGAGGTTGTGGACCTTTTCCTGCGTCGGCTGGTCGTGCACCCGGTAGATCAGCGGCAATCCCTTCTTTTCCAGCGTCTCGGCGGCGGCGACGTTGGCCAGGATCATGAACTCCTCGATCAGCCGGTGCGCCTCGAGCCGTTCCGGCACGATGACGCGATCGACGGTACCGTCGGGCTTGAGCAGAATCTTGCGTTCGGGCAGGTCGAGATCGAGCGGATCGCGCGCGTCGCGCGCCAGCCTGACCAGATCGTGCGCGGCATAGAGCGGCTTGATGATCGGGTCGAGCAGCGGACCGGTGACGTCGTCGGTCCGGCCGTGCATCGCGGCCTGGGCTTGCGCATAAGCGAGCTTTGCCGCGGAACGCATCAGGACGCGATGGAAGGAATGCGAGCGCTTGTGGCCATCGGCGCCGATCACCAGGCGCACTGCAAGCGCGCCGCGCGGTTCGCCCGGCACCAGGGAGCAGAGATCGTTGGAGATGCGCTCCGGCAGCATCGGCACGACGCGGTCGGGGAAATAGACGGAGTTGCCGCGGGTCAGCGCGTCGCGATCCAGCGCCGAGCCCGGCCGCACGTAATAGCCGACGTCGGCGATGGCGACGTGGACGATGTAGCCGCCCTTGTTGTTGGGATCGGGGTCCGGCTCGGCATGCACAGCGTCGTCGTGATCCTTGGCGTCGGGCGGATCGATGGTCACGAGGGGAATGTTGCGCCAGTCCTCGCGCCCTTCGAGCGAGGCGGGCTTTGCCGCTTCGGCGTCGCGCAGTGCGGACGGCGAAAATGTCTGCGGAATCTCGTGGGCGTGGATCGCAATCAGGCTGATCGCCTTTTCGGTCGCCATCGAGCCGAGCCGTTCCTTGACGCGGCCAGAGGCGAGGCCATAGGCGCGGGTGCGGATCAGGTCGACGCTGACGAGGTCGCCGTCCTCGGCATCCCCGCTGTCGGCCTTGGCGATGTTGAGTTCGCGGCCCGCCTGCTTCTTGTCGACGGGAACGAGACGCCCGCTGCCGTCGGGATTTTTGCGATAGATGCCGAGCGCGCGCGCCTTGGCATGGGCGATGACGCGGATGACGCGGCCGCGATAGGGTGTGCCGTCAGCCTCGTCCGTTCGCTCGATCCGAAGCAGAGCGCGGTCGCCGACGCCGGCGGTGGTGCCGGGCTGCGGCCGCCGCGGAATAACCACGCGGATTTTTGGGATGGTGCCGCTCTCGTCGGCATCCCACTCCGTGGGCGTAGCGAGCAGTTCGCCATCGCTGTCGCGGCCGGTGATGTCGGCAAGGACCGTCGGTGGCAGCTCCGCCGGCTGGTGCATCTTGCGGCGGCGCTTTGCGACGGCGCCTTCGTCGGCGAGGTCGCGCAACATGCGCTTCAGCTCGGCGCGGTCGGCGTTCTTGAGGCCGAACTCGCGCGCGATCTCGCGGGTGCCGACCTTGCCGGGATGGGCGCGGATGTAGGCGAGGACGGCGTCACGGCCCGGAAAGCCTTGCTCGCGCCGCTTGCTCACCCGCGCGCCTTGCCCGCGCTCTTCTTGGCGGGCGCTTTTGCCGCTGCGGCCGGATTTGTTGCCGACGTCTTGGCTGCCGGGGCTACCGGTGCGCGGGCCTTGCTCGCCGCATCCGATTTCGGCTTGGCAGCGGCCTTCTTGGCGACGGCCTTCTTCGCCGGCTTTGCGGCGGCTTCGTCGCCTTCGGGCTTTGCCTTCTTCGAGGGCGCCGCCTTCTTGGCGCCCCGCTTGGGCTTGCCGCCGCCCTTGGCCGCGCGCTCGTCGATCAGCGCAATCGCCTGGGCGAGCGTGATCGTCTCGGGCGGGGCGATGTCGCTGGGGATGGTGGCGTTGACGCCGCCGGCGGTGACGTAGGCGCCGTAGCGGCCGTTCTTCAGCGCAACGCCTCCGAGGCTCGGGTGATCGCCAAGCGGCTTGCCGGGATCGGCGCCGAAGCGGCGACCGCTCGGACCCTTGGCGATCTTCTCGGCAATCAGCGTCACCGCGCGGTTGAGGCCGATGTTGAAGACGTCGTCGCCGGCTTCCAGGCTGGCATAGGTTTTTTCGTGCTTCACGAACGGTCCGAAGCGGCCAAGGCCTGCCGTGATCGGCTCGCCGGTCTCGGGGTGCTTGCCGACTTCGCGTGGCAACGACAGCAGCTTCAGCGCGGCCTCGAGATCGACGTCGCCCGGCGAAGTGTTCTTCGGGATGCCCGCGCGCTTCGGCTTCTCGTCCTCGGCATAATCCTTCTGCTCGCCGAGCTGGATATACGGCCCGAAGCGGCCGGCCTTCACCACGACGTCGCGGCCGGTTTCGGGATCCTTGCCCAGCACGCGGTCGGCGCTCGCCTCGGAATCGGCGGCGAGGGGACGCGTATAGCGGCATTCCGGATAATTCGAGCAGCCGACGAAGGCGCCGAACTTGCCGGCCTTCAGGTTCAACCGGCCGGTGCCGCAGGTCGGACACTGCCTGACGTCGCCGCCATCGGCGCGCGGCGGATAGATGTGCGGGCCCAGCATCTCGTCGAGCGCATCCAGCACCTCGGCGACGCGCAAATCCTTGATGTCGTCCACGGCGCCGCTGAAACCGCGCCAGAAATCCTGCAGAACCTGCTGCCAGGAAACCTCGTTGTTGGAGATGCGGTCGAGCTGCTCTTCCAGCCCGGCGGTAAAGTCATATTCCACGTATCGCGAGAAGAAGTTCTCCAGGAACGCGACCACGACGCGGCCCTTGTCCTCGCCATGCAGGCGCTTCTTCTCCAGCTTGACGTAGCCGCGGTCCTTCAACACCTGCAGGATCGAGGCGTAGGTCGAGGGCCGGCCGATGCCGAGCTCTTCCATGCGCTTGACCAGCGAGGCTTCGGAGAAGCGTGGCGGCGGCTCGGTGAAATGCTGGGTGACGGAAAGGTCCTGGCGCTTCAGGGCTTCGCCTTCGCTCATGGCGGGGAGGCGGCGGCCGTCTTCATCTTCCTCGTCGTCGCGGCCTTCCTGGTACAGTGCGAGGAAACCGTCGAACTTGATGACCTGACCGGAAGCGCGCAGCTCCAGCACGCGCGAACCGGCCTTGGCTTCGATATCGACCGTGGTGCGCTCCAGTTCGGCCGATTCCATCTGGCTGGCGATGGTACGGGTCCAGATCAGTTCGTACAGCCGCGCCTGGTCGCTATCGAGCTTGCGCCGCATGTCGGCGGGCCGGCGCGACAGGTCGGTCGGGCGGATTGCTTCGTGCGCTTCCTGCGCGTTTTTGGCCTTGGTCTGATACTGGCGCGGCGCTTCCGGGACATAGGCGTTGCCGTAGTCCTCGCCGATCACCTTGCGCGCCTGCGTGATGGCGGAGGGATCGATCTGCACGCCGTCGGTACGCATATAGGTAATGAGACCGGTGGTTTCGCCGCCGATGTCGATGCCTTCGTAGAGACGCTGCGCGATGCGCATGGTGTGCGCCGGCGCAAAGCCGAGCTTGCGGCTGGCTTCCTGCTGCAGCGTCGAGGTGGTGAAGGGCGCCTGCGGATTGCGCCGCGCGGGCCGTGCCTCGACGGTCGCGACCTTGAAGAGCGCCGCCTCGATCGCCTTCTTCAGTTCCTCGGCTTCCGCGCCGGAGCCGATGTCGAGCCGCTGGATCTTCTTGCCGTCGGCGCCGACGAGACGTGCCTCAAAGGCGTCGCCGCGCGGCGTGGTCAGGGTCGCCACCAGCGACCAGTATTCCCGCGGAACGAACTTCTCGATTTCCAACTCGCGGTCGCAGACCAGCCGCAGCGCCACCGACTGCACACGGCCGGCCGAGCGCGCGCCCGGCAGCTTGCGCCAGAGCACGGGGGAGAGAGTAAAGCCGACCAGATAGTCCAGCGCGCGGCGCGCCATATAGGCGTCGACCAGCGCGCCGTCGATCTGGCGCGGCGTCTTCATGGCGTCGGTCACCGCCTGCTTGGTGATGGCGTTGAACACCACGCGCTCGATCTTCTGGTCCTTGAGCGCGCGCTTCTCCTTCATCACTTCCAGCACGTGCCAGGAGATGGCCTCGCCCTCGCGATCGGGGTCGGTGGCGAGGATCAGGCGGTCGGCGCCCTTCAGGGCCTTGGCGATGTCGTTGAGGCGGCTGTTGGCTTTGGGATCGATCTCCCAGATCATCTGGAAATTGGCCTCGGGATCGACCGATCCGTTCTTGGCCGGGAGGTCGCGGACATGGCCGAACGACGCCAGGACCTCGTAGGAGGAGCCCAGATATTTGTTGATCGTCTTGGCCTTGGCCGGCGACTCCACAATGACGATATTCATGTCATTCCAATAGCTTACGCGAAAAACATCAGGCCGGTTCCGCGAGACTCGCGGCCGGCCGATTCGACCCGAACATGGGTGGTGGGGCCGCCCCTGTCAAATCGAAGGATATTGATGAGGGTCCGGATCCGCGAAAATACATATATGAAAAGTTGCATTTTACAATCCAAGAGTTGTGCTTTCTCGCCGTCGATCCGGGGCCGATGGGCACGACCTGGGCAGGCACTGAGGCAAGATCGGGGTTGGTCGGAGGCGTGTGCCCCCGGGGACAGTCTAGCTTGCGTAAAGGCTCGGGCGACGGCCACTGGCCCCGGTCGCTGCCTGGCTCGCCAGTGCGGCGGATTGGCGCTGGGCCAGAACCGGCATTGACCACCGTTGCGGCAGCGGGACACTTCGAGCACGGGAGTCTCTTGCAACCCAGAACCGGTGAGCGCAGCCGTGCAGAAGACTGGCATATCCTCGACGCCGGCGGAAAAATCCGACGCCGATGAACTCGCCTCGATTGCATTGTTTTGCGGGGGCGGCCTGCTGATCTCGCTGCTCGTCGTCCTCGTCAGGATGTACGGCTTGTTTTGATTGAACTGCGGCCGGACGAAAACAGGCGCGGTCAGAGCATCGACACCATCCCGCCGCCGTGGCGCTCGAGCCGGCCGGCGAGTTCGAGCTCCAGCAGCACGGTGCGCACGATCGCGGGCGATGCGCCGGACATGCGGATCAGGTCGTCGAGCAGGATCGGCACAGGGCCGAGCAGGCCGACGATGCGCGTGCGGTCTCCTGCATCCGGCTCGGCTTCCGAATATTCATCGTCGGGCTCTTCGAGCGCGAGCGGCCGCGCCATGATCGGCTGCACGGCATTGATGATGTCCGCGGCCTCCGTCACCAGCGTCGCGCCCTGCTTGATCAGATCGTTGGTGCCGCCGGCGCGCGGGTCGATCGGCGAGCCCGGCACGGCAAAGACCTCGCGGCCCTGTTCGTTGGCCATCCGCGCCGTGATCAGCGAGCCCGAGCGCTGCGCCGCCTCCACCACGACGACGCCGAGCGAGGCGCCGGAGATCAGGCGGTTGCGACGCGGAAAATCATGCGCCCGCGCGACATGGCCGAGCGGCATTTCGGAGATCGCGGCGCCCGCTTGCAACAACGCAAACAGCAGGTCCTCGTGCTCCGCTGGATAGATCCGGTCCTGGCCGCCGGCGAGCACCGCGACCGTGCCGCCGGAGATGCTGGCGCGGTGAGCCGCCTGGTCGATGCCGCGCGCGAGCCCCGAGATGACGACGAAGCCGGCCTCCGAGAGATCATGCGCCAGCGACTGCGCGAACTTCAACCCGGCGCCGGAAGCATTGCGCGAGCCGACGATCGCGATCATCGGCCGCATCAGCGCGTCGAGCGCGCCGCGCACGGCGAGCAGGGGAGGCGCGTCGTCGATCATGGCAAGCCGCGGCGGATAGGACGCCTCGCCCGGCGCGACCAGGCTGACGCCGTGCTTCCTGCAGGCGGCAAGCTCGGCGCGCGCGTCGTCCTCGCTGCAGATGCGCCCGGTTCGAGCCGCACCGCCGCGGCGCGCCAGTTCCGGCAGCCGCTCCAGCGCGGCCGCCGCATCGCCGCAATGACGGATCAAGGCGTCGAACGTCCGCGGTCCGACATGGTCGGAACGGATCAGCCGCAGCCGGTTGAGCCGTTCGGCGTCGGAGAGATTCTTGCTGGGCGACCGCTCGTGCATGCGCGGCCAGCTTCGCTCAACCGAAAGATGCGATCAAGCGTCCGGTTCGCCCGCTCGGAATCGGGAGGCTTCGCTATTTCTGCCCGATCTTGCCTTCGGTGCCCGCCTGCAGCCGCTTGATATTCTCGCGATGGGTCCAGAACGAGATCAGCGTCATCACGGCGAACAGGGAGGCGAGCGCCGGGTGGCCGAAGAACCACAGGAAGATCGGCGTCACGAAGCACGCCACCAGCGCCGACAATGACGAATAGCGCGTGGTGAAGGCGGTGGCGATCCAGATCGCGCCGAACATCGCCGCCGCCGGCCAGAACAGGCCGAGCAGCACGCCGATATAGGTGGCGATGCCCTTGCCGCCCTTGAACTGGAGCCAGATCGGGAAGAGGTGGCCGAGGAACGCGCCGAGCCCCGCCAGCATCGCGGCGTTCGGTCCCCAGAGCGTGCCGGCGATGATGACGGCTGCCGTGCCTTTCAGCATGTCGCCGAGCAGCGTCGCCGCAGCAAGGCTCTTCTTGCCGGTGCGCAGCACATTGGTGGCGCCGATATTGCCGGAACCGATCGAGCGCAGGTCCTCGGTGCCGGCGAGCCTGGTCAGGATCAGCCCGAACGGAATCGAGCCCAGGAGATAGCCGACGACGAAGGCGACGGGCAGGAAGGTTTCGGCTGCCATCGGCGGCGCTCCTCGAAGTTCAGACGTGCTCGTAGACGGTGCGTCCGCCGACAATAGTACGCACCACGCGGCCGGAGAAGCGGGCTTCGTCGAACGGCGTGTTCTTGCACTGAGATTTGAGGTCGGCGGGGTCGAGCACCCAGGGCGTGTCCGGGTCGATCACGATGACATCGGCGGGCGACCCCGCGCGCAGGGAACCGCCGGGCAGCCCGAGCAGTTCGGCGGGGCGCGTCGACATCGCGCGGATCAGCGTCTTGAAATCGAGATCGCCATTGTGGATCAGCCGCAGGCCCGCGGGCAGCATGGTTTGCAGCCCGACCGCGCCGGCAGCCGCCTCCGCAAAGGGCAGGCGCTTCACCTCGACGTCCTGCGGGTTGTGGTCGGACATGATGACGTCGACGAGGCCGGAAGAGAGCGCGGCGACCAGCGCCTGGCGGTCCTGTTCGGTGCGCAGCGGCGGCGACAGCTTCAGGAAGGTCCGGTAGGGCCCGATGTCGTTTTCGTTCAGCGTCACATGGTTGATCGACACCGACGCGCTGACCTCGGCGCCGGCATCGCGCGCGCGTTTGAGGATTTCCAGCGACTCGTTGGAGCTGAGCGAGGCGGCGTGATAGCGCCCGCCAGTCAGCGCGGCGAGGCGCATGTCGCGCTCCAGCATCACCGACTCCGCGGCATAGGGGATGCCGACCAGCCCGAGGCGCGTGGCGAACTCGCCCTCGTTCATCACGCCTTCGCCGACGAGATCGGGATCCTCGGTGTGGTGCACGATCAGCGCGTCGAAATCGCGGGCGTAAGTCAGCGCGCGGCGCATCAGCTGCGCATTGATGACGCTCTTGTCGCCGTCAGTGAAGGCGACGGCGCCGGCGGCCTTCAACAGGCCGATCTCGGTCATCTCCTCGCCGCGCATGCCCTTGGTCAGCGCCGCCATCGGGTGGATGTTGACGATCGCGGTGTCGCGGGCGCGGCGCAGCACGAAGTCGACGGTCGCCGAATTGTCGATGACGGGCGACGTATCCGGCTGGCAGATGATGGTCGTGATGCCGCCCGCGGCTGCCGCCTGGCTGGCGGAAGCAAAGGTCTCGCGGTGGCTCGCGCCGGGCTCGCCGACGAAGGCGCGCATGTCGATCAGGCCGGGCGCCACGACCTTGCCGGCGCAATTGACGATGTCGGTGCCTTCTGGCACGCCGGCCGCGCCGATGCCGCGCCTGCTATCGCGGATCACGCCGTCGGCAATCAGCACGTCGCCGGGCCCGTCGAAATCGCGCGAGGGATCGACGACGCGGGCGTTCGCAAGCAGGATCGGGCGGCGATCGGTCAGCATATTCTCACGCGTTCGGCAGGTTGCGGGCGAGCGCTTCCAGCACCGCCATCCGCACCGCCACTCCCATTTCCACCTGTTCCCGGATCAGCGACTGCGCGCCGTCGGCGACCGCCGAGTCGATCTCGACGCCGCGGTTCATCGGCCCCGGATGCATCACCAGGGCGTCCGGTTTGGCGTAGGCCAGCTTCTTCTGGTCGAGGCCGAAGTAATGAAAATACTCGCCGGAAGAGGGGACGAACGAGCCGTTCATCCGCTCGCGCTGCAGCCGAAGCATCATCACGATGTCCGCGCCGTCGAGCCCCTCGCGCATGTCGCGCGCGACTTCCACGCCCATCCGCTCGATGCCCATCGGCAGCAGCGTGGACGGTGCGACCACGCGCACCCGCGCGCCCATGGTGTTGAGCAGGAGGATGTTGGAGCGGGCGACACGGGAATGCATGACGTCGCCGCAGATCGCGACGACGAGCCCCTCGATCCGGCCCTTGTTGCGGCGGATGGTCAGCGCATCCAGCAGCGCCTGGGTCGGATGCTCGTGGGAGCCGTCGCCGGCATTGATGACGGAACCGTCGACCTTGCGGGCCAGAAGTTCCACTGCGCCTGACGCATGGTGGCGGACGACCAGGATGTCCGGGTGCATGGCGTTGAGCGTCACCGCGGTGTCGATCAGTGTCTCGCCCTTGCGCATCGAGGACGACGACACCGACATGTTCATGACGTCGGCGCCGAGCCGTTTTCCGGCGATCTCGAACGAGGATTGGGTCCGGGTCGAGGCTTCGAAGAACAGGTTGACCTGGGTGCGCCCGCGAAGCGAGGTGCGCTTCTTGTCCACCTGGCGGTTGAGTTCGACATATTCTTCGGAAAGGTCGAGCAGGCCGGAAATGTCGGCAGCGGAAAGCCCCTCGATTCCCAGCAGATGCCGGTGACCGAGGACGAAAGTCGATTTCGATACGGAGGTCATTAAAGCGAGAGCTATAGGCGCGGACGGGGGGCGGGGCAAGCTTCAAATCCCCGATCGGGACTTATCCACCAGCGCTTCTGCGACAGGGTAAACCGGCCGCCGGAGATGTTCCCGCGGCGCGGCTTGCGCTAGTCTGGCGCGGTCCGCGCGTAACCGTCAGGCCATGGCAAATATCCGGCATTTTTCGCAAATCCTGTGTGCCGCGCTGCTGGCGGCGCTGGCCTGCGTTGCGCTTGCGACGCCAATCCGGGCCGAAAAGCGGATCGCGCTTGCCATCGGCAACGACCTCTATCCGAACCTGCCGCCGGACCGGCAGCTCAGGAAGGCCGTCAACGACGCCGCCACCATCGCAGACGCGCTCAGATCGCTTGGATTTGACGTCATCGTCGGCAGCAATCTCGGCCGGCAGGCCATGATCGACCGGCTCGCGGAGCTGACCGCGCGGCTCGAGCCGGGCGACACCGCCGCCGTTTTCTTCGCCGGCCATGGCGTGGCGATCGCCGGCGTCAATTACCTGATCCCGAGCGACGTGCCGGCGGTGACCGAAGGGGCTGAAGCGCGGGTGCGCGGCGCGGCGCTCGCCGAGCCCGACCTGATCGCGGAGCTGCAGGCGAAATCGGTGCGCGTTGCGCTCCTGGTGATTGACGCCTGCCGCGACAACCCGTTCCCGCGCGCCGCCGGCCGCTCGATCGGCAATACAAGGGGGCTGGCCGACGCCAAGCCCGCGCGCGGCATCTTCACGCTCTATTCGGCGGGTATCGGCCAGACCGCGCTCGACCGGCTGAACAACAACGACAGCTCGCACAATTCGGTGTTCACACGCGTATTCGCCGAGCAGATGAAGCGGCCGGAGCTGCATCTCGGCGATCTCGCGGTCGAGGTGCGCGAGCGCGTGGCGGAACTGGCACTGAAGGCGACCGATGACGGCGGCCAACCGGCCCCGCACGAGCAGACGCCGGCCTATTACGACCAGACCCTCGGCGGACGCATCTACCTCGCCAGGCCATCCGGCGAGAGCCGCACGCCGGCGCTGGCGGCGATGCCGGTGCAACAGGCGCCGAAGCCGACGGAAACCCAGCGCACCGTGCTGCGCCCGCAACGTCCGTCGGCGGCGGGCGAGAGCTGCGCGCGCAACGGCTTCGAAACCTACTGCGCCAGCTCCGTATTGAGGCCGCAGTTCGGCAATTCCTACGGGGTGGCCAATCTGTTCGATGCTTCGACCGGCACCGCATGGGTCGAGGGACAGGCGGGCAACGGCGTCGGCGAGTGGATCACGGTGGAATTCGACACGCTGCGGAGCGTCAAATCGTTCACGGTTCAGAACGGCTACCAGAAGAACAATGACATCTTTCACAAGAACAACCGCGTCCGGCAGCTTCGCGTCGTCTTTTCCGGCGGCGAGACGCACACCTTCACGCTGGAAGACCGCATCACCGTGCAATCCCTGGCGCTGGCCAGCCCGGTGCAATCCTACTGGATGAAATTCGTCATCGAGGAAGTCTGGGCCGGCAACAAGTACAAGGACACCGCCGTTACCAAGCTGCGGGTCGATTCGGATCTCGTGCAATGAAGGATATCGTCATGGCGACTGCCGGCCGCGCAGGGCAGGCGATGGTGCTTGTTTTTTTGCTGATTGCGGGGGCGGCACAGGCGCAACAACTGCCCGGCGGCTTCGTCTATCTGCGCGACGTCGACCCCAGCATCATCCAGGACATGCGCTACGCCACGTCCAACAACTTCGTCGGCCATCGGCTTGCCGGCTACGAGGCGGGCGAATGTGTGGTGAAGCGCGAGGTGGGCATTCGGCTGAAGGCGGTGCAGCAGGAGCTGGCTGGGCAGAAGCTGTCGCTGAAGATGTTCGACTGTTACCGGCCAAGGCGGGCATCGGCCGACATGGTGAAGTGGTCGCGCAGCGGCAAGGAGACGCCGGCCGAGCGGCGCTACAACCCGAAAATTCCCAGGGCCGACCTGTTTCGTCTCGGCTATATCGCGGCCTATTCGGGTCATTCGACCGGCAGCGCGCTCGACCTCACGCTGGTCGACTTGACCGCGGACAATTCCGCCAAATTCGATCCTGCTAAGGTCTATGCCGACTGTACCGCTCCGGTGGAGGCGCGCGCGCCCGAAGGCAGCATCGACATGGGCACCGGCTATGACTGCTCCGATGCGAAGTCGCACACGGCCTCGCCCGCGATCACGCCGGAACAGCGCAAGTGGCGGACCACGCTGGTGGCGGCGATGCGCAAGCAGGGCTTCGTGAACTACTCCAAGGAGTGGTGGCATTTTTCGCTGCCGGGCGCGGGCGGCGAGGCCTATGATTTCCCCATTCTACCGCGTCGCCCCTGACAGGACCGGCCATGAGCAAGGCAGCCTTCCAGACCCACGAGGTCTTCAACCAGTCGCCGCCGTTCTGCGACGTCGATCTGTTCAGCGCCGACCGCCCGCTGGTCGAGGCCGTGGCGGCCAATGGCGGCGCCTCGGCTGGGAAGGAACTGTCGGAGTTCGGCCGGCATTGGGGCTCGGCCGCGATGGCCGAGCGCGGCCGCATCGCCAACGAGAATACGCCAAAACTGCGCAGCTTCGATTCCCGCGGCAACCGCCGTGACGAGGTCGAGTTTCATCCGGCCTATCACGAGCTGATGGCGGCGAGCGCGCAGGCCGGCGTGCACAATTCCACCTGGACGGCGAAGGGCGCGCCCGCGGGCGGTGCGTCGGAAGTGGTGCGCGCGGCGAAATTCTACATCGCGGCGCAGGTGGAAACCGGCCATCTCTGCCCGATCACCATGACCCGCGCCTCCGTCGCGGCGCTGGCCGCACAGCCGGATTTGCTCGCGAAAGTCATGCCGGTGCTGTCGACGCGTGCCTACGACCCGAACTTTGCGCCGTGGTGGAAAAAGCGCGGCATGACCCTCGGCATGGGCATGACCGAGAAACAGGGCGGCACCGACGTGCGCTCCAACATGACGCGTGCCGAGCGCGCCGCCGACGGCTACCGCGTCACCGGCCACAAATGGTTCATGTCGGCGCCGATGTGCGATGCCTTCCTGGTGCTGGCGCAGGCCGAGGAGGGGTTGAGCTGTTTCCTGATGCCGCGCTTTGCGCCCGACGGCTCGATCAATGCCATCCATTTCCAGCGGTTGAAGGACAAGCTCGGCAACCGTTCCAATGCCTCGAGCGAGGTCGAGTTCCAAGGCGCCTATGCGGAGCGCGTCGGCGAGGAAGGCAAGGGGATCCGCACCATCATCCAGATGGTGCAGCTGACGCGGCAGGATTGCGCGATCGCATCCGCCGGCCTGATGCGCTCGGGGCTTACGCACGCGCTGCATCACGCGAGGCACCGCAGCGTGTTCCAGAAACATCTCGCCGACCAGCCGCTGATGCAGGCGGTGCTGTCCGACATGGCGCTGCATGTGGAGGCTTCCGTCGCGCTGGTGATGCGGCTCTGCCGCGCCTTCGACCGTGCGCCGGTCGATGCCGGCGAGGTCGCCTACATGCGGCTGCTGACGCCCGCGATCAAATACTGGGTGTGCAAGAGCGCACCAGCGTTCCTATACGAGGCGATGGAATGTCTCGGTGGCAACGGCTATGTCGAGGAAGGCATTTTGGCGCGGCATTACCGGGAGAGCCCGGTGAATGCGATCTGGGAAGGCTCCGGCAATGTCATGTGCCTCGACGTGCTGCGCGCATTGTCGCGCGAGCCGGATGCGGCCGTGGCAGTGCTGCAGCAGCTTGCCGGCGAGAGCAAAGGCCTGCCGTGCGTGGCCGATGCTGCGGCCTTCATCGCCAAGGCGTTCCGCCGTCCCGATGGCGAGCGGGTCGCGCGGGTTGCGGTCGAGAAGCTGGCGCTGCTGGCGGCTGCCGCGGCGCTCAATGCTGTCGCGCCGCGGAGCGCCGAACTGTTCGCCGAGACCCGTCTCGCCGGGAATCGCGGCGGCATGTACGGCGCAACCGAGCTTCCGAACGACGACGTGCGCCGCCTGCTAGAGCGGGCGCTGCCATAGTCTCCGCCAACCGGAATGCAGCTGCGGCGGCGAAAATATCGTTCGTCGGTCCCGGATTGCGCTGCGCTCCATCCGGGCTACGGGATCCAAACTAGAGGTGTAGCCCGGATGGAGCGCAGCGTAATCCGGGAAGTGGGTTCGTCCACGACTTCCTAACCATACGGCGGCAAAGTCGTGGATGCCCGGGACGAGCCCGGGCAAGACGGGTGGAGAACTCCGGGATCATCCGATGGACACTGTCGCCGCTCAAGCAACGCCGCCTCCGCTCACGGTGAGCCCACGTCCGCCGCGCATCTGGAAATTTTGGGGCACTGCGCTGTGGGGGCTGTTCATCTTCGCGGCGATGTTCGCCGGCCAGCTCGCGGTCATCGCATGGTTCGTGCTGCGGCAGGAGGGGGAGGCCGACATCGTCTCCACCATCCGCGCGGTCGGCGGCGGGCTGACGATATCGCTGTCGGTCATCATGGGCCTGCCCGCCGTCGTCGCGGCGTGCTGGGTCGCCATCAGGCCGTCGCGCACGCCGTTCGCCGATTATCTCGCCCTGCGCTGGACATCGTGGAGAAATGTCGCGCTCGGCGTCGTCGCGCTGGTCGTGCTGGTCGGGTGCTGGGACCTGTTGTCACGCGCGCTGGGCCGGGAAATCACGCCGGGCTTCATGGGAGACGTGCTGAAATCGGCTCAGGCTTCCGGCGCATTGTGGCTGCTGGTGCTCGCCTTCTGCGTCGCCGCCCCGATCTCGGAAGAGTTGTTCGCGCGCGGCTTCCTCTATCGCGGCTGGTCGGAGTCTTTCCTGAAGCCGGCCGGCGCGATTCTGCTCTCGTCGATCGCCTGGACGTCGTTGCACCTGCAGTACGACTGGTTCTTCTTTGGCGAGGTGTTCTCCATCGGCCTCCTGTTCGGCTACATCCGCTACCGCACCGGTTCGACCTGGCTCACAATCGTGCTGCACGGCCTGAATAATCTCGCGGCGACGGTGCAGACGTTCGTTCTCGCGGGATCGTAGACCCTTACCGTCATTGCGCGCGTAGCGAAGCAATCCAGCTTGTTTCGACAAAGCTGGATTGCTTCGTCGCTTCGCTCCTCGCAATGACGGTGGAGGGGCCGGTGCCTAACTCACCAGCGCAATCACGACCGGCATCGTGACCGCGGCCAGGATCGTCTGCAGCGTGATGATCTGCGCCAGCAGCGGCGCGTCGCCACCCATCTGGCGCGCCAGCACATAGGCCGAAGAAGACGTCGGCACGGCCGAGCAGACCGCCACGATGACGAGGCTCGGGCCGGAGATGCCGAACCACAGCGCCAGCGCGACGGCGAGCAAGGGCATCAGGATCAGCTTGAGGAACACGGCGATGGATGCAGCAAGGCTCGGGCGCAGCAGGCCCTCGAGATGCAGTCCCGCGCCGGTGACGAGCAGGCCGATGCCGAGGGAGGAGCGGCCGAGTGCGTCGGCAACGTCGTGCCAGATTTTTGGCAACGCCAGCTGCATGACGTTGACGGCAAGCCCGATCGCGCAGGCCCAGATCAGCGGATTCTTCACCACGGTCATCGCGACGGCGCGAATCGACTGCTTCTCCGGCGAAGCGTAGTGCGCCAGCACGGAGACGCTGAACACGTTGACCAGCGGAATGATGGCGACCATGGCGACCGAGGCCAGCGCCAGCCCGGCATTGCCGAACAGATTGCTTGCGACGGCGAGGGCTACATAGGTCTGCCAGCGCGTTGCGCCCTGGAAGATCGAGGTAAAGGCAGGCCCGTCAATGCTCCATCGGGAGAAGAGGGGCCGCAGCGCCAGGCACAGCAGCGACATCGCCAGCGCCGACAGCATCAGCGCGCCGCCGACGCCGGCGACCGGCACGCTGGACAGGTCGGCCTTCACCAATGTCTGGATCAGCAGCGTCGGAAACAGTACGTAGTAGGTCAGCCGCTCCAGCCCGTGCCATTGCGTGTCCAGCCGCATCAGGCTGCGCCTGAGGATGAATCCGAGCACGATCAGCAGAAACACCGGCAGCAGCGCCGAGATCACGACCGCCATGCTCAGCGCTCGCCGCGCAAGGTCTGCAACCGGTCGAGCGCGCCCTGCAGGATGAAGATCGCCGCGTGCTCGTCGATCACCTCGGCGCGCCTGGCGCGGCTGACGTCCATGCCGATCAGTTCGCGCTCCACTGCCGCGGTGGAGAGCCGCTCGTCCCAGAGGCCGATGGGCAGTTGGGTGAGGCCGGCGAGATTGCGGGCAAAGGCACGGGTCGATTGCGCACGCGGGCCCTCGCTGCCGTCCATGTTGATGGGCAGGCCCAGCACGAAGCCGGTGGCGCTACGCTCGGCGGCGAGCGCCAGGAGGCGCGCCGCATCCGCCTTGAAGGCCTTTCGCTGGATCGTCTCGACGCCGGTCGCAAGCCGCCGGTCCGGATCGGACACGGCAACGCCAATGGTCTTGGTGCCGAGGTCGAGGCCGATCAACGCGCCGCGTTCCGGCCAGAGTGCGGCGGCTTCGATCAGCGGAAGGATGGGGGCGGGCATAGGCAGCGCATAACACGGGCGCTACAGGGCAGGCAAAGGCGGAGGCGGCATGACAACCTCTCGGAAGCCACGCCGCCGCGTCGTGCTTACCGGATCGCGACCGGGTTGATCATGCTCTGCACGGCGCCCTTGAAGCGGGGCTGGCCGAGCACGAACAGGAACTCGTAGGCCTTGTCCTTGGCGAGTTCGGCCGTATTCATCACCTCCAGGATGTAGGTGCCGTTCATTGGCAACAGGATCTGGTGTACCTCGAACACGTTCTTGCTCTCGAACGGAATCACCTCGAGGCCCCAGGTGTCGGCGCCGACGGCGACGACGCCTTTGCCGGTGAGGTACTTCGCTCCCTCGACACCCAAACCGGGCTCGGCCGAGCTGAAGCGCTTGTCGTCCTTGCCGATCAGGCTCGCCCAACCGGTATGAAACAGCACGACGTCGCCCTGGCGGATTTCGACGCCCTGTTTCTTGGCGACTTCCTCGATCTCCTTGACGTTGAAGGCAGTACCTTCCTTGACGACGTCGGTACCGAAATGGGCGGCCATGTCGAGCAGCACGCCGCGCGTCACCATCGGCGGCAGCTTCTCGATGCCGAGTTTCTTCAGGCCGGTGGCATCGGCGAAATCGGCCAGCTTGTTGCCGTTGTAGTAGACGTGCTCGACGCCGATATGGCCGAGTCCGTCGATCTGGCTGCCGACGCCGACCCAGCCCTCGATGATGTCGTCGTTGTAGGTGGTCTTGCTCGGCCCGAGGCCGGGAATGCCGGCCTGGCCGGGCTGCACCACGGTGACCTTGAAGCTGCGCGGCGGATAGGCCGGCATCTTGGAGTCCACGGGGAAGCCGAGTGAATAGGTCTTGCCGGTCTTCACGAGCTGGGCGGCTTTGACGACGAGTTCGGGCTTCATGTAGTTGGCGGCGCCGATCTCGTCATCGGGGCCCCATTTCGATTTCGTCCAGTCTTGCGCGTTGGCCGCGCCGACCGATCCCAACAAGGCAACAGAGCAGCACAGAACGAGTGCTTGACGCATCGCAGTCCTCCCAGAGTTGACGTTATGGTTGTTGGCAGCAAGTGCCTCATAGTAACGGAGGCGAAGCGAACGGCCAGAGGATTCCGATCGCGCGGCGCACATTCGCTTTGGCGATGCGCATTACCGCTTTGTTGCAAAAATATGGCGCGAGAATTTCGCTGCGTGGAAGAACCATCGGCGGTCAGGCCGCGATGTCCGCCTCGTTCTTGTGCAGGCAGGAGATAAAACCTCGAAGCGCGCTGTACTCGTGCGCGGCGCGGCGTGTGATGAACAGCGTTTCCACCCGCGATTGCGCCGACCCGAGTGCGTGGACGCTGACGGCATCGTTTCGTTCCACCACCGCGCGCGGCAGCAGCGTCACCCCCATGCCGGCCGCGACGCAGCCGACCATGCCGTCGAGCGTGCCGAGTTCGAACCGCGTGGCCGATGGCCAGCCGAACTCGGTCAGGACCTGCTCCAGGCGTTGCCGGTAGGTGCAGCCGGTGCGGAACACCAGAGCGGTCGGGCCGGACTCCGGCGTCGCCGCGCGTAACTCGGCGAGGCTCTTCAAGTGGCTTGCCGTGACCACCACCAACTCTTCGCGAAAGGCGACCGTCGCGGCGAGGTCCGCGTGCTCGATCGGACCCGCGACGAATGCGCCATCGAGACTGCCGTCGAGCACGGCGGCGACGAGGTCGGCGGTGGTAGCCGTGCGCAGGCTGAGCCGTACGGCGGGAAATCGGCGATGGAAATCGGCGAGCAAGGCGGGCAGGCGCACCGCAGCCGTCGTCTCCATCGATCCGATGGCAAGCGGCCCCTTGGCTTCGCCGTCGTCGCGGGCGGCGAGCACCGCCTCGCGCGACAATGCCGCCATCTGCTGGGCGTAGGGCAGCAGACGCCGGCCGGCGCCGGTCAGCGTCATGCCGCGGCTGTGCCGCTCGAACAGCACGGTGCCGATCTCGGCTTCCAGCGCCTTGACGCGTTGGGTCACGTTGGATTGGACGGTGTTGAGCTCTTCGGCGGCGCGGGTGATGCCGCCGGTGCGGGCGACGGCCGAGAAGGTCAGGAGGTCGGTCAGTTCCACCGCAAATCTCCGTTTCGATTTAAAGATGGCTGAATTCTCAAGTATTCATTTTTAGAGAATGGTAGTCCGCCTTAAGCTCGCTGTCCAGACCAGGAGAGATTCATGCCGATCGCAACGCCGCTGACCGCGCTGTTGGGTATCAAGCATCCGGTGCTGTCGGCCCCCATGGATGGGATTGCCGGCGCGCGCCTCACTATGGCCGTCAGCGAGGCCGGCGGACTCGGCATTTTGGGTGGTGGTTACGGCGACCGCGACTGGCTCGAGGCCGAGACCGCGAAGCTCAGGGGATTTCGCCATCCATTTGGCATCGGCTTCATTACCTGGAGTTTTGCCAGCCGCCCGGAACTGTTGGATATCGCGCTCGCCGCGAGACCGCGCGGGATCATGCTCTCATTCGGCGATCCCGCGCCGTTTGCGCCGCGCATCAGGGAGGCCGGTGCGCTGCTGATCTGCCAGGTGCAGAGCGAGGTCATGGCACGGCAGGCCCTGGACGCCGGCGCGGACATCCTGATCGCACAGGGCACGGAAGCCGGCGGGCACGGCGCTTCGCGCACGACGATCGATATTGTTCCTGCGGTCATCGATCTCGCGGCAGGCCGCGTGCCGGTCGTTGCCGCAGGCGGCATCGCCGACGGGCGAGGGCTCGCCGCTATGATCATGCTCGGCGCCTCCGGCGTGCTGATGGGAACGCGTTTCTATGCCAGCGTCGAGTGCGATGGTCCTGAGGAGGCGAAGCGGCGGATCTGCGCCACCGAGAGCGGCAACAGCGTGCGCGGCATCATCTTCGATCTCTCGCGCAACAATGTCTGGCCGGCGCCTTTCACCGGCCGCTGCCTTATCAACGATCACGCACGGCGCTGGATGGGTCGCGAGGTCGAGCTCTTGCAGCAGGTCAATGAGGTCGCCGCCGAATACGCCGCCGCCAAGGCCGCCGGAAATTTCGATATCGCCGCTGTGATTGCCGGCGAGTCCGTTGGCCTGATCCATGATATCCCGCCGGCGGCCGAGATCGTCGAACGCATCGTCACCGAAGCCGAGCAATTGCTGCTCGGACGACGCAATTTCATCGCCGCCGCCTAACGCCAACCCACGAGAAAAAGCCATGTGGCCCGACCGCCGTCTCCTCGATCTCTTCAAGACCGAATTCCCGATCGTGCAGGCGCCGATGGCGGGCGTCATGGATGCCGATCTGGTGATCGCCGCAGCCCAGGGCGGCGCACTGGGCTCGCTGCCCTGCGCGATGATTTCAGCGGAGAAGGCGCGCGAACAGGTCAACATCATCCGCCAACGCGTGTCCGCGCCCGTCAACATGAACTTCTTCTGTCATAAGCCGGTCGATGCCGATCCCGCGGATGAAGCCGGCTGGAAGGCGCGGCTCGGTGCCTACTACCGGGAATTCGGGCTCGATCACGCAGCACCGATCAGTGCCGCCAACCGTGCGCCGTTCGATGCGGCATTCTGTGCCGTGGTCGAGGAACTCAAGCCCGAGGTGGTGAGCTTCCATTTCGGCCTGCCGTCGCCCGATCTCGTCAGGCGCGTCAAGGCAACGGGCGCGATCGTGATGTCGTCGGCGACCACCGTGAAGGAAGCGATCTGGCTGGAAGAGAACGGCGCCGATGTCGTCATCGCGCAGGGCGCCGAGGCCGGCGGCCACCGCGGCATGTTCCTGACCGACAGCATTGCCGGGCAGCCCGGCACCTTTGCCCTGGTTCCGCAGGTGGTCGATGCCGTGAAAGTGCCGGTCATTGCGGCCGGCGGCATCGCCGACGGGCGCGGGATTGCAGCGGCGCTCGCGCTCGGCGCGGCCGGCGTGCAGATCGGCACCGCCTATCTGCGCTGCCCCGAATCGAAGGTGACAGCGCCGGCGCGCGCGGCACTGGCGCAGGCCACCGACGAGAGCACCGTCATCACCAATGTCATGACCGGCCGCCCGGCACGCGGGGTCGCCAACCGCGTGATGCGGGAGGTCGGGCCGATCTCGCCGGATGCACCGGCTTTCCCTCATGCCGCCACCGCTTTGGGCCCCTTGAAGGCGGCCGCCGAAAAGCTCGGCCGCGTCGATTTCACCAATCTTTGGGCGGGGCAGGCGGTGCGGATGGGACGGGAAATGCCCGCGGCCGAGATGACACGGGCCCTGGCTGGTGCCGCGCTGGCCCGGATGAGCCAAATGGCCCGTTGAGGGGCGGCCCCCCGCGGTTGCGGCGCAAAAGCGGCCTCTGCTATACGGCGGACTTAGTTCCCCCGTATGAGGCCCCTATATAATGTCCGTGGACGCCACGACCGTTCGCCGTATCGCGCATCTGGCGCGGATCGCGGTGTCAGACGCCGAAGTTCCCCATCTGCAGGGTGAACTGAACGCGATGCTGGCCTTTGTCGAGCAGTTGTCGGAGGTCAACGTCGAGGGCGTCGAGCCGATGACCTCGGTGACGCCGATGGAGATGAAGAAGCGCGCCGATATCGTCGACGACGGTGACATCGCGGACGACATCCTGAAAAATGCGCCGGCGGCGGAAGATCGGTTCTTCCTGGTGCCCAAGGTAGTCGAGTGACATAGCGTTTTCGAGCGAAGTGGATACCGGTTCGCGTAAAGAAAACGCGTCAAACAAGAGAGTGGCGAGCGATGTGTCTGCTCTGCGACGACGAGAAGGCCTACAAGGCCTATATGGATTTCCTGGATGCCATGGAGAAGCAGGGCAAACAGGCCGATCCCGACAAGGCGATCGACGCGGTGCTCGACGCGCTCGAGGCCAGCGAGCTGACGCGCCCGAAGCAGGACGACCCCGCCAACGACAAGACGCTTTCCCCGTTCTTCTGCAGCCCGATCAATAAATGACCGACCTGACTTCGATGACGATCGCCGAGGCCCGCGACGGCTTGGCGACAAAGTCCTTTTCGTCGCGCGAGCTGACCGAGGCGCATCTCGCCGCGATGGAGGCCGCGCGCTCGCTGAACGCCTTCATCCTGGAGACGCCCGACAAGGCGCGCGCGATGGCCGCTGCGGCCGATGCGAGGATCGCCAAAGGCGAGGGCGGTCCGCTGGCCGGCATTCCGCTGGGGATCAAGGACCTCTTTGCCACCAAGGACGTCCGCACCACCGCGTGCTCGAAAATCCTCGGCAATTTCGTGCCGCCTTACGAGTCCACCGTCACTTCGCAGCTATGGCGCGACGGTGCCGTCATGCTCGGCAAGCTCAACAACGACGAGTTCGCCATGGGTTCGTCGAACGAAACCTCGTGTTTCGGCCCCGTGGTCAACCCGTGGCGGCGCAAGGGTTCCAACACCGCGCTGGTGCCGGGCGGCTCCTCCGGCGGCTCGGCCTCTGCGGTGGCCGCGCTGCTCTGCATGGGTGCGACCGCGACCGACACCGGCGGCTCAATCCGCCAGCCCGCGGCGTTCACCGCGACCGTCGGCGTGAAGCCGACCTACGGCCGTTGCTCGCGCTGGGGCATCGTTGCCTTTGCCTCCTCGCTCGACCAGGCAGGCCCCATTGCGCGCAGCAGCCGCGACGCCGCGATCCTTTTGCGCTCGATGGCCGGCCACGATCCCAAGGACACCACGTCGGTCGATATCGGAGTGCCGGATTACGAGGCCGCGATCGGCAAGTCCGTGAAAGGTATGAAGATCGGCATCCCCAGGGAATATCGCCTCGACGGCATGCCGGCGGAGATCGAAAAGCTCTGGAGCGAGGGCGCGGCCTGGCTGAAGGCGGCCGGTGCCGAACTGGTCGACGTGTCGCTGCCGCACACCAAATACGCGCTGCCCGCCTATTACATCGTGGCGCCAGCGGAAGCCTCCTCCAACCTCGCGCGCTATGACGGAGTGCGCTACGGCCTGCGCGAGCAGGGGCGCAACGTCATTGAGATGTACGAGAACACTCGCGCGAGCGGCTTTGGCGCGGAGGTGCGCCGCCGCGTCATGATCGGCACCTATGTGCTCTCTGCCGGCTATTACGACGCCTACTATATTCGTGCCCAGAAGGTGCGCACGCTGATCAAGAAGGATTTTGAGGACTGCTTCGCCAGGGGCGTCACGGCGATCCTGACCCCGGCAACGCCGTCGGCCGCGTTCGGCGTCGGCGAGAAGGGCGGCGCCGACCCGGTCGAGATGTACCTCAACGACATCTTTACGGTGACCGTGAACATGGCGGGCCTGCCGGGCATCGCCGTTCCCGCCGGCAAGGACAGCCAGGGCCTGCCGCTCGGGCTACAACTGATCGGCCGCCCCTTCGACGAGGAGACGCTGTTCTCGCTCGGCGAGGTGATCGAGCAGGCCGCGGGCCGCTTCCCCGCGCCAAGATGGTGGTGACATGGCCGATCTGAGAGCCAGCCTTTCAGATGCAGCTCCGGCATCCACCCTAAGCCCGTCGCTGGCCGCCTTGTGGTGGGCTGCGAAGGGTGACTGGGATCAGGCGCACAAGATCGTCCAGGATGAATCGGACAAGGATTCCGCCTGGGTGCACGCCTATCTGCACCGCGTCGAGGGTGATCTCGGCAATGCCGGCTATTGGTACCGCCAGGCCGGCCAACCGGTCGCGAAGGACTCGCTGGAAGCCGAGTGGCAGCGGATCGCTGCCGCGCTCGGCGGAGGAGAACGGAAATGACGGCAACCGGCGGCAAGTTGATCAAGGGCTCGACCGGCGACTGGGAAGTCGTGATCGGAATGGAAATCCACGCCCAGGTCACATCGAAGTCAAAGCTGTTTTCCGGCGCGTCCACCGCCTTCGGCGGCGATCCCAACACCCAGGTCTCGCTGGTGGACGCGGGCATGCCGGGCATGCTGCCCGTGATCAACGAAGAGTGCGTGCGGCAGGCGGTGCGCACCGGGCTTGGACTGAACGCCAAGATCAACCTGCGCTCGGTGTTCGACCGGAAGAACTATTTCTATCCGGACCTGCCGCAGGGCTACCAGATCAGCCAGTACAAGTCGCCGATCGTCGGCGAGGGCGAAGTGATCGTCGAGCTCGAGGGAGGCAGGACCGCTAATGTCGGCATCGAGCGGCTGCATCTGGAGCAGGACCCGGCAAAAATGCTGCACGACCGGTCGCCGTCGATGTCCCTGATCGATCTCAACCGTTCCGGCGTCGCGCTGATGGAGATTGTCTCGAAACCGGACATCCGCGATGCCGAGCAGGCCAAGGCCTATGTGACCAAGCTGCGCTCCATCCTGCGCTATCTCGGCACCTGCGACGGCGATATGGAGAAGGGATCCCTTCGCGCCGACGTCAACGTGTCCGTGCGCAAGCCGGGCGGGCCGCTCGGCACCCGCTGCGAGATCAAGAACCTGAACTCGATCAATTTCATCGGCCAGGCAGTCGAGGTCGAGGCGCGACGCCAGATCGAGATCATCGAGGACGGCGGGCGGATCGAGCAGGAAACGCGCCTGTTCGACCCCGGCAAGGGCGAGACGCGTTCGCTGCGCTCCAAGGAAGAGGCGCACGACTACCGTTACTTCCCCGATCCGGACCTGTTGCCGCTGGAATTCAGCCAGGCATTCGTTGACGACTTGAAGGCGCACCTGCCGGAGTTGCCGGACCAGAAGAAGGCGCGTTTCGTCGCCGACTTTGCCCTGTCCCCTTACGACGCCGGCGTGCTGGTCGCCGAGCGGGAGAGCGCCGAGTTCTACGAGGCTGTGCTGGGCAAGCTTTCCGACAAGAAGCGCGACGGCAAGGTGGCGGCGAACTGGGTGATCAACGAGCTGTTCGGTCGCCTCAACAAGGAAGGCCGGGATTTTGCGGGCTCGCCGGTGTCGGCTGCGCAATTGGGCACCATCGTTGACCTGATCGGCGAGGGCACCATCTCCGGCAAGATCGCCAAGGATCTGTTTGAGATCGTCTGGCAGGAGGGCGGCGACCCCCGCGCCATCGTCGAAGCGCGCGGCATGAAGCAGGTCACGGACCTCTCGGCGATCGAAAAGGTGGTCGACGAGATCGTCGCCGCCAATCCGGACAAGGTGGCGCAGGCGAAAGCCAAGCCCCAGGCGCTCGGCTGGTTCGTCGGCCAGGTGATGAAGTCGTCCGGCGGCAAGGCGAACCCGCAAGCCGTCAACGATCTTCTGAAGACCAAGCTCGGTCTTTGACGGCCGCGCGCGCGAAGCTCGCGCGCCGCCATCATTTCGCCGTCTCGCATCTCCCATTTTTGTCGCGAAGTGATCGCTCGCGACGTGCGCGCGTCTTGCGAATCGATCGGCGATGATTCGCAAGAACGGCGACGTTCGACGCACGCGAGCGAGCGAACATGGCGGTGAGCACTAAAAATATTTTTCTTGCCAAAATTCGCGACTCGGAGTCCGCGAATGGAGCCGTTAACTACGTTGTCGTGCTCGCGCGCACTTTCGTCGCGCTCAAAACGCATCGAGCGTGAATCAAAGAAATCGCTGCGGCACAGGCATTTCCTGTAACGCCGACGAATGCCGACGCGGACAGCGCGGGCAGTTCGCGCAACATGGCGCGCACGCATCGTCGCGTCGCCGCAAGATGCGCGCGAAGCGCTCGCGCAGCCGTGCGTCAACACTTCCTTAAGCGGGACGCTGTTTTTTTTGATGTCGTTGCTGTATTTCGAATGACGTGCATCTCGATTCCCGAGTGCACAACAGCGACAAAGCCATCTCACTACATCAGGAGGGCAACATGGCTAAGAAGGCAAAGAAGGCGAAGAAGGCGAAGAGCGCAGTGAAGAAGACTGCGAAGAAGACCCGCAAGGTCGCCAAGAAGAAGAAGTAACTCTCGTCTTCGAGAGGATGCCGGTGTCCTTGATGCCGGCGCGTCACGAGAGCCTCCCGGCGACCGACCTGCGAAAGCCGGTTCATCCCTGAAGCGCTCTGGTTGACGAAAGAGGGTGTCGGCGAGACATCAGGTCAACGGCCGGATCGGAACTTCCTCAAGGCTTGAGGATCGGTACGGCAGAAGAAACGGTCTTTCTTCGTTCGGTGCGGAGCGGTCTTCGTTCCGCGGTTTCACCCAAGGCTTACGGGCCGCGGGCCGAGATCTGGTCCTGACGTGTTCGCCGACGCCCTCGTTCCAGCTGCCGGGGATCGCCCCGGCTTTTTT
>CAZDEZ010000023.1:0-56884 GCA_964504705.1 uncultured Bradyrhizobium sp.
GCAGATCGACAAGGCCCGCAAGCAGTTCGGCGGCGTGATCGCGGTCAACGACGTCAGCTTCGACGTGCAGGCGCGCGAGATCGTCGCCCTGATCGGCCCCAACGGTGCCGGCAAGAGCACGACTTTCAACCTGATCACGGGCGTGCTGCCCACCACCGGCGGCGCCATCTCCTTCCTCGGCAAGCATGTCGACAACGCGGCCCCGCAGGACATCGTCGAGCTCGGCATCAGCAGGACGTTCCAGCACGTCAAGCTGGTGCCCGACATGACCGTGCTGGAGAACGTCGCGATCGGCGCGCATCTGCGCGGATCGTCCGGCGCCATCTCCAGCATGCTGCGGCTCGACCGCGCCGACGAGGCAAGGTTGCTGGCGGAAGCCACCCGGCAGATCGAGCGCGTCGGCCTCGGCGACCAGATCGACCAGCTGGCCGGCTCGCTCTCGCTCGGCCAGCAGCGCATCGTCGAGATCGCGCGCGCGCTTTGCGTCGATCCGGTGCTGCTGCTGCTCGACGAGCCGGCGGCCGGCCTGCGCCACATGGAGAAGCAGCGGCTCGCCGCCTTGCTCCGGCAGCTGCGCGACGGCGGCATGTCGGTGCTGCTGGTCGAGCACGACATGGGATTCGTGATGGATCTTGCCGACCGCGTCGTGGTGCTCGATTTCGGAACCAAGATTGCCGAAGGCACGCCCCAGGCGATCAAGACCAACCCCGAAGTCATCAAGGCCTATCTCGGAGCGGTGGCATGAGCGCGCTGTTGGGAGTCACCGACGTCCATATCGCCTACGGCAAGGTCGAGGCCGTCCGCGGCGTCTCGCTCGAGGTCGGTGACAACGAGATCGTCACCATCATCGGCGCCAACGGTGCGGGAAAGAGCACGCTGCTCAACGCTGTCATGGGCGTACTGCCGCTGAAGGGCCGCGTCGATTTCGCCGGCGAGGACATGGCGCGGCAAGAGATCGAGGACCGCGTTGCGCTGGGTCTAAGCCTCGTACCGGAGCACCGCGGCCTGTTCGCGACCATGAATGTCGAGGACAATCTTCAGCTCGGCGCCTTCCGCGTCCCGAAAGCGACCGCCGCGCAGTCGTTCGAGCGCGTCTACACCCTTTTCCCGCGCCTGAAGGAGCGGCGCAAGCAGCTCGCCGGCACGCTGTCCGGCGGCGAGCAGCAGATGCTTGCCATGGGCCGCGCCCTGATGGGCGCGCCGCGGCTTCTGATGCTGGACGAGCCGAGCCTCGGCCTTGCGCCGATCATCGTCGCCGACATCTTCCGGACCATCGGCGAACTGCGCGCCGCCGGCGTCTCCGTGCTGCTGGTCGAGCAGAACGCGCAGGCCGCGCTGAAGATCGCCGATCGCGCCTATGTCATGGAGCTCGGCGAGTTCGTACTGAATGGCCCGGCGGCCGAGATCGCCGCGAACAACCGTGTCGCCGCCAGCTATCTGGGCTTTACCCACGAGGGTGCGAGCGCGGTGTGATCCCGTGCCGTAGGGGTGGGCAAAGGCGCGAACGCGCCGTGCCCACCTATCTTGCACATGCCGGAGAAGGTGGGCACGCTTCGCTTTGCCCACCCTACGGCTCCGGATTGAAGCAAAAGAGCCGGCCCCTTTTCGGAGGCCGGCTCGATTGCATCAGGTTGCGTGGGCGATCATCCGCTCACTTCACCATCTGGTACTTCCCGCCCTTCACCGTCAGCAGGATGCGGGAGCGATCGTCGACGCCGTAGCGGTCCTTTTCGGTGAAGTTGTAGACGCCCTGGCTGGCGGCGATCTCCCGCTCGGTCATGAGCGCCTGGCGAAGAGCCTCGCGGAACTCCGGCGTGCCGGGTTTGCCCTTCTTCAGCGCCACCGGAACGATGCGCTCCAGGACGAGGAAGGCGTCGTAGGAGTGAGCGGCGAACTGGCTGCGGCTGTTCGCGCCGTACTTGGCTTCATAGGCCTTGTTGAGCGTGAGGCCCGGCTTCTTGGTCAGCGCCGTATCGGGCTGGTCTTCCGGAGCCATCACCGGACCGGAGGCCATCAGCACGCCTTCGGCCGCAGGGCCCGCAATGCGGATGAAGTCCATGCTGGCGGCGCCGTGGGTCTGGTAGATCAGGCCCTTGTAGCCGCGATCGCGCAGCGTGGTCTGCGGCAGCGCGGCGGCGGTGCCGGAAGCGCCGATCAGGATCGCGTCGGGGTTGGCGGCGACGAGCTTCAGCGCCTGGCCGGCAACCGAAGTGTCCGGACGCGCGAAGCGCTCCTCGGCGACGAGATTGATGCCCATCGGCACGGCCTGGTTCTTCAGGTCGTTGAACCAGAGGTCGCCGTAGGAGTCGGAATAGCCGATATAGCCGACGGTCTTGATGTTGTTCTTCTTCATGTGGTCATACATGACCTTGCCGACGATCGGGATCGGCTGCGGCATCGCCACCGACCACTTGGCGCGTTCCGGCGTGATCGGAAACGGCGCAAGGCCGAGATGCGGAATGCCGGCCTCGTTGGCGACGTTTGCCACCGCAATGGTCGACGGGGTGGTCGACGAACCCATGATGATGTCGGCCTTGGACTCCGTCACGAAGCGGCGGGTGTTGGTGGTCGCCGTGGTGGGATCGCCGGCGTCATCGAGCGTGATGACCTTGAGCGGCACGCCGCCGATTTCCTTGGCGACGAATTCCAGCGAGTTGCGCTCGGGAATGCCGAGCGCCGCAGCCGGACCCGTCGTGGAAATCGAGATACCGATGACGATCTCATTGCTTTGCGCGAGAGCTGCACCAGGCAGCGCCAGCACCGCGACAACGGCAGCAGACAGCAAGTACTTCTTCATTAACTCCTCCCTTGGACGTTGTCTTCGTTAAATCAGATAACGAAAGAGGGTTCAGCCCCTCCTTTAGGCGATGCGGGGCGATGGTCAGCCCCGCATGAACTTCTCGACGATCTCCTGCGGTACGGGTGCGGATTTCAGCTTGTCCGGATCGTCGGGATGCTTGCCGACGAGGACGCGGGTCTCCCACGCCTCGATCGCCAGCGCGTCCTTCTTGAAAACCTTGTGCACCACTTCGAAGCTCGAACGCTTGAAGCTCTCGATCCGGCTTTCAATGGCTATCCAGTCGCCATGGGTCGAGGGAATGTAGAACTTCGCCCGCGTGTCCACCATGGGAATGCCGACCAGGCCGTATTTGTGGACCAGGTCCTGCTTGGAGTAGCCGGAAGCCTCGAACATGATCGATGTCGAGTCGTCGAACATGGCGAAATAGCGCGGGTAGTACACGATGTTGGCGGGGTCGCAATCGCCCCACTGGATCTGCACATCGCGCCGGTTGACGAACATGCGTTACCTCAGCGCGGCGCCATGCGGAGTGCGCCATCAAGCCGCACCACCTCGCCGTTGAGGTATGGATTGTCGATCATGTGTGCGGCGAGCGAGGCGAATTCGTCGGCCGCGCCCAACCGGCGCGGGAACGGGATCGCGGCGGCAAGCGAATCCTGCGCTTCCTGCGGCAGGTTGGCGAGCAGCGGCGTGAGGAAGAGGCCCGGCGCGATGGTCAGCACGCGGATGCCGAACTGCGCGAGTTCGCGCGCAATCGGCAGGGTCATGCCGACGATGCCGCCCTTGGAGGCCGAGTATGCGGCCTGCCCGATCTGGCCGTCGAACGCTGCCACGGAAGCGGTGTTGATCACGACGCCACGCTCGCCGGTCGCGAGCGGCTCGAGCTTCGACATCGCCGTCGTGGCGAGCCGTATCATGTTGAAGGTGCCGTTGAGGTTGACCTGGATCACCCGGTCGAAATCGGCGAACGGCATCGGGCCTTCCTTGCCGATCACGCGCTTGGCAACGCCGATGCCGGCGCAGTTCACCAGCACGCGCGCAGGGCCGTGGGCCTTCTCGGCGGCGGCGACCGCGGCTTCCGCGGACGCGGCGTCGGCGACGTTGCAGGTGACGGCAACGCCCTTGATCTCGGCGGCGACGGCCTCGGCGAGCTTGGTATTGAGGTCGCACACCGCAACTTTCGCGCCGAGCGAAGCCAGTCGCCGCGCGGTGGCGGCGCCCAATCCCGATGCGCCTCCGGTGACGATGGCGGCCTGATCCTTCAACTGCATGTCCTTCTCCCTGAAATATCCGGTTAGCCGAGCGCGATAACTTGCGCCGGCGGTTGTTCTGCATAAAGCGTCTCGATCAGGCCGCTGCGATGCTCCAGCACCGCACGCTGGTTGATCGAACCCTTGTCGGTGACTTCGCCCTTGTCGATCGACAGCGGCGTATCGAGCAATACCGCGCGGACGATACGGGTTGAGGAGCCGGTGGCGGTGCCGAGGAATTTCGCAAATCGCTCGCGGAAGGCGGCGCGCACCAGCGGATCGGCCGCAACCGCGGCGAGATCGTCATGCGGCAACGCAGGATTGATCAGCCGGCAACCGTCGAGATCAAGCACGACGAGAGCCGAGATCTCGTCGCGGTTGATGCCGGCAATGACGACGTCGCGCACCAGCGGCGCGCAGGCCGCCACGAAACGCGCGCGCAAGGGACCGACGGACACCCAGGTGCCGCTGGCGAGTTTGAAGTCCTCGCCGATGCGGCCGTCGAAATCGAACCCTGCATTGAAGTCGTCGGGATCGGCCGGTTTGAGCGCATCGCCGAGCTTGTAGAAACCTTCTTCGTCGAAGGCGGCGGCCGTCAAATCGGGCTTGCGCCAGTAGCCCGGCATCACGTTCGGACCCCTGGCGCGCACCTCCAGCTTGCCATTGTTCGGCAGCAATTTGGCGTCGTTGCCCGAAACCGGCAGGCCGACATGGCCGGAGCGGCTGGTGTGGGGATTGACCGACATGAAGAACGGCGCGGTTTCGGTAGCCCCGAGGCCCGTCAGGACAGGCACGCGGTAGCCCTTGGCCTGCACCGCGAGTTCGTCGAGGCTGTTCCATACGAAGGGCGACAGCGCCGCGCCCGAGAAGAACATCGCATGCAGCCGGCCGAAGAATTTCTCCCGCAACGCCGTATCGTCGCGCAAATAGGGAAGCAGCGATTCGTAACCCTTGGGCACGTTGAAGTAGACCGTCGGCGAAATCTCGCGGAGGTTCTTCACGGTCTCCTCGATACCGCCGGGCATCGGCTTGCCCTCGTCGAGATACATCGAGCCGCCGTTGTACAGCGTCAGCCCGATATTGTGGTTGCCGCCGAAAGTGTGGTTCCAGGGCAGCCAGTCGACGATGACCGGCGGCTCGTCCTTCAGGAAAGCCAGCGTCTCGCGCAGCATCACCTGGTTGGCGCAGATCATGCGCTGGGTGTTGATGACGGCCTTGGGATTGCCGGTCGAGCCCGAAGTCAGCAGGAACTTCGCGATCGTATCCGGCCCGATCGCGGCATGCGTCGCATCGAGCTCGGGATGGATCGGCGCGGCCATGAGATCGGCGAGCGTGGTCACCGTGCGGCCGGGCACCGCGCCGAACGAAGCGGCAATCTCCGTATCCGGGGATACATTGGCCTTCAGCGCATCGGCGAATTTGTCGGCGTCGTCGGCGAACACGAGGCCGGGCGTCAGGAGCCCGATGACATAGTTGAGCTTGCCGTAATCCTTGGACACCAGCGAATAGGCCGGCGACACCGGGCAAAAGGGAATACCGGCATAGAACGCACCGAAGGCAATGAGCGCGTGATCGATGGAATTGCCGGAGAGGATGACGACCGGCCGTTCCGCCGACAGCCCGCGCGCCAGCAAGGCAGATGCAATGTGGCGGCTGGAGACCAACAGCTCGGCATAGGTGATTTCGCGCCAGCCGCCGCTCTTGTTGCGCTCAGCCATGAACACGCGGTTCGGCTCGGCCTCGGCCCAGTGATGAAGGCGGTCGGTGATGCGCACGGGATAGTCGCCGAGCGGCACCTTCGGACGCAGATAGATGGTGCCGTCGGGACGCCGCTCGACGTTGACGGCCGGCGTGCCGAACGAGATCGCGCGCAACGGGTGGCCGGCGGCGGCGCGGCCTGTTCCGTGCGAGGCGGATGGGTTGGCCTTGGCGCTCATTTGCCCGGTTTCACCTTGGCGGTCTTGTGATCGAGAAAAGCGCGGATGCGGCGCTTGGCCTCCTTGTCGCTCTGCGCCACCGTGGCCATCAGCGACTCCATCAACAGGCCGGTCTGCGGGTTGGCCTCCGCGATCATCGGCAGCGCCTGCAACACGGCAAAATTGGTCAGCGGCGCGTTGGCGGCGACACGTTCGGCGAGCTCCAGCGCCTTGGGCAGCGCGCCATCGGGCTCGGTCAGATACTGCGAGAAACCGTAGGACGAGCCTTCGGTCGCGGAATAGACGCGTCCCGTCAGCATCATGTCGACCATGCGCGGCACGCCGATCAGCCGCGGCAACCGCACCGACCCGCCGCCGCCGACGAAGATGCCGCGCTGGCCTTCCGGCAGCGCGAAATAGGCCGACGGCTCGGCGACGCGAATATGGGCGGCGCAGGCCAGTTCCAGCCCGCCGCCGATGACGGCGCCCTTCAGCGCCGCAATCACGGGCACGCGGCTGTACTGGATGCGGTCGAACACGCGGTGCCACATCTGGGAATGCAGCAGGCCGCCGGTCGCGTCATGGTCGGTCAGCTCGGAAAGATCGAGGCCGCTGGAAAAATGATCTCCGACGCCGTGGATCACCACGGCGCCGACGCCGTCGGGAAGCCTGGCGAAGCATTCGCCGATTTCGAGGATAATGCCGTCGTTGAGCGCATTGCGCTTGGCGGGGCGGTTGAGCCCCACGGTCAGCACCGCGCCCTTCTGCTCGATCTTCAGCAGCTCGGATTGACCCGCGGACTGGGCGGGGACGGCGTTTCCCATGGGTTCATTGCTTCCGTTTCAGAATAGTTATATTTTATAACGAATGGCGCGGGAGTCAACAAGCCCCATGGGGCGCAGTCCGGGCCAGCCCTGCGGTCATAGTACCTGATGGACGTCGATCACGACCCGGTCGGCGTGGCGGGCGGCGGAGGCGACGAATACGTGGTGCATCAGCCAGCGGTATTTTTCGACCCCGGTCTCGAATTTCGGCACCGTACGGAAATAGATCAGCTTCGGATCGACCGGCTCGCCCCGCTTCAGCTTCTGCAGCAGTTCCACCGGGCCGAAGCGGATGCCCCTGTTCTCGACATAGACCACCGCGCCGTCGTCGGTCTCGAAGGCGTATTTGGCCTCGAGGTCGATCAGCTCGTTGGGGCGGATGATCTGGAAATCGGCGCCGAACGGCAGCACCTTGCCGTTGACGTCGCCCCTCACCTCACCGCCGACGATGGGAATGATACGGCGAACGCCGTAGCCGACGTCGCCGGCCGTCGTCACCTCGGCGATCTCAGCGGTGATGGTGAAGACGTATCTGGTTTCCAGCGTCGGGGCCATCGGGGCGGTCCTATTGCGCGATCATTCGCGCCGGCAGCCAGAGCGCCAGCACCGGGAATGCGATCAGGATGACGAGCCGGATCAGGTCGGTGACGACGAAGGGCATGACCCCCCGGAAGATCGTGGCGAACGACGCGTCATGGATCACGCTCTTGATGACGAAGACGTTCATGCCGACCGGCGGCGAGATCAGTCCGAGCTCCACCGTCATGACGATGATGACGCCGAACCAGATGGGGTCGAATCCGAGGTGGACGATGACGGGGAAGATGATCGGCACCGTGAGGATGATCATCGCCATCGCGTCCATCAGGCAGCCGAGCACCAGGTACATCACCATGATGAGGGCGAGGACGCCGTAGGGCCCGAGCCCGAGGCCGGTGAGAAGCTCCGTGACCTTTTGCGGCGTCTGCGTCACCGTGAGGAAATACCCGAAGATCAACGCGCCGATCAGGATGGTGAAGACGGCGGCGGCGGTGCGGGTCGCCTGCAGCAGCGAACTGAGGATGGTCTGCTTGTTGAGCCGGCCGGTGAGGACGCCGATCAGGAATGCGCCGGTGGCGCCGACGCCGCCGGCCTCGGTCGGGGTGAAGCGCGGCAGGAACGGCAGGCCGTAGAGACCGCCGATGACGAAGACGAACAGCAGCACCGGCGCCCAGATATTCCTCAAGCCGGCGAAGCGTTCGCGCCAGCTGGTTTGCTGGCCGGCCGGCAGGAAGCCGGGTCTGAGCCAGCCGATCAGCGCGATCGTCAGCATGTACATGGCGATGGCGATCAGGCCGGGAATGATGCCGGCCATGAAGAGCTTGCCGATGTCCTGCTCGGTGATGATGCCGTAGACCGCGAGCACTGTTGACGGCGGCAGCATGGCCCCAAGCGTGCCGCCGGCGGCGATCACGCCGGTGGCAAAGGACTGCGGGTAGCCGAAACGACGCATCTCCGGATAGGCGACGGCGGAGAACGTCGCGGCGGTCGCCACTGAGGAACCGCAGATCGCGGCAAAGCCGCCGCAGGCACCGACGGTGGCAATGCCGAGCCCGCCGCGCAGGTGCCCGACGAAGCCGTTGGCGGCGCGGAACAGCTCGCGGCTCATGCCGGAGTTGCTGACGAACGCGCCCATCAGCAGGAACATCGGGATGACGCCGAAGGTGTAGTCGGTGACGGTCCGCATCGAGGTCTGACCGACCAGCTTCAGCGCCGGTGTGAAGCCGACGAGGTAGCCGAATCCGCAGACGCCGACGAGGCCCATCGCCATGCCGACCGGCACGCGCAGCAGCATCAGCGCAAACAGCGCGACAAATCCCAGGATTGCGACCGCGTCGGTGCTCATCGCCTACTCCACGGCCTTGATCTTGGGCTCTTCCTGCATCTCCTCGGGATGGAAGATCAGGCGATAGGTGCGGATCGCAATCAGCAGGACCGCTGCGAAGTCGCCCGCCCAGGCCAGCGCGAAGAACGGCCAGGTCGGCATGTGCAGGTCGAAGGTGAGCACGTTGTCGTTATAGGTTCCGCGCACCTTGTCGAACAATGTCCAGGTCTGCACCGCCACCACGAACAGCAGCACGAGGGTGGCGAACACGTCGATCATGCGCTTGTACTTCGGGCCGACATTGGCCCAGACGAGGTCCACCGTGATGTGTCCGCCGCGATAGGAGGTGGCGGCGATGCCCCAGAAGATCAGGATGCCGAGCAGCATGCGGCCGATATCGAAGGAATCGGGAATGTTGTAGCTGAGCGTGTTGCGCAGGATCACGGCAAGGAAGATGTTGAGCGCAACGATACCGACAAAGGCGGCCGCGATCCATTCGATGGTGTCGATGAACCGGTCCATCCAAGCGCGATTCATGTCCGCTCCGAAGCGCTGACCTGGGTTAAGGAAAAGGCGCGGCGGATGGTCCGCCGCGCCAAGCCGGGAGATGAACTCAGTCCGCCAGCGCCTTGTGCTTCTTCAGCGTGGCGCGCAGGTCGGCCATTGCCGGGTCCGGATCGACGCCGTTCTTCTTGACGCCCTCTCCCCAGGTCTTTGCCAGCGGTTCCGACGCCTTCTTCCACAGCGCGATCTGCTCCGGCGTGAGCTTGTAGACCTCGTGGCCCGCATCGGCCTTGATCTTCGCGATGCCGGCATCCTCCATCTTGCCCCAATGCTCGCCGACCTTGCCGGCGGTCTCGGTGTTGCAATTGTTATCGATCGCCTTCTTCTGCTTGTCGGACATCTGGTTGTACTTGTCCTTGTTCATCACGAAGGCGAAGGTTGTGACATAGAGCGGCGCCTCCATATCGTATTTCGTCACCTTGTCGATGCCGAACAGCAGCAGCGAGCCCCACGGGAAGGTGACGGCGTCAGCGACGCCGCGCTCGATGATGTCGCGCACTTCCGGCGCCGAGGATTGCACGTTGGTGCCACCCAGCATCGTGACGAAGTTCGCCATGGTAGCGTGCGCCGGGCGGATCTTCATGCCCTTGACGTCGTCGGGCACCACGATCTTCTTGGCTCGGGAGTGGAACGAGGACGGCGAATGGATGAAGGCGAGGCAGAACTTGACGTCCTTCATCTCCTTCTCGGCGTACTTGCGATACCACTCGTCCAGCGCCATCGAGCCGCCCTTGGCGTCCGACATCAGGAAGGGCAGTTCGCCCGCGCCGATGATCGGGAAGCGGCCGGGCTGATAGCCGGGATTGATATAGGTAACGTCGGCGATGCCGTCGCGCGCCATGTCGTAATGGTCGAAGGCCTTGCCGAGCTGCTGGGCCGGAAAGATCTTCGCCTTGATGGTGCCGCCGGAGTCCTTGTCGATCGCAGCCGCCCAGTCTTCCAGCGACTTTTGCAGCGGGTGCGAGGCCGGCACCCAGTGCGAGATCTTCAGCTCGAATGTCTTGTCCTGCGCCAAAGCGGGGGTCACACCGGCGGCAACGAGCAGCGCCAGGCAGGTCATCCTCATCTTCATCGACGTCCTCTCCCTCAATTGAGGCCGGCTTGGTTCCGGCTCATTAGTTAACATGTTATATAACTTGCGCCGCCGTGCAAGACGGAACAGGCAAGGTTCGACCATAGACCCATCACCGCATCGGTTCTTGCCCTGCAGCGAAGTCGCCTCGGCAAACGTCCTTGCCACGACTGTTATATACTATAATCATCATTGCAAGCGGATGGGCGGTGCCAGGTCAACCGCGTCCGGACCGGGGAAGGAAAATTGCGCACCAAGGTCGTTATCATCGGCGCCGGCCCTGCGGGGCTGCTGCTCGGGCAGCTCCTGCACGGCTACGGCATCGACAATGTGATCCTCGAGCGCCAGACGGGCGATTATGTGCTCGGCCGCATCCGTGCCGGCCTGCTCGAGGAAGGCACGGTGGCGCTGCTCGACTCGGTCGGCGCCGGCGCGCGCGCCCACCGCGAAGGGCTGGTGCATCACGGCCTGGAACTCGCCTTCGGCGGATCGCGCCACCGCATCGACCTGCACGGGCCGACCGGCAAGTCCATGATGATCTACGGCCAGACCGAGGTGACGCTCGACTTGATGAATGCGCGGAAGGCCGCAAACCTCCATTCGATCTATCGCGCGGCGGACGTCATGCCGCACGACGTCGATACCGACCATCCCCGCGTCACCTACCTCAAGGACGGCGTTGCCCACGAGATCGCCTGCGACTTCATTGCCGGCTGCGACGGTTTTCACGGCATCAGCCGCGCCAGTGTCAAGCCAGGCGCAATCAAGACCTATGAGCGCGTCTATCCGTTCGGCTGGCTCGGAATCCTGTCGGAAACCCCGCCGGTGTCGCCGGAGCTGATCTATGTCAACCATGAACGGGGCTTTGCGCTCTGCACCATGCGCTCGACCCGGCGCAGCCGCTATTACGTACAATGCCCGCTCGACGACGACGTCGAGCAATGGCCGGACAAGCGGTTCTGGGACGAGCTGAAATCGCGGCTGGACGAGCGGGCTCGCGACAGCCTCGTCACCGGTCCCTCGATCGAGAAGAGCATCGCACCGCTGCGCAGCTTCGTCGCCGAACCAATGCGGTTCGGACGCATGTTCCTGGCGGGCGATGCAGCGCATATCGTGCCGCCGACCGGCGCCAAGGGCCTCAACCTCGCCGCCAGCGACGTGCATTATCTCTCGACGGCGTTGCGCGAGTATTACGACGAGAAGTCTTCAGCCGGGATCGACGCCTATTCCGCGAAAGCGCTGGCGCGGGTCTGGAAGGCCGTGCGCTTCTCCTGGTGGATGACCTCGATGCTGCACAAGTTTCCCGACCAAGGCGAATTCGGCCAGCGGATCCAGGAGGCGGAGCTCGACTATCTCGTCGGCTCGAAGGCGGCATCGACGTCGCTGGCGGAGAATTACGTCGGCCTGCCGTTCTAGGATCTCGTCATCACCGTACCGACGGGCGTTTCAAACAGGCCCTGCAAGGCAGTTTAAAACTTTGTAGGCGGTGCACCCGCCACGAAGATCGAATTCAATGGAGGCGACGAAGCAGAATCCGAGGTTTGCATCACGGTGACCGACGCTCCACAAGTCTCTTCCTTCATTCCGGCCGGGTTCGAGCCGCATTTCCGCAAGAGTCCAGTTACCGATCCCTGGGAGCCGCTCTATTCCAGGCGCACCGACAAGGGCGTGCATATGGGGCTACGGCTGGCGAGACCCCACACCAATTCGCGCGGACTGATCCACGGCGGACTGATCGCCGCGCTGTCCGACAACGCGATGGGCTACAGCTGCGCGCAGGCGATGGGCTTTGACGGGAGCAAGTCGCTGGTGACGATCAGCCTCACGGTCGACTTCCTCGGTACTGCGAAGATCGGCCAGTGGCTCGCGATCGAGACCGAAGCAATCAGGACCGGCAGCACCATCTGCTTCGCGCAGGGTCTGGTCAAAGCCGACGATATGGCGATCGCCCGCGCCAGCGGCACGTTCCGCGTGGTGCCTAAGAAGCAAGCATGAGCCTCTCGTGCCCCGGACGCAGCGCAGCGCGTAGCGGTGCGCTGCTGAGCCGGGGCCCATGGAGGCCGGCGTGGGTCCCGGCTCTGCGGTGCATCGCTGAAGAAGCGCTGCACCGCGTCCGGGACAAGAGACGGTCAGTTGCCGAAATGCCAATCGGCGGTCTCGGTGACGAGGTCGATGAACGCCCGCACTTTCGCCGACAACAGACGCGACGTCGGATAGACGATGTGGATCGGCAGTGGGGGCTGTTCGAACTTCTCCAGCACAACCTTCAGCGTGCCGCGCTTGAGGCCGTCCGCGGCCTGATAGGCCAGCACCCGCGTCAGCCCGCCGCCCTGCTCGGCATAGTGGATCGCGGCATCGGCGCCGTTGGACGAAAAGCGCGGGGCGATGTTGAGGCGGAAATCGCGGCCCGCATCGGTGAAGCGCCACTCGCCGATCACGGCGCTGGCGCCGAACTGGATGGTCCGGTGGCCTGCGATTTCGGTCGGGGTTTTCGGTTCGCCATGGCGAACGAGGTAGGCCGGTGAGGCCACGACGATGCGCCGCATCTCGCCGACATGGCGCGCCACCAGCAAGGAGTCCGCGAGGATGCCGATGCGGACCGCGAGATCGACGCCGTCCTCGACCAGGTTGACGACGCGATCCTCCAGCCGCAGTTCGGCGGAGACCTCGCCATAGCGTTGCAGATAGGCAGCCATGATGGGGCTGACATGCAGCCGGCCGAAGCCGACTGGCGCGGAGACAACCAGGCGTCCGGCCGGCCGTGTGCGTTCCCCCTCCGCCGCCAGTTCGGCTTCCTCGACATCGGCGAGGATTCGCCGCGCCCGCTCCAGATAGCGCGTGCCGGCGTCCGTCAGCGTCACCGAGCGCGTGGTCCGCTGCAGCAGCCGGGCGCCGAGGCGGTCCTCCAGCGCCGCGATCAGCCGCGTTACCGCCGATGGCGACAGCCGCAGCTTACGCGCCGCCGGGGCAAAGCCCTGAAGGTCGGCCACGGCGACGAAGGCCTGCATAGCTTCGATACGGTCCATGGTTATTATTTCATAATATGCAATTATGAAGTGTCAATTCACATAATTGTTTCGAGAATTGATTGGGGACATATCAGCAAGCGCGAGGCGCCCGCACACCCACGCAACAATCCCGACCAAAAGGAAGCTCCAATGTCCCGCATTACCACCCCCGCCTCGATCGAAGCCGCGCCGCCGGCCGCCCGTCCGTTGCTGCAGGCCGTCAACAAGCAGCTCGGCGTCGTGCCGAACATGTTCCGCGCCATCTCCAACAGTCCTGCCGCGCTCGAGGGCTATCTCGGCCTCAACGGTGCACTCGCCAAGGGCACGCTCGAGCCGGCCACACGCGAGAGGATCGCGCTCGCCATCGCCGAGGTGAATGGCTGTGACTACTGTGCGTCCGCCCACACCTATCTCGGCAAGAACCTCAGCAAGCTTTCCGATGCGGAGATCGCCGCCAACCGCGACGGCGGCTCGACCGAAGCGAAGGCGGACGCCGCGGTCCGTTTTGCCGTCAAGCTTGCCCGGCTGCGAGGCCACCCGTCCGACGCCGATGTCCTGGCGGTCAGGGACGCCGGCTACAGCGACGCCCAGGTGATCGAGATCGTGCTGCATGTCGCGCTCAACACGCTCACCAATTACGTCAATGAGACGGTGAAGACCGAGATCGACTTCCCGGCGGTAACGACCAATCCGCTGCGCAAGGCGGCATGAACCGCGGGGCGGCATGCGGCCCTCCTCCCGCTGCCGCCCCCCGGCAAGGCGAAGAGATAAGGAGACAACTCCAATGTCCGACGTTCACACCTATTCCAGCGACGTCGCCTTCACCCCCGTGGTCAAGGCGATCCAGGCCCGCAAGGGCTCGCGCGAGGCCTATGCCAAGCAGGAAGCGCGCGGCGGATGGCGCACCGAGATCGACGACAATCTCGCGGCCTTCCTGACCGAAACCAACAGCTTCTATCTTGCGACGGCAACTGCCGACGGCCAGCCCTACATCCAGCACCGCGGCGGACCGAAGGGATTCGTGAAGATCCTCGACAAGAACACCATTGCGTTCGCCGACTATGCCGGCAATCGGCAGTACATCACGCAAGGCAATCTCTCGGAGAATCCCAAGGCATACATCTTCGTGATGGATTACGCGCACCGCCGCCGCGTGAAAATCTGGGGCGAGGCCCGCGTGGTCGAGGACGACCCTGCGCTGATCGAGGCCCTGATGCCGAAGGGCTACCGCGCGCGGCCCGAGCAGGTGTTGGTGTTCAAGATCGCGGCATGGGACACCAATTGCCCGCAGCACATTCCGCAGAAATTCGATGCGGCGGATGTTGCGACGGCGTTAGCGGCGCGCGACGAGCGGATCGCCGAACTCGAAGCGGAGCTGGCGGTCCTGAAAGGACAACAGCCCAGGCTAGGCTAGGCAGCCCCAGGCTAGGCAGCCGCCACCGCCTCCTGCAACGGCTTCCAGGCGTATTCCGGATAATACTGCGCCATCATGCGGTCGACATAGGCAACGAGGTTGTCGAACCTTTCCGCCCGCTGGCGCAAAGTGGAATCGAAATACGGCGTCAGGATCCCCGCCAGCGCGCCGAAGGCAGTGGCGTCGGTGCCGCAGGGCTCCTCGCCCATCAGATAGGTCTTGTCGCCGAGCTGCACCGAAAGCGCAAACAGCGAGCGTACCGCGAGGTCGACATCCTCGTCCGGGCCATGCCGGCCAAGGCCGCTCAAGAGATAATTCTCGGCGACGCGGAACTGGGCATCCTCGCGCACCTTCTCACGCTGGTGCTCCGGCATGCGGTCGAAGAAATGCGCCGGCCCCTTGGCGAAGTTCTCCGGATTGACCCAGCGCGCGCCGACCAGCGCCCAATAGACATGGTGCTCGATCATGCGCTCGAACGCCCAGGCCTGCGCGCGCTGTTGCAGGCTGAGCGGAGCGTCGAAATCGAAGCCGTATTTGCCCTCGATATGGGCGCGGATGAAGGTGGAATCGGCGATGCGCTCGGCCTCGTCCTCGACATAGGGCAACTGCCCCTTGGGCGAAGCCGGCGGCATGGCCTTCGCCTTGACGTAGGCAAGTCCAGCCATGCGCAGCTGCACCTCGGTCTTGGTGACAAACGGGCTGATTTCCGGCAGGCCAAACCCGGCGCCGAAGCCAAATAGCGTAATCATTTCGGGCTCCTTCAAGCTCTGCCGCAAACCCTAGCGGACCCCTGCTGCCACCATGGTGTCAGCAGGCCCTTGCGGCCGGCTTGCACCGGCCGGCACCGGCGATACAAACCGCCCGCGAGCAAAGGCCCAGGCGGCGCCGAGCAGGTTCAGCGCCAGCGCGAGCAGGCCCCAACGAAGGTCGGAACCGAGCTGGACCGCGATCAGGCGCACCAGCAACCAGGTTTGAAGCCGCCCGAGCGGCTGGTAGGTTCGCTGTTCAGATAGAATCATCATGGACAAATCCCTTCTCGGTTGTTGTCCCTGATGTAGCTGCCCTCTGCTGACAACATCCTGTCAGCATCGGCATGACGCCCGAGAAAAAAGAGACCGTGCATGAGACGCGCCGACCGGTTGTTCCAGATCATCCAGGTGCTTCGGCGCACGCGTAAGCCGTTGACGGCGGACGCGATCGCCGCCGAGCTGGAAACCTCGAAGCGCACCATCTATCGCGACATCGCGACCCTGATCGGCCAGCGCGTGCCGATCCGCGGCGAAGCCGGCATGGGCTATATCCTGGAGAAAGGATTTGACCTGCCGCCCTTGATGCTGACGCCTGACGAGATCGAGGCAGCTGTGCTCGGCGCGCAGTGGGTCGCGGGCAACGCCGATCCCGTGCTGGCGCGCGCGGCCGAGGATTTGAAGGCGAAGATCGCGGACACCGTGCCGGAGCGGTTGCGCCCCTTCGTGCTCGAGCCGGCGAGCGGTGCGCGCCCGAACTGGCGGCGCGAGCCTGACCGCATCGACATGGCGCGTACCCGCTCGCAGATCCACGAGGGCAGGAAGATCGCGCTGCGCTACCGCGACGAGCACGGCCGCGACAGCGAGCGCACGATCTGGCCGATCGCGATCGGCTATCACGAGGCGGTACGGCTGCTGGCGGCCTGGTGCGAGCTGCGCAAGGACTTTCGCAGCTTCCGCACCGACCGCGTGATCGACGCCGATTATCTCGACGAGAAATATCCGGAAAGGCGCGACGTGCTGCGGGCGAAATGGCGACAGAGCATGGTCTGGGGGCAGCCGAAGGAACCGTGATGGCCTCGATCGCCGACAATCCCTGCCAGAGCTGCGGCGCCTGCTGCGCCTATTCGGCCAACTGGCCGCGCTTCACCATAGAGGAGGACCCGGCGCTCGATCTGATTCCGGCCAAATACGTCAACGAGCGACAATCCGGCATGCGCTGCGAGGGCGACCGCTGCTCGGCACTGACCGGCGATGTCGGCGTCAAGACGTCTTGCGCAATCTACGCCGTGCGACCCGAAGTCTGCCGCACCTGCCTGCCAGGCGATGTCGAATGCAACATGGCCCGCCGGCGGCATGGGTTGCCGGCGTTTGATGCTATGCCGTAACGGCTTCTGCGACGTCCTCGTCGAGTTCGTCGTCGAGCGGCTTGAAGGCCGAGAGCGGTTTGGTCGACAGCGTAATCGGCTTGCGGCCATTGCTCGGCGTGGAGACAGCTGCGCGCCCCGCGGGCTCGCGCGACAACGCGTAAAGGGTCGAGCCGACGCGGCCGCCGATCTCGATCAGCTCGCGCTCGCTGCAGCTTGCGGCAATCGCGAGCGCCAGCTGATGCAGATGGCTGCGGCGGTAGCAGAACAGCGCCAGCATGGCGCGAACCTCGGGCGAAACGCTTTCGACGAGCTTCGGCAAGCCGTGCTCGCTGGCGCGATACATCTCGCCGAGCAACTCGTCCCGCACCGGGCAGAAATCGTTCTCAAAGGCGTCGCGGCTTGAAAACATTGCAGTTCTCCCCTCTTCGGGAAGATGCGCCGCAATTCTCTAACGAAGGGTTAACCCTCCCCGCCGGTGGTTTTCCGGTGGTATTGCAATGGAGAGGCGAATCGAAGCGGCTGACAAGCCGACCGCAGGTCGCGCACTGCTCAATTCGCCGCCATGAAGATCGACAGGCCGAAGCCGGTCAGGTGATGCAGCGCCTGGTCGACGCCGATCAGCGACCAGAACCAGGGATGCTCCTGGTTGACCCCGAAATGCGAGGTCACGAAGCCCTTGGCTCGATCGACGGTGATGTGGATGGCGAAATCGATGAAGGCGACGAACCAGAATCTCGGCGCGACGATCAGAATCAGCGGCAGTGCAACCGCAAGGTGCACGAGGCAGTGCGCCAGCAGCGGCAGCGCCCACCCCGTGCGCTGATCCTTACCGATCGCCATCCAGGAAGTCTGCAGGAAGAAGTCCGCCACGATGTGCTTGGCGGTGAGCAGCAGCATCCATCCGACCAGCGCGCCGACCGGGACCGTGGAAGACATCGTAGGGAGCAACAAAGCTGACGCCTCTATTGACTGGACGCAGGAGATTGAAATTGAAGTTCAGGCCGTCAGCTCGATTTTCTTCTCAAAGGGAGGAAATCCTCTCCGGTTTGGCGCATTTATGACAAATCCCGGCAGGGATTGCACCTGTAACCACGCCGAAAATCCACCGGTGTGACCTTCCCGCGATAGGCCGCCGGCAATGACGGTAAGGTTACCGCAGGGCCGGATTTGCAAACCGCCCTGCCGGGGGTATCATTGCGGCCTCAGAAATTATCGTTCTTTTCTAGACAGTTAGGTTTTCTCGGGCGCCCACAACCTGCAGCGGTGGGAGTGCCGCCCCGGCCCAGGTCGCGCAACCATGAGCGTCGAAGCTCCGATCCCGCCAGTTGGAAAGCGAAAGCGGACGCGGATCATCAAGAGCAATCGCATCCAGATCTTTCTGTTCGTCCTGCTGACGCTGGCGCTGACAAGCGCCACGGTCTGGGGCGCGCGGATCTGGCTGAAGAAGTCGGAGACGCTGGTGTTCGCCGTCGGCGACCCCAACGGACCCGAGGCACGGTTTGCCAACAAGCTCGCCGCCGTGCTCAAGAACAATTTTTCCAGGTTCAGGGTGACGATCGTCACCAATGCGGACAATCCGAAGGCGCTGGCGCAGTTCGATCGGCGCGACGCCAACCTTGCGATCCTGCGCACCGATGCCAAGGTGCCGCCCCGCGCTCGGGCCGTCGCCATTCTCGACCATGACGTTCTGCTCGTGTTCAGCCCCGCCGGCAAGAAGATCAAGTCGCTTGCGGAGCTGAAGAAGAAGAAGATCGCCATCATCGCCGACAACGAGGCCGGCGCAGCGTTCATCCGCAACGTGCTCGAACTGTCGGACGGACCGGCGGCGAACCCGCTGGTGCAGGTGGTCTCTCCGGGGACACCCGTGGACAAGCTGTTTACGGCCGGGATAGCCGCGGTCGTCACCATTGCGCCGGCTTCGAAGCTCGTGAAGGACAAGAGCTACGAACAATATGCGCGACGCGGCGGCCTCACGCTGAATGCGATCGAGGCGGCCAAGCTGCTGACCCGGAAATACCCGGCATTGTCGGAGGAGAGCATTGCGGGCGGAACGCTGTCCTCCTCGCCTGCGATTCCGGAGGATGACGTCGACACGGTGGGGCTGCGATGGCTGCTGGTGGCGCAGTCGTGGATGCCGGCCTCGACCATCGGCGAGCTGGCGCGCCTCGTCTACGAGAACAAGGCGGAACTCGCGCTGGAGAACGGTTTTGCATCCCGCATCGAGCCGGCCGCCACCGACAAGGATGCCTTCATCATCGCCCATCCCGGCGCCGCCGAATACATCAACGACGACGTCAAGTCGTTCGTCGAACGTTACAGTGACCTGATGTATGCCGCCATTGCCGCGCTCGGCATCATCGGCTCGATCTGCGCTACGCTCTATACTCAGGTGACGCGCGTCGCACCGGAAAAAGCCAGCGAGCTCGCCACGCAGCTGCTGGACCTCGGCGAGGACTGCCAGGACGCGACTTGCATCGACGACCTCGACGGCCTGCAGGACGAGCTGGAGAAGATATTGCGCGGCGTGGTGATAGGACTGCGCGACGGCACCATCAGCAGCGACGGCCTCGAAACCTTCAAGCTCGGCTACCAGTTCGTGCGCGACGAGATCGCGATGCGGCGCGAGGCCTTGCTGCGCCACGCCAACGATCCGGCTCCGGCTCCCGCCCACGAGGACAATGTGGTGGTGGTGAAGACGGCACACAGCGCCTGAGGCGATTGCTGGCCAGCGGTCCCGCGTGCGCGACGACTGGCCAAATAAAAAGCCCCGGACCAGCCGGGGCTTTTGAGTTTGCCGGAGAGAAGAACGGCTCAGTATTTGGCGACGACCGGACCGCCGAACTTGTAGCTGAGGCGCCCGACCACCGACTGAAGGTCGCGCGGCTTGGCGTCGAAGGTGTAGAGCGCGGGTGCGGCGGTGCCGGCGAGCTGGTAGCTCTTGGTCTCGAACGCCGAGTAGTTGTACTCGAGGCCGATGATCCAGTTCGCGGTCAGGCCGTACTCCCAGCCGGCGCCAACGGTCCAGCCGTTGTGCCAGATGGTCTGGCCGCCGCTGCCGACGTTGGCGAGCACGATGTCGGAGACGTTGAGACGGTTGTTCACGCCGGCCCAGCCGCCCTTGACGTAGAGCAGGTTGTTGTTGAAGGCGACGCCGGCGCGGCCGACCACGGTGGCCATCCAGTCGGTTCGCCAGTTGAACACGTCGTCGAGGCCGACGCCGAACACGGTGTTGCGCAGGGTGCCTTCGGTGCTCATGCCCGAGAGCGAGCCTTCGAGACCGAACACGAAGTTGCTGGCCTGCCAGTTGTAGCCGACATGGCCGCCGCCGATGAAGCCGGACTCGCGCTGACGGAAGCCCTGGCCCGGGCCGAGATCGCCGAACGCGGTGGTGTTGGCGGTGTTGACCCACTCTTCGTTGGTCCAGGTGCCGCCGATGTGACCACCGACGTAGAAGCCGGTCCAGTTGTAGACGGCGACCACCGGGGGCGGAGCCGGACGGGCCTTTACGGGCATGTCGGCGGCCGAGGCCGCGCCGATCGCTCCGAGGCTGATCGCTCCGCCGAGAAGTGCGACAAGTTTCGTTTTCATAGCGCGCCCTCCAAAGAATGACCCATCTCAGTCAAAGGCCGTTTGGATGCGCATTCAAGCGCCGGCGCGGCTTTCGCGGTTGAGACGCGTCGCTTTACACGCGACTGTGGCTTTCAGGCCATAGGATTGGGCCCGGTACCGTGCATAAGCCTGCCTTTTGGGCCGAACACCGGTCCCGAGGGACCTATTCCGCCGCCGCATCCGTCCCGGCAGCCGCACCCCGCGACCGGATTTCGGCGATCTTGCGCTTCAGCGCCGACTGGCGGGGGTCCGGCATCGCGGCGGCCCGCGCCTCCGCAATGGCGCCGGCGAGGTCGGGAAGCCTCAGGACGCCGTCGAACGTCGGCTTGGCGAGGCCGTCGATAATGGCATGCCAGTCGGCAAGGCCGTGGCGATAGGCGTCGCCATAGCCCTGCACCATGGCAGCGGTATCGACGATGGCGCGGGCTGCCGCCGGCTGCCGGGCAAGCGCGCGGTCGATCATGTGCAGCCAGCGTTCGACCCAGTTGCGCTCCTTGGAATAGCGGATGGAGTAGCGGCGCCAGCGCTTCAGCGAGGCCTCGATCTTCAGGCGGCGGATGCCGAACCGGCTCGCCGTGCTGAAATGGATCTTGACGCCCTTGTGCACCCAGCCGAGCCAGTTGAGCACGTCGAGCAGGGGTTCGGCGACCACGGTCGGCAGCGCCTCCACCATTTCGTCGAGCCTGAGCTTCCTGACGTCGTCGGCGCGCGGAGTGTCCGGATAGGCCTCCAGCTCCAGCAGCTTCAACTGCGCGATCCGGATCGCGTCCTCGTAGCTCATTCGCATCGCCATCAGCCGCGCGATTTCGAGCAGCATCGCGTCGTCGACGCCGTTCTTGCCGACGAAGCGCCTGAGGCGATCGACATAAAGCCTGGCGTACTTCGTGCCCTGATACTCGATCAGCAGGTGGATGGCCTCGCTGGCGACCGGCACGACCGATTCAGGCAAGCCTGCGGGCAAGAGCGGCATCGAGCCGTCCTGCTCGCCGATGATGTCGGCGAACAGGTAGCGAAGCGACTCGCGGACCTCGGAGAATTTTCCCATGCTGACTGCGCTCATGCGGGCCTGGCCGCCGCGGCCTGTTGCGCCAGCCGCTGCTCCAGTTTGTCGATATTCTCGAACAGCCGCGCGCTGGCAAGGCGGAGGAAGTAGAACCCGAAGGCCGGATTCTGCACATAGAGCTCTTCGACCTTGCTGTAGCTGACGGAAAGGATCAGCCCGTCCGCAACGCACTCCAGCGTCTGGGTGCGCGCCTTCGTCGGCGACAGCATGCCGAGCTCGCCGACGATGGCGCCGACCGGCAGCTCGATGCCGGACTCCACCAGGCGGAAACGGCCGCTGACGATATACAGCATATCCTCGGCCTTCTCGTCCTTGTAGAAAATGATCTCGCCGGCCTTGTAGGGACGCTCGGTCATGAACGGCTTCAGCCAGTCCATCGACAGATCGCTGTTGACCGACTTCCGGACGTCGCGGATCAGCTGCAGCATCTGGTGTAGCCGGTAGGCATTGAGCACCAGCACCACGCACTGCACCACGATGACCAGGTAGTTGCGGGCCGGGATCGCGGTCGCGATCAGGACGAGGTTGAGCAGGATGCTGAAGACCCGGAGCGGGATCATGGTCTTCATCGTGGTCATGGACACCAGGAAAACCGACGCGAAGATGGTGCTGGCGGTTCCTGCGTGCTGTGTCAGATGAGACATATCCATGGGGGTGCCAACCAGTCTTTCCGAAATGAACGATTTTAGCGTTTCTGCGTGGCCGCAGCCGCCATCATACGGCGCGCCTGACCCCATCGATATACGGAGAAAAGACGAGGATTGGTCGGGAATTTCACACCTCGCGGCTAAATTTGGCGGATCGCCCCCGAACTCCGCGCTGGTGTCCGGGCCGGCCTCCGCCGCCCTCGCAGCATTGCCGCTAAACCCTTAAGACCACGGCACAAAGCGTCCCCGACCATCGTTGACGGCATCGGCCCGGGCGGGCACGTTGCGGCCTTCAGGTTCCTTTGAGGGAAAGGCCCGGCCTGCCGATGACTTCAGCCTCCATGCCGTATGGCGAGGGTGCCAGCGCGCCGCTGCTCGACATTTCCGGCGCCCGCGCCACCATCCGCCTCAACCGGCCACGGCATCACAACCGGCTCGAGGCCGACGACCTCGGCGTGCTGCTGAAACTGTTCGACCAGGTCGAGGCCGATCCGGCGCTGCGCGTGCTGGTGCTGACCGGCACGGGGCGCACCTTCTCCTCCGGCTACGATCTCGGCTCGGTCGCCGAGCGCGCGGTCAGTGCCACCGAACAGCAAAGCGCAGGCTCGGCCTTCGAGGTGGTGGCCAATCGTCTGGAAGACCTCGCCGTGCCGACGATCTGCCGGCTCAACGGCGGCGTCTATGGCGGTTCGACCGACCTCGCGCTGGCCTGCGACTTCCGCATCGGCGTCGACACCGCCGAGATGTTCATGCCGGCGGCGCGGCTCGGGCTGCATTATTACCGGAGCGGCATCCAGCGCTACGTCTCACGCCTCGGCGTCGACAACGCCAAGATGCTGTTTCTCACCGCGCAGAAGATCAGCGCAGCGGAGATGCTGCGGATCGGCTATCTCACCGCGATGGTGCCGGCCGCGGCGCTGGACGAGGAAGTGGACAAGCTGGCGAACGCCCTCGCCGCCAACGCGCCTGTCGCGATGGCCGGCATGAAGCGCGCCATCAACGAATTCGCCCGCGGCAAGCTCGACGAGGCCGACGCCGACGCCCGCCACCGCGAAAGCATGCGCGGCGCCGAGATCAGGGAAGGCATCGCGGCGCGCGCCGAGAAGCGGCCGCCGAGGTTTTGAACGCCGCTCCTGCGTCAAGCCCGGGCATGACGGCAATCAAAATTGCGAAAACAACCCCATGCAAAGTAGAATTTTCCGGTAACCGGTTCCGGCCCGGGGCTACTCGTCCACGAACGTCACGGTGTCCGAGACCTTGGCCCGCGAGGTGCGGTAACTGTTCACGAGATGCGCGTGGTCGGCGTAGCCGAAGGAGATGCCGCAAACCACGCGACGATCGTCGGGCAAACTGAAATGGCGGCGGATCAGCTTTGAGTGCCGGGCGAGCGCTGCCTGCGGAATGGTGCCGAGCCCGAGCGCCTGGGCGGCCAGCATGAAATTGCCGACATAGGCGCCGCAATCGATGGCGCCGTAGACGCCGAGCGGTTCGTCGGTGTGGATGACGGCGACATGCGGGGCGCCGAAGAAGTTGTAGTTCTCCAGCGCCTGCTTGGCGTAACCCATCTTGTCGCCGCGGGCGATGCCGAGCGTGTTGTAAAGTTGGAAGCCGCTTTCGCGGCGGCGCTCCAGATAGACGCCGAGATATTCGCGCGGCGGCGGGAAGTCATGGCCTTGCTCCGCGCCGGAGATCGCTGCGGCGTAGATGGCTTTGCGAAAGCGCTCCTTGGCCTCGCCGCTGGCGATGATGACCTGCCAGGGCTGGCTGTTGCACCAGGACGCCGTGCGCTGCGCGACGGTTAGCAGCCGCTCGATGGTCTCGCGCGGCACCGGCTGCGGCAGGAAGGCGCGCACCGAGTAGCGCTCGTTGAGCAGCTCTTCGAGCACCCCGATGCGGTCTTGTTGCTTGACGGGAGCGTTCATGACGCATGTCCTTCTTCGTAGGGTGGGTTAGCCGAAGGCGTAACCCACCGACTTTTTGTCATGCGTGGTTGCCGGCAGATGGTGGGTTACGCTTCGCTAACCCACCCTACGGCTCCTCGTCAGCGTCCCTTGGTCGGGATCTTGTTGAACGGCACGTCCTTGTCGACGCGGATATCGCCGGGCAGGCCGAGCACGCGCTCGGCGATGATGTTGCGCAAGACTTCATCGGTGCCGCCGGCGATGCGCATCGAGGGCGAGGAGAGCAGCATCTGCTGGAACTGGCCGCGCGCTTCCTCCTCGGCATCGCCGGTAAGGCCGCCGGCGCCACCCTGCAAATCCATCGCGAAGGCTGCGATGTCCTGCAGCATCATGCCCGAGACCAGCTTGCCGATGGAGTTTTCCGGACCCGGGCGCTCGCCCTTCGACAGCGCCGAGATGGCGCGGTAACTGGTGTATTTCAGCCCGTTCGACTTCACCGCCCAGCTCGCAAGCTTCGAGCGTACCGCGCGGTCGTCGATCGCAAGCCCGTCCTCAAGCATGAGATTGGAGCAGAACTCGAACATCTCGGGCACGCCGGTGGCGAGCCGCGAGCCGATCGACATGCGCTCGTTCATCAGCGTGGTCAGCGACACGTTCCAGCCGTCGCCGACATTGCCGAGCCGCTGGCTGTCGGGAATCACAACGTCGGTGAAATAGACCTCGTTGAATTCCTGCATGCCGTTGGCCTGCCTGATCGGCCGCACCTCGACGCCCGGGCTCTTCATGTCCAGAAAGAACATGGTCAATCCCTTGTGCTTGGGCACATTCGGATCGGTGCGCGCGATCAAAAGACCGTAGTCGGAGTAATGCGCGCCGGAGGTCCAGATCTTCTGGCCGTTGACGACCCAATTGTCGCCTTTCTTCTCCGCGCGGGTGCGCAGGCCCGCGACATCGGAGCCGGCAGAGGGTTCGGAGAACAGCTGACACCAGATCTCTTCGCCGGAAGCAAGCTTCGGCAGATAGCGGCGCTTGGAGTCTTCACTGCCCCAAGCCATCACGGTCGGGCCGCACATGCCCTCGCCGATCTGGAACGGCTGGGTCAGCTTGCCGTAGACGCCCTCTTCCTGCTGCCAGATCACGCGCTCGATCGGCGTGGCGCCGCGGCCGCCATATTCCTTGGGCCAGTGCAGGCAGGCCCAGCCGCCGTCGGCCTTCTTCTTCTGCCAGGCCTTGCCGACATCGACCATGTCGTGTTTCGCCAGGCGAATGCGCCCGAGCGAGGACTTCGAGAGTTCTTCCTCGAATTCCTTCGGCGCGTTGGCGGCGATCCACTTGCGGGCGGTGGCGCGGAACTCGGCTTCCTGCGGCGTGTCGTCGAAATTCATGGTGGCCTCTCAATCGTTGTTCGGTGTCAGTCCCTCATGGTGAGGAGGCGCTTTAGCGCCGTCTCGAACCATGAGGCCGCAGTGGGGCCTCTATCCTTCGAGACGCCGCTTCGCGGCTCCTCAGGATGAGGGTCTTCAAGCTCTTCCCTTGGTCGGGATCTGGTTGAACGGCACGTCCTTGTCGACCCGGATATCGCCCGGCAGGCCAAGCACGCGCTCGGCGATGATGTTACGCATGATTTCGTCGGTGCCGCCCTCGACGCGGGTGCCGGGCGCGCGCAGCAGCATCGCCTGGAATTTTCCGGCGACTTCGGCATCTTCCGGGCCGGACAGCGTGCCGGCGGCGCCCTGCAGGTCGAGCGCGTACATCGCGACATCCTGGATCATCGAAGCCGCGACCAGCTTGCCGATCGAGTTCTCCGGACCCGGCCGCTCGCCTTTGGACAGTGCCGAGATGGTCCGCATGCTGGTGTATTTCAGCCCGCTCGCCTTCACCGCCCAGCTCGCCAGCTTCGAACGCACATTCCGGTTCTCGATCGCGGGGCCGTCGTCCAGCATCAGGCTGTTGCAGAATTCGAACAGCTCCGGGAAGCCGGTGGCAACGCCGGCGCCGATCGACATGCGCTCGTTCATCAGCGTGGTCAGCGACACGTTCCAGCCGTCGCCGACATTGCCGAGCCGCTGCGAATCGGGAATGCGCACGTCGGTGAAGTAGACCTCGTTGAAGTCGGACTGTCCGCTCGCCTGCTTGATCGGCCGCACTTCGACGCCCGGGCTCTTCATGTCCAGGAAGAACATGGTCAGCCCCTTGTGCTTGGGCACGGTCGGATCGGTGCGAGTCAGCAGGATGCCATAATCCGAGTAGTGCGCGCCCGAGGTCCAGATCTTCTGGCCGTTGACGATCCACTCGTCGCCCTGCTTCTCCGCACGCGTGCGCAGGCCCGCGACGTCGGAACCGCCGGCCGGCTCGGAGAACAGCTGGCACCAGATCTTCTCGCCGGAAGCGAGCGGCGGCAGGTACTTGCGCTTCTGCTCCTCGCCGGCATACGCCATCACCGTCGGGCCGCACATGCCGTGGCCGATGATGAAGACGCGGGACAGGTTGCCGAACGGTCCCTCTTCCTGCTGCCAGATCACGCGCTCGATCGGGGAAGCGCCGCGCCCGCCATATTCCTTGGGCCAGTGCAGGCAGGCCCAGCCGGCGTCGGCCTTCTTTTTCTGCCAGGCCTTTGCGGCATCGAGCAGGTTCACGCCCTTGATCACGGTGCGGCCGAGCGAGGCCTTGCGCAGGTCGTCCTCGTATTGCTTCGGCGCATTGGCCGCAATCCAGGCCCTCGCCTCGGCACGGAATGCGGCTTCCTGCGGGGTGTCGTCGAAGTTCATTCGCGTGGTCCTTCGAATTCTGCTGTCGTCCCTGCGAACGCAGGGACCCATAACCACCAGCCTTCATTTCTTACACGGGCTTTCGCACCGTCATTCAATCGATCCTTCCCGGAGTATGGGTCCCCGCGTTCGCGGGGACGACACCGGGGATGGGTAACTTACGCCGCGTTCTTCTTGCGCATGCGGTCGATCAGCGCGTCTTCCCACCAGGAGAGCGAGCCGAGCGACACCGCGGTGGCGTTGGCGCGGCGGTAGTACATGTGGCAGTCGAACTCCCAGGTGAAGCCCATGCCGCCGTGAACCTGGATGTTGTTCTTGGAGCAGTGCTGGAACGCCTGCGTGGCGCTGATGCGCGCGGCAGCGGCGGCTTCCGGCAGTTCGCCGGCGTTGGTCGAGAGCGCCCAGGCGCCGTAGTAGCAATTGGAGCGCGCCAGCGTCGCCGAGACATACATGTCGGCCAGCATATGCTTGATCGCCTGGAACGAGCCGATCGGCCGTCCAAAGGCGATGCGGTCGAGCGCATAGTCGCGGCCCATCTCCAGCGCGCGGTCGGAACCGCCGACCTGCTCGAAGGCGAGCAGCACCGCGGCGCGGTCGAGCACCTGCGTGATCACGCCCCAGCCCTCGCCGGCCGCGCCGAGCGGCTCGGCCTTGCAATTCTTAAAGGTCAGTTCGGCCTGACCACGGGTGGGATCGACATTGGTCAATTCCTTCACCTCGACGCCGCCGGCCTTGAGATCGACCAGGAACAGCGAGATGTCGGAGTCGCGGCCCGTGGAGCCCGTGCGCGCGGCAACCACGGCGAAATCGGCAATGGCGCCATCCGGAACCGGCTTCTTGACGCCGTTGAGCGTGCCGCCCGATGCCGCGAGCTTGATCGCCTTGGGCGACGGATTGCCCGCGCCTTCGAACAGCGCCAACGTGCCGATGGCGTCACCGGCCGCGATCTTCGGCAGCCACTTCTGCTTCTGCGCGTCGGAGCCGGCGATCAGCAGCGCTTCGGCGGCGAGATAAACGGTGGAGGAGAACGGCACCGGCGCAATGGCGCGGCCCATCTCTTCGGCGATCACGCATAGTTCCAGATGGCCTGCGCCCGCGCCGCCGAACGCTTCCGGGATCGCGACGCCGAGAAAGCCCATCTCGGCGAGGCCCTTCCACAATTCCTTGTCGTATTTCGCCTTGCCGTCGAGCACGGCGCGCACCGCCTTCGGCGGGCACTTTTCGGACAGGAATTTCCGCGCGGCATCGCGCATCTGCTTCTGGTCGTCGGAGAAATCGAAGTTCATGGCGGTTCACTCGGGGTTGGTGCTGGCGTTGTAGGATGGGTGGAGCGAAGCGATACCCATCGATGGACATTCGGTTGCGAGTGATGGGTTTCGCTGCGCTCTACCCATCCTACGGTCAGTTCAAGATAATCACGTCCTTGTCCGACTTGGCTGCATAGAGCCGCTCGACCAGATCGGCGCGGCGCTCGAGGCCGGCGCGCTGGTTGATATAGCCCTTGTCGGTGAGTTCGTTGCCGTCGATGGACGGCGGCTCGGCCATCAGCATAGCGCGCGCGATGCGCATGCTGCTGCCGGTGGAGGATGCGTTGTGCGCCTCAAGGCCGCGCTTCAGGCAGGCGATCACCTCGGGATGTTTGACGACATCCTCGAAGGTCGCATCGGGATTGCCGACGATCTGCCGGCAGGCGTGCAGGTTGGGCCAGGCCAGAAGTCCGATGAATTCGCGGTCCTGTCCGGCCACCAAGGCGTCGTGCACCACGGGCGTGGCGGCGGCGATCGCGTCGGTTCGCAGCGAGCCGACATGCACGAAGGTGCCGGTCGTGAGCTTGAAGTCCTCCACCACACGGCCGGCGAAGATGATGCCCTGCAGGGGATCGCTGTCATCGACGAAGATGCCGGCATCGCCGATGCAATAATAGCCTTCCTCGTCGAACATCTTTTTCGTCAGCTCGGGCTGGCCGAAGTAGCCCGGCGTGACGTTGATGCCGCGCAGACGCAGCTCGTATTTCGAGCCGCACGGCACCATCTTCAATTCGACGCCGGGGAACGGAAGCCCAATGAGTCCGACGCGCTCGGTATCCCAATAGGTGCCGGTCGAAGTCGGTGCGGTCTCGGTCGAGCCCCAGCCGGTGTAGAACACGATGCGCTCGCCGGTGGTCTTTACCGCAAGCGCCTGCATTCGGTCGTAGAGATCATCGGGCAGCCGCGCGCCGCCATAGGCCATGACGGTGAGATTCCTGAAGAAGCTGCGGCACAGCGCGTCGTCCTTTTCCATTGCAGCGGCGAGCGCGGCATAGCCGGCGGGCACGTTGGCGTAATAGGTCGGCGACACCTCGTGCAGGTTCCGCAGCGTCTCCTCGAACTGGCCCGGCATAGGCCGGCCGTCGTCGATGTAGAGCGTACCGCCGTCGACCAGGATCGGATGGAAAGCGGCGTTGCCGCCCATGGTGTGATTCCACGGCATCCAGTCGAGCATGGTCGCGATCGGCCCGTTCGGATCGCGCGGGCGCACCTGCATCATCATAGCCGCATTGGCGCACATCATCTCCTGGGTGTTGATGACGGCCTTGGGCATGCCGGTGGAGCCGGAGGTGAACAGCAGCTTGCCGACGGTGTCCGGGGCGATCTTTGCGATCGACTCCTCGACCGCCTTCGTGACGGGCGTCGCCGCGAGATCGGCAAAGGACACGCTCCTGATGCCCTCGCACGGCCGCACCACGTGCACGACGGTGACGCCGGTGAGATCGAGCGCCTCCAGCGCCTTCGCGAACGTCGGGCCGTCCTGCACCATCACGACGGCGGGCTTGATCAGGTCGAAGAGATATTTGAGCTTGAGGTGATCCTGGCTCATCAGCGAATAGGCCGGAGACACCGGCGCTGCCGGCAGCCGCGCCTGCATCGCAGCCTGCGTCATCAGCGCGTGCTCGATGGAATTGCCCGAGAGGATCGCGACGGGGCGGCTGTCTGCAACGCCGAGATTGAGCAGGCCCTGCGTCAGCCCGTCGACGATGCGCTTGGCCTCGCCATAGGAAACCTTGCGCCATTGCCGGTCGGGGCCGCCACGCTGCGCCAGCCAGATGCGCTCCGGCGCCTGCTTCGCCCATTTCGCCAACGACGCCGGAATGTGCTTTTCGTAGGCCTGCAGCGGGATGCGCGACTTCAGGACGATGACGCCATCGGGGCGGCGCTCGACCGCGATGTCGCGCGGCAGCCATTCGATCTTGCGAAAGGCCGGCTTGGTCAGCACCGCCGCTGCACTGCCACTCATTATTGCGTCTCCCGGAATTCTTTTCTTGTCGGTTCTCGTTGTCAGCGCCTGATATAGACAGGCTTTCGCTTTTCGAGGAAGGCCCTGATGCCTTCGCCGAAATCTTCCGACCGGCTGCACAGTATCTGGTTGCGGTCTTCCATCGCGATGACAGCTTCGAGCGAGCCGGCATCGACGGCCATGTTGAGGCATTCCTTCGACAGGCGCAGGCCCACCGGCGAGGCCGTCAGCATGGCATCGACATAGGGCTCCGCCGCCGCATCGAGCGCGGCGGCATCCTCGACCAGTTCGGAAACGAGTCCGACCGCCAGCGCGCGCTCGGCGCCGATGAAGCGGCCCGTCAGGATCAACTCGGACGCCACCGACACCCCAACGAGGCGCGGCAGGAAATAGCTGGTGCCGATATCGCAGCCGCCGAGGCCGAGCTTGATGAAGGCGCAATTCATCCGCGCACCCTTTGCGGCGATGCGGATATCGGACGCGAGCGCCAGCGCAAAGCCGCCGCCGGCCGCCGCACCCTGGATCAGCGCGATGATCGGCTGCGGGCAGCGCCGCATCAGCATGACGATGTCGGCGATGCGCCGCTGCGAGTCCAGCGACTCGGTGACGCCAGGCGGCTCCTGCTGTCCGGCGCGGCGCTTCATGGCGTGTTTCAGATCGAGCCCGGCGCAGAACGAGGCGCCGGCGCCCTTCAGCACCACGACGCGGGTGTCGCGGTTGCGCTGCAGGCCCTGGAAATAGACGTTCAGCGCGTCGATCAGCGAAGGATCGAGCGCGTTGAGGCTGTCCGGGCGATTGAGCGTCACCCGGTCGACGCCGTCACGGTGTTCGATCAGCAATGGCCCAGTCACGACGCGCTCCTACTTCCACTTTGTTGTGGGTCCCAGCTCTGCGGTGCACCGCTAATGCGCTGCACCGCGTCCGGGGCACGTGGACGTCGTTCCCCGGATGCTGCGCAGCACGAAGTGATGCGCTGCTGATCCGGGGTCCGCTCTTGTCAGCGCGGCGCCATGCGGATGGCGCCGTCGAGGCGGATGGTTTCGCCGTTGAGCATCGGGTTCTCGACGATGTGAACCGCGAGGTTGCCGTATTCGCTGGCATCGCCGAGACGCGCCGGATGCGGCACCTGGGCGCCGAGGCTCTTGCGGGCTTCCTCGTTGAGACCCATCAAGAGCGGGGTCAGGAACAGGCCCGGCGCAATGGTGTTGACGCGGATCTTCAGGGAAGCGAGGTCGCGCGCGGCAGGCAGCGTCAGGCCGACCACGCCGCCCTTCGACGCCGAATAGGCGATCTGGCCGATCTGGCCTTCATAGGCGGCGACGGAGGCGGTGTTGATGGCGACGCCGCGCTCTTCGCCGATCGGCGGCGCAGTGGCGAGACGCTCGGCGAACAGGCGCAGCACGTTGAAGGTGCCGATCAGGTTGACGTTGATGATGCGGACGAACTTGGCCAGCGGATACACGCCGTCCTTGCCGACCACGCGCTGCGAGCCGCCGATGCCGGCGCAGTTCATCAGCACGCGCGCGACGCCGTGCGCGGCTTCCGCCTTCGCAATCGCCGCCTTGATCGCCTCCTCGTCGGTGACGTCGGCGTGCAGGGCGATGCCCTTCACTTCGGCGGCGACCTTCTCGGCGTTTTCCTTGTTCTGGTCGATTACGCCGATCTTGGCGCCCTTGGCCGCCATGGCGCGCGCGGTCGCGGCGCCGAGGCCGGAGCCACCGCCGGTGATGAGAACGGCAACGTCTTTCAACTGCATAGCAATAACCTTTCCTTGGGCGTTTCTTCTCTGGACTTGACTTGCAAACTTCCTAGGCGGGCGCGTTCTCCGCGGCTGGTGCGAGCATGCCGCCGAAGATCAGCGCTTCCATGTGCTTGATGTATTCGCGGCAGACATCCTCGGTGACCGGGCCGACGCCGACCGCGCGCGACATCGCGTGGCGCCCGAAGAACAGATGATCGCAGGCGCCGATCAGGCTGGTGTAGAACAGCACCGGATCGATCTTGCGGAACTCGCCGCACTTGATGCCCTCGACGAGTAGCCGGCGATGGAAATCCAGCAGCGGTGCTACAAAGAATTTCGAGACTTCGTCGGCCGCCTCCGCCGTGCTCTCGTGCAGGAGGTAGTGGATCAGCCGGTTCATATAGGGGAACTGGTGATAGGCGCGGATGATGCCGCCGATATGCAGCCGCATCTTGGCGGTCGGCGTGATCTTCTGCGCCAGCAAATATTCGAGCTGGGACATTTCAGTGGCGGCATCGCGCGCCAAGAGCGCCAGCAGCAGCCCGTCCTTGTTGCCGAAATGATATTTCACCAGTGCGGCGTTGACGCCGGACTTTTGTGCGATGTCGGACAACGACACCTCGATCGAGGCGCGCTCGATCATCAGTTCGCTCGCGGCGACCAGAAGTTTCTCGGCGGTGGGATTTTTGCCGGCCTGAAGTCTCGTCGGTACGCTGGTATTCAACTGCGGTCCTTGTTGTTCCCGCGGAAAGCCGGCCCGCACATAAGCGCATGAGGGGGTCGCACTCAAGAGTTAATTGATCGATTGACTAAGGTCGGTCCGGCCCCCTAAAACCTGCCCATCTTAGGAAACGCCCCTCAGAACAATCAGGGAGAGCAGTCATGGCCGAGGCCTATATCGTCGCCACCGCCCGCACCGCAGGTGGCCGCAAGGGAGGCCGTCTCGCCGGCTGGCATCCGGCCGATCTCGCAGCCCAAGTGCTGGACTCCCTGGTCGAGCGCAGCGGCGCCGATCCCGCACAGATCGAAGACGTCATCATGGGCTGCGTGATGCAGGCGGGCGAGCAGTCCAACAACGTCGCGCGCAACGCCATCATGGCCTCGAAGCTGCCGGAGAGCGTGCCGGGCACCTCGATCGACCGCCAATGCGGCTCCTCGCAGCAGGCGCTGCACTTCGCGGCGCAGGCTGTGATGAGCGGCAGCATGGACATTGTGATCGCCGCCGGCGTGGAATCGATGACCCGCGTGCCGATGGGCCTTGCCTCCTCGCTGCCCGCCAAAAACGGATTCGGCCATTACAAGAGCCCGGGCATCGAGAAGAAATACCCGAACATCGTGTTCAGCCAGTTCACCGGCGCAGAAATGATGTGCGAGAAGTACGGGCTCACCAAGGACGAGCTCGACGAGTTTTCCTACCAGAGCCACCAGCGCGCGATTGCGGCCACGCAGGCCGGCGCCTTCAAGAACGAGATCGTGCCGCTCAAGATCACCCGCGCCGACGGCTCGACCGACACCCACACCATCGACGAAGGCATCCGCTTCGACGCCACCATCGAGGGGATCAAGGGCGTCAAGCTGATCGCCGAGAACGGCAAGCTCACCGCCGCCAGTGCCAGCCAGATCTGCGACGGCGCCTCCGGCGTGATGGTCGTCAACGAGAAGGGCCTGAAGCAACTGGGCGTCAAGCCGCTGGCGCGGATCCACCACATGACCATGATGGGCGGCGATCCCGTCATCATGCTGGAAGCCCCGCTGCCCGCCACCAAGCGCGCGCTGGAGAAGGCCGGCATGAAGATCGGCGACATCGACCTGTTCGAGGTCAACGAGGCCTTCGCCTCGGTGCCGACCGCCTGGCTGAAGACCACCGGCGCCGATCCGGCGCGGCTCAACGTCAATGGCGGCGCGATCGCGCTCGGCCATCCGCTCGGCGGCTCCGGCACCAAGCTGATGACCACGCTGGTCAACGCCCTCCAAGCGCGCGGCAAGCGCTACGGCCTGCAGACCATGTGCGAAGGCGGCGGCATGGCGAATGTGACCATCGTCGAGCGGCTGTAAACACAAGAAACAAGAAACGCGAACGACTACTGGCGAGCAGGAATTCCCTTCCTGCTCGCCATTTTCATGTTGAGGAAATTCCGATGACCCACCCGACCGTCCACGCCCGCACGGATCCCGACAAGATCGCCTACCAGATGGCGGGCACCGGCAAGGCGATCACCTATCGCGAGCTCGACGAGCTCTCCAACCAGGGCGCACATTTGTTCCGCTCGCTCGGCCTGAAGGCCGGCGACCACATCGCGCTGTTGATGGAGAACCGCCTCGCCTTCATGGAAATCTGCTGGGCCGCGCAGCGCTCGGGCCTCTATTACACCGCGATCAGCCGTTACCTGACGCAGGACGAGATCGACTACATCGTGAAGGACTGCGGAGCGAAAGTCTTCATCACCACGCCGAAATGCCATGAGCAGGTGAAGGGCCTGGTCGGCCAGAAGAACGGTCCACTGCTCTACATGATGGACGAGCCCGAATCCGGCTTCCGCTCCTGGGACAAGGAGGCAGCGGCGCAGCCGGTCACGCCGATCGTGGACGAGGTCGCCGGCTACGACATGCTGTATTCCTCCGGCACCACCGGCCGGCCCAAAGGCATCAAGAAAGACTTCGAGGGCAAGCCGATCGACGAGCCCAACGCATTCCTGAAAATTCTTTGCGGCGACATGTGCGGCGTGAACGCCGACAGCATTTACCTGTCGCCGGCGCCGCTCTATCACGCGGCCCCGCTGCGCTTCAACATGATGGTGACGATCCTTGGCGGCACCTCGGTCATCATGGAACACTTCGATGCCGAGGAATTCCTGAAGCTGGTCGAGAAGTACAAGGCGACGCAGTCGCAGCTGGTGCCGACCATGTTCGTGCGCATGCTGAAATTGCCGGAGGAAGTGCGCAAGAAATACAACGTCTCGACCCTGAAGGGCGCGATCCACGCCGCCGCGCCCTGCCCAGTCGACGTCAAGGCGAAAATGATCGAGTGGTGGGGACCGATCCTGATCGAGTATTACGCCGGCTCCGAGGGCAACGGCGTCACCGTCTCCACCTCGCAGCAATGGCTAAGCCATCGCGGCACCGTCGGCCGCGCCGTGGTCGGCAAGGTCAAGATTTTGGACGAGAACGACGAGGAACGCCCGGTCGGCGAGATCGGCACCGTCTACTTCGCCGACGCGCCGGTGTTCAGCTATCACAACGATCCCGACAAGACGAAACGGGCCTACAACGCCAAGGGCTGGTCAACGCTCGGCGACGTCGGCTATCTCGACGCGGAGGGCTTTCTCTACCTCACCGATCGCAAGAGCTACATGATCATCTCCGGCGGCGTGAACATCTACCCGCAGGAGACCGAGGACGTGCTGATCACCCACCCCGCGGTTTCCGACGTCGCGGTGTTCGGCGTGCCGAACGAGGAGATGGGCGAGGAGGTCAAGGCCGTGGTGCAACCGCACGACATGGCGAGGGCCGGCAAGGAGCTGGAGAAGGAGCTGATCGCCTTCTGCCGCAAGCATCTCTCCGCCATCAAATGCCCGAAGAGCATCGATTTCGAGGCCGAGCTGCCGCGCACGCCGACGGGCAAGCTGGTGAAGCGCCACCTGCGCGACAAATATTGGCCGCAGAAGGCGAAGGCGTAACACTCCGCTGTCGTAGGGTAGGCAAAGGCGCTTTTGCGCCGTGCCCACCTTGGCTTGCATCGTGCAAGAAAGGTGGGCACGCTTCGCTTTGCCCACCCTACGGATTTGCAACATGGCCGCCCTCCCCGACATCCCGCTCCCGCCGTCGATCCGCTCGCGCTATGTCGAGGGTATCAATGGCCTGCGCGTGCATGTGCTCGAAGCGGGCTTTGAAACCAAAGGCCGGCCCTGCCTGCTCTTGCTGCACGGCTTCCCCGAGCTCGCCTATAGCTGGCGCAAGGTGATGCCGGTGCTGGCCGAGGCCGGCTACCACGTCATCGCGCCGGACCAGCGCGGCTATGGCCGCACCACCGGCTGGGACCCCGATTATGACGGCGATCTCGCCTCGTTCCGCCTGCCCAATCTGGTGCGCGATGCGCTCGGGCTGGTGCACGCGTTCGGCTACCGCTCCGTCGATGCCGTGATCGGGCACGATTTCGGCAGCTCGGTTGCCGCATGGTGCGCGCTGATCCGGCCCGACGTGTTCCGCTCGGTTGCGATGATGAGCGCGCCGTTCGGCGGCGTGCCGGCGCTGCCGTTCAACACGGTGGACGGTCCCGCGAAGCCCGCGAGTGAAGACCCCGTGCACCGCGATCTCGCCGCGCTGCCGCGTCCGCGCAAGCATTACCAATGGTACTACTCGACGCGGCAAGCCAACGCCGACATGCACAGGGCGCCGCAGGGCGTGCATGATTTCATGCGAGCCTATTACCACCACAAGAGCGCCGACTGGAAAGCCAACGCGCCCTATCCGCTAAAGTCCTGGTCGGCAAGCGAGCTGGCGAAGCTGCCGACCTACTACATCATGGATCTCGCCGAAGACATGGCGGCGACGGTGGCAAAGGAGATGCCGTCGGCTACCGAGATCGCCGCCAACCAATGGCTGCCTGACAGCGAGCTTGCCTTCTACGCCGCCGAATACCAGCGCAACGGCTTCCAGGGCGGGCTGCAATGGTATCGCTGCGGCACCTCCGGCGCGTTCACCGCCGAGCTGCAGACCTGGTCGGGCCGCACCATCGACATTCCCTCCGCCTTCATCTCCGGCAAGCAGGACTGGGGCACCTATCAGCGCCCCGGCGTGTTCGAGGCGATGCAGACCAAAGCCTGCACCAGGATGATCGGCTGCCACCTCGTCGACGGCGCCGGCCACTGGGTGCAGCAGGAGCAGCCCGCCGAAGTCAGCCGGCTCCTGCTTGCGTTCCTGCACGATGCACGCAACGCGGCCTGACGAGCGATCGCGCTTTCACCCTCGGCCGTAACGATCTAGAGTAGCGGGGATCAGTAAGCAGGGCCTGCCGTGAAGAATTTCGCCGATCTCACCGAGCGTGAAGTGCTGGCCATCGCGATCGCGGCCGAGGAGGAAGACAGCCGCATCTACATGAGCTTTGCGGAGGACCTCGCCGAGCGCTATCCGGACTCGGCGAAGCTGTTCGAGCAGATGGCGGAAGAAGAGAAGAACCATCGCCACATGCTGCTGGAGATGTACCAGCAGCGCTTCGGCCAGAATCTTCCGCCGATTCGGCGCGAGGACGTCAAGGGCTTCCTGCGCCGCCGGCCGGTCTGGCTCACCAGGAACCTGTCGCTCGAGACCATTCGCAAGGAGGTCGAGACGATGGAGTTCCAGGCCGAGCGCTTCTACGCAAGGGCCGCCGAGCGGGCCAAGGACGTCGACGTTCGCCGGCTGCTCGGCGATCTCGCGGAAATCGAGAAGGGCCACGAGCACCTCGCCACCCGGCTGACCGGCGAGATCCTCAAGCCCGACGTGCGCGCGGCGGAGGAAAGGACGCAGCGGCGCATGTTCGTGCTGCAATACGTCCAGCCGGGCCTCGCCGGCCTGATGGACGGCTCGGTCTCGACGCTGGCGCCGCTGTTCGCGGCCGCCTTCGCCACGCACCAGAACTGGCAGACCTTCCTCGTCGGCCTGGCCGCCTCGATCGGCGCCGGCATCAGCATGGGTTTTGCCGAGGCGCTGTCCGACGACGGCTCTTTGACCGGCCGCGGCTCGCCCTGGCTGCGCGGCATCACCTGCGGCCTGATGACGACGATCGGCGGCGTCGGCCACACCCTGCCCTATCTCGTCCCGGACAATTGGCCGAATGCGTTCTGGATCGCAACCGCGATTGCCTGCATCATCGTGTTCTTCGAGCTCTGGGCGATCGCCTTCATCCGCGCCCGCTACATGGACACGCCGTTCCTGCAGGCGGCGTTCCAGATCGTGCTCGGCGGCGTCATCGTGCTCGCCGTCGGGATACTGATCGGCGGGGCATGAGCATGGCTGACATCTGCCGCCACGCAACGAAGCGGCGTGGCGCTATAGCAATTCCCGTCAAGTGCGCCTTGCGGGCACGGGCCAAACTGCGCCATCATCGATCCACAAAACAGAAACGGGAGTGCGCGTCTTGGCCAAGTCGAAATGGAGCTTCGAGACCGCGGTCAACCTGTCGGCGGCGCTCGCCGCCAGGAAAGTGTCGGCCGTCGAACTGGCAAAGGACGCCATTGCCCGCATTGAGCGGCATGACCCCAGGATCAACGCGATCTGCGTCCGCGATTTCGAGCGGGGACTGGAAGCGGCAAGGCAGGCCGATGCGGCGCTGGCGCGCGGCGAGAGCAAGGCGCTGCTGGGCCTCCCGCTCACGGTGAAGGAATCCTACAACATCGCGGGGCTCCCCACGACCTGGGGCATCCCGCAGCAGAAGAATTTCGTGCCGACCGAGGATGCGCTGTCGATCACGCGCGTAAAGGACGCCGGCGGTGTCATCCTCGGCAAGACCAACGTGCCGCTCGGGCTCGGCGACTGGCAGAGCTACAACGACATCTACGGCGTCACCAACAACCCCTGGGATCTCGGCCGCACGCCCGGCGGTTCGTCCGGCGGATCGTCGGCGGCGCTGGCCGCCGGCTACGGGCCGCTGTCGCTCGGCTCCGACATCGGCGGCTCGCTGCGGGTGCCAGCCTTCCATTGCGGCGTCTATGCGCACAAGCCGACCTATGCGCTGGCGCCCTCGCGCGGCCACACCCCGCCGCCGTTCCCGCCGCTGCCGTTCGACCGCGATCTCGCGGTGATCGGCCCGATGGCGCGCTGTGCCGCCGATCTGTCGCTTCTGCTCGACGTGATGGCCGGCCCCGATCCGCTGGAAGCCGGCAAGGCCTACCGGCTCGAATTGCCGCCACCGCGCCATTCGACCCTGAAGGAGTTTCGCGTGGTCGTCATCGATACCGACCCGGTGATGCCGACGGATTCGGTGGTACGGGGATCGATCGGCAAGCTTGCGGACAATCTCGGCAGGACTGGCGTGAAGATCGCGCGCCATTCGGAACTGCTGCCCGACTTCGCGGCCTCGACCGCGCTCTACATGCGGATGCTGATGTCGTTCCTCGCGGCGTCCTTTCCGCCCGACGTCTATTCCAACGCGCAGGCCGCCGCACACGCCATTCCGCCAGGCGACAGCAGCCTCGGCGCGGAGCGGCTGCGCGGGATTGCGATGAGCCATCGCGACTGGGTGATGGCCGACGGCGCACGCGCGCGGTTGCGTGCGCAATGGCGGGAACTGTTCAAGCAATATGACGCCGTGATCTGCCCGATCATGCCGACGCCGGCCTACAAGCACGATCATTCACCGGAGCAGGAAAGCCGCCACATCCATATCGACGGCAAGGCCTATGTCTATCCGGACCAGCTGTCGTGGCCGGGCATCGCCACGCTGCCGGGGCTGCCTTCCACCGCGATTCCGACCGGCTTCTCGCCGGATGGGCTGCCGGTCGGCGTGCAGATCGTTGGCCCGTGGCTGGAGGATCGCACCACGATCAAGCTCGGCGAATTGATCGAGCGCGAATTCGGCGGCTTCAAGCCGCCGCCGATGTTCGACGACTAGGACAACCACAGCCATCCCGTCATTGCGAGGAGCGAAGCGACGAAGCAATCCAGCTCTTCTGATGCGGAACGATGTATTGCTTCGCTTCGCTCGCAATGACGGCATTGAGGGTGCCATGCGGACTTTCATTCGCGCAGCCATCGCCATCGTTGCCGGCTACTTGCTGATGTGGCCGCTCGGCCAGCTCTATACCGCGCTGAGCTTGCCGACGTTCCACCTGTGGGGACTGGCGCACGGAACCTTTGTCGCGGCATGGCCGACGCTGTCGATCCTGGCGTTCCTCACGCTGGGATATCTGCCGGCCTTCCGTCGTATCGACGACACGGCGCTGCTGATCGGCGGGCTTGTCTGGGGTCTATTGCTGGCCAGCGCGTACAACATCCGCAATGCGCTCGGCTATGAGATCGCCCATGGCATGCTCGGCGTCACGACCGTCATCATTGCCGTGCTGTGCTTCTTTGCCACGCATCGGCTGCGGCTGGCGTTGCTCGTGATATCGCCGGTTGTCCTGCTGAACCTGGATATCCTGCTGTCGCCGACGCTCGCGGAGTTCCTGTCCCGAGCCAGATACGACCTTCGAGGGCTTCTGCCCCCGCTCGCGTCCTCGCTTGCAGGCTACGTGCTCGGATGGCTCGCCCGGGCCGCGATCAAGCGCTCGCCGAGCCCGGCCTGATTGCCGGCGGGCATCTGAGCGAAGAACAAGAGTGGGAGGAAACCATGAACAACGACCTCGTCGAGCTAACCCGGCTCAACCACGACTATGTCGCGTCCGTGCAGAATTCCGACGTCAGGCGCTTCGACGAAATCCTCGCGGCGGATTTCTACTGCTCCAATCCCGACAAGTCGCTGGTGGACCGCGCGGCGTTCCTCGAGCAGACGGCAAGACCCGTCGCGATCAGGAACCTCAGGGCGGAGGACGTGAAAATCCGCATCCTCGGCGACTTCGCCATCATCCATGCCGCGACCAGCTACACCATGCCGGACGGGCAGCAGGCGCACGGCCGTTATACCGATTGCTGGGCGCAGCAGAACGGCAAGTGGCTAGCAGTCTCGGCGCATGTGACGCGGTAGCCAGACGTCACGGCACTGCCTCATCTCTCCCCGCCCTTTGCGGGGAGGGTCGACGTCGAAGCGCAGTGCAGGCGGCAGGTGAGGGGCAAGGCGAGATACCTGCCACAAAATCACTGGTCGCCGAGTCCCAGAAATAGAAAGCTGGAGTCGGAAGGAGCACCGCCGCGGAAACCGCGCGCCCGGCCCCTCACCCGGATCACTGCGCGATCCGACCTCTCCCCGCAAAGTGCGGGGAGAGGTGCAGGATAGACGATCAACTATCGAACATGATCACGCTGCGCAGCGTCTTGCCGGCCTTCATGTTGGCGAAGCCCTCGTTGATCTCCGACAGCTTCAGCTTGGCCGAGATCCAGTCTTCCAGGTGCAGCTTGCCGCGCATGTAGAATTCGACCAGCCGCGGCATGTCGACGCGGAAATGGTTGGAGCCCATCGACGAGCCCTGGATGCGGCGCTCGCGCAGGAAGTCGAAACCGTGCAGTTCGATCTTCTGGCCGAACGGAATCATGCCGACGATGGTGGCGGTGCCGCCGGGGGCCAGCATGGCAAAGCACTGCTCGGCGGTTTCCTTGCGGCCGAGCACCTCGAAGGAGTGATGCACGCCGCCGCCGGTGAGCTCGCGCACCTGCTGCACCACGTCGCCGCGGGCGGGATCGACGATGTCGGTGGCGCCGAGTTTCGTCGCCAGCTGCAGCTTCGCCGGATTGGTGTCGATGGCGATGATGCGGCCGGCGCCCGCGATCGCCGCGCCGTTGATCGCGGCCATGCCGACGCCGCCGCAGCCGACCACCGCGACGGTCTCGCCGGCGGTGACCTTGGCCGTGTTCACCACCGCACCATAACCGGTGATCACGCCGCAGCCGATCAGCGCGGCGAGCTCCAGCGGCATTTCCTTCTTGATTTTGACGATCGCGTTCTCGTGCACCAGCATCTGCTCGGCAAAGGACGAGAGATTGAGGAACTGGTTCAGCTTCTCCGGCTTGCCCCATTGCAGGCGGTTCGAGGCACCCGGCAGCATCTTCACCGTGGTGTCGGTGCAGAGCACCGTGCGGCCGGTGGTGCAGTTGTCACAGGTGCCGCAGAACACGGAGAGACAGGTCACGACATGGTCGCCCGGCTTCACATAGGTGACGTCGGATCCGACCTTCTCGACCACGCCGGCCGATTCGTGGCCGAGCACCGCCGGCAACGGATGCGGATAGAGCCCTTCCATGAAATGCAGGTCGGAGTGACAGAGGCCGGCGACCTTGGTTCGGATCAGGACCTCGCGCGGACCCGGGTTGGGTACGCTGATGTCCTCGATAACCAGCGGCTTATTGACTTCATACAGAACGGCAGCCTTCATCGGTCGTTTCCCCTGTCTTCTCGTTTTGAATTTTCGGTCGGTACAAAGCCTACGCCGCGGTGAGCAATTCGCCAACCTCCGCGATCCCGACGGCGCGGTCGCCGAGCAGATGCGACGTGATCGCGCGCTGCGCGGCACCTTCCGTCAGCCGGAAGGGATCGCCCGCCGACAGGCGATGGTCGACCACCATTCGCGACAGCAGCAGCCTTCGCGCATCGCCGCGCAACTCGTGGATACGGCTGCCTTCCCAGGCAAAGGCGACGGCGCTGGCGACGTGATAGAGCAGGCTGGTCGCTCGCCGCGCGTCGGCTTCGTTGTCCATTTTGCCAGCCACCTCGCGCGCAAAACCGACGGCGCGGTCGGTCACTTCGCGCAGGCGGTCGCGCCAGGCTACCGGTACATTGGCGGAATCATCCAGCCGCGCATGCAGATCGGCCGCGAGCGCGCCGTCCGCGCCGTGCCGGCCGATCGCGCGGGTCAGCGCGTCGATCGCGACGATGTTTCCGGTGCCCTCCCAGATCGAGCCGAGATGCGCATCGCGCAGCAGGCGCGCCGTAGCGAACTCCTCGATGTAGCCAATGCCGCCGCGCATCTCGAGCGCATCGCCGCAGACCTTGCGGGCATCGCGCGTGGCGCGGAATTTCAGCGTCGGCGTCAGGATGCGCAGCAGCGCCGCCGCATCCTGGCTGCCGGCCTCGGCGCGGTCGAGCGCATCCGCGGTCAGGAAGCTCAACGACAGCCCCTGCTCCGTCGCCACCATGATCTTCATCAGCTGCCGCTGCGCCAGCGGCTTGTCGACGATGCGGCTGCCGAACACCACGCGATTCCTCGCGACTGTCATTGCATCGTGGTATGCCCGCCGCATCAGCGCGGTGGACTTCACGCCGTTGGAGAGCCGCGAGGAATTGACCATCTCGGCCATCTGCACGAAGCCGCGGTCGAGCTTGCCGACCGCATAGGCAATCGCGCCCTCGAACTTGATCTCGCCAGAAGCCATCGAGCGGGTACCGAGCTTGTCCTTCAGCCGCACGATCCGGTAGTGGTTCTGCGAGCCGTCGTCGAGCCGCCGCGGCATCAGGAACAGGCCGACGCCGCGCGTGCCCGGCCCCGCGCCTTCGGGGCGCGCCAGCAGCATCACCACTTCCGCGTCGGCATTGGAGCAGAACCATTTTTCGCCATGGAGGCGCCAGTGGTCGTCCTCCTGCACCGCCACCGTCGTCAGCGTGCCGACGTCGGAGCCGCCTTCCTTTTCGGTCATGAACTGACCGCCCTGGGTCAGCTTGCCCATGTCGGTCTGGGTCAGGCCGTCGAGATACTTCGCCTTGAGCGCCTCGCTGCCGAAATTGTTGAGCAGTTTCGCGCAGCCGTCCGTGACGTTGATCGGACAGCCGAGGCCGAATTCCGCCTGGTTGAACAGGAAGGTGAAAGCGTGTTTCGCGACGACGGGATACTTGTCCGGCCAGCCCAGAATGCCCTTGCGGATCGACATCGCGTGAATGCCGAACTCGCCGAAGGCGGCGCGCTCGAGCTCGCGATAGGCGGGATGATACTCGATCCACTGCGTATCGCGCCCGAACTTGTCGCGCTGATGCAGCACCGGCGTGTGGCGGTCGGCAAGCCGCGCGCATTCGTCGAGATGACCGCCGGCCATGGCGCCGAGACGATCGAGGTGCGGCTCGATGTGGCGGAACGTCGCCTCCGGCAGATGCAGGCGCAGCAAATCGGTCAGCGCCGGATCGGCCCGGTAGAAGTTCATCCCGATGGTGTCGGGTGCGAGCAATCCCGGCTGGTCGGGAATGGCCCTGCGATCCTGCATCCGTGGCTGCATCTTTGGCCCTTGCCGTTTCCGCCCGATGTCGATGTTATAGACCATTACCGATACCGCACGCCCAAGCGCGGTCAACAAGCATAATTGGAGGAGCGCCCCGTGGCTGAGGGATATCGCATCATCGGCGCCGAGATGTCGCCCTACTCGGTGAAGGTCCGCTCCTATTTCCGCTACAAGGCCATTCCGCATCAATGGATTTTGCGCAACGCGGAAAGCCAGGCGGAATTCGAAAAGCACGCCAGGATTCCCGTCATCCCGCTGGTGGTGACGCCGGACGGCGTTGGCATTCAGGATTCCACCCCCATCATCGACCAGATGGAGAAACTGTTTCCCGAGCCCTCGATCCATCCAGGCGATCCCGTGGCGCGTTTCATGTCCATGCTGATCGAGGAGTTCGGCGACGAATGGGGCAACAAATGGATGTTCCACTACCGCTGGGCGCGCGAGGTCGACCAGCGCGCCTCTGCCGGCCGCATCGCGCGGATGCGCGCGCCGCGGGCGAGCGAAGCGGAGCACGATGCCTTCGCCAATCAGGTGCGCAAGCGCATGACCGAGCGGGTCTGGTTCGTCGGCTCCAACGAAGCGACCGCGCCGCAGATCGAGGCCGGCTTTGTGGAAATGCTCGACCTGCTCGAGGCGCATCTTGCGACGCGGCCGTATCTGTTCGGCGGCCGCCCGGCCTATGGCGATTTCGGGCTCTGGGGCCAGCTCTATGAACTGTGGAAGGATCCGACCACGGGTGCACTGATCGAAGGCGGCGCGCCGCAGGTGCTGGCATGGGTTCAGCGCATGCTGTGGCCGACGGCGGAAGGCGCGTTGGAGAACTGGGAACAGCTGGCGCCGACGCTGATGCCGATTTTGACAAAACAGGTCGGGCGGCTTTTCTGGCCGTGGACGCTGGCGAACGAGAAGGCACTCGCCGACGGCACGGAGGAATTTTCGGTGCGGCTCGGCAACGACGTCTGGACGCAGAAGCCGCAAAAATATCATGCGCGCTCGCTTGCCGCGCTGCGTGCCAAGTATTCTGCCATGACCGGGAAGAAGGACCTCGACATGATCCTGGCCGCGGCAGGTTGTCTTGCCGGGATGCGCGCCTAGATACGAGTCTCGGCCGAACAGGGGAGCGCGCATGGCTGCACCGAAATACAACACCGCCCTGATCGTCGGCGCCGGCGAGGGCCTCAGCGCCTCGCTGGCGCGGCGGTTTGCGCGCGAAGGCATCAAGGTCGCGCTGGCCGCGCGCAAGATCGAAAAGCTCGGCGAACTCTGCACTTCAACCGGCGCGAGGGCTTACGCCTGCGACGCCACCAACGCCGACGAGGTCGAGCGGCTATTCGGCCTCGTCGAGCGCGAGATCGCGACACCGGATATCGTCGTCTACAACGCCAGCGCCCGCGCACGCGGCGCTCTTGTCGACCTGGTGCCGACGGAGGTCGCGCACGCCATCGACGTCAGCGCCTTCGGCGGTTTCCTGGTGGCGCAGCAGGCGGCAAGACGCATGCTACCCAACAAGCACGGCGCGATTCTGTTCACGGGCGCTTCCGCCAGCGTCAAGGGTTATCCGCAATCCGCACCGTTCGCGATGGGCAAGTTCGCGCTGCGGGGCCTGGCGCAAAGCATGGCGCGCGAACTGTCGCCGCAGGGCATCCACGTCGGCCATTTCGTCATCGACGGCGGCATCCGCAGCGCGGGACGGACGGAAGCTCCAGACCGGCCGGACTCGTTCCTCGATCCCGACGCGATCGCGGAAAGCTACTGGCACGTGCTGCAGCAGCCGCGCAGCGCCTGGACCTGGGAGATCGAGCTGCGGCCATGGGTGGAGAAGTTTTGAGAGAGTTCCGTCATGGCGAGCGAAGCGAAGCAATCCAGCTTCCTTCGCAAGCACAAGAAAGCTGGATTGCTTCGTCGCTGCGCTCCTCGCAATGACGGCAGAAGAACCGGGGGAAACCATGAGCACCGAAATCAGCATCGACACCGGCACCGGCGAGCTGCTGTGCGCGATCCGCGACCGCGTCGCCGTCATCACACTGAACCGGCCGGAGGCGCGCAACTCGCTGTCCGACGAGCTGACGCCGGCGCTGCGCACCATGATCAGGACGTGCGGCGAGAACCCTGATGTCGGCGCCCTGCTGCTCACCGGCGCCGGCAAGGCATTCTGTTCCGGCGGCAACGTCAAGGGCATGGGCGCCCATCGCGACCCGAAGCGTCAGGCCATGTCCGACGCCGACAAGATCGCCGACCTGCAGGAACGGCAGCGCCTCCTGACCGGCGCGCTGGTTTCGGTGCGCAAGCCGACGATCGCGGCCCTGCCCGGCGCCGCAGTCGGCGCAGGCCTTGCCATCGCCATGGCTTGCGACATCCGCGTCATGGCGCAGTCGGCATTCCTCTCCACCGGCTATCTCAATGTGGCGCTGTCCGGCGACTACGGCATCGCCTGGCTGCTCACGCGCCTCGTCGGCACCTCCCGGGCAAGAGAACTGATGTTCACCGCCGAGCGCGTGAACGCCGCGCGCTGCGAGGCGATCGGCCTCGTCAACCGCGTCGTGCCCGACGACAGGCTGGCCGAGGAAGCCTTTGCGCTCGCCAAATCCATGGCGGAGGGCCCGACGATCGCGCTGCGCTACATGAAGGATAATCTCGACGAAGCGCTGATGTTCGACTTCACCACCGCCCGGGATCACGAAGCCGAGCGGATGATTCGCTCCCAGAAAACCGCCGACCACCGCGAAGCCGTGCAAGCCTTCATCGACAAGCGCAAGCCCGTATTCGCGGGGAAGTGACACCCTCCCTCTCCCCGCAAGCGGGGCGAGGTGAACCGGCTGCGTTGTGAGAAGAAAATGGGCCCGGTCCTGTTGCCGCAGGAGCCGGGCCCAGTCGTCAACCCGCGATCGCGGGGGAGGACAGGCGGGAACGCGCGGCGAGCTTCCAGCTGGCGCAGGGAATGTCCTGCGGCGCGAGGTTGATCTGCTTGGCAAATCTCACCAGCTTCCAGTCGCCGGGGCTGTTGCCGAACACATAAGCGGACTTCCGCGCCAGCCCGATCATCGCGTCGTTGGAGCGCAGCGTGTCGCCGAACAGCTTTGCAGCGCCAAAGGCAGCCGCGCGGCATTCGAGATTCTTGAGCAAGGCAGCACCGATGCCGTGGCCCTGCCAGCGGTCGTCGACCGACAGGCCGAACTCGAAGCTGGCGGCTTCAGGCTCGAAGGCATAGCGCGCCTCGCCGACGATGGTTTCGTATCCGTCGACCTGCATGGTGGCGACCACGCTGAACTGGTCGGCCTCACCGACATGGATGTAGCCGTCGAGCAGGCCCGGCGGCAGCTGGCTGATCGCACCGAAGAAGCGATTATAGCGCGAGCGCGCGGAGAGGCCGCGGAAATAGTTCTGGATGGTGTCGGCGTCGCGCGGCTCGACGAAGCGCACCGTAATGGCTTCGCCATGCCGTGTGCGCAGCACGTCGGAATGCTGACGGAGATCTTCGAGGCGCAGGGCGGTCATGGCACGTTCCCGGATTGCGAAGAAAACCGGCGCCCCCGTGGACGGGCGGCGCCGGTTAGTGGCGGCTCATCAAGCCCGCCAGAACGGCTTGTCGACTTCGTAGGCGACGTCGGCGGAGGACACGCCGATGTCGTGGAGGTCCCGTTCAGACCAGGTGGCGAGTTCGCGCCGCATCGCGGAGCGCTGGCGCCAGACATGGAAGGTCTCGGCGAGCTGCGAGAAGAGGCTCGGGGTATGATGATTTATCATCGATTCATGGGTGAAAACGGACATTTTCGGCTCCTATTCCTAGTCGGTTGGCGCTAATATCTGTGCGTTTCGGCGCTGCCGCAAACGACACTTTGTACCGCTTCGTATGACATAAACTCATGCATTGGACTGGCGGCAGATGGCAGCACGGCTCCCCTCCCTGAACGGCCTGCGGGCGTTCGAAGCCGCCGCACGGCACATGAGCTTCACGCTGGCCGCGTCCGAGCTGAACGTGACGCAGACCGCGATCAGCCATCAGATCCGGCGGCTGGAGGAGGAACTCGGTGTCCGCCTGTTCGTCCGGCAGAACCGCACGCTGTCGCTGACGCCCGAAGCAAAGGAATATCTCCCGGGCATCCGCGCCGCCTTCAACGATCTCCGGCTCGCCACCGACCGCCTGCTGCGCAAGGACGACGGCAACGTGCTGACGGTCTCGACGCTGGCCTCGCTCGCCGCCAAATGGCTGCTGCCTCGCATCTCCGATTTCCAGGAAAAGCATCCCGGCATCGACGTGCGCATCACCACCTCGACCGGCCTGGTCGATTTCAGGCGTGACGGCGTCGATGCCGCAATCCGCTACGGTCGCGGCCAGTGGCCCGGCCTGCGCGCCGACTGGCTGATGGCCGACAGGATGTTTCCGGTATGCAGCCCCGAGCTGCTGAAAGGGAAGAAACCGCTGCGCCAGCCGGAGGACCTCGTCGATCACGTGCTGCTGCACACCAGCGCCAACAACGACGACGACTGGCGGCTGTGGCTGACCGCCGCGGGCCTGCCGACCGATCTCTCGAGGCAACCCGGCGTCACCTTCGACATGGTGTTCATGACCATCCAGGCTGCGATCGACGGGCTTGGCGTCGCCATGGGCCGCACCTCCTACGTGCAGGACGACATCGCCAAGGGCCGCCTGGTGGTGCCGTTCGAGATCGAGCTGCCGGTCGACGCCGGCTTCTATCTCGTATCGCCGGAAGCGAGGGCCGACTCGCCGAAGGTCTCCGCGTTCCGCATGTGGCTATCCGACATTGTGAAAGCAAAGCCAGAACCGCTGGCCGAAGCGACGATGCCCATGCGGCGGCAGCAGTTGTGATTGCCGCGCAAAGTTGGCAAGACGTTTCGATGGTGGATCTCTCCCGCAAATTCGACGTGCTGGTCATCGGCGGCGGCAACGCGGCATTGTGCGCCGCAATCAGCGCCCGCCGTGCCGGTGCCTCCGTGCTGGTGCTGGAAGGCGCGCCGAAATTCTATCGCGGCGGCAACACCCGGCATACCCGCAACATGCGCTGCGCCCATGACGCGGCGACGGAGATTCTGACCGGGCCCTATACCGAGCAGGAATTCTGGGACGACCTCTTGCGCATCACGGGCGGGGAGACCGACGAAGAACTTGCCAAATTCATGATCGCCGAGTCCAAGGACATCCTGAACTGGATCGTCGAGCAGGGCGTGCGTTGGCAGCCCTCGCTCGGCGGCACGCTCAGCCTCGGCCGCACCAACTCCTTCTTCCTCGGAGGCGGTCGCGCCATGCTGAATGCGCTGTACTTGACCGCGGAAAGGCTCGGCGTCGAGATTCTCTACGATGCCGAGGTGACCGACCTTGAGATCGAGGACGGCATGTTCCTCGCGGCGAAGCTGAAGCAGCCGGTGAACGGGACGAGCGACATCCGCGCGACGGCGCTGGTTGCCGCTGCCGGCGGCTTCGAGGCCAACATCGAATGGCTGAAGCAGTATTGGGGCGAGGCGGCCGACAATTTCCTGATCCGCGGTACGCCCTATAATCGCGGCTCGATCCTGAAATTACTGCTGGCGAAGGGCGTCGCGGAAGTCGGCGATCCCACCCAATGCCATGCGGTGGCGATCGACGCCCGCGCGCCGAAATTCGACGGCGGCATCATCACGCGGCATGACTCCGTGGTGTTCGGTATCGTCGTCAACAAGCACGCCAAGCGCTTCTATGACGAGGGCGAGGACATCTGGCCGAAGCGTTACGCGATCTGGGGCCGGCTGGTGGCCGCGCAGCCCGACCAGATCGCGTACATCGTGTTCGACGCCAGCGTGCGCCACAGTTTCATGCCGACGCTGTTTCCGCCGATCGAGGGCGCCTCGATTAGCGAGCTTGCGACCAAGCTGACGCTCGATCCGGCCGCGCTGGAACAGACCATTGCGGAGTTCAACGCCGCCGTGCAGCCCGGCACCTTCGACCACACCATCCTCGACGATTGCCGTACCGAGGGCCTGACGCCGCCGAAGACGCACTGGGCGCGCAGGATCGAGACCGCGCCCTATTACGCCTATCCGGTGCGCCCCGGCATCACCTTCACCTATCTCGGCACCCGCGTGAACCGGGAAGCGCGGATGCTGTTGAAGGACGGCAAGCCGTCCGCCAACATGTTCGCCGCCGGCGAGATCATGGCCGGCAACGTGCTCGGCAAGGGCTATGCCGCCGGCATCGGCATGACCATCGGCAGCGTGTTCGGCCGCGTCGCCGGACGGGAAGCGGCGAAAAATGCACGGAACTAGGATCCTCGACGAGGCCGACCGCCTGATGACGGTCTGCAATTCCTGCCGCTACTGCGAGGGACTGTGCGCGGTGTTTCCCGCGATGGAAATGCGCCGCTCCTTTTCCGACGGCGACCTCAATTATTTCGCCAATCTCTGCCACGCCTGCGGCGCCTGCTACGCCGACTGCCAGTTCTCGCCGCCGCACGAATTCAATGTCAACGTGCCGCAGACGCTGGCGATCGCGCGGGCGGATTCATATGCGGCCTATGCCTGGCCGCGCGCCTTCGCCGGCATGTTCGCGCGCAACGGACTCGTCATCAGCGTGATTGCCGCACTGAGCGTCGCCGCCTTCATCCTCGGCTTTGCCGTGTATCACGACAGGCAGGTCCTGTTCGGTGTCCACACCGGTCCCGGCGCGTTCTACAAACTGATGCCGCACAACGCGATGGCGGCGCTGTTCGGCGCCGCGTTCCTTAATGCCGTGGTCGCGCTGGTGATGGGCGTGCGCGCGTTCTGGCGCGAGATCGGCGAGCCCGTCGGCATGAAGGGCGATGCGCCCTCGCTATGGCAGGCGATCCGGGACGCTGCGAGCCTTCGTTATCTCGACGGCGGCGGCGTCGGCTGCTTCAACGAGGACGACCGTCCGACCGACCGCCGCCGGCTGTACCACCACCTCACCTTCTACGGCTTCCTGCTCTGCTTTGCCTCGACGTCGGTCGCAACGCTCTACCACTACCTGCTGGCGCGCGAGGCACCGTACCCATGGTGGGACGCGCCGGTCGTGCTCGGCACGCTCGGGGGCATCGGGCTTTTGATCGGACCGATCGGGCTCTTGGCGGAACGATGGAAGCGCGATCCGGTGCTGGTCGACGAACAGCGCATGGGAATGGACACCGCCTTCATCGTCATGCTGTTCCTCACCAGCTTCACCGGCATGGCGCTATTGATCCTGCGCGCGACGCCAGCGATGGGCCCGCTGCTCGCGCTGCATCTCGGCGTCGTGTTCGCGCTGTTCCTCACCATGCCCTACGGCAAGTTCGTCCACGGCATCTACCGCTTCGTCGCACTGGTACGCTACGCAAGGGAGCGGCGGATGGTGGGCCACGTCTGAACGAGCAGCTATTCAGTATCGCTCGACGATTTGCTCGAGCTTCCTGCTGAGGAACCAGGACAGGCCGAGGAACGCGATCAGCATCACCGCGCCGAGACCCGAAGATGCGTCGTTGATCGACTTCTCCGAGAAATGACCGAAGGCATAGCCGGCGGAGACGACGGTGCCGGACCAAAGGCCCGCCGCGACGAAGTTGAGCGCAAGGAAGGTGGACCAGGGCAGCCGCGACATGCCGTAGGCAAACCCGGCAATTCCGCGGATGCCGTGCGGGAAGCGATGAAACAGGATCATCCAGGCGTAGTGACGGTCCGCCAGCCGGATCACGGTCTGCACGAGACGCTCGAACCGTGGAAAACGCGCAAGCAGGCGGACGCCGTAGCGTCGCCCGACCCAGAAGCGGACGACATCGCCGGCGAAACTGCCGAACCAGCAGATCGCGATGAGCGTACCCAGACTCAGCGCGCCCGAATGCGCGGCATAGCCCGCGAACAGCGCCAGCAGCAGGCTATGGCCGGCCGCATAGGCGAACATGAAGCTGTAGGCCGCATCGCCGTGCTGGCGGATGAGGTCGAGGAACGAGGTCAGGTCCGCCGGAAACAGCAATGTCGGCCCACTCAACTCAACGTCCGCCGGGAGGAGCGGGTTCGATCCGGACGCTAGCACCCCGGGAAAGTGGAAGGAAGCGACCCGACCTGCCCCCGCCTGCTACAAATCGACCATCTGCCAACCGCATTCCGCGCCATCACGAACGCCGCGTGACGACACCGGTAGGCGTGGCGAAGCCGTCGAGAGTCCTGATCCGCTTCTCGAGCCACCAGCCATATTCGGGCGACCAGTCCTCGAACCGCGTGTTGATGCCGAGGTCGTGCGCCCAATGCAGCGCGATGTTCGGATTGAACTGCGACTGGCGGCCGACCGCGATGAGATCGGCCTGCCCCTTCTGCAAAATGTCTTCGGCCTGCTGCGCTTCGAGAATGATGCCGACCGCCATGGTCGGAATCTCAGCCTCCTTGCGGACGCGCTCCGCAAAGGGCACCTGGAATCCGAGGCTGCGTGTCACTTGCGCCGCAGTGGCTGCTCCCGAGATACCGCCCGAGGAGCAGTCGATCACGTCGACGCCGCGCACCTTCAGCTCGCGCGCGAAGGCGACGGTGTCGTCCATGTTCCAGCCCTCCTGGGTACCGTCGACCGAGGAGACCCGCAGGAACAGCGGCATCGTGGCCGGCATTTCCCGACGCACGGCTTCGACGATCTCGAGTGGCAGCCGCATGCGCCCGGCCCGGTCGCCGCCGTACTCGTCGTTGCGGGTATTGGAAACCGGGGACAGGAACGAGGCGAGCAGATAGCCATGCGCGGTATGGATCTCGATCGTGTCGAATCCCGCTGCGACGGCATTCTTCGCGGCCGCCGCCCAGGTGCCGGCCATTGCCCTGCATTCGGCCGTCGTCAGTTGCCGAGGCGTCAGCCAGCCCTTGGCGACCGGCTCGGCCGTCGGCCCCACAGGTTGCCATAGCTTGGCGCCCGCTTTCAAATTCTCCTCGGTGAGCGGCCCCATGCCCTGCATCGCCGTCTGCGACGACGCCTTGCGGCCGCCATGGGCGAGCTGGATGCCGATCGCCGTGCCCTGCCGCTTCATGAAGGCGATCAGCGGCTTGAAGCTTTCAACCTGCGTATCGTTCCAGATGCCGAGATCGTGCTCGTTGATCAGCCCGACTTCCTCGACACCGGTCGCCTCGACGAAGACGAGGCCGAAACCGCCGAGCGCATAGCGGCCGAGATGCACGACGTGAAACGTGCCGCAAGTGTTTCCGGGATCGCAGCGATAGTGGACCATCGGCGGTACGACGAGACGGTTCTTCAGCGTCAGGCCCCGTATCGAAAACGGCTCGAACAGCATTGGCCTTGGCGGCTGCCCGCCGTTGATCGACCCGTCATTCATTGCTGCGCCTCGCCTGCCAGCTGGAGTTTGAGCATGATCCTTTCGGAAAACCGCTGCACACTTTTCCGAATCATGCTCTAGAGTTCGACCACCACGTAATCGCTCTCCACCTCGACCTTGAGGGTCTCGGCGACATATGGCCCCTTCACGACGGCGGCGCCGGGCTCGACGGTCGCCGGGTAGGCCCGCGCGCGAAAGCGGCGCGGGTCGCAATAGGATTGGCCGGTGCGGATGTCGAACTCCCAGCCGTGCCAGGGGCAGCGGATGATCTCGCCGAGCCTGGTGTATTCGATCTCGCCGGGGGTGGAGGATTGCGCAAGACCGATCAGCGGACCCTCGCACAGCGAGGCGCCCTGATGCGGACAGCGGTTCAACAGGCCGAAATACTCGCCCTTGATGTTGAACACCGCGATCGGCCGGCCGTCGATTTCGAGAAACTTTCGCGTCCCCGGCGGCAATTCGTCCACCGCCGCCACCACATGCCGCGCCATCAAATTTGCCCGTAAACCTTCCGCGCATTGTCGAGATAGAACGCCTGCTTGTTGGCCTCGCTGACCCCAGCCGGCAGCACGCGCGACGGCTCGTCGTAGTCCCAATGCGGATAGTCGGTGGCGAACAGCAGCTTGTCCCAGCCGATCCATTCGATGCACTGGAACAGATGCTCGCGCCGCTCCGGGTCCTCCATCGGCTGCGTCGTCCACCAGATGTGATCCTTGATGTACTCCGACGGCTTGCGCTTCAGATCCGGTACCTCGCTGCGCAGCTTGTCGAACACCTTGTCGAGCCGCCAGGCCAGCGACGGCGCCCAGCCGAAACCGGCTTCCACCATCACCATGTTCAGTTTCGGGAAGCGCTCGAACACGCCTTCCAGCACGAGGCTGGCCAGCGCCGTCTGCTGGCACTGCGAATGCCCCACCATCTCCTCGATGTAATAGCTCGGCCAGCCCGAGGCCGTGATCGGATTGCCGCCGAAGCCAAAGGCGTGCACGCCGACGGGAAGCCCGACCTCCTCCGCCGCCTCGTAGATCGGCCAGTAGCGGCGTTGCCCTAGCGGCTCGACATTGCGGCTCAAGAGCAGCACCTGCACGAAGTTCGGATCGCCGGCGCGCTTGCGGATTTCCTTCGCCGCCGTGACGCCGTCCTCGTTGGCGACGACGACGGAAGCCTTCAGCCGCTTGTCCTTGCTGGTCCACTTCTCGATCTGCCAGTCGTTGATGGCGCTGGCCAGCGCGGCGGCGAGATCGTGATTGCGCTGGCCCTGCCCGGTGGCGCCGAGCGGATTGAGCACGCCGAGCACGACGTTGTTGAGATCGAGATGCTGCTCCTGCATGAAGGACAGCGAGGAGCCTTGCTGCCCGCCCTCCGGCGGATACGCATCGCGGCGCGAGGCGTTGGGCTGCGCCTTCGGATAGGGCGGCCCTTCCATCATGCCCTGATAGGCGTGGACGCCGTAGGTTTCGAGATGCGCGTGCCAGCGCTTTGCCAGCCACGGATAGAGTTCGTCCTTCGTCGCGCGCGCCGGGTGGATATCGCAATCGGCGATCGCGGTCTTGATGGACGAAACGGACTCCGGCTCGGGATGGTCGCGCAACTGGATGTTCATTGCGTCATCTCCTTCGTCGCCGGCTGGCCCAAGCGGGAGTAGGTCGCCATCGGATTATCCACCATGATCTTGCGCACGAGATGCGGCGACAATCCCTGCGGCAGCACCTCGTCGCCGTCGAACTGCCAGTGCGGATAGTCGGTGGAGAATAGGATCAATTCGTCCGACTGCATATGGTCGAACAAGCGGTTCAGCACTTCCGGTTCCGGCGGGGCGTCCACCGGCTGCAGGGAAAAACGGATGTTGCTGCGCACAATTTCCAGCGGCGCACGGTCCACCCATGGCGTTTCCATGCGAACGCCGCGCCAGAACTTGTGCAACCGCCACAGGAAGGCGGGCAGCCAGGTGAAGCCGGATTCGAGCATCACCATTTTCAGGTTCGGATGCTTCGCGAACACGCCCTCGACGATCAGGCTGGTGAGCTGGGTCTGGAACGCCTGCGCCTGCGCGACATAATCCTCGATGTGATAGGAGCCCCAGCCGACCGAAGTCGGCGGGTTGTGATAGGCGCTGCCGGCATGAATGCCGACGGTGAGGCCATGCTTCTCGGCCGCGGCATAGATCGGCCACAGCGCGCGCTTGCCCAGCGGCACATCGCCCATGACCAGCATAAGCACCTGCACGAAGCGCCTGTCGGCCGCGCAGCGCTCGATCTCGGCGACGGATTTCTCCACGCTCTGCGTCGGGATCACGATCGAGCCGCGCAGCCGTGCATCCTTGTCGAGCCACTCCTTCGCCAGCCAGTCGTTAAGCGCGCGGCAGAATGCTTCCTGCATGTCCTCTGAAAACACCATCTGCACGCCGTACAGCGGATTGCAGATGCCGTAGGCCACCTGGAAGCGATCCAGCGCCTGGCGCTTCATGTCGTCGTAGCTGGAGCCGGGCTTGCCCTGCGCCGGCCGCCAGTCCGGCCGCGCCGAGATCGGCGAGTTGGCCGGATAGGATTGCGAGACGAGGTCGGTCATGCCGCGCGTCGTCACCTGGTCGCGCCAGTAGTCGTTCATGTAGGGCAACAGGCTGGTCAGATGCGGCACGGCCGGATGCAGGTCGCAATCCACGCCGCCCGGGACCGGTGACGTCATGTCGTTTCCTCCGCGCCGGCGGCGCCGCGCCGACTCTTGCCGGTGTATTCAAGCAGGCGCACCCCGCCCCCGCAACTCGGCAAGCCATGCATTCCTGTGCTAGGGATTTGAAGGACGAAGCGGAGTTGAAGCATGCAGGAACTGGTCGATGTCGCCGAACGGATCGCGGCAAAACTGATCGCGCGCAAGGAGACCATCGCGGTCGCCGAATCCTCGACCGGCGGGCTGATCTCGGCTGCGCTGTTGTCGGTGCCCGGCGCCTCCGCCTACTTTCTCGGCGGCGCGGTCGTCTACACCCGCGATGCGCGGCGATTGTTGATGGACATTCCCAATGAGGACATGAAGGGTATCCGCTCGGCATCGGAGCCCTACGCACAGCTGCTGGCGAGACAGATGCGAACTCGTTTCGCCACCACCTGGGGCCTGTCCGAGACCGGCGCCACCGGCCCGACCGGTAACCGCTACGGCGATGCCGCCGGCCATTGCTGCATGGCGATCGCCGGCCCCGTCGAGAAGGCGATCACGCTGGAGACGGGAAGCGGCGAGCGGCAGCGCAACATGCGGGTGTTTGCCAAGACGGCGTTGGAGTTGTTGCTGGTACATCTTTAGCGGTCGTGTGGACCCCGGATCAGCAGCGCACCACTTCGTGCTGCGCTGCATCCGGGGAACGCCGGCATGCAGCCGCGTACTGCGATCGCGTGTCCCGGACGCGGTGCGGCACGCAGTGACGCGCCGCAGAGCCGGGACCCATTCGTCGATACAATCACCGCCCCCGGAACGAGCGCATCAGCTGGTCGCTGAACGGCTTCAGGAAGTAGGACAGCATGGTGCGTTCGCCGGTCTGCACGAAGGCCTCCACCGGCATGCCCGGCACCAGCTTGACCTCGCCTAAGCGGGCGATTTCGTCCGGCGAGAGCGAGATGCGGATGGTGTAGAAGCTCTGCCCGGTGCGCTGGTCGGCGGTGACGTCGGCGGAGATGCGGCTGACCTTGCCGTTCAGCTCCGGCGTGGTGCGCTGGTTGAAGGCGGAGAAGCGCAGCACGGTGCTCTGGCCGATCTGCAGCTTGTCGATGTCCTGCGGGTTTACCTTGGCCTCGACCGAGAGGTCGTCGGCGCGGGGCACGATCATCATGATGGCGTCGCCCGCGGTGATGACGCCGCCCACGGTGTGCACGGTCGACTGCAGCACCACGCCGTCCTGCGGCGCGCGGATGTCGATGCGGCGCAGCTGGTCCTCGGCGGTGACC
>CAZDEZ010000024.1:0-56796 GCA_964504705.1 uncultured Bradyrhizobium sp.
CGAACCTGTCGGCCTTGCGCCACAGCGCGACCATGGCGTCCTGTGCGATCTCCTCGGCCTCGGCTTCGCTCGAGCCGGTCCGGCGCAAATATCCCTTGATGCGCGGGGCAAAGAACTCGAACAGCCGTCGGAAGGCTTCGCGGTCCCTGTGCAAGGCGACTTCCGCGATCAGGCCGGCCCAGTCCACTGCGATCTCAGGTCTTTCCTTCACACGCGGCCATTTCCTCGCAAGCGATCCCGATCGCCTACCATGCTCCGAGATTCGCCGCTGCAGCAATACCGTCATCGTCATGTCTTTCATTGGCAAGAACGAAGGGGGAGCCGGCACGGATCACCGGGCAGGGAAAAAAATCCGGCGGAGGGTGATCTACAGGCCTGCGCGGGGCGTTACCGCACGATGATGCGTAGCAATGCCCGGACGGGCCTAAAGTCTCTGATGCTGTTCGTGGGTGGCGTGGTGCTGGCCGGGATGATGCTCGGCTACGCCAACCGGCCCGACGGCTGGTATTCCGCGCTGAACAAGCCCGCCTTCAACCCGCCGGACCATCTGTTCGCGCCGGTATGGCTTGCGCTCTATGTCTGCATCGGTGTCGCCGGCGCCAGGACCTGGTCGCGCGATCCCCGCAGCCCGGCCATGGCCGCCTGGGTGGCACAGATGGCGCTGAATTTCCTGTGGTCGCCGGCCTTCTTCGGCCTGCACCGGATTGGCCTTGCGCTTGGCATCATCGTGGCCCTGCTGACGGCGATCGCCACCTACATTGCCCTGCAATGGCGCACCGATCGCCTTGCCGCGCTGCTGTTCATGCCGTATGCCGCGTGGGTCGCCTTTGCGACCGCGCTCAACTGGTCGATCTACCGTTTGAACTGATGGACCCTTACCATAACGACCGCGCCTCCTTCCCGCCGCAACCCGCAGCGAGGACGGCAACCCGGAAACATACGACGGTGCCGCCGTGGATGCGCTGATTGCATTGGCCTTCGATCCGACAGCCTGGGCCGCCCTCGCGATGCTCATCGTCATGGAGGTGGTGCTCGGGATCGACAATCTCATCTTTATCGCCATCCTGACCAACAAGCTGCCCGAGCATCGACGCGCAAGCGCGCGCCGAATCGGTATCGGCCTGGCGCTCGTCCTCCGCCTTGTTCTCCTCGGCACCATTGCATTCATCGTGCGTCTGACGACACCCATCTTCAGCGTGTTTGGTCAGGCGTTCTCGTGGCGCGACCTGATCCTGATAGCGGGGGGCCTGTTCCTGGTCTGGAAGGCGACCAGGGAAATCCATCATCGAGTCGATCCTCACAACACCCCCGACATTTTCGATTCCGGAGCCGCGCAACTCGGTTACGCTGCCGCACTAGGTCAGATCGTCGTTCTCGATCTGGTGTTCTCCATTGACAGCATCATTACCGCGGTTGGAATGACCGACCACGTTCCGGTCATGGTCATTGCCGTCGTGGTTGCGGTTCTCGTGATGTTGATGGCAGCCACCCCGCTCTCGAACTTCATCAACGCTAATCCTACCATCGTCATGCTTGCGCTGGCCTTCCTGATGGTCATCGGCATGGCGCTGATAGCGGAGGGCTTTGGCGCTCATGTGCCGAAGGGCTACATCTATGCGGCCATGGCCTTCTCGGCGCTGGTGGAGGGATTGAACATGCTCGATCGGCAGGCGCGGCAGAGACGCAGGGCTCGGGGGATGCACGACGAGGCGAGTTCGAAGAATACCTGACGCCCGCCGACAGCCAGCCTCCTTCGAGCCCCGACCGCGGCGCTTCGCCCGCGCCCGGGATTTTGTTGTTTTTCGCTGATCCAATCTCCGCCTGGCATCGTTTCGTCGGTGCCGGGGCTGCAGCGCCGCCGCTGCGCCCCACCGCCCCGGTAAGCCCCGGTCGAAAAAGCCCTCTCGACCGGGGCACTTTTTCCGGAGGCTGGCAAAGTTTGTCGCCGGCAGGGACTCGAACGATCGAGGCCCGCCTCAGGAAAAGCCAGGAGATGACGGCATGGTCCGCTACATCGTTGCTTATGCCGTTACGGCAGTCGTCTTCCTGGCGGTGGACTACATCTGGCTCAGTCGCGCCATGTGGTTCTACAAGAGCTCTCTCGGGGATCTGCTGGCAGAGAAGCCGAATCTCCTTGCGGCGGCCGCGTTCTATTCGATCTACTTCGTCGGGATCGTCGTGTTCGCAGTCATTCCCGCAGCCAGGCATGGCGGATGGATTTCAGCTTCACTATTGGGCGGTCTGCTTGGGCTCGTTGCATATGCCACGTACGACCTGACGAATCTTGCGACGTTGAACCGATGGCCATTGGTCGTCGCTGTGGTCGACATGGCATGGGGCACGTTCGTCACGGCCCTGGCATCCGTGGCAGGCTACATTGCGATGCGGTCCCTTGCGCCCATCGATTGATGGTGCGGCACGGAGCCGATCGACACATCCAGATCGATTGATGTGATCCGATCCCCTTGCAGCGCCGTTACCCTCGCGTGAGTTCTTCCCGGATCTCACCGCACTACCAGCGTCATTCGCCCGGCAACTCTGCAATGTCGGGCCTTTCCAACAAACTCGTCAGAGGATCCGATCTATGAATATCGTGAAGCTGTTCGCCGCCGGGGCGCTCGCCCTCGTCATGTCAACGTCGGGATCGAAAGCCGCCGATATCGTCGACACGGCCGTTGCCGCCGGTTCGTTCAAGACGTTGGTCGCGGCTGTCAAGGCGGCCGACCTGGTCGGAACATTGAAGGGTCCAGGACCGTTCACCGTCTTCGCGCCAACCGATGCTGCCTTCAAGAAGTTGCCCAGGGGGACGTTGGCGAGCCTGCTCAAGCCCGAGAACAAGGCCAAGCTCGTCAAGATACTCACGTATCATGTCGTGCCCGGGAAGGTCATGGCTGCGGACCTCAAAGGCCGGAGCACCGCTGTCGCGACGGTCGAAGGGAGCCAGGTCCAGGTCAACGGCAAGCATGGCGTGCGCGTGAACAACGCGCGTGTCGTGAAGGCCGACATCGTCGCCGACAATGGCGTGATTCACGTCGTCGACAAGGTGCTCCTGCCGAAGTGATTATTTTTCGCACCAGAAGACAGCCGGTCGGAACGCAAAAATGCGCTGCGACCGGTTGAATTCCATACTTCGCCGGTCGACTCCTCGGTAGGGCTATCGATAGGGTGCCGGCGACGGATATGACCTATCGAGCGTTCGCATCCTGCGGAGCGAAAAGGGACAAGAATGGTTTCGGTCTTCGAACTGGCGACGACCAATCTGTTGTCGCCCATGATACTGTTCTTCGCACTCGGTCTTGCCGCCTCCGTTGTCCGGTCCGACCTGTCGATTCCCGAGGCGATCGCAAAGGGAATGTCGCTCTACCTGATGATGGCGATCGGCTTCAAAGGCGGCGCCGGCGTCTCGGCGCACGGGATCGAGACGCGGCTGGTGTTATCGATCCTGGCAGGGCTCGTGCTGAGTGCCGTCATTCCGGTCATTGCCTTCCGTCTGTTGCGTGCTACGACCGGCCTCTCCAGCGTCGACGCGGCGGCGGTTGCAGCGCATTACGGCTCGATCTCCATCGTGACGTTCCTTGCGGCAACCCAGGTGCTCGACAGCGCGCGTATCGCCTATGAAAGTTATCTGGTGGCCGTGGCCGCGGCCATGGAGACTCCGGCGATCATCGCGGCGCTGTGGCTGGCGCGTACAGGCACCGCTGCAGGCAACCACCATAAACTCGATGCAACGACCCTGCGCGAGGTCGCACTCAACGGCTCGATCGTCGTGCTGGTGGGCTCGTTTGCGATCGGCTGGATTTCCGGCGCCGAGGGCCTCAAGGCCATCTCATCCTTCATCGTAGAGCCGTTCAAGGGCGTCTTATGCCTGTTCCTGCTGGACATGGGCGTGATCGCAGGGCGCGGCCTCAGGGAGGGGCGAAGGCAGCTGACCGGATCCGTCATCGCCTTCGGGATCTACATGCCGCTGGTCGGCGCCGTGCTCGGCTGGCTGGCGGCGCGGCTGATCGGATTGTCGCCCGGCGGCAGCGCGCTACTGATCGTGTTGGCCGCGTCGGCCTCCTACATCGCTGTGCCGGCGGCGTTGCGGCTCGCGCTTCCCGAGGCCAGACCATCGATCTATGTCCCACTCTCCCTCGGCGTGACCTTTCCGTTCAATCTCACACTCGGCATTCCCCTGTATCTGTTCCTTGCGTCCCTGTTTCGGTGAGCAGCAGCCATGAAAACCTACCCGAAGAAGCGCATTGAGATCATGGTCGAAGCTCCGTTGATGCGGCGGGTTCTGAGCATTCTCGATAAGCAGGGTGTCAGCGGCTACACCGTCCTGCCCGCGCTCGCCGGCCGCGGCAAGGACGGCAGTTGGGACCGTGACGGCCTCGTCGGGCGCGCAGGCGCGGTGGTGCAGGTGCTCTGCATCGTCGACGCGAGCCGGGTGGACGCCGTGCTCGAACCGCTGTTCGCGCTCGTCTCACGGCAAATCGGCATCGTCACTGTCTCTGACGTGCAGGTGATCAGGCCCGAACACTTCTAGGCCGGGGCGAGACCTGCGGCATTCTGTAACAGGCATATCTCTCGATGGCCAACGGCATCCATCTGGAATCGAGGCGCGTAGTTCAACATCGCAACAGCTTCGTTTGCGACGTTGGCGCGAGAGGATTTGCGTTGGACAGAAGCAGTGTTGTACAGCTGAGTTCAGTGACCCGGTTCTCCGATCATACAGCTCAATGACAAAAACCAGCAAAGCCCGGTTGCGTTTTACGGCCCTCGCTCTCGGCGTGTTTCCCGCGGGAGGGGCGCTGGCGGCGGAGGTGCCCGCGCCGCAGCAGCCGCTTCCCACAGTCGTCGCCGCGCCCGTTCGGCCTTACGACATTGTCGTCGAAATCGGCGCAGGCGGCGCGATGCGGCCTGGCTACGAAGGAGCAAAGGGGTACGAGTTCAACCCCACCGGATTCTTCACCCTTCATTACCTCTGGCTTCCTGGCATCGGCAACGTAAAGAAAGAGCGCGCTGATGATGGTTTTTCCATCGGTCCCTCCTTTCGTTACGTTTACAAGCGCGATAGCGACGACCACCCGGAATTGCGCGGCCTTGGCAATATCGATGCTGCATTCGAACTCGGAGGCAGGATCGCATATCAATGGGGCTTGTTCCGGCCATGGCTGGCGGTGCGCCACGGACTTGGCGGTCATAGCGGCATCGTCGCCGAGACGGGTCTCGATCTCAGGTTCCGCCCAGGTGCGGCAACCGAATTTTCAATAGGGCCTCGCGCGAGCTTCGCGACGGGTGAGTATATGAGGACATACTTCGGCGTGACGCCGGCCGAATCGGCTCGGTCAGGCCTCGCCGCATACAACCCGGGCGGCGGAATCAAAGGCGCCGGTCTGGAGGTTTCCGGTCGATACGAGCTGACCCAACACTGGGCTTTGGTCGGCTCGGCCTATTACGAGAGGTTGATTGGAGACGCCGCGGCTTCTCCGGTCGTCAAAGTAGGCAATGAAAACCAGATCACCGCCAAGCTCGGCCTGAGCTACAAATTCGGATTGAAGTTGTTTGACGAATAGTCGGCCCTGCCCAAGGCTCGCCTTGCAACGGTGCTCAACTGGTCGATCTGCCGGTTGAACTGACGGCGCGACAATTTGCCAAACCCCGGACGCAGCTTCGCTCATCCCCACGGCCCCCTTCGCGCCCTGCCCCACGGGCCGCGCGAGGGATAATGCGCGCCCGCGCCGCGCAGCGGCGCGCCCCCGCCGATCTCCGCCGCCAGCTGTTGCAGCGCGGCGATGCGGTTCGCGGTCGAGGGATGCGTCGCGAACAGATTGTCCATCCCCTGCCCCGTGAGCGGGTTGATGATGAACATGTGCGCGGTGGCGGGGTTGCGCTCGGCGTCGTAGTTCGGCTGCCGGTGCGCGGCGTTCTCGATGCGGGACAGCGCGGAGGCCAGCCACATCGGGTTGCCGCAGATGCGCGCGCCGAGATCGTCGGCGGCGTATTCGCGGGTGCGGCTGATCGCCATCTGTACCAGCATGGCGGCGAGCGGCGCCAGGATCATCATCGCGATCGAGCCGATGATGCCGGGGCCGTGGTTGTTGTCACGGTTGCCGCCGAAGAACATGCCGAACTGCGCGATCATGCCGATGGCACCGGCAATGGTCGCGGTGATGGTCATGATCAGCGTGTCGTGATTCCTGATATGCGCCAGCTCGTGCGCGATCACGCCGGCGAGTTCCTCGCGGGAGAGCTGCTGCGTCAGGCCGACGGTGACGGCGACCGCCGCGTTGTCGGGGTTGCGGCCAGTGGCAAAGGCATTGGGCTGCGCCTCGTCCATCACGAACACGCGCGGCATCGGCAGCTCGGCGCGGGCGGCGAGCTCGGCGACGAGGTTGTAGAGATCGGGGGCGCTGTTTCGGTCGACCTCATGGGCGCCGTACATCGACAGCACCATGCGGTCGCTGTTCCAGTACGCGAACAGGTTCATGCCGGCGGCGACGACCAGCGCGATCAGGGCGCCGCCCTTGCCGCCGATCAGGAAACCCACGCCCATGAAGAGCGCGGTAAGGCCTGCGAGCAGAAGTGCGGTGCGGAAATAGTTCATGGTTCCATCCTCCGCGACTAGAGGTAGGGACCGGGGAACCGGGGCTGCAAGGGGTGCGGCGCGGCGACGCGGGAGGATTAACGTTTTGTCATGGCCGGGCTTTCTGCCCGGCCATGACGTGTCGCAGTCCGTAGGATGGGTAGGGCGATAGCGAAACCCATCAATTTCTCCGCGGCAAGGATGATGGGTTTCGCTGCGCTCAACCCATCCTACGGGAGCCGACCGGATCAGCCGTAGTTCGTGATCGCCATGTTGGCCATGGCGGTGGCCTCGTTGTGGTGGCCGCCGTCGGTGCCGCCGTTCGGCAGCACGCCGTCGTCCTCGATCTGGAAGTGGACGCCGTCGCCGAGCTGGCCGACCTTTTCGTAGGCACCGTAGACGGTCTGGGTGACCTGGATGTCGCTCGCCTTCACCTTGTCGCCATACACCTTGATGGTGCCGAGCAGATCCTCGTCATGCGCGCCGGCATTGCCCTGCTGGCTGATGACGGTGATCAGGCTGTAGTCGGTGCGGCCGTCCTTGTTGGCATCGACATACTGGATCGACTTGACCTCGGCGGTGTGCGCCGAAATCTCGATCTTGTCGCCCTGGCTGCGGCGGAAGTCGGTGATGGTGTCGTTGCCGAAACCATCCACCCAGTGATCGTGCACGGCACCGTTCTCGCCGGTGACGCCGACCCAGTCGATGGTGCCGTCGGCGTTGACGTGTTTCGCCACGATCTCGTCCTTGGCGTTGACCATACCTTCGAAGCGGAAGGTGTCGGCGCCTCTGCCGCCGGTCATGGTGTCGTTCTTCGCCGTGAAGGCGGCAGTCTCGGCGGCGAAGATCTGGGTCTTGCCGTCCTGCGCCGCCACCATCTCGCCGGCGTCGGAGCGCGACAGCAGCACGTCGTTGCCGTTGCCGCCGTCCATCCGGTCGGCGCCGAAGCCGCCGACCAAGAGGTCCGCGCCGGTGCCGCCGGCGAGGTTGTCGTTGCCGGAGCCGCCCCACACCTTGTCATCGCCGCTGCCGCCGTTGAGCGTGTCGTTGCCCGCCATGCCAGCGACGGTGTCGTTGCTAGCGCCGGCGAACAGGAAGTTGCCGCCGGTGGTGCCGTTGAGATGGTCGTGACCGGCGGAGCCGCCGGTGAGCGATGCCAGGAAATCGGCAAATCCCGAATCGCTCTGCAGCAACCGTTCGAGCATTGAGTAACGCGCCATTCTGATACTCCCTCAGAGAATCCGCCTCTTGTGCATGACGACGCGACGCACGCGTTCGCGCGGGCGCAGGACGAGGCATGCCTGCGCCAACGCGAAATCAACAGGCGAAGGCGTCGGAGAAAGGACCCGCGCATGGCGGAGCTTGCGCGCTCGCCGGGCGATATTGCGTCGCGCAAGCGACAACGGCTTCACGCGCGCGCCGCCATGCCGACCCACTCGCGAACAGGTTGTGGCAGCGGCGCGACCCGCCTGCGCGGCCATTGCGGCGAGACGCTGCTCTCGCTTCGCGCGCGTTCCGGCGCGGCCACCGACGCGGCGTTAACGCTTGGCGGGGCGCGATGCCAAACGACATTGCGGCGATTTTACGTTGGGAACCGGCGTTTTTCGGCAAGCCCGGGGCCGGACAAATCACTTCATCGCGTGCTAAAGCAGGCCTGCCGCTACACGGAACCCGCGCCCACTCCCTTCGGTTCAAGGAAGCGTATGGCAAAGACCCACGCGAAGCGTCTCCCGGACATCGTTACCGACATCGTTGCCCTGATCGCGCTCGGCGCGGTGTGCTGGCTCGCCGCTCCCGCATCGGCGACTGCCGCGGCCAATCCGAAGCAGGGCGCGACGCAGCCGGCCAAGAAGCCGGAGGCGAAGAAGCAGGAGGTCAGGAAACCTGCGGCCAAGAAGCCCGAAGCGAAGAAACCGGAGCCGAAGGCAGCGGCGAAGAAGGACGCCAGGCCCACGCGCGAGGCTTCGGGCAAGAAGGCCTCCGCCAAGAAGACCGCGCATCGCAAGGGCAAACCGGCCAAGCACGCCGCCAAGGCCAAGCGCGGCAAGAAGCCGGCCGCCGACGATGATGACGAAGAGGACGAGAAGACACCGTCGGCGCCGCCACTGACCGGCGACCTCGCGGTGCTGAAGAAGGTGTTCGATCTCGCGCGCGAGGGCGAGACCGACGACGCCACCGAAGCGGCGAAGACGATCGCCGATCCCGCCGGGCAGAAGCTCGCCGAATGGTTCATCCTGCGCCAGGGCGAAACGCAGGTGCGCTTTGCCCGCTTTGCAGCGTTCGTGACCGCCAATCCGGACTGGCCGAGCCAGGCGCCGTTGCGCCGCCGTGCGGAGGCGCGGCTTTGGCAGGAGAAAGCCGATGTCGCCACCATCCGCGCCTTCTTCGCCGACCGGGCGCCGCTGACCGCCAAGGGCCGCTTCGCGCTGGCGCGGGCGCTGCTGGCCGAAGGCGACCGCCTCGCCGCCGCGCGCGAGGTCAAGGCAGCCTGGCGCGCCGAGGAGCTCGGCGAAGCCACCGAAGAGGCGGCGTATGAGGAGTTTCGCGAGCTGCTGGCGCGTGAGGACCACCGCGCGCGGATGGACAAGCGGATCGGCGCCAAGGAGCTCGGCGCGGCGATGCGCGCCGCCAAGCGGCTCGGCGACGACTACGTCGCGATCGTGAAGGCGTGCTCGGCGGTGAAGGGAGATGCCAACAAGGCGCTCGGCAAGCTCAACGATGTGCCGGAGGAAGCGCGCGCCGATCTCGGCTACGTGCTCTGCCGCGTCAAATGGGCGATGAAGAAGGACAAGATCGTCGAGGCCGCGAAGATGATCGTGGCCGCGGCGCCCGAGACCATGGCGCAGCAGGACACCGACGAATGGTGGCGCGACCGCCGCACCATCTCGCGCAAGCTGCTCGACATGGGCGAATTCCAGCTCGCCTATGACGTGGTGAAGGACGCGGCAACGCCGGGGCTCGATGCCTACAAGGCGGATTACGCCTTCATGCCGGGCTGGATCGCGCTGCGTTACCTGAACGATCCCGCCACCGCGCAAAAATACTTCGCCAATATCGACAAGGACCTTTCAAATCCGATCACGCTGGCACGCGCCAACTACTGGCGGGCGCGCGCGGCGGAGGCGGCCGGCGATGCGCGCGCCGCACGCGCGTTCTACGAGGCGTCGAGCCAATATCCAACCGCCTACTACGGGCAGATGTCACGCAAGAAGCTCGGCCTCGAGCCGGTCGAGCTGCGCATGCCGCATCCCGAGAGGACCGAAGCGGCGTCCGCCGACGAGCGCGTGCGCGCCGCGGCCATGCTCTATGGCATCGGCGAAAAGGACATGGTCAAGACGTTTGCGAGCGATCTCGGCGAGGAGTGCCGGGACGAGGCGGTGATCGCCGCGCTCGGCGAACTCACCTACGCGCGCGAGGACGCCATCGCCATGCTGCAGCTCGGCAAGAACGCGCTCGGCCGCGGCTTTGCCATGGAGCACTACGCCTTCCCCATCGTCGGCATTCCCGCGCATACGCAATGGGAGCCGGCGACCGAGCACGGCATGATCTATTCGGTGGCGCGCACCGAGAGCGCGTTCGACCAGCGCGTCCAGTCACCGGCCGATGCGGTCGGCCTGATGCAGATCACGCCGGAAGCCGGCAAGGACACCGCCAAGCGGTTCGGCGCCAAATACGACTGGAAGCGGATGAAGAGCGATCCGGTCTACAACACCCAGATGGGCGCCGGCGAGCTCTCGGCGCTGATGAGCGAATACAAGGGTTCGCTGATCATGACCTTTGCCGGCTACAATGCCGGGAGAGGCCGCGTGCGCGACTGGATCAAGCTGCGCGGCGATCCCCGCGATCCCAATGTCGACGCGGTCGACTGGGTCGAGCGCATCCCCTTCTCCGAAACGCGCAACTACGTGCAGCGCGTGATCGAGAATCTCGGCGTCTACCGCGCCCGCTTCGGCACCGGCACGACCGCGCCGGCGGTTGCGAGGCGCGAGCCGGCGCCGGCGGTTGCGGCCAAGCCCGAGCAGGCGCCGGCACCGGGCTCGGCGACCGCCGCCATTCAGGCGCCCGCGCCGGGCCAGACCAATGCCGCCGCTCCCGCCAAGGCCGCCGCATCTGCCTCGGCCGCCGCCGGGACGCAGTGACAAACCGCGGCGAATATTGCAGTAATCGGCGGACTCCCCGGGGCTATGGCGGATGGACATGCCAACGATGACGCGCGCATTGGGACTGACGGCGGCAGCGGCTGCATTGCTGCTTTCCGGCGCCGCGTCCGCGCAACTGTTTCAGCAACAGCCGCCGGCGCGACTCACGGCGCAACGGCCTGCGACGACAGCGCCCGCTACCCCCGGCGCGCCTCCCGTGCCGCGGGCGAGCACGCCCTCGCCGCGCGCGGCGGCGTGTCATGGCGGGGCCTCGTTCGACAAGTTCCTCGCCGAGCTGAAGCAGCGCGCGGCAAGCGAAGGCGTGTCGCAGCGAACGCTGGCTTCGGCGGCGCCCTATCTGGTCTACGACCAGGGCATCGTCAACCGCGACCGCGGCCAGCGCGTGTTCGGCCAGATATTCACGCAGTTTGCCGGGCGCATGGCCGCAGCCTATCGCATGCAGCAGGGCCAGCAGCGCATCAAGGAGCACGCGGCGGCGTTCGCGCGCGCCGAGAAGGAATATGGCGTGCCGCCGGCGGTGATCGCCGCGTTCTGGGGGCTGGAGAGCGATTTCGGCGCTAACATGGGCAATCTGCCGACGCTGCCCTCGCTGGTGTCGCTGGCCTATGACTGCCGCCGCTCGGAGATGTTCCAGAACGAAACCATAGCGGCGCTCAAGATTCTCGAGCGTGGCGATCTGTCGGCCACCGAGATGATCGGCTCGTGGGCCGGCGAGCTCGGCCAGACTCAGTTTCTGCCGACGCATTACTTCAACTATGCCGTGGACTATGACGGCGACGGCCACCGCAACCTCTTGCGCAGCGCGCCCGACGTGATCGGCTCGACCGCGAACTACATCGCGACCGGACTGAAGTGGCGGCGCGGCGAGCCGTGGCTGCAGGAAGTGCGCGTGCCGCCGAACCTGCCGTGGGAGCAGACCGACCTCTCGACCAAACACCCGCGCTCGAAATGGGCGGCTTGGGGCGTGACCTATCCCGACGGCAAGCCGCTGCCGAACGACGATCTGCCCGCCTCGGTGCTGCTGCCGATGGGACGCACCGGACCGGCGTTCATGGCCTATGCGAATTTCGCGGCCTACACCGAGTGGAACAACTCGCTGATCTACGCCACCACCGCGGGTTATCTCGCCACGCGCATCGCGGGCGCGGCGCCGATGCGCCAGCCGGCGCAGCCGGTGGCACAGCTGCAGTTTGCCGAGATGAAGGAATTGCAGCAGCTGCTGGCGCGCGCCGGATTCAACGTCGGCAAGATCGACGGCGTACTCGGCCAGCAGAGCCGCATCGCGGTGAAGGCGATGCAGCAGAAATACGGAATGCCGGCGGACTCCTGGCCGACCGCCGAATTGCTGGCGCGCATGCGCGGCCCCGGCGCACAGGCGCAGCCCGCGGGCGCGGTGATGCCGCAGGCGAGGTGACGTCCTCCCCCTCTCCCCGCCCTAGCGAGGAGAGGGTTGGGGTGAGGGGCTTTCTCCGCAAAGGGGCAGCAAAAAGGACTCGCGGAGAGTCCCCCTCACCCGGATCGCATCTAACGATGCGATCCGACCTCTCCCCGCAAGCGGGGCGAGGTAAGGAATCGTCCTCGCAAGCGAAATCTTTGCTTCGCGCCGCGCTCAGCATTGGTTGCATTTCGCTGCACTCGGCCCCATTTCGACCGAGTCGATTCCTTCATCCGAAATTTCCATCTCACGAAAAGAGCATCCCCATGTCCTTCCACGACGCCGCCGTGCCCGCCTTCCTGCAGATCCTCGGCGCCCTCGACGGCATCCTCGAAAAGGCCGAGGCGCACTGCAAGACAAAGAATATCCAGCCCGAGGTGCTGCTGTCGGCACGGCTCTATCCGGATATGCTGCCGTTCGCACGCCAGATTCAGCTGGTCTGCGACTTCGCGGCGAAGGGCTGCGCGCGGCTGACCGGCAGCGAAGTGCCGAGCACTCCGGACACCGAGAAGACGTTCGCGGAGTTGCGCCAGCGCATCGCCAGGACGATCGACTACGTGAAATCCTTCAAGCCGGCACAGTTCGAAGGCGCCGATGCGCGCGACGTTACTTTCCCAGTCGGCCCTAACAACCAGATGACGCTCAAGGGCCAGCAGTTCCTGTCCGGCTTCTCCTTCCCGAATTTCTACTTCCATGCCGCGATCGCCCACGGCATCCTGCGCCACAACGGCGTGGAGATCGGCAAGCGGGATTTCATGGGCGTGCGTTAGTTCCTACCGTCATTGCGAGGAGCGAAGCGACGACCCGTCTACGCTTGCTCCGCAAGCTACGCCGGGCTCGGAGTCCGACGAAGCTCGGAGAGCGAAGGCGGAAGCAATCCAGCTTTCTCTTGCAAGGAGCTGGATTGCTTCGCTTCGCTCGCAATGACGTGTTATTGCTGGAGGCAAAAGAGCAAGACTCGAGGGAGCCCACCATGTCCGCCACCACGCAAGCGCCGCGACAGCTTGATCCGTCCGCCTCGCTGCATCCGGAAACGCTGGGGCTTGCGCCGGGTCGCGGGCGGCTGGCCGGGCGCCGGATCATCGTGGTCGGCGCGGGGCAGCGCAGGATCGTGGACGAAGATCCGCCTGTTGGCAACGGCCGGGCGATGAGCGTGCTGTTCGCGCGCGAGGGCGCGCAAGTCGCCTGCATCGACGTCAACCAGGAAGCCGCGGACGACACCGTCGCGCAGATTGCCGCCGAAGGCGGCAAGGCGTTCGCCGAAATCGTTGACGTCGCCGACAGCAGCGCGATTGCGCCCGCCGTCGAGCGCTGCGTGCAAAAGCTGGGCGGGCTCGACGGGCTCGCGCTCAACGTCGGGATCTCCTGCGGGCTGCCGCTGGCGAAGATGACCGCCGAAGCCTGGGACCGCGACTATGCAGTGAACGTGCGCAGCCACATGCTGTTCGCACAGAAGGCGCTGACCATGATGGCGCCCGGCGGCGCGATCGTGCTGACCTCGTCGATGGCGAGCCAGCGCGCCAATGGGCGCAACCCCGCCTATGAATCATCGAAGGCGGCGCAGATCGCGCTGGGCCGGGCGATTGCGCGGGCCGGCGAGGAAAACGGCGTTCGCTGCAATGTGATCGCGCCCGGTTTCATCGACAGCCCGATGGGCCGCGACGCCAGCCGCCGGCGGCCCGACCGCGCCCTCACGGTGCCTTTCGGCCGCCAGGGCACCGGCTGGGAGGTCGCCTATGCTGCGCTGTTCCTGATCTCGAATGAATCTTCCTACGTGAACGGCCACACGCTATTCCTCGATGCCGGCCACATGGGCGGGATCGTGCGGGGGTAGGATGCGTCCCGCGAATGGCTGGACGCTTGCGCAACGGCCCGCCATGCCCAACTCTCCTGTCATCATCCATTCTCCGAAAGTCTCCGCATGAGCCAGTCCAAACTGTTCGAGCCCTTCCAGCTCGGCCCGATCACGCTGCCCAACCGCCTGGTGATGGCACCGCTGACCCGCAACCGCGCGGTGCCGCCCGGCATGGTGCCGAGCCCGCTCGCGGTCGAGTATTACGGCCAGCGCGCTTCGGCGGGGCTGCTGATAACAGAGGCGAGCCAGGTGTCGCAGCAGGGCCAGGGCTATCAGGACACGCCCGGCATCTACTCGAAGGAACAGGTCGCGGGCTGGCGCAAGGTCACCGACTGCGTGCACGAGCGCGGCGGCCGCATCTTCATCCAGATCTGGCATGTCGGCCGCATCTCGCACGATTCATTGCAGCCCGGCGGCGGCAAGCCGGTGGCGCCAAGCGCAATCCGCGCCAAGGGCAAGACGTTCGTCAACGGCACCTTCACCGACATCTCCGAACCGCGCGCGCTGGAGCTTTCCGAGATTCCCGGGATCGTCGACGACTTCAAGCGCGGCACGGAGAACGCGCTGGCTGCCGGGTTCGACGGCATCGAGATCCACGGCGCCAACGGCTATCTGCTGGATCAGTTCGCCAAGGACGGCACCAACAAGCGCAGCGATGCCTATGGCGGCTCCATCGAGAACCGCGCGCGGCTGATGCTGGAAGTGTCGAAGGCGGTCGCGGCGATCGCGGGTCCCGAGCGCACCGGCATCCGTATCTCGCCGGTGACGCCGGCCAACGACGTCTCCGATTCCAATCCGCAGCCGCTGTTCGACTACATCGTGGACGGGCTCGAGGCGCTGAAGCTGACCTATATCCACGTCATCGAGGGCGCGACCGGCGGGCCGCGCGACAACGCGCCGTTCGACTACGCTTCGCTGCGCAAACGGTTCAAGCGGGCCTACGTCGCCAACAACGGCTACGATTTCGACCTGGCGAACAAGGTGCTGGACGCGAATGCGGCCGACCTGATCGCATTCGGAAAGCCCTTCATCTCCAACCCCGACCTCGTCGAGCGGCTGAAAAAGGGCGCACCGCTGAACGCGCCGGACAAGGCGACGTTCTACGGCGGCGGCGCCAAGGGATACACCGACTATCCGACGCTGGCGGCGACGGAGGCTGCGGAGTAAGGCAGCGCGTTCGCAGCGCTCTTGAAGAAAAAAGGCCGGGATCGCTCCCGGCCTTTGGTTCTTCTCCGCTCGTCATGCCCGGGCTTGACCCGGGCATCCACGTCTTTGTCACCGAGAAGCAAGTCGTGGATGGCCGGGTCAAGAGCCCGGCCATGACGGCTACGCCGTCACTTCGCCTCCGCCCGCTTCGGCGGGGTAGCGGGCCACGACTTGATCAGGGCGTCGTAGTCCACCGTCTCGCCCTTCGGCTTCTCGTTGGCGAGCTTGCGGGCCGGCGCGATGTTGCCGTCCTTCGCCGACTTGGCGAACCAGAACTCGGCGGTCTCCTTCTTGTTCAGCTTCGGACCGCACTCCTTCTGCACGCCGCTCTTCTCGAGACGTTCGAGCACGGAGTCCTGGGCTGCGGCGAGCGCGTCCATCGCCTGTTGCGGCGTCTTGGTGCCGCTCGAGGCATCGCCGATGTTCTGCCACCACAGCTGGGCCAGCTTCGGATAGTCGGGCACGTTGTTGCCGGTCGGGGTCCACTGCACGCGCGCGGGCGAGCGGTAGAACTCGATCAGGCCGCCGAGCTTCGGCGCGCGCTCGGTGAACGACTTGTCCCAGATATCGGACTCACGCACGAAGGTGAGACCGACATGGCTCTTCTTCAGGCTCACCGACTTGGAGACGATGAACTGCAGATAGAGCCAGGCCGCCTTGCGGCGGTCCGCCGGGGTCGACTTCAGGAGCGTCGCGGAGCCGGCGTCCTGGTAGCCGAGCTTCATGCCTTCCTTCCAGTACGAGCCCTTCGGCGACGGCGCCATACGCCACTTCGGCGTACCGTCGGCGTTCACCACCGGAATGCCGGGCTTCACCATGTCGGCGGTGAAGGCGGTGTACCAGAAGATCTGCTGGGCGATCGCGCCCTGCGCCGGCACCGGACCCGCTTCGGAGAAGGTCATGCCCTGCGACTGCGGCGGGGCATACTTCTTCATCCAGTCGAGATACTTGGTGATCGAGTAGACCGCCGCAGGACCGTTGGTGTCGCCACCGCGCTCGACTGACGAGCCGACCGGGCGGCAGCCTTCCATGCGGATGCCCCATTCGTCGACGGGCTTGCCGTTCGGGATGCCCTTGTCGCCGTTGCCGGCCATCGACAGCCAGGCGTCGGTGAACCGCCAGCCCAGCGAGGGATCCTTCTTGCCATAGTCCATGTGGCCATAGACCCTGACGCCGTTGATCTCCTTGATGTCATTGGTGAAGAACTCGGCGATGTCTTCATAGGCCGACCAGTTGACGGGCACGCCGAGCTCGTAGCCGTACTTGGCCTTGAACTTGGCTTTGTACTCCGGATTGGTGAACCAGTCGTAGCGGAACCAGTAGAGGTTGGCGAACTGCTGGTCCGGCAACTGATACAGCTTGCCGTCCGGACCCGTGGTGAAGGACTTGCCGATGAAGTCGTTGACGTCGAGGCCGGGGTTGGTGACGTCCTTGCCCTCGCCGGCCATGTAGTCCGACAGGATCACCGTCTGATTGTAACGCGAATGCGTGCCGATCAGGTCGGAGTCGTTGATCCAGCCGTCATAGACGTTCTTGCCGGACTGCATCTGGGTCTGCAGCTTCTCGACCACGTCGCCTTCCTGGATCAGGTCATGCTTGAGCTTGATGCCGGTGATCTCGGTGAAGGCCTTGGCCAGCGTCTTGGACTCGTATTCATGTGTCGTGATGGTCTCCGACACGATGTTGATTTCCATGCCCTTGAAGGGGGCGGCGGCCTTTTCGAACCACTGCAGCTCCTTCAGCTGATCGGCCTTGGACAAGGTCGAGGGCTGGAACTCGCTGTCGATCCATTTCTGGATGGTGGCATCGTCCGCGAACGCGGGCACGGCGATGGTCATCGTGGCCGCAAACAGCGCCGCGGCGCTGGTCCTGGCCAACAGGCTGTCTTTCCTTCTCAAGTGTCGCATTTTGATTTCCTCCATTGAAAGCGACAGAAACTTTTCGTCTTGAGCATGATCTTGCCGGAAATCCCGTATCCACTTTTCCGCATCATGCCCGTCCTCAAGTCCGGGTTGACCCCGGATCAGCCCCTTCTCGCCTGGCTCAAACGGTGCGAAAGATCGCAACGGCCGCGCCAAGCGAAATCAGTGTTGCGAGCCACAGGCTCGAAATCTCCACGCCCTCCCCGATCGGCAAAGTCGCGATCGGGTCGGTCCCGACGAATGCAATCCAGAGCAGGTGAATCACCGCAGCGATTACCAGCGAGATGAAAAGGCGGTCGCCGCGCGTGGTCGGGATGCGCAGGACGCCTACGCGCTCCGCTTCCGGATAAGCGACCGCAAGCCAGGTCATGACGCCCAGGGTCGAGGCCAGCGCCGCAAAGAAGATTGCGGTCGGCAACGTCCAGGCCATCCATGCAATGTTTTCCATGATCACACCCGCCCGAGCGCGAAGCCGCGCGCGATGTAGTTGCGGACGAACCAGATGACGAGCGCGCCGGGGATGATGGTGAGCACGCCGGCGGCGGCCAGGAGGCCCCAGTCGACGCCGGCGGCGGAAACCGTGCGGGTCATGGTGGCCGAGATCGGCTTGGCGGCGACCGATGTCAGCGTGCGCGCCAGCAAGAGCTCGACCCAGGAAAACATGAAGCAGAAGAACGCGGCGACGCCGATGCCGCTCGCGATCAGCGGAATCAGGATCTTCACGAAGAAGCGCGGGAAGGAATAGCCGTCGAGGAATGCGGTCTCGTCGATCTCGCGCGGCACCGAGGAAACGAAGCCTTCGAGGATCCACACCGCCAGCGGGACGTTGAAGATACAGTGCGCCAGCGCCACCGCCCAGGGCGTATCGAACAGGTTGATCGCCGAATAGAGGTTGAAGAACGGCAGCGCGAACACCGCCGCCGGCGCCATGCGGTTGGACAGCAGCCAGAAGAACAGATGCTTATCGCCGAGGAAACGGTAGCGCGAGAAGGCGTAGGCCGCCGGCAACGCCACCGAGATCGAGATGACGGTGTTGATGATGACGTATTTCAGCGAATTGATGTAGCCGGAATACCAGCTCTCGTCGGTGAAGATCGTCATGTAGTTTTCGAGCGTGGGGTTGTGCGGCCACAACGTCATCGTCGTGACGATCTCGTTGTTGGTCTTGAAGCTCATGTTGACCAGCCAGTAGATCGGCAACAGCAGGAAGATCAGGAATGCCGTCATGATGATGCGGCGGCCGGGAATCGTGCTCATGCGACGCCCTCCTTCTTCGCCGGCCGCTCGGCGCCGGCATTGGTCATGACCGTGTAGAACACCCAGCAGACGATCAGAATGATGATGTTGTAGACCAGCGAGAGCGCGGCGGCCTTGCCGAGGTCGAACTGGCCGAGCGCGATCTTGACCAGCTCGATGGAGACGAACGTGGTGGAGTTGCCAGGGCCGCCGCCGGTGACGACGAACGGCTCGGTGTAGATCATGAAACTGTCCATGAAGCGCAGCAGCACGGCGATCAGGAGCACGCGGTTCATCTTCGGCAGCTGGATCGCCTTGAACACGGCCCAGCGCGAGGCGCCGTCGATCTGGGCGGCCTGGTAATAGGCGTCGGGAATCGACTTCAGGCCGGCATAGCAGAGCAGCGCGACCAGGCTGGTCCAGTGCCAGACGTCCATCACGACAACGGTGAACCAGGCGTCGAGGTCGTTGGAGACATAATTGTAGTTGAAGCCGACCTTGTTCAGGACGTAGCCGAGAAGGCCGATGTCAGGCCGGCCGAAAATCTGCCAGATGGTGCCGACCACGTTGAACGGAATCAGCAGCGGCAGCGCGAGGATGACGAGACAGGCGGCGACCTGCCAGCCATGGCGCGGCATCGACAGCGCCACGACGATGCCGAGCGGCACCTCGATGGCGAGGATGATGGCGGAGAACAGCAGGTTGCGCCCGATCGAGGCGAGGAAGCGTTCACCGAGGTCGGTATTGGGATCGAGCAGCTCCTTGAACCAGCCGACGCCGTTCCAGAAGAACTGGTTGTTGCCGAAAGTGTCCTGCACCGAATAGTTCACCACCGTCATCAGCGGCAGGATCGCGGAGAACGCCACGATCAGGAACACCGGCAGCACCAGGAACCAGGCCTTCTGGTTGACGGTCTTTTCCATCAGGCGGCTCCCTCGACGAGCAGACTGTCGGCATAGACGTGAACGTGCGCCGGATCGAACACGAGGCCGACGTCGTTGCCCGAGGGCGAGAAGCCCGGCGGCATGCGCGCGGCGAGCTTGGCGTCGCCGACGCGAACCCGCGCGAAGCGGACACGGCCGAGGTCGTCGATGCGCTCGATGCTGGCTGCGAGCAGCCCCGGCGCGGGTGCGGCGACGTCGACGAATTCCGGGCGCACGCCGATCTCGATCTTCGCGCCGGAAGGCAGCTTGTTGTAGCGCCTGCTCAACGCAATGGTATGGCCGTCGATCCGCGCGGCGTGGCCGCCGACCTGCGCCGGAATGATGTTCATGCCGGGCGAGCCGATGAAATAGCCGACGAAGGTGTGAGCCGGCTTGTCGAACAGCTCGGCCGGCGTGCCGCTCTGCACCACGCGGCCGTCATGCATGACCACGACGGTGTCGGCGAAGGTCAGCGCCTCGGTCTGGTCGTGGGTGACGTAGATCATGGTGAGGTCGAGCTCGCGGTGCAGCGCTTTCAGTTTCGAGCGCAGCTGCCACTTCAACTCGGGATCGATCACGGTGAGCGGCTCGTCGAACAGTACGGCGGCGACGTCGGAGCGGACGAGGCCGCGGCCGAGCGAGATCTTCTGCTTGGCGTCGGCGGTGAGGCGCGTCGCCTTGCGATCGAGATAGGGCGTGAGGTCGAGCAGATCGGCGATCTGCCTGACGCGGGCCGCGATGTCCGCCGCGGGCACGCCGCGATTCCTGAGCGGGAAGGCCAGGTTCTGGCCGACCGTCATGGTGTCGTAGATGACGGGGAACTGGAACACCTGGGCGATGTTGCGCTTCTGGGTGGTCGCCTGCGTGATGTCGGCGCCGTCGAACAGGATCTTGCCGCGCGAGGGCGTGACGATGCCGGAGATCAGGTTGAGCAGCGTGGTCTTGCCGCAGCCGGACGGGCCGAGCAGCGCATAGGCGCCACCCTGCCGCCAGGTCATGGTGACCGGCTTCAGCGCAAAGGACTCCGGCGGCGCATCGTTGCCGCCGTAGGAGTGCGCGAGGTCGACGAGGTCAATGCGGGCCATCTCGCATCTCCCTCAAGAACTCTTCGGTGCGGCGACCAATCGGCTCGCCGCATCGAAAACAAAGACGTTGTCGGGATCGAGCGCCGCATCCAGCTTCGCGCCGGGCTCGTATTCGTGCACGCCGTGCAGCACCGCGACCCAGTTTTGGGATTCGCGATGCAGATGCACGAAGCTTTCCGAACCGGTGATCTCGGTCACCGAGACGGTGGCGGGAAAGACGTGGCGCCCGGCGGCGCCATTGGCGATCTCGAGCTGATGGGCGCGGAATCCGACGCGATAGGCGCCGTCGGGCAGCGCGGCATAAAGGCCGGTCGCGGGCGCCTCGCCGCCGCCGGCATAGCAAACGCTGCCGTTCTTCTTCTCGATGCCGACGATGTTGAGCGGCGGATCGGAGAAGACCTGGGCCACGCGCATGGTGTCGGGATGACGATAGACCTTCGGCGTCTCGCCGTGCTGCAGCACCTCGCCTTCCCACATGCACAGCGTATTGCCGCCGAGCAACAACGCTTCCGATGGCTCGGTGGTGGCATAGACGAAGATCGCGCCCGACGCCTCGAAGATGCGCGGCAGCTCGGCGCGCAGCTCCTCGCGCAGCTTGTAGTCGAGGTTGGCGAGCGGCTCGTCGAGCAGCACGAGGTCGGCGCCCTTGACCAGCGCACGGGCAATCGCGGTGCGCTGTTGCTGGCCGCCGGAGAGCTGCAGCGGCGTGCGGTTCAGGAAGAGCTCGAGCTTCAGGAGTTTCGCCGCCTCCTGCACGCGCCGGTCGATCTCTTCCCGCGGCCGGCCCTGCACGCGCAGGGGAGAAGCGATGTTCTCGTAGACCGTCAGCGAGGGATAGTTGATGAACTGCTGGTAGACCATCGCGACCGAGCGCTGGCGCACGTCGATGCCGGTGACGTCCTTGCCGTCGACCAGCACGCGGCCGGCGGTCGGCTTGTCGAGACCGGCCAGCAGCCGCATGATCGAGGTCTTGCCCGACAGCGTCGGCCCGAGCAGCACGCTCAGCGTGCCGCGCTCCAGCGTCAGCGACACGTCGCGGATGTGCGGCACGCCGTCGACGGTGCGGGTGACGTGGTCGAGGGTGACGCTCATGGCCGCGCCCCCGCTTCGCGCAGCGGACGCGCGCTTTCGGCACGATGCGCCGCCATCCAGTCGTCGAGGGCCGAGATATCGGAGGGCGTCAGGCGAAGGCCCAGCTTGGAGCGGCGCCACACCACGTCCTCGGCGGTTACGGCCCATTCATTGGTCATGAGATACCGCACCTCGGCCTCGGTGAGCGTATCACCGAAGCATTTTCCGAGATCGGACATCGATTTGGAGTTGCCGAGTAATTTCGTCGCACGCGTTCCGTAGGCGTGCGCGAGCCGGTTGGCATGCGCGTGCGCCAGGTATGGATGTTCCCGCATCAATTCCGCGGTCAGCGCAACCACGGCGGAAACGTCCATGTCGCCGCCGGGCAGCGCCGCGGTCGCGGTCCAGCCTTCCTTCGCCTTGGCGCTGTGCAGATAGGGCGAAAGACGTTCCAGCGCTTCTTCGGCCAGTCTTCGATAGGTCGTGATCTTGCCGCCATAGATCGACAGCAGCGGCGCGCCGCCGGGCGTATCGAGCTCGAACACGTAATCCCGCGTGGCGGCCTTGGCTTCGCTGGCGCCGTCGTCATAAAGCGGTCGCACGCCGGCGTAGCTCCAGACCACGTCCTTGGGATCGACGGGTTTGGCCAGGTATTCGCTGACGGACTTGCACAGATATTCAATCTCTTCCGCAGTGGCCTTCACCTTGGCGGGATCGCCGTCATAGTCGCGGTCGGTGGTGCCGATCAGCGTGAAGTCGTCCTGGTAGGGGATGACGAAGACGATGCGGCCGTCGGCGTTCTGGAACATGTAGGCGCGGTCGTGGGCGTAGAGCTGGCGCACCACGATGTGCGAGCCCTGCACCAGGCGCACCTTGGCCTTCGCATTGACGCCGGCGCCGGAGTTCAGCACCTGCTCCACCCAGGGACCGCCGGCATTGATCAGCGCACGGGCCTGGATGGTGCTGCGGCCGCCGTTCACAGTGTCCTCCACAGTGAGCTGCCAGATGCCGTCGGCCTGCCGGATCTCCACCGCGCGCGAACGGGTGCGGATGTCGGCGCCGCGGTCGGCGGCGTCGCGCGCGTTGAGCGCAACGAGGCGCGCGTCGTCGACGAAACAGTCGGAGTATTCAAAAGCCTTTTTGTAACGGCCTGATATCAGCGGCTTGCCGACGGCATCGGTGGCAAGGTCCACCGAGCGGGTCGGCGGCAACAAATGGCGGCCGCCGATATGGTCGTAGAGGAACAACCCGAGGCGGAGCAGCCAGGCCGGGCGCAACCCGGAATGGTGCGGTAAAACGAAACGCAGGGGGCGGATGATGTGGGGTGCGATCTGCCAGAGGATTTCGCGCTCGATCAGGGCCTCACGGACCAGGCGGAACTCGTAATATTCGAGATAGCGCAAGCCGCCATGCACGAGTTTGGTCGACCATGACGACGTCCCGCTCGCCAAGTCATTCATTTCACATAGAAAAACAGAGTTACCCCGGCCTGCCGCATCGCGCGCGATGCCGCAGCCATTCACTCCGCCTCCGATAATGGCGAGGTCGTATACCCGATCCAACGAACGCTTCCCCGACAATCGCCGTTTTCACTTTCGACGACTTAGCTTTCGTTTTGGAATAGAGCACAAAGAAAAACGAAAGCAAGCGAAAGTTGGATTTGCGACGTTTCGTCCTTCGTTGAGGGTCCTGGAATGGGGCCTTCATCCTTCGAGACGCGCGCAAGTGCGCGCTCCTCAGGATGAGGGTCGGGCGGCAGTTTCAGGATCAAAGGATCGGAGGGACTCTACGACCCTCATGGTGGTGAGGAGCGCGGCACCGCCGCGCGTCTCGAACCATGGAGGCCCGGAACCCTCCACCGTCTTGGAGCGAATAAAGGAGAGACCTACACGCTCCGCAACGCCGGCGGTGCGGGCTCGGGGGCGCCTTCGTCGATGTCGGCGACCGGCTTGTCCATGGCGACGACCACCTCGATGCCGCGGTGGCTGCAGATGCTGGCGATGCCTGCGGGCAGTGGGGAATCCGTCACAAAAGTCTGGATCTGCGAGAGGTGCGCGATGCGGACCGCGGCGCTGCGGCGCAGTTTGGTGGAGTCCGCCACCAGCATGACGCTGCGCGCGTTCGCAATGATCGCCTGTGCGGCCTGCACCTCGCGATAGTCGAAGTCGAGCAGCGCGCCCTCTTCATCAATCGCGGACGCACCGATGATGGCGTAGTCCACCTTGAACTGGCTGATCAGGTGCGTGGCGGTGGAGCCGACCACGGCGCCGTCGGCACGCCGCACCGTACCGCCGGCGACGATCACCTCGATGCGCGGATGGCGGTAGAGCAGCATCGCGACGTTGAGGTTGTTGGTGATGACGAGCAGGTCCTCGTGCGAGGTCAGCGCGCTGGCGACCTCTTCGGTGGTGGTGCCGATGTTGATGAACAGCGAGCAGCCGTTGGGGATGCGCGCCGCGGCGGCGGCCCCGATCGCCTTCTTCTCCTCGGCGGCGACGAAGCGGCGCGCCTCATAGGCGAGGTTCTCGACGCCCGAAGCGATGATGGCGCCGCCATGGATGCGGGTCAGCGCGCGCTGGTCGCAGAGGTCGTTGAGGTCCTTGCGGATGGTCTGCGCCGACACCTCGAACCGGCGGGAGAGATCTTCCACCATCACCCGGCCGGTGGCACGGGCGATGTTGAGTATCTCGGTCTGGCGATGCGACAGTCCGGCCATTGGTTGCTTTCCGGCAAGAACGGCCATGGTGCGGCGGTTTGGCAGCGCGGTCAACGCGGCAAATGCCCGGCGGCGGTTCCCCGCCTGCGAAAACGCAAAGCTGGTTAAGGGCTTCGCAAGCGCAAAAATGATCTGAAATCATTTTGCAGCGACGTGGTTGCCCTTCTCGACAAACGCAACCGCCGTTGAGAGACTGCGCGCACAACAACACTCCGCACAACATGGGAGGAAATCATGCAACTCGATCGTCGCCAACTCGCCCTGTCCGCTATCGCGCTCGGATTGACGGGCATTCCTGCATTCGCCGGCGCGGACGAGGATGCCATCGCCAAGAACCTCGAGACCTTCCGCGCGGCGCAAGCTGCCGGCAAGGCCGATGCGATTGCCCCGCTCTGTCTGGACGAACTCAGCTACAGCCACTCCAACGCCAAGATCGACAGCAAGGCGTCGCTGCTCGATGGCATCGCCAAGGCCAACTACAAATGGACCTCGCTCGAGTACAAGGATCCCGCGATCAAGGTCGTCGGCCCGTCCGCCATCGTGCGCTTTACCTTCGTCGGCGAGCAGGAATTCGCCGACGGCAAGAAGACGCCGCAGAATTTGCACATCCTGATGAACTGGCAGAAGCAGGGCAGCGACTGGAAGCTGCTGTCGCGCGCGGCGACCAAGCTGTAACCGCGTCACCGACTGTCATGCCCGCGCAGGCGGCATCCGGTACGGCGCGGCTTCTCGGCTATCTGAAAATACCGGGTCACCCGCTTGCCTCGTTCGCAAGGGTTTCGGCGAGCCGGGAGTTCAACGTCGTCGAAGCCTTTGGCGGAGACGGGTCGCGGGTGACGACGGTTCGGGCGCTTCGCGCCCCCGGGCCGTCCCGCCCCACGAAAACGCCGCAAAATGATGGTTTTTCAGGCTGATCCGGGCCTTGCCCCGGGCTTGACCTTAACCGGGCGAACCTGCGAATCGTGGTAGGAAGCATCACCCACCGGAGAAACAGAGAATGATGAGACTGGCACTCATAGCGCTGCTTGCGCTGGCGACCCTGATTCCGCCGAGGCAAGCCGCGGCGCAGGACGCGCTTGGCGGCGCCATCTTCGGCGGTGCGGCCGGTGCGATCCTCGGCGGCGCGCTCGGCGGCGGCCGAGGTGCAGCGATCGGCGCGGTGCTCGGGGCCGGAACCGGCGCCGCCATCGCGGCAGAGGGCGAACGGCGCAACGGCTATTACTATTACCAGAACGGCTGCTACATGCCGCGCTCCGACGGCGCCTATGTTGCGGTCGATCCGGCCTATTGCGCCGCACCGGCTCCGCCGCCGCGCTACTACAGCCGCGAAGTCTATGGCCCCGCCTGCACGCGCTCGCCGACCTTCGATCCGCGCGACGGCACGTTCATCGATCGCCACGGCTATCGCCGGCGGTGTATTTAGATTGGATGCGTAGGGTGGGTTAGCGAAGCGTAACCCACCGAGCCGCGCAAGAATGGTGGATTACGCCTTCGGCTAATCCACCCTACGAAGACACAGAGCCGCTGCGCCGCCTCACGCGGTCAGCGGCTCGTTTCGTTGAATGGCCTGCGGGCGGCCCTCTTCGTCGATCGCGACATAGGTGAAGTTGCCGTCGGTGACCAGGATCGGCTTGGTCTCCTTGCGCCGCACGACCCAGGCCTCGAGATGGATGGTCATGGAGGTGCGGCCGACGCGCACCAGGTTGGCGTGCACGGAAACGAGATCGCCGACATAGACCGGCTTGCGAAAGTTCATCGCGTCGATGCTGACGGTGACGGTGCGGGACTTGGCGACCTTGGACGCCGCGACGCCGCCGGCGATGTCCATCTGGCTGAGCAGCCAGCCGCCGAAAATATCGCCATTGGCATTGGTGTCGGCGGGCATTGCGAGCGTGCGCGTGCAGAGATCGCCGCACGGCCCGGTCTCGTCGCTCGGCGGCGCATGAACATGCGTTTCGGTCACTTGAAGGTCTCCCAGCCGGCATCGGGCGCAAAGCGGTCGCCGAACTTCTGCGCCAGCGCGCGCAAGGTGGCGGCGACATTTTCCGGCCCGCGGGTGCGGGCATAGTTGAGCGGGCCGCCGCGGAACGGCGCATAGCCGGTGCCGAAGATCATGGCGCCGTCGACCACGTCGGCATTGTCGACGATACCTTCGCGCAGGCACGCGACGCAGACGTTGGACATCGGCAGCACCAGGCGGTCGATCATTTCCGGCGTCGGTTCAACCAATCCCTGGGGGCCGGGCGGGCCCGGAAGCTTTTCGGCCTTGCCGCCGCGCCACGCATAGAACCCCCGGCCGGTCTTGCGGCCGAGTTCGCCCTTGGCAACCTTCTCGCGCAGCCAGGCGGGCGTCGGCGGCAACGCATCGCCGAATTTCGAGCGCAGCATGTCGCCGACGTCAAGGCAGATGTCGAGGCCGACCTGGTCGGCGAGTTCGATCGGGCCCATTGGCATGCCGAACTTCTTCGCGTCGGCGTCGATGACGGTCTGGTCGATGCCCTCGTCCAGCATCACCATGGCTTCCAGCATGTAGGGCGTCAGCGCGCGGTTGACGAGAAAGCCCGGCGAGCTCTTCACCGGCAGCGGCAGGCGGTCGATGGCGCCGACGAAGGCCAGCGCCTGCTTGTGCAGCGTCGCATCGGTACCGTCATGGCTGACGACCTCGACAAGTTGCAATCGCGACACCGGATTGAAGAAGTGCAGGCCCAGCAGCCGCTCGGGCTTTGCCAGCGTGGTGCGCAGATCCTGCAGCGGGATGCTCGAAGTGTTGGTGGCGAGGATTGCGCCGGGCTTCATCTTCGGCTCGATCGCGGCATAGACCTTCTGCTTCAATTCCAGTTTTTCCGGCACCGCCTCGATGATGAGATCGGCGCCGCGCACGCCCTCGCCCACCATGTCCGGGATCAGGCGATCGAGCGCGTCGCGCGAGGCGGTACGCTTGCGCAAGATCTTGCCGAACAGCTCGGCGGCGCGCTTCATCGCCGAAGCAATCGGCTCGGCCTTCATGTCGGCGAGCGTGACGCGCAGATCCTGCCCGGCGCACCAGGCGGCGATGTCGCCGCCCATCGCGCCGGCGCCGATGACGTGCACGTGCTCGATCGCGTTGCCGCTTCCGGCGAGCTTCTTCATCTGTTCGCGCAGGAAGAAGACCCGGATCAGGTTCTGCGCGGTCGGCGTCACCATCAGATAGGCGAACGAGGTCTTCTCCGCCGCCAGCATCGCGGCCTTGTCGCCGCCATGACGTTCCCAGAGGTCGATCAGCGCGTCGGGCGCGGGATAATGCTCATGCGGCGCGGCCTTCTCCGCCTCGGCGCGCATTCGATTGGCGAGCAGACGGCGGGCGGGACCGAGGTTGAGCAAGGTCACCAGCAGGCTCTTTTTGGCGCGCTTGAGCCTGCCGGACATCGCGTCCTTTACGGCATTGCGGACGTGACGCTCCTCGCAGACGGCATCGACAAGGCCCAGAGCCTTCGCCTTGCGCGCGTCGACGGTGCGGCCGGTCAGCATCAGCGTCATCGCCTGCATGGGATTGACCAGGGCGGTGAAGCGCGCGGTGCCGCCGAGGCCGGGATGCAGGCCGAGCATCACCTCGGGGAAGCCGAAGCGCGCATCGGAGATGGCGATGCGCATCTGGCAGGCGAGCGCGACTTCGAGACCGCCGCCGAGGCAAAAGCCGTGGATGACGGCAACGGTCGGGATGCGCAGCGCTTCCAGCCGGTCGATCACCGCATGGGCGCGGCCGATCGCGGCCTCGACCTGCTTTGGATCGGCAGCTCCGCGGAATTCGTTGACGTCGGCGCCGGCGATGAAGCCGGAAGTCTTGGCCGAGCGGATGACGAGACCGGTCGGACGGTTGGTCTCCAGCTCCGCCAGCACACGGTCGAGGCCTTCGATCACCTCGGCGGAGAGGGTGTTGGCGCTGGAATCGGCGCGGTCGAACAGCAGCCAGGCGACACCGTCAGCATCGCGGGTGAGGCGGAAATCGTGATAGGGCCGGCCGGGCTCGGGTTTCGGTCCGAGTTCGAGCACGCGTTCGCCGAGCACGTCCATGATCTTCTCGGCCATGGTCACACCATCTCGATCAGCATGGCGCCGCCCAGCCCGCCGCCGATGCATTCGGTGGCGATGCCGCGGCGCGTACCCAGCCGCTTCATGGCGTTGACGAGATGCAGCACGATGCGGTTGCCGGAGGTGCCGACGGGATGGCCGAGGCTGATGGCCCCGCCATCGACATTGAGCTTGGCGCGGTCAAGTTCGCCCGCGGCGCCGTCGAGGCCGAGCACCTCCTTGCAGAATTTTTCGTCGTTCCAGGCGGCGAGACAGCCCAGCACCTGCGTGGCAAAGGCCTCGTTCAGTTCCCAGGTCTCGACGTCCTGCAGGGTGATGTCATTGCGCTTCAACAGCGCGGTCGCCGACAGCACCGGGCCGAGGCCCATGATCGAGGGATCGAGCGCCGACCACTGGCTGTCGATGATGGCGGCCTTTGGCGTCAGCCCGTGCTTCACCACGGCTTCTTCGGAGGCGAGGATCACCCAGGAGGCGCCGTCGGTGATCTGCGAGGAGTTGCCGGCGGTGACCTGGCCCCACGGCCGCTCGAACACGGGCTTCAGCCTGGCCAGCGACTCCGCCGTGGAGTCCGGGCGCACGCCGTCGTCGTGATCGTAGAATTTGCCGTCGCGCGAGAAGGCGATTTCGAGCTCGCCTTTCAGGTATCCTTCGGCCTGCGCATGCGCGAGCCGCTTGTGGCTTTCGGCGGCGTAGGCATCCGACTGCTCGCGGGTGATACCGAACAGCTGGCCGACGACTTCGGCGGTCTGGCCCATGTTGAGTTCGGTGATGGGATCGGTGAGGCCGCGCTCAAGCCCGATGATCGGCTTGAAGTAGGACGGTCTTGCTTTCAGCGCCGCCATGATCTTCGCACCGAGGCCGCGCGCCCCGGCGAGCCCGGCAAACCAGCGCACGCCGGCCTGCGGCCAGACCAGCGGCGCGTGGCTCAGGGCTTCGGCGCCGCCCGCCAGAATGAGATCGGCGGCGCCTTCGCGGATATAGCGATAACCCGTGTCGATCGACTGCATGCCGGAGCCGCAATTGATCTGCACGGTGAAGGCGACCATCTTTTCGCCCATGCCCAGACGTAGCGCCGCAACGCGGGCCGGATTCATCTCGTCGGCGATGACGTTGACGCAGCCCAGGATCACCTGGTCGAACGCGGTGGGCGCAAAGGGCTGGCGCGCCAGCAGCGGCCGGCCGCATTGCACGGCGAGATCGACGGGGGTGAAGGGACCGGGACCCGAGCGCGCCTTGATGAACGGCGTCCGGCTGCCGTCGACGATGAAAACCGGTCGCGCCATCAGCTCGCCGCCCTCTGTTCGCCCAATCCCTGGAAGAATTGATGCACGTCGGCGCTCTTTTTGTAAATCGGCGACAGCGCCTCGGGGGCGAAATCGTCGACCTCGATCACCTTCATGACGGCGTCATGGGCGGCAGCGAACTTCTCGCCTTCGCCTTGCGTGATGACGCCCTTCTTCACGCCCTCCTTCCAGTCGTCGATGCGCGCGGCGTGCAGCCGCTTGCGGACGTCTTCGGACGCGACATAGAGGCGGAATGCCTTCTCGAGGCGCGCGAGGCCGCGATCGTCCTCGACATGGGAGAGATCCGGCGTCAGGCGCTCGCGCGCCGCCGACGGCTCGAGGATCAGCTGGGCGCATTGATGCACCACGCGGTCGCTGGGCCCGAGCACGCGGGCACCCCACGGCTGCAGGAAGAATTTCAGCAACACGGCGACGAAGCGGTTCGGCAGATTGCCGAGGATTTCCGCGAGCCGGTTCTCGATGGTCCTGAAGCCGCTTGCCATGCACCACTCCAGTGCAGCGAGATCGGCGTGCTGGCGGCCCTCCTCTTCCCAGCGCTTCAGCGCGGCGGAGAGCAGGTAAAGCTCGGACAGGATGTCGCCGAGCCGCGCGGAGAGCATCTCCTTGCGCTTCAGCGCGCCGCCGAGCGTGAGCAGCGCCATGTCTGCGGTGAGCGCGAACGCGGACGAATAGCGCGAAAGCTGGCGGTAGAACCGCGTCGCAGCGCCCGCTTCCGGCGCCGGCGCGAAAATGCCGCCGCTCCAGCTGCGGCCCCAGGCGCGGAGCAGCGTCCTGAAGCTGTGGCCGATGTGGCCCCAGAGCGACTTGTCGAATGCTTCCAGCCCGCGCGTGCGGTCGGCATCGCGCAGCGCGTTCATCTCGTCGAGCAGATAGGGATGAGCACGGATCGCGCCCTGCCCGAACACGATGAGATTGCGGGTCAGGATGTTGGCGCCCTCCACCGTGATGCCGACCGGCACGGCGCGGTAGAGGCTGCCCATGTAGTTCTGCGGGCCGTCGATCACGGCCTTGCCGCCATGGATGTCCATGGCGTCGTCGATCACGATGCGCATGCGCTCCGTGGCATGCAGCTTCATGATCCCGGAGATGACCGCGGGATGCCGGCCCTGGTTGAGCGCGGCGCAGGTCAGCCGCCGCGCGGCGTCGAGCAGGTACGCCGTGCCGGCGATGCGGGCGAGCGGCTCCTCGATGCCTTCGAACTTCGAGATCGAAATGCCGAACTGCTCGCGGATGCGGGCATAGGCGCCGGTGGTGCGCGCGGCATAGGCGGCGCCGGCCGCCGACAATGACGGCAGCGAGATGCCGCGGCCGGCGGCGAGCGCCGTCATCAGCATCTTCCAGCCCTGGCCGAGCCGTGCCTCGCCGCCGATGACGTAGTCCAGCGGAATGAAAACATCGTGGCCCCAGTTCGGCCCGTTCTGGAACACCTGCATCGCCGGCAAATGGCGGTGGCCGATCTTGACGCCCGGCAGTTGGGTCGGAATCAGCGCGACGGTAATCCCGAGATCTTCCTCGCTGCCCACGAGATGGTCGGGGTCATAGGCCTTGAAGGCGAGACCGAGCAGCGTCGAGACCGGGCCGAGCGTGATGTAGCGCTTGTGCCAGTTCAGCTTGAGGCCGATCACCTCCTGGCCCTCGAACGCGCCCTTGCAGATCACGCCGGTGTCGATCATCGAGGCGGCATCCGAGCCGGCCTCGGGGCTGGTCAGGCCGAAGCAGGGAATGTCGCGGCCGTCGGCGAGACGCGGCAGCCAACGCTCCTGCTGCTCTTTCGTGCCGAAGCGCATCAGCAATTCGCCGGGCCCCAATGAATTGGGCACCATCACGGTGACGGCGGCGGCCAGCGAGCGCGACGATATCTTGCGCACCACCTCGGAGTGGGCATAGGGCGAGAAGCCGAGCCCGCCGAACTCCTTCGGAATGATCATGCCGAAGAACTTGTGCTTCTTGATGAAGTCCCAGGCCTCCGGCGGCAGGTCGCGCCACTCCCAGTTGATCTTCCAGTCGTCAAGCATGGCGCAGAGTTCGTCGACGGGTCCGTTGAGGAAGGCCTTCTCCTCGTCGGTCAGCGTCGCCGGCGCATTCGCCAGCAGCTTCGACCAGTCGGGGTTGCCGGTGAAGAGATCGGCGTCCCACCAGACATCGCCCGCCTCCAGCGCCTCGCGCTCGGTATCGGACATCGGCGGCAGCACGCCGCGGGCAAAGGAGAAAATCGGCCTGGTGATGTAGTCGCGGCGAAAGCTCATGGGGGGCCTCATGGTTCGGCGCAGGATGGACGGGATTCTAGCGGAAACTGCCTGTCCCGGGTGAACACTTCGGATTGAAAATGAAGCGAAATTGACACGGCCGCAGGGACGTATTGTTAACGGCAAGCGCCGGATTCCGTTCCGGAAAACGGGTTCGCATTCGCCGCCTCAGAGGTTGGGCGGTCGCCACCGAAGGAAGGCAGCTGAACGACTATCTCAGCGTCACCGTTGCCGGCTCGGCTGCCGGCAGCACCAGCTGGATGCAGTCGCCGGGGCCGTCGGTGATCATCCAGGGATGCGTCCGGAAGGTGCTGATCGTCTTCTTCTCGCCGGAGTTCAGGCCGCCGTAGTTCTTGAACTGGCCCTGGAAGTCGATCCACATGATCCCGCGATACATGCCGGAGCTGTTGACGAACGTGACCTGTGTCGGCTCCCTGGAATGCTGCGAACGCAGACTGCCGCGCTGGGAGCACGGCAGTTGGCCGGCCCGGGCGGAGGACGGTACCTGGGCGAATGCGCCCGTCACGCCGGATGCAGGCCCGAGCTTCCACGGGCTGGAAACCAGCGCGGCGACAACAAACGATCCAAATGCAATACGCGAAATGAAATTCATGGACAGCTACTCCCGCTCCGTCATGGAGCCGGCTGCCATCATGGCAGGAAAGAATTTCCGTTGCCATGGCCGGCCCGCGCGCTTGCGCCGGATCAGGCGGAAACGCGCCGTTGTGCGTGCTCGTAGATGTCTTCCTCCTGCGCATTGTGAATGCGCACCAGCGCCTCGACCGATTCGATGACGCGCTGCGCGTCGCGAACGAGGTAGCGGTCCGCATCGATCGGCGTGAGCCCCTCGGCAAGGCGGCTCAGCAGACGGCTGAGATGCATGATCTCCCGATGGGCCCGGCCCATGGCGCCAAGGCCATGACTGTCCGAAAGATATTTGGCAAGATCGGGATAGACCTTCGCCTCGTCGTCCTTCTCATGCTCCACGATCTGCCGCGCGATGACACCGTCGGCCTCCCTTATCAGGGCGACGGCATCGTCGGCCGCGGCGTCATCGAGCGCGTCGGCGATCTCCCTCAGCCGGTTCAGATCGGCTTCCATCCGTTCGTGGTCCTGCCGGAGCGCCGTCGCGGTGACGGCCGGCATGGCCGGACGGCCGTAACGACGGCCGGGCGTCAGGGCCCGCAGCGCGTTGAGGATGACGGCAACGTCGATCGCTTCCTGGGCAAGGGCCCCCGCCACCGGAGGCAGCCAGCCGATCGCGGCGAAGGCCATCGCAACGGCCGACATGGCGAGCCCGGCGAGGATGCTCTGGACCGCGATCTGGCGCGAGCGCCTGGCGATCGCAACCGCGTCCGACACCCGGTCGAGGCGATCGACCAGGATGACGACGTCGGCCGCTTCCGAGGAGGCGCTGGCGCCCCTTGCTCCCATCGCAATGCCGACGCCGGCCGCCGCCAGCGCCGGGGCATCGTTGATCCCGTCCCCGACCATCGCCGTCGGATGCAGGCGCTGCTCGGTGACGACAGCATCGACCTTGTCGGCGGGGCCGCGATCCGACAGCACGGCGTCGAGGTCGAGTGCCGCGCCGATGGTCTCGGCAGCGTCGGCCCGGTCACCCGTCAGCATCACGATTCGGGAAACTCCCGCCGACCTCAACGCCTGGACGGCACGCGGCGTTTCGCGGCGAAGCTCGTCGCCGAGCAGGAGAGCCCCGATGGCGCGGCCATCGACGGATACGAATACGCTCAAGGCGGATCGCCAGGCAGCCCGCCGGAGCGCACGCACGGCCCAGTCCTCGGGTTTGCGCGCGCCGTAAACCAGCTGATACGAACCGACGCACACCAGCCGATCGTCGATCCTGCCCTCCAGGCCCGAACCCATCGTCTCGCGCGCATGGGTGGGAACGGCGAGAGCCAGCCCCTTCGCTCGCGCGCTTTCGACGATGGTCGCCGCCACCACATGATGCGAGGCCTGTTCGAGCGAGCCGGCCATCCGCAACACGTCGTCGGGGCTGACCCCGGGCGCGCATTCGATCGAGACCAGGCGCGCTCCGCCTACGGTCAGCGTCCCGGTCTTGTCGAACATCACGGTGTGGGTTCGCGCCAGGGCTTCGAACGGGGTCCCGCCCTTGATGAGGATTCCGTTGCGTGCCGCCTGCGCGACGCCGGCAATGAACGCGACCGGAGCTGCCAGGATCAGCGGGCAAGGCGTCGCGGCGACCAGCACCGCCAGCCCACGGATCGGATCGCCGGACAGCAGCCAGGCGGCGCCGGCGACGAGGAGTGCAACGGGAAAGAGCAGCAGCGCATATCGGTCGGCCAGTCGAATGAACGGCGCCTTGGCGGTCTGGGCCGCGTTGACCAGCTTGACGATGGAGGCGTAGGTGCTCTCGCCGGCAGTCGCGGTCGCACGCAGTTCGAACGTATCGCCCGCATTGACGGTGCCGCTGCTGGCCCGTTCGCCTTCGCGGCGCGTCACCGGGATCGGCTCGCCGGTAAGGACGGCCTCGTCGATCATGGCAGCCGGACTTGTGACGATGCCGTCGATGGGGATGACCTCGCCGCCCCGCACCAGGATGGTGTCGCCAACGGCGATCCCTTCGATCGGCACGTCGTCAATCGAGGTGCCCTGCCGGCGATGCGCAGTCCGCGGCGCCCGGTCCACCAGGGACCGCAGGTCGCGCTCGGCGCGGGCGACTGCGAAGTCTTCCAGGACGTTGCCACCTGCATACATCACGGCGACGACGATGGCCGCAAGGTTTTCCCCGAGCGCCAGCGCAGCGCACATCGAGACAAAGGCAATGGCGTCGACTCCGACGCGGCCGGCGAGGAAGTCACGAACCATCGAGACCAGAAGACCGGCGACAACGGGAACCGTACCCGACGCCCAGATCCAGCCAGCCAAATCCTTGCGCCCGAGAGCCCACGCCACGAGGCCCAGCACGAGTCCGGCGAGCGCAACGACGATCAGCGCGCGCCTAAGAAATCTTTCAGTCAGCATTGGTGTCATCCGCCAACCGGATCGAGCAAGCAAGCCGCGCCTCGCGGCGCCGGCTGCCGCATGAACACCCGCCGGCGACCCGTGGACCTTCCTCGCTAGAAGCGATGCCGTCGAAGGTCGTTGACCCTGATCAAACAGGGTATGCTGATTTCCTTCCCGGAAGAAGCGGCCGGCTCAATCCGGGCGGACCATCTCGAACATGTTCTCCGGCTTGATCTCGAAGTAGTCGCCGCTGCGGCCGGCGCGGACGATGGGTCTCGCCAGCGCGGTCTGGTAGACGCCGTCCCTGATCAGGCTCTTGTCGATGTGGACGGCGACGACCTCGCCGAAGGTCACCCAGGCCTGCGCCTTCTCGCCATTGGCGCCCTGCAATTGCACGATCTGGGTGAGCTTGCACTCCATCGCGACCGGGCTTTCGCCGACCCGCGGCACGCCCACGAGATTGGAGGGCACGGCGGTGAGGCCAGCGATCCTGAACTCGTCAACGTCCTGGGCGACATGGGCGGCGGTTGCGTTCATCTGCTGCGCCAGGTCTTTGGTGGCGAGATTCCAGACGAACTCGCCGGTGTCCTGGATGTTGCCGGCGCTGTCCTTCCAGTTGGTGGAGGAGAAGCCGATGATCGGCGGCTTGTAGCAGAAGGCGTTGAAGAAGCTGTACGGCGCCAGATTGACGTTGCCCTTCGCGTCGCGCGAGGAGATCCAGCCGATCGGGCGCGGGGCGATGATGGCGTTGAAGGGATCGTGCTTGAGGCCATGGCCCTTGGCGGGCTCGTAGTAGTGGAGATCTTTGCTCACCAGTCTGTCCATCCGTCATTGCGAGCGAAGCGAAGCAATCCATGCCGCAGCGAGCACGAAGCTGGATTGCTTCGTCGCTGACGCTCCTCGCAATGACGGACTATAGCGCCTAACACGCTGCGCGGCTATTTCGCCTTGCGCGGCTCCAGCGCCCGGAACAGGAAATCGACCATCTCATCGATCGTCGCGCTGGGCTTGTTGATGGCCTGGGCGATCATCTGGGGATGGAAGAAGCGGATCATGCCGGTGCAGGTGCAGAGCGCCGCCAGCGGCAGGTCCGGCGCCTCGAACTCGCCCGACTCCACGCCCTGCGCGATGACCTGACCGATGATGCCGGTCACGCATTCGATGTGAACGACGCAGACGTCCCAGTCCTCCTGCATCGCGATCTCGACCATCTCGTGCAGCTTGGAATCGCCGACATAGCGCTCCGTGTTCATGCGATTGATGGTCTTGAGCAGCTCGCGCAGGCGGGGTTTCGCCGGACCGGGTTGCGCCGCAATCCGCCGCGCCTCGGTCTCGACCTCGCCCATCAACCCACGGGCCACACCTTCGTGGATCGACTTCTTCGAATCGAAGAAGCGATAGACGTTGGCGGGGCTCATCCGCAGTTCCTTGGCGATGTCGGCGACCGTGGTCTTCTGGTAGCCGAGCTGCCGGAACAGACGCTCCGCCACCACGAGGATGCGCTCGCGGGTGTCGGTTTCAGTGTGTTCGGAAACTAGCGTCATGATCCTGATCTCAATGTTCAATTATTCGGCGGCTTCGGCAAGCGGAAATGCGAGTTGTTCGTCCTTGCCATGCTGCGGCGCGGCAGCGGGCTTCTCGGCGCCGCCGCTCTCTTCCAGGCTCTTCCTGAACCACAGGGCATAGAGACCCGGCAGGTACAGCAGCGTCAGGAAGGTTGCCACGAACAATCCGCCCATGATGGTGATCGCCATCGGGCCCCAGAACGCCGAGCGCGACAGCGGGATCATGGCGAGAATCGCCGCCAGCGCGGTCAGTATCACCGGACGGGCGCGGCGGACGGTCGCTTCCACGATCGCCTCGCGGCGGGTCAGGCCATGGGCGACGTCGGTCTCGATCTGGTCGACCAGAATCACGGTGTTGCGCATGATCATGCCGGCCAGCGCGATCAGGCCGAGCAGCGCCACGAAGCCGAACGGCTGGTTGGCGATGTTGAGGCCGAGCGAGGCGCCGACGATGCCGAGCGGCGCGGTGAGGAACACCAGCGTCAGGCGCGAGAAGCTCTGCAGCTGGATCATCAGCAGCGTCAGCATCACCATGACCATGACCGGGAAGAGGATGAAGATCGAGGCGTTGCCCTTGGCGGACTCTTCGAACGCCCCGCCCGGCTCGATCCGGTAGGCCGGCTCGAGACTGTCGCGGATGTCCTTCAGCTTCGGCCAGATCTGGTTGGTCACGTCGGGCGCCTGCACGCCGTCGACAACGTCGGTGCGCACCGTGATCGCCATGTCGCGGTTACGCCGCCACATGATCGGCTCCTCGTGGGCATATTCGATCTTCGCGATCTGCTGCAGCGGCACGGCGATGCCGTTCCGCGAGGTGATGGTGAGGTCGCCGACCTTGCCGAGGTCGAGCCGCTCGGACGGCACGGCGCGGGCGACCACGCCGACCTTCTCGATGCCGTCGCGCACCGTGGTGACCTGCGCGCCGGAGATCAGCATGGCGAGCGCCTGCGAGACCTCCTGCGGGGTCAGGCCGAGCGCGCGGGCGCGATCCTGGTCCACCACCAGCTTGAGGTAGGGCGACTGCTCGTTCCAGTCGAGCTGGACTTCCTTGACGTTCTTGTTGGCGCGGACGACGTCGCGCACCTGGTAGGCGATGTCGCGAACCTTGTTGGCGTCGGGACCGACGACGCGGAACTGGACGGGGTAGCCGACCGGCGGACCGAAGTTGAATCGGTCGACGCGCACGCGTGCTTCCGGCAGCGCGCCGCCTTCGACCGCCTTCTCGATCCTGGCCATGATGCGCTCGCGCGCCGCGACGTCCTTCGACACGATGACGATCTCGGCAAAGGCCTCGTTTGGCAGCTGCGGATTGAGGCCGAGCCAGAAGCGCGGCGAGCCCTGGCCGACATAGGCGGTGTAGGTCGCGATGTCCTTGTCGCCCTTCAGGAGCTCCTCGGCCTTCTTCACCGTCTTCTCGGTGACGTTGAAGGCGGTGCCCTCCGGCAGGCGCAGTTGCAGGAACAGCTCGGGCCGCTCGGACAGCGGGAAGAACTGCTGCTGGACGTTGCCGAAGCCGACGATGGACAGCACGAACACGCCGACGGTCGCGCCGACGACCTTGATGCGATGCTCGACGCACCACTGCACGACGGCGCGCAGGCCCCGGTACATGCGGGTCTCATAGACCGCATGCGGATCGTGGTTGGCGTGATGGGCGAGGTTCGGCAGCAGCTTGACGCCGAGATAGGGCGTGAAGATCACGGCGACGAACCAGGAGGCGACCAGCGCAATCGCCACGATCCAGAAGATGCCGCCGGCATATTCGCCGACCGCCGAACTGGCAAAGCCGATCGGCAGGAAGCCGGCCGCGGTGACCAGCGTGCCCGTCAGCATCGGGAAGGCGGTAGATTCCCAGGCAAAGGACGCGGCGCGGACGCGGTCCCAGCCCTGCTCCATTTTCACCACCATCATCTCGACCGCGATGATGGCGTCGTCGACCAGCAGGCCGAGCGCGATGATCAGCGCGCCGAGCGTGATGCGGTGCAGATCGAGGCCCATCGCGCTCATCACGACGAAGACGATGGCGAGCACCAGCGGCACCGAGGCCGCCACCACGATGCCGGTGCGCCAGCCCAGCGCCACGAAGGAGACGAACAGCACGATGCCGAGCGCCTCGATGAAGGAGCGTACGAATTCGCCGACCGCATGCTCGACCACCTTGGGCTGGTCAGCGATCTGCTCGACCTCGATGCCCTGCGGCACGGCCTTCATGAAGTCGTCGGTGGCGGCCTTGACCTCCTTGCCGAGCTCGAGAATGTTGGCGCCCTTCGCCGTCACGACGCCGATGCCGAGCGCCGGCTTGCCTTCCTGGCGCACCATGAAGGACGGCGGATCGACATAGCCGTGGGTGACGGTAGCAATATCGCCCAGGCGAAATACGCGGCCGTTGCTCTCGACCGGAGTTTCGGCGACGGCCTTGGCGCCGTCGAGCGCGCCGGTGACGCGCAGCGGCACGCGCTGCGCCGAGGTCTCCACCGTACCGGCCGGCGTGACGTTGTTCTGCTTTGCGAGCGAATCGAACAGCGCCTGCGGCGTGATGCCGAGGGTGGCGAGCTTGGCGTGGGAAAATTCGACGAAGATGCGCTCGGCCTGGGCGCCGTAGAGGTTGACCTTGGTGACGCCGTTCACCTTCAGCAGCTTCTGGCGCAGGCCTTCGGCGGTCTTCTTCAATTGCTTGTAGTCGGCGCCCTCGCCGGTCATCATGTAGAGGATTGAATCGACGTCGGAGAACTCGTCGTTGACGACGGGACCGAGCAGCCCCTGGGGCAACTGGTCCTGCACGTCCACCAGCTTCTTGCGCAGCAGATAGAAGAGATAGGGCACGTCCTTCGGGGGGGTGGAATCGCGGAAGGTCACCTGCATCGCGGTGAAGGACGGCTTGGAATAGGTCTGCACCTTCTCGAAATAGGGCAGCTCCTGCAGCTTCTTCTCGATGGGGTCGGCGACCTGGGTCTGCATCTCTTGCGCGGTGGCGCCGGGCCAGATCGCGGAGACGTTAACCACCTTCACCGTGAAGAACGGATCCTCCGCGCGGCCGAGCTTGGCGTAGGAGAAGTAGCCGGCGGCGCCGAGGATGATCATCAGGAACAGGATCAGCGTCGGATGGCTGACCGCCCAGCTCGAGAGATTGAAGTGCTTCATCTCGCTCTCCTGAATTCCTGCTTCCTGCTTCCGTTTCCACCGTCATTGCGAGGAGCGCAGCGACGAAGCAATCCAGCTTTGCTGCCGCGGCGAGGAAGCTGGATTGCTTCGCTTCGCTCGCAATGACGGACCGGCTAGAACGACAACGACGAGACCACGCGCACCTTCTGCGCGGGATCGAGCTTCTGCACGCCGAGCGCCACGACCCTGGCGCCCTCTTCGACGCCGTCGGCGATGACGACCTTGTCGGACTCGTAGGCCTTCACCGTCACCGGCTTGAGCGCGATGCTGCCGGACCCGTCGACGACATAGAGCGAAGGGTTGCCGCCCTGGTTGTAGAGCGCCGACAGCGGCAGCTTGGCGACGCGGTCGGTGGCGGGATCGGCCAGCGTCAGCGTGGCGGTCATGCCGAGCGAGACGTTGTCGCCGGCGCCGGGCAGCGAGAACTTGGCGAGATAGGTGCGCGTGGCCGGATCGGCCGACGGCGCGATCTCGCGCAGCTTCGCCGCATACTTCCTGTCCGGCTCGGACCACAGCGAGACGGAAGCCGTGCCTTCCTTGGCGCGGCCGACCAGCGTTTCGGGAATCGCCACGACGGCTTCCTTCTCGGCAAAGCGCGCGACGCGGATCGCCGACTGGCCCGCGGCAACCACCTGGCCAGGTTCGATCAGCGTCGCGGTCACGACGCCGCGGGCATCGGCCACCAGCGTCGCATAAGACAGAGAGTTCCTGGTCAACTCGACCTGGCGCTCGGCGCGATTGAGCCGCGCCCTCGCCTCGTCGGCGGCGGCGCGCGCCGAATCCATTTGCGCATCGGTGGTCCAGCCCTTGGCGCGCAGATCCTTGGCCCGCTGCTCGGACGCGGAGGCCTGTGCCTGCACGCCGGTGGCGGCGGAGAATTCGGCCTGCGCCTGCTCGGCCTGCAGCTTCAGATCGACCTCGTCGAGCAGCGCCAGCGGCTGGCCGACATCGACGGTCTGCCCGACCTCAACCAGACGCTTGGCAACCTTGCCCGGGACACGGAATCCCATGTCGGTCTCGATCCGGGGACGGATCGTGCCGACAAAGCTGCGCTCGGGGGATGCGGCTTCATATTTGACGGTGGCGACCAGGACGGGCCGGCCCTGCACGACCTTCTCGGCCGTCGATTCATTGCACCCGGTCAGCCCGATCGCCGAGGCAGCCAGCAGCGCCCCAGTTAATAGTCTGAAATAGCTCGACAAAATAGATCGGACCAGCATCGGATACCCCTGTGGCTGAGCATTGCTGAGGAGTATTGAGTGTTCACTGACGAATGTCAATAATCGTCATTAGACACATGTCTGTGAGTTAATGGTGAGTTTATGGGAGGACTCCGCACTGCCAGGGGCAGGCAACCGGATATGGTCGGGACCTGCCCCCGGAGCCCGCATGACTTCCCAGATCCGCACGGCCATCGACTTCTACGAGCGCCACCCGATCTCGGCGCAGATCATCCTCACCAGGCTCGAGGCGGCGCGCGGCACGCTGGAGGGGTTGCAGCCGGAAGACCTGTTCGCCCACGACCAGGATCACTATGGCGGGCTCGCCGCCAACGACGCGCTCGCCCGGGCGGCGCGGATCGGCATCGGCAGCAAGGTGGTCGATCTCTGCGCGGGACTTGGCGGCCCGGCGCGCTATCTCGCGCATCGCTATGGCGCCATCGTCACCGGGATCGAACTGACGCCGGCCCGCGTCGCCGGCGCCGCCGAGCTTTCGCGGCGGGTCGGGCTCCACGGACAGGTGCGCGTGCTCGAAGGCAATGTGATGGACCTGCCGCTGGCGGACGCAAGTTTCGATGCCGTCGTCAGCCAGGAGGCGCTGCTGCACGTGCCCGACACCGCCCGTGCGTTCGGCGAAGCGCATCGTGTGCTATGCGCCGGCGGGCGGATCGCCTTCACCAACTGGGTCGTGCACCGGCCGCTCGCCGAGGCGCAGCGGCAACTGCTGTGGGACGGCATGGCGGCGGCGAGCCTGCTCGGCATCGAAGGACAAGCCGACCTGCTCCGCCGTGCCGGCTTCGACGTCGAGACGGTGGAGGACGAGACGAATGCGTGGGGCGTCATCCTCGCCGAGCGCTTGCGCATGTACGAGAAGCTGCGCGGCGAGGCGAAAGCCGCCGGCACGCCGTCCGGCCATGACGACTTCTACCGCTCCTACGTGCTGTTCGTCGATCTGGTGCAGCGCAAGGCGATGGGCGGAGCGCGGTTCACCGCGGTGAAGCGGTAGGGGCTAGGTGCGCGCCCCGAAGAGTTGTCGTCCCTGCGAACGCAGGGACCCATAACCACCGCGTTTGGCAATTGACGGAAGGCGTCACTCCGCGCGCCCTTTCCCAAGGCCACGGAGTATGGGTCCCTGCGTTCGCAGGGACGACAGTTTGAGCTGCGATACCGCAATCACTCCGCGAGCTGAAATTTCTCGAAGCGATCGAGCTCCTCCTCGATGCGGCGCTTCAGCGCCTTGCGCGCCTCGCCTTTGGCCTGCTTGCCGGGGCCGACCCAGTTCCACTTCTGCATGAGGAGTTTCCTGTTCTGGCGGTCGGTCTTGAGGTCGAGCGCAGCCACGATCTCATCGTCCACCAGAACGGGAAGCGCGAAATAGCCGAAAATGCGTTTCGCCTTGGGCACATAGGCTTCGAACTTGTGACCGTAGCCGAAGATCAGCTCGGTCCGCTTGCGTTGGATGATCAGGGGATCGAAGGGCGAGAGAATGTGCACCAGCGGCGGCGGCGCGCCCTCGCCTGACGCTTCGAGCACCTCCGGACGGATCCAATGCTCCTGCTTGCCGGCGCCCTCGATCGCGACCTGCAACAGTTCCCTTCTGCGCACGCGCGCCTCGATCGCGCGGCGCACCGCGGGCTTGCTCGGCGCATCGAGATGGCAGATCGAGTCCAGACTCACCACGCCCTGGGCGCGCAGGCTTCGGTCCAGCAGATAGGCAGCCACCTCCGCCGTGCTCGCCGGTTTCGGCAGCCGCTCCCAGCCGAAATGCCGCGTCATCAGCTCGTAGGTCTTGAGCATGCCGTTGCGCTCGCTGACGGCAAGCGCCCCGGTGTAGAAGGCAAGCTCCAGGGCACGCTTCGAAGGCTTCCGGCTTTGCCAGAGATGCTCCTTGTCGACCAGCACGTCGTCCTCGATGTCGCGGATGGTCAGGGGACCTGCCTTGATCAGGCGCATCACCTTGCGCAGGTCGGCCGGCTTGACCGAGGCATACCAGCGATGGCCCTCGCGCCCGTGCTCGCGCATCAGCGGCATGAAGTAGCGGAAATCCCTTGACGGCACATAGGACAGCGCATGCGTCCAATATTCGAACACGCTCTTGTCGAGGCTCTGCGCCTGCTTGAGGTCGGCGCGGCGATAGGCCGGGATGCGGCTATAGAGGATGTGATGGTGGCAGCGCTCGATCACGTTGATGGTATCGATCTGCACATAGCCGAGATGCGCCACCGCCGCCGCAGTCGCGGCCGGCCCCTCGCCGAACGGCGCGGCCGTGTCCAGCCGCTGCGCCCGCAGCCAGATACGGCGGGCAAGGGATTTGGCCAGGGGATGGGGATCGTTGCGGCGGGGCATCAGCCCCGGAACTTATCCGGATTCGCGCCGCCGAACAGCCGGGCGCCCTCGCCTACCGCTTGCCGCGCCCGACGATGCTGCCGGTGGCGCCGTCGGGGGCCTCGCAGGACGCCTTGCCGCGCTCCGGCACCGAGCATTTGTAGACGCTGCCGGTGAGGCGGTCGATCAGCCAGGCGCTCTCCTCGTTCGGCGTTTCAAAGCCCACGTAGCGCTGGCCGAGCGCGCTGACCAGCGTCGACAGCAGGATCGCGGCTGCGATCATCGCTGCGCCGATCAGGATCGGCATGGCGTGGTTGGAACCCGACTGATCCGTTGGACCTGCGCGATAACCCTGATACTCGCTTTGCCTCTTCACCGGCTTGACTGACTGCAACACGGCCCCTGCTTCGCCCCTGAGCGCTTTTTCTTCGCGAAGAAACCTCATTATCGTCCCTTCTGGTCGAATTCGTGTTCGCAGGTCGGCGCTCGCGCGACATCTCAAGACCAGCATTGTGATTCCAAACTGTAAAGCGCGAAGTTGATGCAGCGAGCATTCTCCGTTCTTGTACGGAGCGATTGTTGCCGCGACGAACATGAACAGCGTCGAAGAGCGCGATGCAGGCCGCGAGAAAAGCAAAGGCGGCCCCTTGGGCCGCCCTTTGTCTCGTTTCGACGCAACTTACTTGAACACCGGCATCATGCGGAACAGATTGGGCGGGCCGCCGCCGCCACTGCGCCGATAACCGCCGCCACCCCCGCCGCCGCTGCGCCGGCGCGAGGTGGCGCGCGGCTCGTCGTCGGAGCTGTCATCGCTGGAGGCGACGCGGGTGGAGAGGATTTCGGACAGCAGCGCCTTGTGCTGCAGGGCATTGAGATAGCCGGTCTTCGGATAGCCGCGGGCGGCCTGCCAGCGGGTGATCACGGTGCGGGTGGCCTCGTCGAACTTGCCGGTCGCCTTGACGTCGAAGCCGAGGCTGGTGAGGCGGCGCTGCACGTCGCGGCGCTGCGTCTTGCCGAGGCCGAGCTGGTCTTCGGTCATCTCGGTGGCTTCGTCGGAGAACACGGCCTGGTCGATGGTGCCGGTGGAGAGGTTGCGCGTCGCATTGGACGGGCCGTCCTGCAGCGCCGCGATGCGGGCCAGCGCGATCGCCTTGAAAGTTCCGCTCGGATAGTTGGTCAGATAGGCGTTGAGTTCCTCGATCTTGTTGGAGTCCTTGATCGAGCGCCAGAACTCCAGCTCGACTTCCGATGCCACCGTGGTGGCCGGCGCGGACGCATTCGGCGCCTCGGCGGACGTACCGGCGGCGGGCTTGCCGGGATTGAGATAGACCGAGCCGATCAGGTTGGTGTGACCCCAGGGCAGCTGTCCCTTGGATGTCTCGTCGTTGACCTGGGCGCGCACCTTGGTCATGGCCTGCTGGATCTCGACGCCGGGCTGGGCGATGTTGGCGAGCAGCGCGCGGGTGAAGGGGCTGTTGGTGCCGGCTTCGCCGTCGAGCGCGGTCTGGCCGGGGCCGGTGGCAAAGGCGAGCAACGTGCCCTCGCCCGACTTCATCTCGGCAAGGCCGCTTCCGACGTTGGCGCTGCGGGTGGCCTTGGCGGAACGGATCTTTGCCGCGAACGGGTTGTCGCGGCAGGCATCGAGGAACACCAGCTTGACCTTGGCATCGCCCATGGTCTGTTCGAGCGTCATGTCGATGTTGATCGCCGCGCCCAGCTTGACGTCCATCTCGGACTTGAGGTCGGCGTCGACCGGCAGCAGGTAGTTGGCGCCGTTCACCGCGATGCCGTGGCCGGCATAGTAGAACAACGCAACGTCCGCGCCCGCCGCCTTCCGGCCGAAATCGAGCAGCTTGTCCGTCATCTTGTCGCGCGGGAGATTGGCGCCCTCGACGACCTCGAAGCCGACATTGCGAAGGAGCCTCGCCATCGACTTGGCATCGACGGCCGGATTGGGCAGTGCCGGAACGTTCTTGTAGGCACCGTTGCCGACGACGAAGGCGACACGCTTCTCGGCGAAAGCATCCTGGCTGGCGCCGATGAGAAGTCCTGCGGCTGACACTGCGGCGATCAAGAAGCGCATGTTCGTTCTCCCCTGACCCGAAACGTCGCCTCGCAAACGAGGCCCGATCCATGGGGAACAATCTGAACACTTATTAATGTGGCTACCGTGATCTAGATCACACAACGCTTGGCTGTCCTCGAACCGCTTCGCCGCACGGCGCGACGCGAGCGGAAAATCGGGCCCGCCAAACGAATGGCGGCCGAATCGCAGCAGAAAGGCGCGGTACCGGCCCGACGGCACTATAATAAGGACTGAGCGTCCCCGAGGATGCGCCGTACCGGATGCGCCAAGCCGGGCGGCACAGGGATCATCGCGGTTTTCCAGTGACTTGGGTCACATTCTGCGGTTTGAACCTGCCTTAAGGTCGCATCATCCAAGACGCATGCAGGCAATATTTGCAGGCGTAACCCAGAGGAAGACGACCATGACCAGCATTTCCAGACTTTCCGGAATTACGGCCATTGCGCTCGGCGCCGCGCTGTCGATGACGGCGGGCCTGGCGCTGGCCGGCGAAAAGGTGATCTCCGCCGATCAGATCTCGAAGGCGCTGCAGCCGAAGTCGCTGACCCGCGGCCTGTCGGCGGGAACGCCCCAGGTCGATACCGCGGCCCAGGCCAAGGAAGCGACGTTCATCAACTCGCTGCGCAACCGCTCGACGCGGTCGCTCTCGCTCGGCGAGCGCGAGGAAGTCGCCCAGCTCGCTGCGACCAAGCCGAAGATCGATCTTGAAATCCGCTTCGACTACAACTCGGCCGACATCGCCAAGACCTCGATGCAGGCGGTGCAGGAACTCGGCAAGGCGCTGTCCGACCCGAGCCTGAAAGGCTCGACCTTCGTTGTCGCCGGCCACACCGATGCGATCGGCGGCGAGGAATACAACCAGGGCCTCTCCGAACGCCGCGCCGACACCATCAAGCGTTACCTGAGCGAGAAGTTCGGCATCAACGGCAGCGACCTCGTGACCGTCGGCTACGGCAAGACCAAGCCGAAGGATGCGAACGCGCCGCTGGATCCGTCCAACCGCCGCGTCCAGGTGGTCAACATGGAAGTCAGCAAGACCGCCGCGAAGTAACGCCAACACACCGGATCCGCCCGCCCTCGACCGGCGGGCGGCCTCCCCAGGCAACGGGAATCACGGCCATGAAAACGCGTTCGCTCGGTATCGCCTTTGCGGCCCTTCTTGCCTTTGCGCCCGTCCGCGGGCACGCCGAGGGCGCAGCCAACGCTCCCGCCAATGCCGCCACTCCGACCAGCGATCGTCCGGCCGATGCACCGCGCCCTTCGATCGTGCCGAAGACCGCCGAGGGCGCGCCCGCGCCGACGACCGAACCCGCTATGCGCAAGCGCCGCTCCGCGAAGAAGCAGCTTCGCCGCTACGCCTATTGGGAGCCCTTCCCGATCTACTGGCCGAGCTATTACCGCCACCACCTCAGCTGGCGACGCGTGGCCTGGTTCGGCTGGTTCTGAGCGCGAACTCGCCCGCCTAATTCAGATCCAGCTCTGGAAGATCATCAGGCGCTGATAGTTCTGCATCGACGTTCCCATTGACGAGACCGAGATCGGCAACAGCGCGAGGAATCCCGCCGCCGCTGCCGCGACGAACGCCCACAGTGCCCAGCGTGGCGGCGCGCGCTCGCCTTCCGTCAACGCATAGACCAGCGCCAACGAGGCCACTGTCGCCGACGGCAGGTAATAGTAGATAAAGCCGATGGTGCGCGGCAGCGCCGCCCAGGCAAGCCATGGTCCGACGTAGAAGCCGAGGATCAGCAGCGCCTGGGTGCGCCGCGCGACGATGAAATCCCGCGCACAGATGGCGAGCGCTGCCAGCGCCGGCCACAGGATCAGGGGATTGCCGAGGAAGACGATGGCCTGGAAACGATCGTCGGCGATCTTGTCGAACTGATACCAGATCGGCCGCATCAGAAGCGGCCAGGACGGCCAGGAACTCATGTAGAGATGCGGAGGATGCGGCGCGGCGTTCTCCGCGAAGATGCGGCGCTGCGCCTCGACGAAACCCGTGATCGAGAACCCGGTCAGCGGAAGGTACGCTAGGAAGTAGGCGACCAGCGGCACGACGACGAAGCAGAGTGCGAAATGATAGTAGCGGAAGTCCGGCCAGCGGTCGGGCCGGTACCAGTCCTCCGCGGCCGGCTCGGCAAACTGCGTGCGCCACCCCTGCAGCAGGCGTACGGCGGCAACGATCGCAATCGCCACGCCGAGCGGGAAGAAGCCGCTCCACTTGCTGGCGCCGGCGAGCCCGAAGCAGAGGCCGGCAAGGCCGAAAGCGATCGCGGGCTTTTGCCTGTTGTAGCCGTGAATGAAGGCGGCGATTCCGAACAGGTCGAAGGTCAGCGCATAGATGTCGAGCATCGCGATGCGCGACTGCACGAACACCATCTGGTTGAGGAACGTCAGCGCGGCGGCGGCGAGCGCCGCGCCTTGCGAAGCGAACAGCGCGAGGCCGCAGAGATAGATCGCGACGATGGCGAGCGCGCCGAACACGACGCTGGGATAGCGCCAGCCCAACGGGTTGTCGCCGAAGACCTTGATGGAAACCGCCATGAATTCCTTGGCGAGCGGCGGATGCATCGGGTTGAGCAGCGGCGCGTGCGGACCCTTCTCGAGCAATTGCCTGGCCGCCGGCACGTAATGCACTTCGTCGAAGGCGATTTTCCCGGGCGTGGTTAATCCGATCATCAGCAGCAGATGCGCCGCGACGAAGATTGCACTCGCCAAGGCCACAACCATCGCGATTGGACTATGCGGAACGGAGCGCGACACACCCGCGGCTTCAGCGGCACTTTCAGGCGCAACTGTGTCCTGTGCGCGCTCGACAATTAGCGCCTTCTCTTTTCGAACCGATTTTCGTTTGGAGGTCACTAATCGACGGGCCGGAAAAGTGGGTGGGACTTGTGTCAATTATACAACATGCTCGGCCCGCACAATCGGCTAGAACATCGCGCGGATTGTACGGTGGGAAATGAATTGGCGTAACTACATTCTTGCGGCGCTGACAATCTGCGTGTCGTCGCAGACCGATGCCGCTTTCGCGCAGGCTCCTGCGCGCGTCGGCGAAGCGGCCGTCGTCCAGAACGAGGTGATCCGCGTCTCCGGCGCCGGCGGCAGCCAGATCAATGTCGGCGATGCCGTGCTGCGCAACGAGACCGTGCGCACCGGTTCGGCCAGCGCCACCCGGCTGGTGATGATCGATTCCACCAACCTGTCGCTGGGCGCCAACTCCTCGATCACGCTCGACCGCACCGTGTTCAACGACGAGCGCAGCTACAAGGACGTCACTATCCGCATGACGACCGGCGCGTTCCGCTTCGTCACCGGACATTCCGACAAGAACGCCTACAAGATCACGACGGGTCTTGCCACCATCGGCATCCGCGGCACCATCCTCGACATCCTGGCCCAGCGCGGCCGCACCGTCGTGGTGCTGCAGGACGGTGCTTCGCGCGTCTGCACGCTGAACTTCCAGTGCATCGAACTGACTCAGCCCGGCGACACCGCGATCATCACTTCGGCGGCGAACGGCAAGATCACGATCCAGAAGAGCAACAACCCGCCCTGGACGTTTGCCAGCAATTGCGGCGCCGCGGCGGGCCTGTGCACCACCACGGAGTTTGCCGACGCCTCGCCGACATTCACGCCGGCCATGATCGAAGATCCCAACGGCATCCTGTGCGGAAGGTGATCATGGCAGGTGTCTCCCGCAGCTGGATCGTCTTCGCCACCATGCTGGTGGCGGCCGCCCTGCTGTTCCTGCGCGGCGAAACCGGCGTCGCCCACGCGCAGTCGCTGTCGAGCTCGTGCTCGACTTCGACGTCCACTTCGACGTCGACCTCCACGTCGACTTCAACGTCGACATCTACGTCGACATCGACCTCGACCTCGACATCCACGTCGACGAACAATTCCAACCTCTACAACTACAACTACAACGCTGCCGCGACGGAAGTCCCCGGCAACGGCCCGGCCGCAGCGCCGCCCTGCCCCACGGGCGCCGATTCCAGCGCCGGTTCGATCAACGACGTCGCCAAGCAGCGTTTCAACCAGATGATCACCAATCGCGTGCTCGGCACGGTGCTGCTCGGCATCAACGAGCAGATCAACTGCAACGACTGCTTCAGCGCGTTCGGATCGGTGGGCTCGTTCTCGGCCGGCGTCCACGGCCGCAAGAACATCACCGACAATCTCGCGCTGCTCGCCGGCCTTGCCTACACGCATTACGGCGAGAACGGCTACAGCGTGACCGCTGCGCCGATCGGCGCGTTGGCGCTACGCTACGACTTCACCGACTGGGGCAAGTCGCGGCCGTTCTTCGACATCGGTACCATCCTGACGCCCTACGAGAAGGTGCGTTACACAAGAAGCTACCAGACGAGCCTCGGCGCGGTGACGGTGGACGGCAACACCACCGCGGAGAACTACGCCGTCTACGGCCGTGCGGGCTGGATCGGACGCATATCGCCCCGCGACGAGGTCGCCGCCGCGGTCGAGATCTGGCAGCTCTGGCAGCGAGTGAAGGGCTATACCGACCAGTCGATCGCGTTCAATCCGTTCGACGCGACTTTCAACACCGGCACCGACAGGACCACGCTGGCCAAGATCGGCGGGCAATGGACGCACCTGATCAACAACTATCTCGAAGGCAACATCAACGGCGGCTACGTCCATGCCTTCGGCACGCAGTCCGGCGTCGTCGCCGCCGTCACCGGCCAGGGCATGGTGACGCCGACCATCGGCAACCAGGGCTGGTTCGAATATGGCGGCCGGCTCGGCTTCCGCATCAGCAAGGGCTGGGTCGCCGACGTCTTCGTCAACGGCACGCTCGGGCCGCAGCCGGTCGGCAACACCATCCACGGCGGCGTGGGCTTGCGGATCAACTACTAGCGCGGTCGCTTCACTCCCCCTCTCCCCGCCCTTGCGGCGGGGAGAGGCCGGGAGTGGAGGGATTTACGCCGCCGACTTGCCTTCATACGCGCGCTTCAGGCCATCGATGTCGAGCTTGACCATGCCGAGCATCGCCTGCATGGCGCGCTGCGCGCCGGCCTTGTCGGGACCGCCGAGGTACTTTCCGAGCGCTGTCGGGATGATCTGCCAGGCCAAGCCATAGCGATCCCGGATCCAGCCGCATTGCTCGGTCTTGCCGCCATGGGCCAGGATCGCGTCCCAAAGACGATCGACTTCGGCCTGATCGGCACAGTCGATCATGAAGGAGACGGCGTTGGTGTATTCCATGCGCATGCCGCCGTTGAGCGCGGTGAACCGCTGACCGGCGAGCGTGAACTCCACCATGATGACGTTCCCGGCCTTGCCGTGCGGATAATCGGCGGGGCTGCGCTGGATGGTTTCGATTTTGGAATCCGGTAGCAGCGACACATAGAAGTTCGCGGCCTCCTCGGCCTCGTTTCCGAACCACAGACAGGGGGTAATCTTCGACATCTGCAATCTCCAGCGCGTTTCGATCAGGCGTTCTCGGCGGCGAACTGCGCTTCCGCCGCCTCCATGTCCATGTAGTTCACGCCCCAGCCGTGGCCGTCGGGGTCATCGAAACTGCGGCCGTACAAGAAGCTGAAATCGTCGACCGGCGAAGGATCGGGGGTGCCGCCGGCGCCCACGGCCCTGTTGATCAGGTCGTCGACCTCGTCGCGGCTGTCTGCGGACAGGCAAAGCAGCACCTGGCAGGTCGTTCTGGCGTCGGCGATCTTCTTGGGCGTGAACTGGTTGAATTTATCGGGGGTTGTCAGCATGACGTAGATGGTGTCGGAAAACGCCATGCAGGCCGTGGTGTCGTCGCAGAACTGTTCGTTCTTCACCGCTCCGACCGCCTGATAGAAGGCGATCGAACGCTTGAGGTCGGCGACGGGCAGGCTGACGAAGATCATTCTGGCCATGGGGGCTCCTTACCGGGGTTCCGGCCCAAGGACGGCCGGGCCTGCCGCGATCCGACAGCCCGTTGCTGTTTTTTTGGAGTCCTTGACGGTATTGCAGGGGGCCGCGGCAGCCGCGCGCCAGGCTATTTGCTCTCGGCGGGATCGCGGTGCACGGGGTCGACCCACAGCACCGTCTCCGGTTTCTCGACCGGCTCGATGTCGAGATTGACGGCGACGGCCTGGCCGTCGCTGCGCACCAGCACGCATTCCAGCACCTCGTCGCGGCTGGCATTGATCTCCTGATGCGGCACGTAGGGCGGCACGAAGATGAAATCGCCGGGGCCGGCTTCGGCGGTGAACTGCAGCTTCTCGCCCCACCGCATCCGAGCCTTGCCCTTCACCACATAGATGATGCTTTCGAGATGGCCGTGGTGATGCGCGCCGGTCTTGGCGTCGGGCCGGATGGTGACGGTGCCGGCCCAGAGCTTCTGCGCGCCGGCGCGGGCGAAATTGATCGCGGCCTTGCGGTCCATGCCCGGCGTCGAGGGCACGTTGGGATCGAGCTGGTTGCCGGGAATGACGCGCACGCCGTCATTCTTCCAGCGTTCCAGGTCGGCGTGATCGTGGTCATGCGAATGCGTGTGATCGTGGGAACCGGACATTTGTTCTGCCTTCGAAAGAGTTCCGTTCCCGGGAGAATATCGAAAAAGGGGACTCGCCACGAGTCCCGGTTGCCGAGACATCCCTCACCCCGCCCTCCAAGAGCGAGCTTCGCTCGTCTCGACCCCGCAAGAGCGGGGCGAGGGAGACGAGCGCTTCGCGTCACTTCACCGCGAGCAGTTCGACGTCGAACATCAGCGTCGCGTTCGGCGGAATGACGCCGCCGGCGCCACGGGCGCCGTAGCCGAGCGCGGCCGGAATGATCAGCGTACGCTTGCCGCCGACCTTCATGGTGGCGACGCCCTCGTCCCAGCCCTTGATGACGCGGCCGGTACCGATCGGGAATTCGAACGGCTCGTTGCGATCGACCGACGAATCGAATTTCTTGCCCTTCTGGCCGTTCTCATAGAGCCAGCCGGTGTAGTGCATGACGCAGGTCTGGCCTGTCTTCGGCGAAGCGCCGCTGCCTTCCTTGATATCGACGATCTGCAAGCCTGAAGCTGTGGTCATGGATTTTCCTTTGGTCTGCGCCGCGGCGCTTGTGGCGATCGCGGCGGCGACGCCACCGAGCATGGTCGAAAGAATGGTGCGCCGGGAAGATCGCATTGCTGTTGCCTCTCGTTGAATGAACTCTCTCTTGAGCATGACCTTTTCCGAGAACCGGTTCCCACTTTTTGGGATCATGCTCTAGTAGCCGAGCGCGCAGCCGTCCTTGCGCGGATCGGAGCCGCCGGTCAGCGTGCCCTTGTCCCAGTCGATCCAGATCGCCTGGCCGCCGCCGAGCGGGCTGACGATGCTGGTGGTCTTGTGGCCGAGCTTCTTCAGCCCTTCCACCACTTCCGCCGGAACGCCGTCCTCGAGCTGGTAGACGCCCTCGTAGTGCAGGCCGCGCGGCATGTCGATCGCCTCCTGCAGGTCGCAGCCATAGTCGAGGATGTTGGTCAGCACGTGGCACTGACCGGTCGGCTGGTACTGTCCGCCCATCACGCCGAACGGCATGATCGAGCGGCCGTTCTTCGTCAAAAGGCCGGGAATGATGGTGTGCAGCGGCCGCTTGCCCGGCGCGATGCAATTGGGATGGCCCGGCTGGATGCGGAAGCCGCCGGCGCGGTTCTGCAGCAGGATGCCGGTCTTGTTGGAAACGATCGCCGAGCCGAAGGAATGCGCGATCGAATTGATGAAGGAGCAGACGTTGCGGTCCTTGTCGACGACGGTGACGTAGATCGTCGAGGGATTCATCGGCGGCGCCACGTTCGGCAATTCCAGCACGCGGTCCATGCGGATCTTGCCGACGTGCTCCTCCGCGAAGTCCCTGGCGAGGATGCGCACCACGTCGACGTCGACATGTTTGGGATCGGCAATGAACTGCTCGCGCATCATGTAGGCGATGCGGGCGGCTTCCGCCTCGATGTGGAAACGCTCGACGCTGAGGGGCGCGAACTTCTTCAGGTCGAAACGCTGGAGGATGTTGAGCATCACCAGCATGGTGATGCCGGGGCCGTTGGGCGGACATTGCCAGGCGTCGTAGCCCTGGTAGCCGGTTCCGATCGGCACCGTGGTCTCGGTGGTGTGGGCGGCGAAATCGTCGAGCGTATGCAGACCGCCGATGCCACGCAGCGTCTCGACCATGTCCTCGGCGATCTCGCCCTTGTAGAAGGCCTCGCGGCCCTTGCTCGCAATGGCGCGCAACGTCTTGCCGAGTTCGGGCTGGTGGATGATGTCGCCGGCCACCGCCGGCTTGCCCCCCGGCAGCAGGTACCGCACGGTATTCGTGCCGTTCTTCAGCTTCTCGAACTGGTTCTTCCAGTCGAAGGCGATGCGCGGCGACACCACGTAGCCCTGTTCCGCCGCCTTGATCGCGGGCTGCAGCAGCGTGTCGAGGCCGAGCTTGCCGTGATCGCGCAAAATGGTTTCCCAGGCGTCGATCGCGCCGGGAATGCTGACCGCGTGCGCCGAGGTCAGCGGCACCGAGTTGATCTTGCGCTCGAGATACCATTCCGCCTTCGCCGCCATCGGCGCGCGGCCGGAGCCGTTATAGGCGGTGATCTTGCCCTCGCCCTTTTTCTGCAAGAGCGCAAAGCAGTCGCCGCCGATGCCGGTCGATTGCGGCTCGATCACGCCGAGCAGCGCGCAGGCCGCGACCGCAGCGTCCGCCGCCGTGCCGCCGGCGCGCAGTACCTCGATCGCCGTCATCGCCGCGAGCGGGTGCGAGGTCGCCACCATCGCGTTCTGGGCGTGAACGGTCGAGCGGCCGGCAAAATGGAAGCTTCTCATTGGAGGGCTCTCTTGTCGTTGTCCGGCAGGCGGGATGGCCGGAAAAAGCCGGGCTAGATGACATATTCGGGGCTATCCGCGCAATGGCCGGCCGCGCATGACAATCGCAGTCGTCCCTGCGAAAGCAGGGACCCATAACCACCGGCGTCCGAGGAGACGGGAATGCGTCCCACACCGCGGAAAAGGCGGCGCCGCGGCGTATGGGCCCCTGCTTTCGCAGGGGCGACAGATGAAGCCGGCGGGGTTTTCCCCTTCCCGGCCCCCTGATAAACACGGCCATGGCTTACAGGGTCGCCGCCTTCTACCAGTTCGCCGCGCTGCCGGATTTCCGGGAATTGCGCGCGCCCCTGCGCGCGCTGTGCGCTGCACACGGGCTCAGGGGCAGCGTGCTGCTGGCCGACGAAGGCATCAACGGAACGCTCGCGGGCAGCGAAGAAGCGATTGCGGACGTGATGGAAGCACTGCAGCAGGGCGAGCTGTTCGGCGGCCGGCTCGATCATCTCGAACCGAAATACTCGACCGCCGCCGAAATGCCGTTCCAGCGCCTGAAGGTGCGGCTGAAGAAGGAGATCGTGACGCTGGGCGCGGCCGGCGTCGATCCGACAAGGCAGGTGGGCATCTATGTGGACGCCGCCCACTGGAACGAATTGATTTCGGATCCCGAGACCCTCATTCTCGACACCCGCAACGCCTTCGAAGTCGCGATGGGCACGTTCGAGGGCGCTGTCGATCCGCGGATCAAGAGCTTCGGCGAGTTCAAGCAGTTCACGGCGGAGCGGCTCGATCCGGCAAGGCATCGCAGGATCGCGATGTTCTGCACCGGCGGCATCCGCTGCGAGAAGGCCAGTGCCTATCTGCTCGCGCAGGGGTTTGCCGAGGTGTTTCACCTCAAGGGCGGCATCTTGAAGTACCTGGAAGACATGCCGGAGAGCGCAAGCCGCTGGCGCGGCGAGTGCTTCGTGTTCGACGAGCGTATCGCGCTCGGCCACGGCTTGCGGGAGCGGCAGAAATGAGCGAGCTGCAGGGCTTGAGCGAGCGCATCGACGCGCTGGAAGCGCGCACCGCCTATCAGGACGAAACGATCGAAACGCTGAATGCGACCATCACATCGCAATGGAAGCAGATCGACGCGCTGACCCGGCAACTCGCGGCGCTCAGCGACCGCCTGCAGGAGGCCGAGGCGCGCGCGCCGGGTCCCGCCAACGAACGCCCGCCCCATTACTGAGGCGGGCGCGTTGGTCATCGCCCTTCGTCAGCGAAATATGGCGGTGATCTTGTCCCAGAGCGAGGCGTTCTCACGGTCACCGTCGGCCCTGGATTTCGCGGGCTGGGTGGCGCTGACCGGATCGGACGCAGGGAAGGTGTCGCGCAACCCGGCCTCGAGCTGTGCGTGAGCCTCGCGGTCCGCCTTCAGCGCTTCCCGCGGATCGACCGCATACTTGTCGTGGGCGGCAGGATCGAACTTCTCAGCCAGTTTCTCGGCCATCTATCCCTCCATTTTCAGGGACGACAACGCGAGAGCCCACGGCGCGGTTCCCTCGCCGCCGTCGCCGGTGTATGGGAACCCCGGTTGGCCAATGCCGCCGCGACGTGTACAGGATGGCCTTACAGTGATCCCGGGACCCCAGTGACAAAGCCCTTTATCGAAGTATTGGCCGGCCAGCGGCAGTCGGTGCCGCCGCTCTGGATGATGCGCCAGGCCGGCCGCTACCTGCCGGAATACCGCGCGCTGCGCGAGAAGGCCGGCAGCTTCCTCGATCTCTGCTTCACGCCGGGATATGCCGCCGAGGTTACGCTACAGCCGATCCGCCGGTTCAATTTCGATGCCGCGATCATCTTCTCCGACATCCTCGTCATCCCCCATGCGCTCGGCCGCTCGGTGCGCTTCGAGGCCGGCGAAGGGCCGCGGCTTGATCCCCTGGACACGCCGGACAAGGTTTCGACGCTCGCGGCCAAGGCCGATTTCGGCAAGCTGGAGCCGGTCTACGAAGCGCTGCGCCGCGTGCGCGCCGAGCTCGACCCCAAGATCGCGCTGATCGGCTTCTGCGGCGCGCCGTGGACGGTAGCGACCTACATGGTCGCCGGGCAAGGCACGCCGGACCAGGCACCGGCGCGGATGATGGCGTACCGGCATCCGGAGGCCTTTGCGAAAATCATCGACATCCTGGTCGAGAATTCGATCCAGTATTTGGTGTCGCAGCTGAAGGCCGGCGCCGACGCGCTGCAGATATTCGACACCTGGGCCGGCGTGCTGCCGCCGCGCGAGTTTCAGCGCTGGTCGGTCGAGCCGGCGCGGCGCATCGTCGAGGGCGTGCGCAAGCAGGTGCCGGATGCGAAGATTATCGGCTTTCCCCGCGGCGCGGCCGGGCAATTGCCGGCCTATGTGGATGCCACCGGGGTCAACGCCGTCAGCATCGACTGGACCGCGGAGCCCGCGATGATCCGCGAGCGCGTGCAAAGCAAGGTCGCCGTACAGGGCAATCTCGATCCGCTGGCGCTGATCGCCGGCGGCGCAGCGCTGGACCGCGCGGTGGACGAGGTGCTGGCGAGCTACGGGAAGGGCCGCCTGATCTTCAACCTCGGCCACGGCATCCAGCCGGAAACCCCGATCGCGCATGTCGAACGGATGGTCAAGCGCGTGCGGGAATATAGAGGCTAGGGTGTGATCCTCGTGGTGAGGAGCGCGTCTTCGCGCGTCTCGAACCATGAGGCCCGACTGGTGCCATTCATCCTTCGAGACGGCGCTTCGCGCCTCCTCAGGATGAGGTCCCAGGCCTTCCTCACGCCGTATCCTGCACGGCCTCCGCCGGCCGGCTGCGCTCGATGATCTCGGCGGCGCCCTTGGCGAGCAGTTCGAGCCCCA
>CAZDEZ010000025.1:0-52474 GCA_964504705.1 uncultured Bradyrhizobium sp.
AGCGCGAGCTGCCGGATGCGGTGCTGCTCGACTGGAACATGCCCGTCATGGACGGTTTCGAGTTCATGATGCACCTGCGCCAGCTTCCCGGCGGCGATGCGCCGAAGGTGGTGTTCTGCACCACCGAGAACGGCATCGACCACATTTCGAAGGCGCTGCATGGCGGCGCCAACGAGTACATCATGAAGCCGTTCGACAAGGACATCGTCGCGGCGAAATTCCAGGAAGTCGGACTGATCGCTGCTCCGGTCTGAGCCGGCCGGTTTGTTTGTTGCGTTCGTGTGAGAGGTTGCCGTGACACCGCCAGATTATGAGTACCTGCGCAAGCTGCTGAAGGATCAGTCAGGTCTCGACCTGTCTGCCGACAAGCAATATCTGATCGAAAGTCGCCTCGCCCCGCTGGCGCGCAAGGCCGGGCTCGCCGGCATCCCCGAACTCGTCCAGAAGATGAAGACGGGTTCCGCCCCGCTCGTCGCGCAAGTGGTCGAAGCGATGACCACCAACGAGACGTTCTTCTTCCGCGACAAGGTGCCGTTCGACCATTTCCGTCAGGAGATCATGCCGGAAGTCCTCAAGGCGCGCGCGGCGCGCAAGAGCATTCGCATCTGGTGCGCCGCCGGCTCGACCGGCCAGGAGCCCTATTCGCTGGCGATGTGCCTGAAGGAGATGGACAGCCAGCTCGCCGGCTGGCGCGTCGAGATCATTGCGACCGATCTGTCGCAGGAAGTTCTGGAGAAATCGAGGGCCGGACTCTACAGCCAGTTCGAGGTCCAGCGCGGCCTGCCGATCCAGCTGCTGGTCAAGTACTTCAAGCAGACCGGCGAGTTCTGGCAGATCAACCCGGACCTCCGGGCCATGGTTCAGCATCGGCAGCTCAACCTGCTGCACGATTTCTCGCAGCTCGGCACTTTCGACGTGATCTTCTGCCGCAACGTGCTGATCTATTTCGACCAGGACACCAAGATCAACATATTCAACCGGCTCTGCAAGGCGATGGAGCCGGACGGCTTCCTGGTGCTGGGCGCGGCGGAGACGGTCGTCGGGCTTACCGACGCCTTCAAGCCCTATCCGGACAAGCGCGGCCTTTACCGGCCGAATGACATGCGCGCGGCCAAAGCGCCAGCGGCGGCACCGAGGATCGCGGCAGCCGCCGGGATGTAACCGATGTCCGACGAGAACAGGGGAGCCGAACGCGTAACCTTCAGTCGGGGCTATGACGTCTGCATCATGGCGATCGACGGCACCTGGCGACGCGACTGCGTGCTGAACGCCATTTCCGACAACGACGCGGCGCTCACGGTCGAAGGTTCCATTCAGGGTCTCAATCTCAAGGAGTTCTTCCTGCTGCTGTCGTCGACGGGACTCGCCTACCGGCGCTGCGAGCTGGTTCGCGTCAACGGTACCGAGATGGACGTTTCCTTCCTGAAGGGCAAGAACGCCAAGAAGGGGCGCGGTGGCGCGTCCGGCAATGACGCCATGATGGCGTAGGTCGCGCCGCCTCCCTGCGGCGGATCGTCGCCGGTCCGGTCGAAAAGAGGTCAGTGCGCCGGCAGCAGGCCCTCTACTGCCACGAATTCACAAGTACGGTCGCCCGGCGGCACGGACTCCTGCAGCAGGTGAAGGGCGGCTCTCAAGCCGGCCTCGCAATCCCGCAATGCAGCCTGCGCCCGCGAATAGCCCGGCGTCACGTCGTCCAGCACGACGATATCGGAGGCCTCTTCGGCGTCCGTTCCGCTGGCGATTTCCGATTCGATCAGCTCGAGGCTTTTCCTGACGTGGCCGATGACCGAGGCCAGGTCGGACACGACCATGCGATATCTTTCGTTTCGACAGGCGGACTCCGGCCGCATGCCGCCACCCGTTGTCTTCTGCATAGCTTTGCTCCTGTACCTCCTTCTAGAGGCGACGGCGCTACTTGTCGGTTAAGTCAACGTCCCGTACAAATACGGGACGTTCGATCCGGGGCCGGTGGGCTCCGTTCGGCCGGGTGCGCGTCATTCTCAATCGGCGGTGGACGAAGGCACATGTCCGAAAAAACCGGTTCCCGCGGCGAGATATTCGTCGTCGATGACGATCCCGCCGTTCGCGATACGCTGTCGATGGTGTTGTCGGCGGGCGGGTACGAAGTGATCTGCTTTGCCGACGGCGCTGCGCTGCTGGCGGTTGCGCGAAGCAGAACGCCGTCGTGCATCCTGCTCGACGTGCATATTCCCGGCAAATCCGGGCTCGATATCCTCAAAGAGCTCCACGGTGAGGATTACCCTGCGCCGATCTTCATGATCTCGGGGCAGGGCGACATCTCGATGGCAGTGAGCGCCATCAAGAGCGGTGCGCTCGACTTCATCGAAAAGCCGTTTCGCGGCAGCGAAATCGTGAACAGGCTGAACGAGGCGATCGACGCCTATGCGCGCCGCAAGTCCGGCAACGCCGGGTCGATCCAGACGCTGCATTTCCCCGGCCGGGAGCCGCTGACGCGGCGCGAGCGCGAGGTGCTCGAGCAGTTCACCAAAGGCGCCTCCAACAAGGAAGCGGGGCGGCACCTCGGCATCAGCCCCCGCACCATCGAGGATCACCGCGCCAACATCATGAAGAAACTCGGCGCGCGCAACGCCGCCGATCTGGTCCGCATCGTGATGACGGCCTCGCGCAACGCGTGAGCGGCTGGTCTAGAGCATGATCCGGAAAAGTGTGAAGCGGTTTTCCGGAAAGATCATGCTCAAACGACAACCTGAAGCGCGATGACGATTCATCCCGATCTCATCGCGCTTTAGTCTCCAAGCGCCTTGCGGATCATGCCGGCGAGGTCGGACTTGCGGTAGGGCTTGGCCAGCAACAGCACGCCGGTGTCGAGCCGGCCGTGGTGGATGATCGCGTTCTCGGTATAGCCGGACGTGTAGAGCACCTTCATCCCCGGGCGGCGGCGTTCGATCTCGTCGGCGAGCTCGCGGCCGTTCATGGCTCCGGGCATGATGATGTCGGTGAACAACAGGTCGAACTGCCGGCCGGCCTCGACCAGCGCCAGCGCCTCCGCGGCATTCGCCGCATCGAGCGTCACATAGCCGAGCGAGTGCAGCTGGGTAAGCACGTAGTCCCTGACCAGCTTGTCGTCCTCGACGACGAGAATGGTTTCGTGGCCGCCCTGTACGGTTGCCGCCACCGGCTCGGCGGCGACCGCCGCGCCCGTTCCGGGCGGCAGGTACATCTTGATGGTCGTGCCGTGCCCTTCCTCGCTGTAGATCTTGATGTGTCCCGCCGACTGCTTGACGAAGCCATAGACCATGCTCAGCCCGAGCCCGGTTCCCTTGCCGGGGCCCTTCGAGGTGAAGAACGGGTCGAACACTTTGTCGAGAATGTCGGGCGGGATCCCGACCCCGGTATCGCTCACCGCGATCAGGGCATAGCGGCCGGGGCGGACGTCCTCGTTGCTCCTGGCATAGGCATCGTCGAGCACCGCGTAGCCGGTTTCCAGGATGAGCTTGCCGCCGCTCGGCATCGCATCGCGGGCATTCAGTGCGAGATTGAGCAGCGCCGTGGCAAGCTGGTTCGGATCGACGGTGGCAATGCAGGCTTCGCCGTCGAACACCGACTCGATCTCGATCTGCTCGCCGAGCGTCGGACGCAGCAGTTTGGCGGTGTCGATGACGAGGGTATTGATGTCGGTCTCGCGCGGCTGCAGCGGCTGCTTGCGGGCAAAGGCCAGCAGATGCTGCGTCAGTTCGGCGCCGCGCGAGGCGGCATCGTCGATCATTCCGGTGATGGCGGCGAGCTGCGGCTTGTCGGCGACCGCCTCGGCGAGGATCTCGATCGTTCCGGTGATGACGGTGAGGATGTTGTTGAAGTCGTGCGCGATGCCGCCGGTGAGCTGGCCGACCGCCTCCATCTTCTCCGCATGCCGGATGCGGTCTTCGGCCGCCAGCTTGTCGGTGAGGTCGCGGATGAAGCCGTTGAACACGATGCCGTCGCGCCGCTTCAATTCGGTGATGGAGAGCTCGACCTTGATCTCGCGCCCGTCGCGCCGCAGCGCCTCGATTTCCAGCCGCTTCCCGAGGATGCGGCCCTCGCCGGTGAACAGGAAATGTTCGAGGCCGGCGCGATGCGCGGCGCGGTGCTGCTCGGGAACGATCAGCTCGGCGAGCCGCTTGCCGATCGCCTCGCTGCGCGACCAGCCGAAGATCTTTTCGGCCTGGCTGTTCCAGTCGGTGATGCGGCCGCTTTCGTCCATCTGCACGAACGCGTCGAGGGCGGTCTCGATGATGCCGCGCGCCAGTTGCTCGCTCTCGCGCAGGTTCTGCTCCGTCCGCAGGGTTTCGCTCATGTCGCGGCCGACGAAGAAGAAGCGCTTCACCGGCTCGGACCACGTCCCGAGCCACGACAGCGGAACGGCGTGTCCGTCCTTGTGGAAGACCCGCGTATCGGAAATCTTGGTCCGTTCGCCGCGCCGTGCGGCGCGCATTTCCGCGCGCGATATCTCGAGGTCGTCGGGATGGATGAAGTCCTCGCCGCTGCGCCCGATCATTTCGTCCGGGCGGTGGCCCAGCACGGTTTCGCAGCTCGGGCTGATCTGGACCAGATAGCCGCGCGAATTCATCACCAGGATCAGGTCCTGCGAGGTCTCGAAGATGCGGCGGCGCTCTTCGGTCTGCTGCCGCAGCGCGAGCCGGGTGCGGTTGGTTTCGGTGATGTCGCGCGCGACCTTCGAGATGCCGATGGTCGCTCCCGACGGGGACCTGATCGGCGAGATGCTGAGCGACACCTCGACGAGGCTGCCGTCCTTGCGCCGGCGCACCGTCTCGTTGTGCTCGATCTTCTCGCCCCAGCCAATCCGCCGCAGGGTGTCCTCGACCTCCGATCGACGGTCGGCGGGAACGATCAGGTCGATGTTCCTGCCGACGGCCTCGCTCGCGGGATAGCCGTACAGCCGCTCGGCGGCGGAATTCCACCCCGTCACCGTGCCGTCCAGCGACATCGTGATAATGGCGTCGTTGGACGACTCGACCGCCGCACTGAACAGCCGCTCGCGCTCGGCATGATGATCGCGCGCCGCCTCGGTGCGGCGATGTTCGGCCACCTCACGTTCCAGCGCCAGCGTCTTGTCGGTCGATTCGGCGACCATCCGCGCGAAGGCGCGCGCCAGCACGCCGGTTTCTCCGGTTGCATCCGTCGGAACGACGAGGGCGCCGCCGCGGCCGATGCTCTCGACCGCGTTCGTCAGCTGCGCGATCGGCCGAGTCAGCGACCGCGCGATCAATAGCGCCAGCGCCGCGGCGCAAAGCACCGCAATGATGCCCACCTTGATCGCGGTGTCGCGGACCTGCTCGGCAGGGCTGATAATCACCGCATTGGGTACGGTCTCGATGATGCCCACCCACTCGCTGCCGGCAAGCGCAGCGCTGGCGAGCGCCACGCCATCCTGCTTGCCCACGGCGTCCGGTATCGTCCGCGAGACGGTTCCCGACGAGCCGAGCAGGGGCGCCAGATCGGGAAAGTCCTTGCGCCAGTCGGCCGATCCGCCGAGATCGGTGGCGAATTCGCGTGTCCGGTCGGGATGGACGAAATAGTCGCCGCGCTTGCCGACGGCGTAGATCGCGCCGCCCTGCCGTACCGAAGTCCGCACCCGGTCGAGCGCCGGGCGCATGTCGACGTTGACGATCGCAATTCCGAACGGTTTGCCATCCGGCCGCTGCAGCGGCGTGGCGACGCGCACGGTCGGCACATGGGGAATCCCGACCGCGCCGTGTTCCCGGTTGAGATCGAGCGCCGAAACGTGGATGTCTCCGGGGGAAAGGAGGATCGCCTCCTTGAAATAGGGCCGCTCTCCTTTTCGCTGCAGTTCCGCCTCCGGGACGAGACGCACCGCGCCGTTCGGTCCGGAGCGGTCGACGCGAATGAGTTCGCGGCCGCCGTCCTCGACGCCAATGATCCGGAACTGCGCGTATTCCGGCTTGGCCTGCAGTTCGGCCACCAGGCGCTCTGCCTGCCGGTCGTGCCAGGTCCTTTCCGACAGCCCGTCGACCGGGTCGATGCCGCCGGCGGTTCGCGCGCGGATCAGGCCGTTGAGCGCCGCGGCGGAGCGGAAGCCGGCGATGTCGCCGCGCGCCCCGCGGACATGCGATTCCAGATCGAAGGCCACCAGCCGCGAATGGTTTTCGGTGCGATCGAGGATGCGGGGCAGGACTTCCTGTTCGATGCCGCGATAACCGAGCCATCCGACCGCGGATACCGCGATCGCGACGAGCAGGATCATCGCGATGGCCAGCCTTGTCGTGAGCGTCATGTCGCGCTCTTTGCCATTTCCCCAGCTCGCCGCAGAGCGGCCAACGGCAAGGCAGCTCGTTTCGCGTCAGTTGCCGGAGACGATCCTGCCGGCCCCTGCTTGCGACGATGGACGGTTTGCGGCGTCAAGACAAGCGGCAACTGTCGCCAGGAGAACGCTTGCCCGGAACGGCTTGTGCAGGCTCCTGACGGCGCCGAGCTTGGTGGCCATGACGAGAAAGTCCGGTGCGTCGTCCGGACCCGTGGGGATCGGCCGCCCCGAGATCGCGATGATGGGGAGCGACGCCTTGTGCTGGCGCACAAGCCGCAACGTCTCGAATCCGTCCATCCCCGGCATGAAGATATCGAGTATCAGAAGGTCGAACGCTGCGGCCTCGAGCAGGTCGAGACCGCGACGGCCGCTATTGGCCGCAACGACGTCATGGCCGGCACCCTCGAGAAGAAGCCGCAAGGTCACCTGAACGGAAATGTCGTCGTCTATGATGAGGATTTTTGCCAGGGCCGCCGCTCTGCCGGGAATCACATCAACGGAAGGTTGAATCGTTATCCGAGTTTGGCGCTTACGCAAGCGCTTCGGCGGTTCCAGCGGTGTCGTTCCGGCGCTATGCACGTTACCGGGCAGACCTTGGCACAGCCTGCGTTTGTCCGTAACCTGCGCCGCGCGCATCAGTCGTCAGAATATTTCCGGACGCCGCGCGCGAATGACCTTCGGCGCCGTCACGTGCGGTGCCGTCCAGCACCGGGGCTCCCTGACATGACCGACAAGAAGAAGCGTCCGGATCAGCTGCGCAGCGCGCGCTGGTTCGCGCCCGACGATCTGCGCGCTTTCGGCCACCGCTCGCGCGCGATGCAGATGGGCTACGCGCCGGAGGAATGGAAGGACCGGCCAGTCATCGCCATCCTCAACACCTGGTCGGACGCGCAGCCCTGCCACATGCACTTCAAGAGCCGCGTCGACGACGTCAAGCGCGGCGTGCTGATGGCCGGGGGCTTTCCGATGGAGCTGCCGGCGCTGTCGCTGTCGGAATCGTTCCTGAAGCCGACCACGATGCTCTACCGCAACATGCTGGCGATGGACGCAGAAGAGCTCTTGCGCGGCCATCCCGTCGACGGCGTCGTGCTGATGGGCGGCTGCGACAAGACCACGCCGGGCCTGCTGCTGGGGGCCACCAGCATGAACATTCCGGCGATCTATCTTCCCGCCGGCCCGATGCTGCGCGGCAACTGGAAGGGCAGGACGCTGGGTTCGGGGTCCGACGCCTGGAAATACTGGGACGAACGGCGTGCCGGGAAGATCTCCGACAAGGACTGGGTCGACGTCGAAGCCGGCATCGCCCGCAGCTACGGCACCTGCATGACCATGGGCACGGCCTCGACCATGACCGCGATCGCGGAATCGATCGGCATGACCCTGCCGGGCGCCTCCTCGATTCCGGCCGCGGATGCCAATCACGTCCGCATGGCCTCCGAATGCGGCCGCCGCATCGTCGAGATGGTGTGGGAAGATCTCACCCCGCGGAAGATCCAGACCCGCAAGGCGTTCGAGAACGCGATCACCGTTGCAATGGCGATGGGCTGCTCGACCAACGCGATCATTCATCTGATCGCGCAGGCCCGCCGCGCCGGCCAGGACATCGGGCTCGACGATTTCGAGAAGGCGAGCCGCAAGGTGCCGGTTATCGCCAATGTGCGGCCGAGCGGCGACACCTATCTGATGGAGGATTTCTTCTACGCCGGCGGGCTTCCGGGATTGATGGGGCGGATCAGGGAGCATCTGCATCTCGACTGCATCACCGTCACCGGCAAGCCGCTCGGCGACAACATCGCACGCGCCGAGGTTTACAACGACGACGTCATCCGTACCGTCGACAACCCCATCTACAGGGAGGGTGCGCTGGCGGTGCTGAAGGGCAATCTCGCGCCCGACGGCTGTGTGATCAAGCCGAGCGCCTGCGAACCGCGCTTCCTGAAACATACCGGACCCGCGCTGGTGTTCGACGACTACCCCTCGATGAAGAAGGCGATCGACGATCCCGACCTCGACGTGTCAGCCGACCACATCCTGATCCTGCGCAATGCCGGGCCGCAGGGTGGTCCGGGCATGCCCGAATGGGGCATGCTGCCGATCCCGACCAAGCTCGTGAAGCAGGGGGTGCGCGACATGGTGCGGCTGTCGGATGCGCGCATGAGCGGCACCAGCTATGGCGCCTGCATCCTGCATGTGGCGCCGGAATCCTTCGTCGGCGGGCCGCTTGCGCTGGTGAAAAACGGCGACCGCATCTCGCTCGACGTGGCCGCCCGCACCATCAATCTCGATGTACCCGAGGCGGAGCTGGCCAAACGCCGCGCCGAATGGAAGCAGCCCGAGCGGCGCTACGAACGCGGCTACGGCTGGATGTTTTCCCGGCATATCAAGCAGGCCAACGACGGTTGCGACTTCGACTTTCTCGAGACAGGCTTCGGTGCGCCCGTCGGCGAGCCGTCGATCTACTGAGGCCGCTGCTTGCGTGCGCGTTCTGGATAGCGTGCGGGGCGGGTGCAATCCTGTCATGCGCCTGCCCCGTTGACCGCACCCGCCGTGCCCGGCACGGTAGCGGCATTGCCAGCCGGTCCTTCCCATGTTCTCCCTCGCCTCGCTCTGGATTCCCTTCACCATCGTCGCTGCGCTCGGCCAGGTCGCGCGCAACGCGATGCAGCGTTCGCTGACCGGGCCGCTCGGCACCTGGGGCGCGACCAACATCCGTTTCCTGTTCGGCTTTCCGTTCTCCATCGTCTTCTTCGTCGTGGTCGTTCTGGTCTCCGGCGATGGCGTGCCGTGGCCGGCGGCCTCGTTCTGGCCGTGGCTGCTGCTCGGCGCGCTCAGCCAGATCGTCGCCACCGGGCTGATGCTGGTCGCCATGAACGACCGGTCCTTCGTGGTGACGACGGCGTATCTGAAGACCGAGGCGATCCAGACGGCGATGTTCGGCTTCGTCTTCCTCGGCGATCACCTGACCTGGTTGAAGGTGCTGGCGATCGTGATTGCCACGATCGGCGTCGTCATCACCGCGCTGCGGCCCGGCGGCGCAAAGGGCTTTGCCGAGCTGCGCCCGACCATCATCGGCCTCGTTGCCGCGGGCTGCTTTGCGCTGTCCGCAATCGGTTTTCGCGGCGCCATCATCACGGTGGACGGCGTTTCGTTCGTCACGGCCGCGTCCTACACGCTGGTGTGGGGGCTGTTCGTGCAGACGCTGGTGCTGACGGTCTATCTGCTGGCCCGCGCGCCCGACGTGCTCAAGGCCATCATCGGCCTGTGGAAGCCGTCGATGCTGGCAGGCTTCATGGGCGCCTTCGCCTCGCAATTCTGGTTCCTGGCGTTTGCGCTGACGGCTGCCGCCAATGTGCGCACGCTGGCGCTGGTCGAGGTGCTGTTCGCGCAGGCCGTGTCGCACTATTCCTTCAAGCAGCCGATGTCGGCGCGCGAGGGTGTCGGCATCCTGCTGATCGTGGCGGGGGTGGCGCTGCTGGTGGCGGTCTAGTCGCCGTCATTGCAATGACGGGGAGAGGTCTTCAGTTCCGGTCTTCCGGCAGCGTCGGCAGCGGCGAGACCTCGACGCCTTCGTCGATCAGCGCGCGGGCTTCCTCGGGCGAAGCCTCGCCGTAGATCGGGCGGTGCTCCTTGTCGCCGTAATGCATGGCCCGCGCTTCGGTGGGGAAGCGTTCGCCGACATTGTCGGCGTTCTTGACGACGTGGTCGCGGAGTTCCTTGATCTTGGCGCGCAGCTCGCGCTCCTGCGCCATCATCAGCGAGGTCGATTCCGACGCGGGCACTTCTGCGGTCGGGGACGCTTCGGCCAGCGCCGGGGCCTTGTCGCGGCCTTTCTTGCCGACGATGCGCGGGGCCATGATGGCCTTCTCAACCTTGGCGGAGCCGCACACCGGACAGGCGACGAGCTTGCGCTTCACTTGCGAATCGTAGGCGGACGAACTCTGGAACCAGCTCTCGAAAGCGTGGTTCTTGTCGCAGCGCAGGGTGTAGCGGATCATGCCGAACCCCGAACCAGGTGCAGATGATCGGGGCCGGCCTTGGGGTCGGCGATGCCGAAGCGGCGGCCGTGCTGCAGCGACGGAATGCTCTTCCGCGCGTCGTCCACCTTCGCCGGATCGATCTCGGCCAGGAACACGCCGGGCTCGACACCACCCTCGGCGATCACGACGCCCCAGGGATCGACGATCAGCGAATGTCCGAAGGTCTCGCGCTTGTTCTCATGCATCCCGGCTTGCGCGGCCGCGAACACGAAGCAGCCGGTTTCGATGGCGCGCGAGCGCAGCAGCACGTGCCAGTGCGCTTCGCCGGTCTTGCGGGTGAAGGCGGAAGGCACGCTGAGGAAGGAGGCGCCGCTTTCGGCCAGCGCCCGGTACAGCGCCGGGAAGCGCAGATCGTAGCAGATGGTCAGCCCGATGCGGCCCCAGGGCAGGTCGGAGATGACCGCCGTCTCGCCCGGCTGGTAGTTGGCGGATTCGCGGTAGCTTTCCCCGCCCGGCAGGTCGATGTCGAACATGTGGATCTTGTCGTAGCTCGCCAGCAGCGCGCCTTCCGGCGAGATCAGGAAGGAACGGTTGACCGCCTTCTCGGGCGAGTACTTCAGCGCCAGCGATCCGATGTGGAGATGGATCTTCAATTCCTTCGCCAGCGCGCGATAAGCCTTCAGCGACCTGTCGTTCTCCTCGCTCGCCAGATGCTCGAACAGCGCCGTGCGGTTCAGCTGCATCATGTTGCTGACCTCGGGCGTCTGCACATAATCGGCACCCTGCGCCGCCGCCTCGCGGATGAGCTTCGCCGCCTGCTCGAAGCTCGGCTCCGGCAACAGGCCGGTGCGCATCTGCACCATCGCGGCGGTGAACTTGTCGCCTGCCATCACAGCACCCCTTCGGCGGCGAGAAGGGAGTCGAGTTGGCCTTCACGGTCGAGCGCGTAGAGTTCGTCGCAGCCGCCGACATGGGTCTTGCCGATGAAGATCTGCGGGAACGTCGCGCCGGCGCCGGCGCGTTCGTACATTGCCGCGCGATGAGCGGGATCGGCCGAGACGCTGAGTTCGCTGAACGGCACGTTCTTGCGCGTCAGCAGCGATTTCGCAGCCGTGCAGTAGCCGCAGCCCGGGCGGGTGTAGATTTCTATGGCAGCCGTCATCTCAAGCTCGATTCAGCGAAGACGCCCCGATTATATGGGCCCTCGGGGGCTGTCCACAACCCGGGCGAACACCAGCACGTCCACCTGCGCCGCCTTGGCGCGGAGCAGCGCCCGGGCGCAGGCATCCGTGGTGGCGCCGGAGGTCAAGACGTCGTCGACCAGCACGACGCGGCGTCCCTGGATATCAGCCATGCGATCCGGGGCCACCTTGAACGCGCCCTGTACATTGCTGGCCCGCTGGGCGCGCGACAGCCCGATCTGCTGCTCGGTCGCCCGCACCCGGCGCAGGGCCTCGGTGGCGACTTCCACCCCGCTTTGCCGCCCGATGGCGCAGGCCAGCGCGCCCGACTGGTTGTAGCGGCGGCTCCAGCCGCGCGGCCAGTGCAGGGGAACCGGCACCAGCACGTCGGCCTGACCGAGCAGTTCGCGCCCGGCCCGCGCCATCCAGCGGCCCATGGTCGGGGCGAGGTCGGTACGGTCGTGGTATTTCAGCGCGTGCACCAGCGTGCGCGCGACGTCGTCATAGCGCACCGCGGCGCGGGCGCGCTGGTATGCCGGCGGGCTCGCGATCGCCTCCATCGACAACAGCTCGGGGCCGGGGTCGTAGACGAAGGGGATGCCGAGCCGCGGACAATAAGGCGGCTCGATGAACGACAATCTCGCCCAGCATTCGGCACAGACGCCTTCGCCGTCCACCGGCTCGCGGCAGGCCACGCACAGCGTCGGCAGCGCGATGTCGAGCGCGAATTTCGCGGTCTGCCGCCATGCTCCGCGCAAGACGGCGATGATCGAGCGGGAAGAGGCCTCGCTGTCCATGGAGCGAGGCTAGCGCCGCCCCGCACGCCGCTCAAGCAGGTGATTGCCATGGCCCGGCCGATCGGCGTACCAACCGGTCATGGCCGTGACCGCCAACACCGCTCCCGCCCTGTTCGACCGCGCGCTTCTGTGCGCGCGGCAGGCGCGCGCGCGCAAACAGGGTGAAGCGACCTTCCTGCTCGACCGCGTCGCCGAGGACATGGCCGACCGTATCGCCGCGGTGAGGCGCGATTTTTCCGACGTTGCCGACATCTGGACACCGGGCGAGGCGCTGCGCGCGCCGACGGCAGGGCGCTTCAGGGCGATTGCGCGCATCGGCCTCGACCCCGCAAGCGAAGCCGTGCCGCTGCAACCGGAATCGATCGATCTCGCCGTCTCCGCGCTCGCCTTCCAGTTCGTCAACGATCTGCCCGGCGTACTGGCGCAGATCCGCCGCGCGCTCCGGCCGGACGGGTTGTTGCTGGCGGCGTTGCCGGGGGGCGATACCCTGACGGAGCTGCGGCAATCCTTCGCCGCGGCAGAAACCGAATGCGAGGGCGGCATCTCCCCGCGCGTCGCGCCAGCGGCCGACCTGCGCGACGTCGGCCATCTGCTGCAGCGCGTAGGGCTTGCGCTGCCGGTCACCGACGTCGACCGTGTCGTGGTGCGCTACGACAATGCCTTTGCGCTGATGCACGACCTGCGCCGCATGGGCGCGACCAACGTGCTCGTCGAGCGCCGCCGCGTGCCGACCCGCCGCGCCACCTTGCTGCGGATGGCGCAAATCTACGGCGAGCGTTTTTCCGATCCCGACGGCCGCATCCGCGCCACCTTCGACATCGTCTGGCTCTCCGCCTGGGCGCCGCATGAGAGCCAGCAAAAGCCGCTCCGTCCGGGCTCGGCAAAGGCGAGCCTGGAAGCGGCGGTGAAGGGAACCAAGAAGTAGCTCTCGTGTCCCGGACGCGGTGCAGCGTGCAACGCTGCGCCGCAGAGCCGGGACCCATCTCTCGACATTGACCCCGGATCAGCAGCGCACCACGCCGCGAAGTGCGGCGCGCTGCGCTGCATCCGGGGAACGCCGCCGGGCTACAACAACAAGTCAATCAGATGCGGGATCAGCGGCAGGTCCGCGGGCGGCATCGGGTAGTCGCGCAATTTGGTGGCGCGCACCCAGGCGAGGTTCTGGCCCTCGCGCGCCATCGCCTGGCCTTCCCAGCGCCGGCAGATGTAGAGCGGCATCAGCAGGTGAAACGTCTCATAGGCGTGGCTCGCGAAGGTGAGCGGCGCCAGGCACGGTTCGGCGACGTCGATGCCGAGCTCCTCATGCAACTCGCGGATCAGCGTCTGCTCCGGCCGTTCGCCCGGCTCAACCTTGCCGCCGGGAAATTCCCACAAGCCGGCCAGCGCCTTGCCTTGCGGCCGCTGGGCGATCAGCACGCGTTTGTCGGCGTCGACCAGCGCGCAGGCGACCACGAGGGTAAGTTTGACGTCGGCCATGCCAGGGGAATTTGCCTATTTTGAGTGCAGCGATCCGGACTTCTACCGACTTTCCTTAGCCGCCGGATCGCCGTTCACCAAATGCTTTGTTCGGCACGCCCGCCGCACCGGTAAGCCTGAAATTAACCGGATGGATGCAAAGGTCGGCGTGTCTCGCCCGGACGAGACTTGCCCAGAACAGGCGTCCTCGATGCGACGATTGCTGCCCCTTCTCGATCACTTCCGCAGCGACCGCGCCGGCAACATTGCCGTCATCTTCGCGCTGACGCTGGTGCCGATGATTTCCGCCGCCGGAGGCGGGCTCGACTATATCCGCGCCACCGCGATCAGGACCAAGCTGCAGGCCGCGGCCGACGCCGCCAGCGTGGGCTCGGTGGCCAAGCAATCGCCCGCCTTCATCGCCGCGGGCACCATGAGTTCGGACGGAACGATCGCGGCGGGCGTCGCCGACGCCACCAATATCTTCAATGCCAACATGAGCGGGATCACCGGCTATGCGCTCAACGGGCTCAACATCACCGTCAGCCGCGTCAACGGCGTGGTCACCAGCAACGTGCAGTTTTCCGCCGACGTGCCGATGATGTTTCTCGGCGTCATCGGCAAGAGCAAGCTCACGGTCACCGGGGCCTCGACCGGCACCGCCACCATGCCGCTCTACATCGATTTCTATCTGCTGCTCGACAATTCGCCGTCGATGGGCGTCGGCGCGACCACGACCGACGTCGCCAAGATGGTGGCCAACACCAAGGATGACTGCGCCTTCGCCTGCCACGACCTCAAGGACAAGGACAACTACTACAATCTCGCCAAATCACTCGGCGTCACCACCCGCATCGACGTGCTGCGTACCGCCACCCAGCAGCTGATGGACACCGCCGCCAACACGCAGACCTATTCCAACCAGTTCCGCATGGCGATCTACGATTTCGGCGCCTCCGCCTCGACGACCGCGCTGCGCAGCCTGTTCTCGCTGTCCTCCAGCCTGACCAGCGCCAAGTCGGCAGCCGGCAATATCGACCTGATGACGGTCAACGGCCAGAACGAGAACAAGGACCAGCACACCCAGTACACCAAGATCCTGCCGTCGATGAACTCGGCGATCTCCTCGCCGGGCACAGGCACGTCGTCCTCGCCGCTGAAATACCTGTTCTTCGTCTCCGACGGCGTCGCCGACGAGGACAATTCGGGGTGCCTGAAGCCGGTCACCTCGGGCTCGCGCTGCCAGTCGCCGATCAATCCGGCGCTGTGCACGACCATCAAGAATCGCGGCATCAAGATCGCGGTGCTCTACACCACCTATCTCGATCTGCCGACCAATGCCTGGTACAACAAGTGGGTCGCGCCGTTCAACGCCGGCCCCTACGGCCCGTCGCCGAACAGCGAGATCGCCCAGAACATGCAGGCCTGCGCCTCGCCGGGCCTCTACTTCGAGGTCAGCATGAGCCAGGGTATTTCGGACGCGATGAACGCGCTGTTCAAGAAGGCCGTGGCGGACGCAAGGATCAGCGGTTGATGCCGGCGCTTCACCTCGCCCCGCTTGCGGGGAGAGGCATAGGCCGCCTTCGGCGGCCGTTCTTCAAGAACGCCGAAGCAGAGCTTCGGCTATGTCGCATCGCCAGATGCGATCCGGGTGAGGGGCACAGGCCCATCAACTCGAGCTACCGGTGCGGAAGCAGCCCCTCACCCCGACCCTCTAAGAGCGAGCTTCGCTCGTCTCGACCCCGCAAGAGCGGGGCGAGGGAGCCAACTACGACCGATAGTCCCCGTTGATCGCGACATATTCCTTGGTGAGGTCGCAGGTCAGCACGCGGTCGCGGCCCTTGCCGAGGCCGAGCGCGACCTTGATCTGGACCTTCGGCGCCTTCATCGCCTCCGACACTTCCTGCTCGTTGTAGGATGGATCGCGCGCGCCGCTCTTCGCCACGCGGATGCCGTTGAAGGAGATCGAAAGCCTGTCGCGGTTGGCCGGCTCGCCGGCCTTGCCGACCGCCATCACCACGCGGCCCCAATTGGCGTCCTCGCCTGCGATCGCCGTCTTCACCAGCGGGGAATTGGCGATCGACATTGCGATTCGCCTTGCCGAGGCTTTCGTCGTCGCACCTTCGACCACGACCTCGACCAGCTTGCGCGCGCCTTCGCCGTCGCGCGCCACCTGCTCCGACAGGTTCGCCAGCACCTCGTTGAACGCTTTCGCAAAGGCCTTCAGCCTGGGGTCGCCGGCGCGCGTGATCTTCGGCGCACCCTTCGCCGCCGCCGCGCCGGTGGCGAAGGCCAGCAGCGTGTCCGACGTTGACGTGTCGCCGTCGATCGTCACCGCGTTGAACGTGTCCTCGACGCCGCTCCTGAGCAGCGACTGCAGCACGGCGCCGGACAGCGGCGCATCGGTGAACACGAACGACAGCATGGTCGCCATGTCGGGCATGATCATGCCGGCGCCCTTGGCCATGCCGTTGATGGTGACCCTGGCCTTGCCGAGCTTCACCGTGGCGGTGGCGACCTTCGGAAACGTGTCGGTGGTCATGATGGCGCGCGCGGCGCCCATCCAGTCGCCGGGCACGGCCGCCTCGTTCAGCGTCGCCAGCACGCCGTCGAATTTCGTCGCGTCGAGCGGCTCGCCGATCACGCCGGTCGAAGCGAGGAAGACGTCGTTGACGCTGCATCCGACGGCCTTCGCCGCGATCTGCGCCGTCAGCGCCGTCGACTGCTTGCCGGTCTTGCCGGTGAAGGCGTTGGCATTGCCGGAGTTCACCACCAGCGCGCGCGCAGATGCTCCCTTGGATCCGCCGCGCTTCAATTTGGCGCGGCACCATTCCACCGGCGCCGATGGGCATTTCGACCTGGTGAAGACGCCGCCGACCGCGGTGCCCTTGTCCATCACCGCGAGCAGCACGTCGGTGCGCCCCTTGTAGCGGATGCCGGCCGCCGCGGTCGCAAGCTTCACGCCCGCGATTTCGGGCATGGCGGGCACGTCGGTGGGTGCAAGGGGCGAGACGGCAGTGGACATGGGCCAAATCCGGAAAAGACAATGAAATCGTCATGGCCGGGCTCGTCCCGGCCATCCACGCCTTTTTTGTTGAGGCTCCAAAGACGTGGATGCCCGGGACAAGCCCGGGCATGACGTCAATTACTGAAATTTGCGTGCGAAGTCGAGGATCGTCACTTCTTCGCCGGCGGCGCCATCTTGGAATCGGACGGCTTCGGCGCGTCCTTGGCGGCATCGGGCTTCGCCGCAGGCTCTGCCGGCTTGTCCATCCGCTCGACCTTGGCGGCCTCGCGCAGCTTTCCGACAAAGTCGGCCTGCGCCTTGCGCGTCACATAGGTCTCGATCTGGCCCTTGACCTGGTCGATCGGCGGCGCCTTGCGGTTGCGCTTCTCCTCGACCTTGATGACATGCCAGCCGAACTGCGACTTCACGGGATCGGAGATCTTGCCGGGCTCCAGCGTGAAGGCGACCGCGGAGAATTCCGGCACCATCTGCTCCTTGGTGAAGAAGCCGAGGTCGCCGCCGTCGGAGGCGCCCGGATCCTTGGACTTCTTCTTGGCGAGGTCGGCGAAGTCGGCGCCCTTCTTCAACTCCTCGGCCACGGCCTTGGCCTCGGCCTCGGTCTCGACCAGGATGTGACGGGCATGCACCTCGACCTCGCCGGTGATCTGCTTGGCGGCCTCCTCATAGACCTTCTTGAGGGCCTCTTCGGTGGTCGCCGCCTTGCCCTCGGCGGCGAGCAGGCTGTCCATCATCAATCGCTTGCGGGTGAAGGCCAGGCGCTTCTTGAAGTCGTCGGTGTTCTCGATCTTCTTGTCTTCCGCCGCCTTGGCCACGATCTGCAGATCGATCAGGAAGCCCAGCACGTTCTCCTTGCGGGTGGCCGGGTCCATCTGCTGCAGCGACGGCGCCAGCTCCTCTTCGGCCAGCGCCACGTCGCTCTCCTTGACCTCCACCCCGTTGACCTTGGCCAGCACCTTGTCTTCGGCGCGGGCGGGCGAGCCGGCAAGAAGGGCCAGAGCAACGGCCGCGGCAAAGCCGAGGCGCAGGCCGGTTTTCGTTTCCGGGAACGAGGCGGTCATGCAAAATCCTTAAAGCTGACGGGGGTGTTCGGGCGGCGGGGACACTCGCCCAATCGAGGGGGCTTGGCAACGCGAAAAACCTGTCAAAATGATGAATTTCCTGACATTCGGCGCGCTTCCGGGCCACGTTGACATCGTCCCGGGCCGGCCATATCTCTGCCCCATCGTTTCAGCGGCGATGGCGTTTATTTTGCTCGCGTTTTTGCCGTTGAACCTTGGATGGCCCGTTTCCCACTCAATTGGCGGATGATCCCTCGCCACCCGAATGGCACCGCGACGCGTCACGGTGAGTTGATGGGTAATCCAGACCGAAGAGCATGACCCGGAAAAGTGGGCACCGGTTTTCCGATCAGGTCATGCTCAAACCAATAGGCTACACGCTCGTCTGCAGGACCGCAGGAACAGGACTTTCCCCATGATCGGCGCGCTCGCCCGCAAGCTCTTCGGCACCCCCAACGACCGCCGGGTCAAGGGCTACCAGTCCCGCGTCAGCGCCATCAACGCGCTCGAGGGCGAGGTCGAGAAGCTCACCGACGAGCAGCTCAAGGCGCGCACCGAGGAATTTCGCAAGGAGCTGGCCTCCGGCAAGACGCTCGACGACATTCTGGTGCCGGCCTTCGCCACCGTGCGCGAGGCCGCCAAGCGCACCCTCGGCCAGCGCCATTTCGACGTGCAGCTGATCGGCGGCATGGTGCTGCATGAGGGCGACATCGCCGAGATGAAGACCGGCGAAGGCAAGACGCTGGTGGCGACCCTTGCGGTGTACCTCAACGCGCTTGCCGGCCGCGGCGTCCATGTCGTCACCGTCAACGACTACCTCGCCCGCCGCGACGCCGGCTGGATGGGCCAGATCTATTCCTTCCTCGGCATGACCACCGGCGTGATCGTGCACGGCCTCGACGACGCCGAGCGCAAGCAGGCCTACGCCTGCGACATCACCTACGGCACCAACAACGAATACGGCTTCGACTATCTGCGCGACAACATGAAGTATCGCCTCGAGGACATGGTCCAGCGCGGGCACTTCTACGCCATCGTCGACGAAGTCGACTCCATCCTGATCGACGAGGCGCGCACGCCGTTGATCATTTCGGGCCCGCTCGACGACCGCTCGGATTTCTACAACACCATCGACACCTTCATGCCGAAGCTGGAAAGGAAGACCGACTACGAGGTCGACGAGAAGCAGCGCACGGTGACGCTGACCGAAGGCGGCATGGAGAAGATCGAGACGCTGCTGCGCGAAGCCGATCAGCTCAAGGGCGAGTCGCTCTACGACGTCGAGAACGTCTCGGTCGTGCACCACGTCAACCAGGCTCTGCGCGCCCACTCGCTGTTCACCCGCGACAAGGACTACATCGTCCGCGACGGCGAGGTGGTCATCATCGACGAGTTCACCGGCCGCATGATGCCAGGGCGCCGCTATTCGGAAGGCCTGCACCAGGCGCTGGAAGCCAAGGAGCACGTCCAGGTCCAGCCCGAGAACCAGACGCTCGCCTCCATCACCTTCCAGAATTATTTCCGGATGTACGAGAAGCTCGCCGGCATGACCGGCACTGCGGCGACCGAAGCCGACGAGCTGTTCGACATCTACAAGCTCGAGGTGGTGGAAATCCCGACCAACCTGCCGGTGGCGCGTCTCGACGAGGACGACGAGGTCTACCGGACGCAGGGCGAGAAATACGCCGCGATCCTCGCCGAGATCGAGCGTGCCAACAAGCGCTTCCAGCCCGTCCTGGTCGGCACCGCCTCGATCGAGAAATCCGAGGTGCTGGCCGACTTCCTCAAGAAGAACGGTTACAAGCAGATCGACTTCGGCAGCTCCGATGCGCTGGAGAAGCTCTATGCCGCGGCGCGTGCCGGCAAGCCGTCAAAACTGTTTGCGGTGCTGAACGCGCGCTTCCACGAGCAGGAAGCCTATATCGTCGCGGAAGCCGGCGTGCCCGGCGCGATCACGATCGCCACCAACATGGCCGGCCGCGGCACCGATATCAAGCTCGGCGGCTCGCTCGACATGCGCATCCAGCAGGAGACGGCCGCGATCACCGACGAGGCCGAGAAGGCCCGGAAGATCGAGCAGATCAAGGCCGACATCGAGCGCTTCCGCGACATCGTGCTGAAGGCGGAAGAGGATTTCGAGATCGAGCCGGCGAAGGGCTCCAAGCCCGCGCGCACCGAGCGGAAGCCGGGCGGGCTCTACATCATCGGCTCCGAACGCCACGAATCCCGCCGCATCGACAACCAGCTGCGCGGCCGCTCCGGCCGCCAGGGCGACCCCGGTCGCTCGAAATTTTTCCTGTCGCTGGAAGACGATCTGATGCGGATCTTCGGTTCCGACCGGCTCGATTCCATGCTGCAGCGCCTTGGCCTCAAGGAAGGCGAAGCCATCATCCATCCCTGGATCAACAAGGCGCTGGAAAAGGCGCAGCAGAAGGTCGAGGCGCGCAACTTCGACATCCGCAAGAACCTGCTGAAGTTCGACAACGTCCAGAACGACCAGCGCAAGGTGATCTTCGACCAGCGCGTCGACCTGATGAAGGACGAGGACGTCGTCGAGACCGTCACCGACATGCGCCACGCCTATGTCGACGACGTCGTCGCCAAGCACATTCCCGAGCACGCCTATGCCGAGCAGTGGGATGTCGCCGGGCTGAAGGAGGAACTCAACCGCGTGCTCGGCATCGAGCTGCCGGTCGACGAATGGGCCAAGGAAGAAGGCATCGCCGACGAGGAGATGCTTTCGCGCATCGAGAAGCGCGTCGACGAACACATGGCGGCCAAGGTCGCGCAGTGGGGCCCCGACGTGATGCGCTACGTCGAGAAGACGATCCTGTTGCAGACGCTCGACCACCTCTGGCGCGAGCACCTGATCATGCTCGACCATCTGCGCCAGGTCATCGGCCTGCGCGGCTACGGCCAGCGCGATCCCCTGCAGGAATACAAGTCGGAAGCCTTCAACCTGTTCGAGACCATGATCGCTCACTTACGCGAAGCCGTCACCGCGCAGCTGATGCGGGTCGAGATCGTGCCGCCGGAGCAGCCGCCCGAGCCGCTGCCGCCGATGGAGGCGCACAAGTTCGATCCCAACACCGGCGAGGACGAGATGGCGTTCGCCAGCGCCTCGCTGGTCCCGGCCAATGGCGGCGCCGAACAGCGCGACCCGCAGAATCCCGCCAGTTGGGGCAAGGTCGGCCGCAACGAGGACTGCCCCTGCGGCAGCGGCAAGAAGTACAAGCACTGCCACGGCAAGTACGGGTAGGCGTCAAGCTAAGATCGCGTAGGTGGGCAAAGGCGCGCGAGCGCCGTGCCCACCTTTTTTTCCGCGCGTGAACATGGGCACGCTGCGCGCACACACATAGCTGTCGTCCCTGCGAAAGCAGGGACCCATAGCCACGAATGGTGGTTGTAAGCCGAGCTGTGGCTCCAGCGTTCGCAACGATCGATGTCGGTGAGTATGGGTCCCTGCTTTCGCAGGGACGACAACCCTACTTCATCGCGCCAAATCGGCTCTCGAACGAGTTCGCCGGCAGGGCCGGCGCGGCGCCGGCGATGGTCGCTTGTGCCGCGGGCGCGGGAGCCGCAGCGGCTTGCGCGGGTGCATCTGACACCGACGGCTTCAGCGCGGGAGCCGGCGCGGGCTTGGGCGCGGGCTTCGGCTCGGCCTGCTTCGGCGCGGCGGCGAGGGCGCGCACGACTGCCGGTGGGGAGAGCCTGCTCTCCGACTTTGGCTTCGCGGCGGGCGCAGGCGGCGGGGCGCTGGCGGTGGTGTCGTTGCCACCGAGGCCCACCTTGCGGGCGAGGTTGGAGAACCAGCCGTCCGACTGCGCCGGCTTCTCCGCAGGCTGAGCTGCGGCGACGCGGGTGGCCGGTGCGGAAGCGGGCACCGCGACCACCGGCTCGTCCTGCGGCGTCAGCTTCGGTTTCGGCGGGTTGACGTGCGAGGGGATGGTGCCCGGCGCGCGCGACAAGGCAAGCAATGAGAGGCCCTGGCCGTCGCCGCCTTCGGACAGGCCGGTATGGCCGTCGGGCAGCTTGGCCGCGAACACCTTGTTCATGCCGCCGTCGATGCCGGTGTTCATGCGCGCCACCGGCGTGCCGCGCGACACCAGCTTGCTGATCTCGGCCGCATCGTGCTGCTGCTTCTCGCGCACGGCGTCGGCCACTTCCTCGGGGATCGCATAGGCCGGACATTTCGCCGATGCGTTGAACACCGGATCGCGCGTGGCGTTCGGCGCGCGGATCGCATCGAAGACGTATTTCTTCTCGCAGAAATCGACCTTCGGCTCCTGCCGCGTCACCTCGAAATGATCGTAGCCTTCCTTGATCATCTTCCAGAACGGCATGTTCGGGTTGTTGCGATGCTTCGCCATGTTGATCGGCGTCATCCTGAACGGATAGGCCTGCAGCTGGAAGGCGCGCTGGCCGCCGAAGAAGGACTCGCGGCCGAGCGAGTAGATCTCGGCCATCTGCTCGTCGGTCATCGCGTAGCAGCCGCGCGAAGAGCAGTCGCCGTGCACCATCAGCTGCGAGCCGGTGCGGCCGAGCGCCTGGTCGAACGCGTTGGGATAGCCGGTGTTGAATGCGAGATAGAACGACGACTGCGGGTTCATCTGCGCCGGCGTGATGGAGTAGAAACCTTCCGGCGCCTGGCGGTCGCCCTCGCGCACCTTGGGCCCGAGATCGCCGGACCAGCGGCAGATCGGATAGGTCTTGAGCAGCCCGAAGCGGCCGTCGCGATCCTGCTTCCAGACCTCGAGCTCGGCCTCCTGCTTGAAGATGCGCACCAGGATCGGCGACTGCAGCTCCATGTTCTTGTCGGTCATCGCCTGCACGAGCTTGGGCGGTACCGGCTGGTTTGCCTTGGCGTTGCTGGCGAGCGAGATGTCGTCGGTGTTGCAGCCGGTCAACGCAAGGCCGGCCGCGAGCGCAGCCGAGGTCACGAGCAGCCGAACGGGAAGGCGAGAAATCAAGCCGAATGCTCCACACCCACCGGACGATGTCGGCAACCCCAACATCAGCGTCATCGCCCTGAAGCCATTGATTAAAATATAACCCGTCGCCCTGATGCGCCGCAACCCGAACGGGGCCGTTCCGAAGGGTGCGAAGCAGCCATGGTCAACAGAGTTTAAACCCGCCCCTCGCGGCCTAATTGCGGCCGAAAATGGCTATTTTTGCCAAGTTGTTGCCGCAATTTAACGAACTCCGCAGCCCCCTCACACCGCCATGGCCGGGACCAGCCCGGTCAGGACGACGAGGGAGCTCGCCTCACCCCAGCTTGCGCCCGATATCCAGAAACTTCTGCCGCCGCTGCTGGCGAATGCCACTGGCGTCGAAGTTGCGCATTTCATCGAACGCCTGCGCGATGGCCTCGCCGGTGCGGGCGATCATCGCCGACGAGTCGCGGTGGGCGCCGCCCGGCGGCTCGGTCAGGATGCGGTCGATGACGCCGAATTTCAGCATGTCCTGCGCGGTGATCTTCATGCTGTTGGCCGCTTCCTGCGCCTTGGTGCCGTCGCGCCAGAGGATCGAGGAGGCGGCCTCCGGCGAGATCACGCTGTAGATCGCGTGCTCGAACATCAGCACCTTGTTGGCGGTGGTAATGGCGATCGCGCCGCCCGACATGCCCTCGCCGGTGACGATGGCGACGTTGGGCACGCCGAGCGCAAGGCACGCGTCGGTGGAGCGTGCGATCGCCTCGGCCTGGCCGCGCTCTTCGGCGCCGATGCCGGGATAGGCGCCGGCCGAATCCACGATCGACAGCACGGGGATGCCGAAGCGGTCGGCCATCTCCATCAGCCGCACCGCCTTGCGGTAGCCCTCGGGGCGGGCCATGCCGAAATTGTGCTTGATGCGGCTGTCGGTGGAGTTGCCCTTTTCCTGGCCCATCACGCAGATCGGCTCGCCCCGGAAGCGGCCGAAGCCGCCCATCAGCGCCTCGTCCTCACCGAACTTGCGGTCGCCGGCGAACGGCGTGAATTCCGTGATCAGCGCGCCGACGAAATCGGAGAAATGTGGCCGCTGCGGATGCCGCGCCACCAGCGTCTTCTGCCACGGCGTCAGATTGGCATAGAGGTCGGCCAGCGCCTGCGCCGACTTCTCCTCGATCTTCGCGATCTCGTCGCCGATGTCGCTGCCGCCGGCGGCGAGCGTACGCAGCTCGTCGATCTTGGCCTCGAGTTCGGCGACGGGTTTTTCGAAATCGAGATAGGAGCGCATCTGGTCCGGCATCAAATCAATATAGGGACAACGGCGCGGTCAGGCGAAGCGGTTTTGCCGTTTCGAAAGAAATCGCGTGTCTTCAACGATTTAGCGCGCATCGGGTCCAGTCGGTACCGGTGGCGAATGCGCGCCGGGCGGGTGCAGGCGTCTTTCCAGACAGTCGGGTCGGAAGTCAAGCGGGGCGGGAGCCGTGGCGCATCGCCCGCCGCGCCAGCGCCAGGCCCATCAGCACGAAGGCGGAGGTGACTTCCGGTCCGCCGACCAGGATGCGCGTCGGCGTCTTCATCTTGTTCCATTCATAGGCCTTGAAAGGCCCGTGCCGTCCGCCCTCGCCGAGCGTGGCCACGATGACATGCAGCGCCGGCGTGAAGGTGGAAACCTCGGCGCCGAGATGTGCCAGCGCCATCAGCGCCAGCGCCGCGTCGAACGCATTCATCTCGTGGGTGATCATCTCGCCCTCGACATAAGCGAGCACGCGCGCGCGGATGAAGGCGAACGAGCCGTCCGGATCGAGGGCGCGCTGCGCCGAGACCGGCAGCGCAATGAAGGCGGCATAGCAGCGGCCGAAATAGGCGGAGTAGAGCTCCGGCAAATAATAGATGTGCGAGCGCGGATTGCTGAAGGCGCCGCTTTCGGCGAGCCTCCTCTGGAAAGCGATGATGCGGTGAACGGTCTCCAGCCGCGACGGCGTTTCCAGGATCTTCCAGCGCGTCAGGTTTCGGAAGGAGACTTCGAGAATGTCGAGATTGAGCGTTGGGTCGAGGTCATTGCCGTAGGGCCGCTCGCCCTTGATGTTGTCGATCCAGGTGACCACCGCGCCGTCATAATCGATGTTGTCGTTCAGCGGCACGGTGACGCGCGGCTCGTTGGCTCCGCTGCGCACCTGGTAGCCGCGGTAGAAATCGAGCAGCGGCTGGTCGAGGATCGGATCGGTCGAGCCCGCCTGCGTCGCCGCCGAGAACGAGCAGGCCGTGGTGTCGCAGTCCGGCACGTAGATGCCGAAGCCGAGGTCCTGCTTGATCTGGGCGAAGAAGCGCGAGAAGCGCGGATGCGGCAGCGGCGCCAGCGCCGTGATCACGTTGACGGTCGAGCCGTCATGCGAATGCACTTGCTCGCGGCTGATGTTGAGGCAGAAGTCCACCATGTCGGCGATGGCGCGCCGCGCCTGTCCGGTCTCCTGCGCGGACGCCAGCCCGCTTTCGACGTAGCCGAGCAGCGCTTCGATGAAGAAGGCGTCGTAATACGCCGAGCGGTGGCGGATCTGCATCGGCTCCCACATCTGCTCGGCGATTCCCGTCCAGGGCGGGTTGATCAGTGCGCGCGCCGGCGAATGCGCGATGAAGATGCGCGCCAGCGAGAACAGCAGCGTCGAGTTCTTGTAGCCGCGCGAGTTCAGCCCCGTCAGCGCCATCGTCATCTCGCGCCCGCCCATGTCGGGGTCGCCCAGGAGGTTGAAGGCGGCATAGGTCGGCAGGAAGCCGTTCCTTGACCAGGAGCGCAGCAGATGTGCGGCGCAGCTGCGGATCGCCTTGTCGATCTCGCCGGGATCCGGCGGGCGGGCCGGTGCGGGGCTCGGCGCGGGCCGGGGATGCCTGACGCCGATGCCGTCCATCAGGGCGGCCACGGGCGCCCCGACCGCGGTCCAGTCCGGGGCCTCCTCGTCGCGGGCGCGCAGGATTGCCGCGCGCAGCTCGGCGAGCCGTTTCTCGTCCTTCAGCGCCGGCAGGCCGGTCCGCCGCAGCAGCGGCCGCAGCGCCGGGTTGCCGAGCGCGGTCCGGTAGAACTGGCCGAGATGGGCGTCGCCGCCGGCGTAGTTCAGCAGCAGCGGGTCGCAGACATCGTACAGCGACGGCCCGTCCTTATGCGCCGTCAGCGCCCGGAACGCGGCGCCGGCGAAGTAGTGAAACCCCATAGGAAGCTTTCTGTGAGACTTTCTGGCGCCGGCCGGCGGGAACCGCGGAACTTTAAGTTATTGGAAAAGCTATACGAACGGTCGGGATTTACCAGATGTGATGGATATCACAGATAGAACATGATTTTTCGCCTTGAATGGCGCTGCAACGGCTTCAGGAAGAATAAAATTCTTCTATGGAACCAATAGCTTGAATGGGGATGGACGTTCTTCCTTGCCGTGAGGGATATAGCGGGGTAAGGGTTTGTTTGTTGCGACGCCGCAAAATGAGCGCAATTCCGCGGCACCAACCCGGCCAACCCCTCAAACCTAAATCTGATTGGCGCGACTACTGTTCGGCTGCGCTGCTTTGACGATGACAGGAAGTACCGAGATGAATGTTAGCCAGCTCGTTTCCCGCCGCTCGGTTGCCGTGATCGCCGGCCTCGTTGGCATGGTGTCGCTGGCCATCGGCGCCCACGCCGCGCTCAACAAGCGCGCGCTGGATGCGGCCAAGGCGATCGGCACCGAGCAGGCGGCCGATGCCGCAACCCGGCAGTCGCGTCTCGCCCTCGTCATCGGCAACGGCCACTATCCGGATGCCGCTGCTCCTCTCAACCAGCCGATCAACGACGCCCGCGCGCTGACCTCGACGCTGCGCCAGTCCGGCTTCGACGTCGACGTGGTGGAAGACGCCAGCAAGGACGACATGCAGCGCGCTATCGGCCGCCTGAAGTCGAAGATCAAGCCCGAGTCCGTCGTCATGCTGTTCTTTGGCGGCTACGGCATCCAGGCCGGCCGCGAGAGCTACATGATCCCGGTCGACGCCCGGATCTGGAAGGAAAGCGACGTCCGCCGCGAGGGCGTTTCGGTGGAGTCGGTGCTCGATGCCGTCAAGGAAAAGGGCGCCCGCGCCAAGCTGGTCGTGATCGACGCCTCGCGCCGCAACCCCTATGAGCGCCGCTTCCGTTCCTACTCGCACGGTCTGGCGCCGATCGCGGCGACCGACAACGCGCTGATCCTCACCGCCGCCACCCCCGGCAAGGTCGCCGACGATTCCAGGGGCCAGAACAGCGTGCTGGTCTCGGCGCTGCTCAACAACCTCGCCGCGCAGGGCGCCGGCGGCATCGAAGGCGTCTTCAACAAGACCCGCGTCACCATCTCCCGCGCCTCCGACGGCGCACAGGTGCCGAGCGTGTCGTCCTCCCTGCTCGACGAAATCCGCATCGGCGGGTGATTGGCTGCGTAGGGCGGATTAGCCGCAAGGCGTAATCCGCCGCGCCGTGCGCAAGACGGCGGATTACGCTTCGCTAATCCACCCTACAATTCTCCGACAGCCTCACTTCGTCGCGGCCGCCATCACCGGGCGCACCGGATCGCCTTCGCGGAGCAGCGCGCCGGCGCGGGCGACCACGGTGTCGCCTTCCTGCAGGCCTTCCTTGATCTCGACCTGGCCCGCCGCCATCAGCCCGACCTCGACGCGGCGCGTCTCGATGCGGGCGCGGCGCACCACCTGCACCACGGTGCCGGCGCTGCCATAGAGAATTGCGGTCAGCGGCACGGCGATGCCGCAGCTCTGCCCGGTCTTGATCAGCGCGCGGCCGCTGGAATTGATCAGGAAGCGCCGCGCCGGCGTGATGCCGATGAAGACCTGGCCGAGCTGGCTGTTCGGCTCGATGGTCGGCGCGATGCGGCGCACCCGCGCGTCCACCTCGCCCGCGCCGATGATCTTGATCCGCGCCTGCTGGCCGACCTGGAGCTTGGCGATGTCCTTCACCGGCACCATGCCGACGAGGTCGTATTCGCTGCGCACCACGATGTTGAACAGCGCCTCGCCCTTGGCGCCGACCATGCCGCCGATCTGCGCCGTGGACTGCGAGATCAGCCCGGCCACCGGCGCCTGCACGCTGATGCTGCCGCCCTCGGGCGGGCTGATCCGCGCCAGTACCTGGCCCGCGGTGACGGTGTCGCCGGCATCAGCCATGATATCGGTGACCTTGGCGCCCAGCCGCTCCGGCCGCACCGATGTCTCCTCGCGCGCCAGCACGATGCCGGACACCTCGACATTGTTGTTGAAGCAGTATTTCGCGACCTTCAGCACGGTCACCGCCGGCCCGCGCGGCGCCCCGCCGTCTTCCTCGCCCGCCGCCAGCGCCGGCTGGGCGGTGAGCAGCGCCGAGGTGAGCAGGGTCGCAGCGAGCAGCGCCGCCGGCTTTTGGGAAAGGGCGCGTAAGATGCAATAATTCATCGGCAATCCACCGGGTTTTCCGGCCTCTTCGATAGCAGAACGGGGGGCTCGGGGCAAAGCAGGGTGTTGGGCCCGGTCAAATCGCCTCTATTGGTCTGTCGCCGCATCGGCGGGTTCGACGGCCTTCCGCAACGCCCTTGCCGCCATGTTCGGGAAGCGATCGCGGTTGACCGGAGGAACGACCGCCGCTTCAATCCAGACGACAACAGTCAAGAAAAGTCGGCCGGCAACGGGCCGGAGCCGCGCGAAACGCCGGGAGGAAGCGATGACGATGCCGACAGTTGCGCAGCTGATCGTCTGGATCGTCGTCGGCCTGATCGGCGGCGGGCTCGCCTCGCGCCTGATCACCTGGGACCGCACGGGTTTCGGCAGTTTCCGCAATCTCGGCCTCGGCCTCGTCGGCGCGCTGATCGGCGGCTATCTGTTCCGCTGGCTCGATCTGCTGCCCGGCCTCGACAAGGTATCGGTCTCGCTGCGCGACATCGTCGCTGCGGTCGCCGGATCGCTGCTGGTGCTGGCTGCGATCTGGATCTATCGGCGCTACGCCAGGTGACCCTTCATTGCACGACGTCGAGCTTCACCGGCGCGATGCCGCGGCCGACCATGCCGAGCTGCTCCGCGGCGGAATAGGAAACGTCCACCACGCGTCCGGGCACATAGGGGCCGCGGTCGTTGACGCGCACCGTCACCGAGCGGCCGGTGTGCTGGTTGGTGACGCGTAGCCTGGTGCCGAACGGCAGGGTGGGATGCGCGGCGGTCAGCTCGTTCGGATCGAACCTTTCGCCGCTCGCGGTCTTCGTGCCCTGCGAATAGAAGCTGGCGATGCCGTGAGACTTGCCGCCATCTTTCCCCTGGCTCTCGCTCGCCTCAACCGCCGGCGCGCGCCGCACCACGGAAGCCGTCGAGACCGGCCGCCGCGGCTGCTCGATCGCAGCCTGCCGTGTGGTCGCGCCGCGGAAATCCGAATGCTGCGTTCGCAACGGCGACTGCCCGCAGGCCGCCAGCGTCGCAGCGCCGGCGACGATCAGAGCAAGCTTGAAGAATCGAGACATGGTCTGCCCCATCGGTTTGTCGCCAGTCCGGCGGCCAATCGGGGCAGTTCCGGGGCGCATTGGGGCGCCGGCGGTGGATTCCGAGCGGCCTGTGGCCCGCGAGTCACACGCGGCACGAAAGCGCCACGATGTTGCCGCGGCGTTGCCGCGGAATGGGGGAGGCTCCGGCTGCACTTGCCCCGAAAAACAGAAGAATATGGACTTCGGAATTACAAAATATCCTCTTGACCATTACGCAAATCAGAACTATACGTCTGCCCAGCCCGTGCCGCCATGAGGGACGTTGCGCGTCGTCACGAAACGTGGTGCGGGTTGCGATGGGCCGCTTGCAGCGTCAGGTGCTCTTGTGGGCGCTCGACGAAACGCTGCGGCGGACGGTGAAGTCGTGTGGTCCTGGCGCCGCGACCCTGGCGTCTATCCCTGCCGGCCTGTGCTGGCAGGGCAACGGGGGCAAGAAAGGCCGTTCCCCGGGGAGAGCTCGAAGTAAGCCGTCAAACCATTGCGCGGGGAAAGCCGGGTTGACCTGGCTGTACCTGTCAAATCCGTGTGCGCCTTCTACTACCCATTGCACACGGTGCTGCGGGTGCCGCCGGCACCCGGCTTTCCCTGCGCCCTCTCTCCGAGAGTGCGCAACGAAAGACGCAAGACCCGGGCTTTTCGCGCCGCGGGATCGCGCCCGCTTGCTCTTTGACAATCAAATCGGAAACCGCGCACCATTCCTCCTGCACATTCCCGGAGGAAGCAATCGATGAAGCGCGTGATGATCCTGAACGGCCCCAACCTCAACATGCTCGGCATCCGCGAGCCGCACATCTACGGCACCACCACGCTCGACCAGATCAAGGCGAGTTGCGAGGCCAAGGCAAAAGAGCTCGGGCTGTCCGTCGAATTCCACCAGTCGAACCACGAGGGCGTGCTGATCGACCTGATCCAGTCCGCGCGCGAAAAGGCCGATGCCATTATCATCAATCCCGCCGGGCTTTCCTTCACCTCGGTCGGCATCATGGACGCGATCAAGATTTTCGAGGGGCCGACGCTGGAGGTGCACATCTCCAACATCCACGCCCGCGACGAGTATCACCGTCATTCGAAGATTTCGTTCGTGGCGACCGGCGTCATCGCCGGGCTCGGCCCGTTCGGCTACATCGCCGCGCTGCACGCGATCGCGAACATGAAGTGAGCTATCGTCGGCGACACACGCACAGTGTCGTCCCGGCGAACGCCGGGACCCATAACCCCAAATCTCCGTTGGCGGAAAAGGTTGTCGCCGCAGCTTCGCGCAGCAAGCGCCAGCCGTGGTTATGGGCCCCGGCGTTCGCCGGGGCGACATCGAATGTGGAGCACCAGCGTCGCGCCTAATTGCAATGCCGCCGGGTCACCCAGACGCCGAGCTCGTTGCGCTCGCGAGTGTAATAGCAGTGCAGCTTGATCCTGGCGTCGATCATGATCGGGCGCACCTTGACGTCCGGTATCGACGGCGTGACGCGGGGCGACAGCGCGGGGCTGACATTGAGGTTGTTCATGCCGGCCTGCGCGGCCGAAACGGAAACGGCGGCCGCAACGGCCGCGGCGAACGTGATCGATGCGATGCGCGCGCGCATAGGGAAACTCCAGCCGTGTTGATGGGCTCGCTGGGCGAGCGGGCTGCCCCTTGGTCGCAGCGAACGCGGAACGGGTTCGACCCCGCCGTCGTCCCGGGCAAGCGAAGCGCGGCCCGGGACCCTTAACCCCAAATGCGCGTAGTGGAAAAAACGCTGTGGCTCCGGCGTTGCGAACCAACCGCCTGCGGTGGCTATGGGCCCCGGCGTGCGCCGGGGCGACGGCGAATATGCGGCATCAGCGGCCGCTACTTCTTCCTTCGCTTCGCCGTCGCGGCCGATGCATCCACGACGTTGTCGACCTCCTCGCGCCAGCCGAGAATCTCCGCCGCCAGCACAGGGTGATTGAAGCCCTTCAGGTTGAGGTCGTCGATCGGCCGGCCGTCGACCCACTGCTCGACCATGCCGTAGACGCGGCGGCTGACCACGATCTGGCCGGCCTCGGCCTCGTCGCACAGCCGCGAGGCGAGGTTGGTGACGCTGCCGATGGCGGCGTATTCCAGCCGCTGCTCGAAGCCGATCTGGCCGAGCGTGGCGTAGCCCAGCGCAATGCCGATACCGAAGCCGAGATTGTGGCCGCGGTTGCGCCAGCGCTGGGTCAGCGCGCCGATGGTGTCGCGCATCTCGACGCTCATCTTCACCGCGCGCTTGACGTGGTCCTCGAACTGGATCGGCGCGTTGAACAGGATCATCACGCCGTCGCCGGCATAGCGGTCGAGCGTGCCCTCGTAGCGGAAGATCAGCTCGCCGAGTGCGGCGTGATATTCGCGCAGCACGTTCATCGCCTCTTCCGGCTCGGTCTGCTCGGTGAACGCCGTGAAGCCGCGAAGGTCGCAGAACACGACGGTGACCTCGCGGCGGTGGCTGTCGAGCAGGCCCTCATGGCCGTCGGAGGAGGCGATCAGCTGCGCCACCTGCGGGGCGAGGAAGCGCTCGAGCTTGCGGATGCGCTCGATTTCGCCCAATTGAGTTTCGACGCGGTCCTCCAGCGACTTGTTCCAGTCCTTGAGCTGATCCCGCTGTTCCTGGAGCGTCGCCGCCTGCTGTTGCACCGTGGAATGCGCCACTTCCAGCTCGCGGCCCTTTTGGTTCACTTCGGAAAACAGCCGCGCGTTGCGCATGGCCAGCACCGCCTGGTGGGCGAAGGTCTTCATCAGGCCGATCAGGTTCTGCGGGAAGTCGCCGGCGTTGCGCCGCAACACCACCAGCGAGCCGAGCACGCCGGTCTGGTCCACCAGCGGCACCACCAGCACCGAATAGAAGCCGGCCTCGACCGCGACGTCGCGCAGGGGAATATCGCCGGCCTTGTGCAGGTTCGGGATCGCGATCGGCTCGCCGGAGCTCGCCGCCTCGCCGAGCGTCGAGCCGGCGCGGTCGATGGCGCGGTGGCTGCCTTCGGCATTCTTGTCGACGCCGATCGCCTCGGTCAGGTCAAAGCGGTCGCCGGTCGCGTCATAGGTGTAGATCAGCACCGCGTCGGCGTGCGTGATTTCGACCGCCCGCGCCGCCACCGTCGGCAGCACGTCGTTGAGGTCGAGCGAGGAGGCGACCGCGCGGCCGACCTCCTCCAGCACCTTCAGCTCGTTGATGGATTGCGCCAGGTCCCGCGTGCGCTCCTTCACCTTCCATTCGAGGTCGGTGTAGGTCTCCTGCAGTTGCGAGGCCATGCTGTTGAACTGCCCGGCCAGCTCTTCCAGCTCGTCCTTGGTCTTCACCTCGATGCGGTGGCCGAACTTGCCTTCGCCGAGCAGCCGCGCGCCGGAGGAAAGCGCCGTGATCGGGATCAGCATGCGCCGTGCCAGCACCATGCCGGCGAGGATGGCGACGAACAGGCCGAGCCCGATCAGAAGCGCAACGCGCACCAGCTGGTCGCGGATCGGCGTCAGCGCCTGCGCCGTCGGCTGCTCGAAGAACGCGGTCCACTTGAACTTCGGCACAGCTGCGGAAGCGGTCAGCACGTCCTGCCCGCGCCAGTCCTTGCCGGTGGTCTGGCCCGTGCCGGTCAGCGCGGAGGCCACCTGCGGCAGCGCGGCGAGATCCTTGTCGATGTCGGGACCCTTGCCGGAGGTCGCGAGCACCAGCCCCTGGGGATCGACGACATAGGCCACGGCGTTGCGGCCGACCTGGCCGTCGCCGAGATAGTCGGAGAGGAAGCGCAGGTCGATCTCGGCCACGGTGACGCCGACGCCCGTGCCGCTGTAGCCGGTATGGGCCATGGTCAGCGAGATGAAGGGACGGCCGTCGCGGAAATAGGCGGGCGAGAAGCTGGTGGCGCCGCGCGCCAGCGTTTCGGTGAAGCGGGCATCGCGGGAGAAGTCGACCGTGGAGCCGTAGGACACGCCGCCGCGGCGCGACAGCCGCAATTCCTCGCGGCCCTGCGCGGAGATGAAGGAAACCTGGCTGACCGCGGGCACCTGGTTCAGGAGTTGCGTGTAGTCGACGCGGCGCTGCTCGGGCGTGAACTGGTTGGCGCTGGCGCGGGTGACCCAGCTGGTCTGCCGCTCGAGATCGTTCATCGCCTGGTCGATGCGGCGTGCGGTCGCCTCGGCCTTCTCGGCCATGCCGTCGATCAGCGAGGTACGGGTCGCGCGATAGGAGATCCAGGTTTCCATCACGCCGTTGACGGCGAGCACGAATACGACGAGGCCGACCAGCGAGATCACATACTTGGCGAACAAACCGCCGCGCATGAACCAGCTCTTGTCCGTGACCGCGTTCATCGAGACCCTCGGCCGCCCGCCCGGGCGCGCGCATCGGCTGCCAATTTGCGAATGACGCCGCAAAGCCATTGGCCCGCGGCACCTGTCGAATTTTAGCACAGATCGGGAGGGCAGGCCGGCTAATGCCCGTCATGGTTAGCCCGGATTTCAGGCAGTTCGGCCGAATTCCCCGGGATTCAGCGGTTGAAAAGCTGCCGCAACACGTCGTTCATCGGCTGGCTCTCCTGGGTCGAGGGCGCCGGTCCGCTTGCTGCAGCCGGCGGTGGCGAGGCCGTCTCCGCCTGCGGCAGCGGTGCCGGGCTCGCCCCCGGCGAGGGGATGCTGCGCCCCTGCGAGCGGCCGCCGGCAGGCGGCTGGCCTGCGGCCTGCGGCTGCTGGCCCGGCGCGGCTTGCGGCTGGTTCAGCCCGCCGAGGCCCTGCTGAAGGAGGTTGCCGATGGTGGCGCCGAGGTCGCCGCCGAGCGGGTTGGGCTGGCCGGGTGCGGCACCCGTGCCGGGCTGCTGGCCCGGTTGCGCGCCGCCTTGCTGGATGCCGCTGAGCAGGCCGCCGATCGCAGCCCCAAGGCCGGCGCCGTCCTTGCCGAACAGGCCCTTGCCCATCTCGCGCAGCTTGGCATAGGCGGCTTCCGGATTTTCCAGGATGCCGCTCATCTCGGGATAAATGCGCGGCTCCGACCACGGCCCGTCGATGATGACGGGGATGCCGAAGCCGACGGGATCGGCCACGCGGCCCTGGCCTTCGGTGGTCATCACGAGCTTCGGCTCGACGCGGAATCCCATCTGCTTGGTGCCGAGGTCGACGGTGCCGACGCCGGTCACCTTGACCAGCGGGCCGACGAGGTTGAGGTCGTAGGTGGTGGCTTGGCCCTTGTCGATCTTGAAGGAGGCGGAGAGCTGGGTGAGGTCGGTGGCCTGCTGGCTGTTCTCCTGCCAGCCGGAGAGCGTGGAGGCGGTAAGCGAGCGAATCATCTGCGCGATGTTGAGGCCGCGGATCTGGCCGTCCTGGAACAGCGCGAACACCGTGCCGCTCATGTTGCTCATGATGGCGCGCTGGCTGTTGCCGGTCGAGCGCACGGCGATCTTCGCCTGCAACTTGCCGTCGAGCTTGTCGAAGTCCGCCGCAGTCTGCAGCAATTGCAGCGCGCGCACGCCGGCGAGATCGGCCTGCAGCGCGTAGCTCGGCACCGCCGCCGAGGCATCGACGGTGATGTCGCCATTGGCCAGGCCGCCATAGGTGCCGATATTGGCGACGCGCAGCTTCAACACGCCGCTTGCGATATTCGCCTCGATCGCGGCCGGCGCGAACTGGGTGTCGCCGAGATTGAGCTGGGCGGCCGAGATGCGCGCCTGGGCGTCCACGTAGTTGAGCCCCATGATGTCGATCGTCGCATTGCTCCACGGCGCCTTCGCCGAGCCCGGCGCGCTCTTGGCCATCGCGATAGAGAGGCGGTGGAAGTCCAGGTCGAGTTTGACGAGCGGCTTGCTCGAGACGTCGACCGAAGCCCAGCCATTGAAAGCGCCGTCGCCGAGCATGCCCGACAGGCCGTTGATCTGGATCGTGCTGCCGTTCAGCCGTATCTCGGCCTTGCCGGAGGCGGCGGCGGGAAGCAGGCCCGGCGCGTCGATATTGAATTCGGTCGGGATGTTCTGCCGCTCCAGCGGCGGTACCGGCGCGGTCGCCTTGATGTCGAACTTCAGCGGATTCTGGCCGCTGCGAGCATTGCCCGTGATCCGCACCTTGCGGTCATCGGTCACGATCGCGTCGGCGTTGATGCCCTCGATCCTGTTCTCGACGCGATCGCGCAGATTGGAGAAAACCACCGTTCCGCCGGTGACGACCACATGCTCGATCGAGAAGGCCGCGGCGGCCGCAGCGCCGGCCGACTTCGCCGGGGTCTCGCGCGAACGCTCGCGCTGCAGCGGCAGGTTCACGACCGGCCGCACGATGACGAGCTCGCTGATTTCCGGCTTGCCCGACCACAGGCTGGCGAGTGTTACGTCGGCCTCGATGCTCGCGGCCGTGAGGCGATTGGTGATGTCGCGGTCCTTCGGATCGGCCAGCGTGACATCCTTCATGGTCACGTTGAGCTGTGGCCAGATGGCGATCCTGGTCGAACCATTGATGGTGAGCTTGTAGCCGGTCTCGCGCTCGACCCTCTCCTGGATGGCGGACGTAAGGAACCCGGAGGGGACGCCGACGAACAGCAGCAGCGCGATCACGACGATCACGGCAACGACGGCGGCGCCCGCAATTTTCAATGCTCTCATTTCGACATTCCAGACAGGCAAGGGCGAGTTTACCGCGGATCAGGCGGCGGGCTCAAAGGAGGCAAAAATAATCCGGGGGGACTGCAAACTTATGTGACTTATGGCACACTTCTCCGAGCCCGAACCATGCGACAGCTCCCCTCCTAACGAGCCGGACTTGAAAAGGCATTGCCATGAGTAAACAGGCCGAATTTGCGGTCATTTTGAAGATGAATCCGATGTTTGCAGACCTCGGCGCCGACGAGCTGCAGCGGATTGCCGGCCTTTGCCATACCCAGCAGATGGCATCCGGCGAGGTCCTGTTCCAGAAGGGCGACGCCGGCGATGCCCTGTTCGGGGTGCGCCGCGGCCAGATCCGGATCGAGACCGGTGCGTCCGATGGTAGCAGGCTGACCCTCAATTTCATGGGCCCCGGCGATCTCTTCGGCGAGGTCGCGGTGCTCGATGGCCAGAACCGCACGGCGGACGCGACCGCGGGCGAGGCATCGGAGCTGTTCGTGCTGCGCCGCGAGGATTTCCTCAGCTTCCTCGAGCGCGAGCCCAAGGTCGCCATCAAGATCATCATGCTGCTCTGCCAGCGCATCCGGTGGCAGAGCGAACGCATGGAGGAGTCCATGCTGCAGCCGCTGCCGGTGCGCCTCGCGCGCCGCCTCTGTGCGCTCGCCGCCGATTTCGGCTCCGAGGTTCATATCTCGCAGGAACAGCTCGGCGTCTTCGTCGGCGCCGCCCGCGAAAGCGTCAACCGCCAGCTCCAGCTCTGGCGCAAGGACGGCATCCTCGATCTGCAGCGCGGCCGCATCCTGCTGCAGAATTTGAACAAGCTGACGGCGGTGGCGCGGAACGAGTAGTTCTCACTTCGCCGCGGGCGCGACGCCTGGAGGCAGCGGGGGCGGGCTCTTGGCAGGTGGCGGCGCCGGATGGTGATGGCCCGAGGGCGGCTCCTCGTCTTCGCCGTGAGAGACGATCAGCCGCTTGCCGAAGCGCCAGATCAGCGCGCCGACGTCGTCCATCAGCATGAACATCGCCGGCACGAACACCAGCGACAGCACGGTGGAGAAGATCAGGCCGCCGATCACCGCGAGCGCCATCGGCGAGCGGAACTCGCCGCCCGCGCCGACCGCGAGCGCTGATGGCATCATGCCGGCGACCATGGCGATCGTCGTCATCACGATCGGCCGCGCCCGCTTCATGCCGGCATCGATCATGGCTTCCTCGCGCGACTTGCCTTCCCTGATCGCCTCGATGGCGAACTCCACCAGCATGATGGCGTTCTTGGTGACGATGCCCATCAGCATCAGGATGCCGATCCACACCGGCGTGGTGAGCTGTTTGCCGGTGAGCAGCAGCGCGCCGACCGCGCCGCCGATCGAGAGCGGCAGCGAGAACAGGATGGTGAGCGGCTGCAGGAAGGTGCCGAACAGCAGCACCAGCACGGCATACACCATCATCAGGCCGGCGGTGATGGCGGTAGCGAAGCCTTCCGAGAGCTCGTTGAGGCTTTCGGCGTCGCCCGACGGGCTCACCTTGACGCCCTTGGGCAGGCTCTTCATGACAGGCAGATCGTAGATCGCCTTGGTGGCATCGCCGAGCGCGGAATTGCCGACGAGGTCGGCGGCGACGGTCGCCTGCCGCTCGCGGTCGTAGCGGTTGATGCTGGTCGGCCCCTGGTCGAGCTGGATGTCGGCGACGACCGAGAGCGGCACGCCGCCGCGCTCGCCGCGCTGGCCGAGCGGCACGCGCAATTGCTGCAGCATCGAAAGATCGCCGCGCGCGGAATCCTCGAGCTGGACGCGGATCGGGATCTGGCGGTCGCCGGCGTCGAATTTCGCCAGCGCGGGGCCGACGTCGCCAATGGTGGCGACGCGGATGGTCTGCGACAGGCTCTCGGTGGACACCCCGAGGCGGGCGGCAAGCTCGGCGCGCGGCCGGATGCGCAGCTCGGGCCGGTCCAGCGAGGTCTCCGAAATCACGTTGGCGATGGTCGGGACCCGCTTCATCTGCGTCGCCAGCTCGCTGGCGACGTTGTTGACGATGTTGCTGTCGACGCCGGTCACCACCAGCGAGATCGCGCGCAAGCCGTTCTCGTCGAGGAACCAGAAGCGGATGTCGGGGATGTTCACGAGTTCATTGCTGATCGACAGCTCGAGCTCGCGCTGGGTGATCTTGCGCTCGCCCTTCGGCGTGTAGTTGATGATCAGCGCGGCGCGGCGGACTTCCTGCAAGCCCGGCGGAACGCGGCCGCCGTCGACGAACACGTTCTTCACTTCGGGTCGCTTGCGCAAGCGCGTCACGATCTCCTCGGTCACCTTCTCGGTGTAGGCGAGCTGCGTGCCTGGCGGTAGCTCGAGCGCCAGCAGGGATCGCGCGGTGTCCTGCGCCGGCAGGAAGCCCTGCGGCAGCAGCGTGATGCTCCAGATCGAGGCGGCGAAGACGCCGAAGCCGACCAGGATGGTGATGAAGTAATGCCTCACCGACCAGGTCACGAGCTTGTGGTAGTTCCGGAGGATGAAGCCGGGCGGCGGATCCTCGTGGTGACTGTCCTTCATGAAATAGGCGGCAAGCATCGGCGTGACGAAGCGTGCCGCCAGCAGCGAGAAGAAAACCTGCACCGAAACGGTGATGCCGAACTGCTTGAAGAACTGCCCGGCGATGCCCGACATGAAGCTGGCCGGAGCGAAGATCGCGATGATCGTCAGCGAGATCGCGATCACGGCGAGGCCGATCTCGTCGGCGGCTTCCAGCGCGGCGCGATAGGGCGACTTGCCCATGCGCATGTGGCGCACGATGTTTTCGATCTCGACGATGGCGTCGTCGACCAGAATGCCCGTCGACAGCGTGATGGCGAGGAAGGAGACGAGGTTGAGCGAGAAGCCCAGGATGTCCATCACCCAGAACGCCGGGAAGATCGACAGCGGCAGCGAAACGGCGGCGATGATGGTGGCGCGGAAATCGCGCAGGAACAGCATCACGATGATGACGGCGAGCACGGCGCCCTCGAACAGGGTCGAGATCGCGGCTTCGTAATTGCCCTTGGTGAAGTCGACCGAAGTGTCGATCAGCTTCAGGTCGACGTCGGGATAGGCGACCTTGAGCGCGTCGATGCGCTTCTGCACCGCGGCGGCCACCACCACGTCGGAGGCGCCCTTGGAGCGCTTGATGCCCAGCGCCACCACCGGCTCGCCGTTGAAGCGGGCGAAGGTGCGGCGGTCGGCGATGGTGTCGGTGACGGTGCCGAGGTCGTCGAGCCGCACTTCGCCGCCGGAGAACAGCGGGATCATGGTGCCGGCGAGCTCGTTCAACGTCTTGGCGCCGGCCAGCGTGCGGATCGCCTGGTCGTTCTTGCCGATCTCGGCGCGGCCGCCGGCGAGGTCGACATTGGTGCCGCGCAGGATCTGGCTGACATTGACTGCGGTCAGGCCCGCCGCCTGCAGCCGGTCGGGATCGAGCGAAACGAGAATTTCGCGCTCGACGCCGCCGATGCGCTCGACCTGGGCGACGTTGCGCACACCTTGCAGCGCGCGCTTGACCACGTCGTCGACGAAGTAGGAGAGCTGCTCCGGCGTCTTGCCGGGCGAGATCGCGGCGTAGGTGACGATCGGCAGGCCGATGACGTCGACGCGCTGGATCAGCGGCTCGGTGACGTTCTGCGGCAGGTTGGCGCGCACGCGGGTGATGGCGTCCTTGACGTCGTTGAGCGCGCGGTCGGTGTTGGTCTCCAGCGCGAACTGGATGGTGGTCAGGGAAAGGCCGTCGGTGATCGACGAGGAGATATGGCGAACGCCCTCGACGCCGGAGACGCCGTCTTCGATGGTCTTGGTGACCTGCGATTCGAGTTCCGACGGCGCCGCCCCGAACTGCGAAACCGCCACCGAGATCACGGGGATGTCGGCCGACGGCAACCGCGTCACCGCCAGCTTGGTGAACGACACCCAGCCGAGCACCAGCAGGATGATCGAGAAGACGATGGAAGGAAGCGGATTACGGATCGACCAAGCGGAAATATTGAGAGCCATCAGCGTACCCGCACACGATCGAGTTCATCAGCAAACATGGTCTTCACCTGGTCGCCGTCGTGCAGCGACGTGCCGGCGTCGGCCACGACGATCTCGCCGACGTCGAGACCCTCGAGAATTTCGGTGGAGGTTTCCGACGACAGCCCGACGCGCACCTTGCGCGTCTCGATCGTGTTGCCGCCCTTCACCACCTGAACGGTGAGGCGGTCGATCGCGGTGTGCGGCACGGCGACGCCGCAGCTGCGCTTGGCATCGATGTTGGCGCGCGCGAACATGCCGACCTTCAGCGAGGGATTGCTGGTCATCGCGATGCGCACCTTGCCGAGCTGGCTGGTGCGGTCGATCTGCGGCGACACCACGCGGATGCGGCCGACGAGGTCGGGCGCGCCGTCGCGGCTGATGCGGACGGTCGCGCCGGGATTGAGCTTGAGGATGTGGACGCTCGGCACCTCGGCATCGAGCTCGATCTCGTTGTTGACGGCGATGCGGAACATCGGTCCGGCCTGGGGCGAGGCGGGCGCGCCGACGATGGTGCGCACCTCGGTGACGAGGCCCGCGGCCGGCGCCTTCAGCGAGACCGGGCCGGTGCGGCCGCCACCCGGCTGGCCCGGCTGTTGCGGCGGCGGCGACAGCCGCGCCAGTTCCTGGTTCTCGGTGACGAGGTCGCCTTCGCGGACGAAGACGTCGGTGACCTTAGAGCCTTCCTGATCGGCGCCGACCACCGCCTCGCGCTTGGGCACGATGAACCCCGTCACCCGCACCATGTCCGAGAAGCAGGCGTTGACTGACTTGGCGACCACGACCAGCGCCTGTCCGGTCGTCTCCGGCTTCTCGCGGTGCGGACGGTGCTCCCACCAGTAATAGCCGCCGATGAGGACGACGAAAGCCAGCGTACCGAGCGCAGGCTTGATATATTCGGTGAGTGGCTTCATCGCCGGATCATTCCAGGGCCAAATTCGAGTGGAGCAGCGCCGTCGCGCGGGCCAAGCCACCCATGTTAGCGCGTTTTTCGGGGCTGTGGATACCGTCCGGTCACGGCAAACCGCTGGCCGGCGCGAAAAGAGCCTCCGTTCGGGGATCTGCCCGGACGGAGGCTGTGCGTCGAAATAGCCGGAGGCACCGCGCCGGTCAGCAGACCTACTTCTGCGCGGTGACCTTGGTTTCCATGTTCACCACCTGCACGCGGCGGTTCGCTTCCGAGAGCGGCTGGGCCGGATCCTTCAGCTTGCCTTTGCCGTAGCCGACGGTGACGAGGTCGCTGCCGTTGATGCCGTATTTGTCGACCAGATATTTCTTGATCGCGTCGGCGCGGCGCTCGGACAGTGTCTGGTTGTATTCTTCGCCGCCCGCCGCGTCGGTGTGGCCGGCAACCACGAAGGTCGAGCCCTTCAACTCGGCATTGGAGAGCGCGCGGCCCAGTGCCTCGACCGAGGGAATCGACTTGGCGCTGATGTCGGCGGAGTTGTAGTCGAAGGTGATTTCCAGATCGATCTTCGGCTTGTCCTTGACGATGGCGGCGATTTCCTCGCGCTCGGTCCTCGACAGCGAACGGGTGGTGCGACCGCGGACGCTGGTGACGAACTTGGTTTCGGTTGGGTTGGCGGCCGGCTCGGCCGATCCGCCGACCGACAGGCCGCGGGTCAGCGGCTTCTTGGTCGGAGTGAGGGCCTTCAGGATCTGGTCCTCGGTGACTTCGTCGGCGGCCAACGCCGCGCCGGGGCCGAATGAAAGCGCCGCGCCGACGGTCAACATCGCGGCGATCGCGGTCAGATTCTTGGTTCCAGAAAGCTTTGCCATTGCCAGTCCCTCCTGCGCGGCTCGCGCGGTTCCAATCAGCCTACCAAAATGACGGCCGCGCCGTGCCGGTCGCGGCGATTGTTCACATTAGTCTACGGCGACGCCCCGGGGTTCGAAAGCGATGCCGTCTCAAAACGCGTCACTGCACCCCGTAATCCGCGAATTCCTTGACAATATTCGGGTCCATCGCCTTGGCGTTGGCGATATCCAGATCGCCCTCGGCAATCGAGCCGTTTCGCTTCTTGGCGAGCCCCCGCCCGTATAGCGAGGAGGTCAGGCGGGGGTTGATCCGCAGCGCAGCATCGAAATCGGCGATGGCGTTCTTGGTCTGCCCGCTCTTGAGGTTCAATAGCCCGCGGCTGTCCAGCGCATCGACGAAATTGGGCCGCAGCCGCAGCGCCTCGTTGCAATCCCTCAGCGCCGCCTGCAGGTCGCCGATCACGGTCCGGGCCCAGCAACGGTTGTTGTAGGCCTCGACATCCTTCGGGTTCAGTCGAAGCGAACCGTTGAAATCCTTGATCGCGAGATCGTAGGCGCCCTTGCTGGCGTAAACCTGGCCGCGGCGGTACAGGGCTGCCGCATCGTCCGGATTGTCGTTCAGCTTGGCGGTCAGGCTCTTGATGGTCGGGTCGTCAGCCAGCGCATTCTCCGTCCTTGCCGGCTGCTGCGGAGGCGGCGGGGGTGGAATGTTGACCTCGATCTGCTTCGGCGGCTGCGGAACTTCGACCCGCGGCTCCGGCGGAGGTGGGATGCTTGCCTGCTGCTTGCCGGGAGGCGGCGGGGGCACCGTTTGCACCGGGGGTAGCGGTGGCGGCGGGCTTTTCGCCTGAGGCGCCGGGCTCGAGGGTCGCGAGCCGCCTGGAATGAAGGAGAAATCCTCCGCCAGCGAGGACGATATCCACGGCACCTGTTCGCTGCGCGAGGCGCGGGTGACGCCGACCCTTGTGCGGTTCAGCGTCTCCTCGGCCGTGAGGTCGGGAACGCGGATTTCCTTGAGCAATTCCCGGACGAACAGGCTGCGGTCGCTGCCGCTGTCGGCGACAACGGAAGACAAGGCGGCCGAATACATCACGAGCGAGCCGTTGGGCGCGATGACAGGCGCAAGGCCGGCGGAGAAGCTGCGGAACCGCCGCTCGAACGGGTTACGCCTGGAGGCATCGATCAGCGCGATCTTGACGCCCGCACCGCGGCTGTTGATCTCGCCGAGCACCTTTTCGAGGCTGAAGCCGTCGCGGCGCACATCCGCCTCGGTCCAGATCTGGGCATCGACCGGGATCATGTAGCTCTGCCGGCCCGACTCGATGCCGAAGCCGGAGAAGAACAGGAGGGCGACGGAACCGGGCTTGATCTTGCCGTACAGGCGTTCGAAGGCGCGGCGCATCTGTTCGCCGGTGAGGTTCTCGCCGATCTCGACGGCAAAGCCGTCGCGCTTCAATTCGTCGGCAAGTTCGCGCGCGTCATTGATCGGCTCGCGCAGCGGCGCCTCGGCGTCCGGGTATTTGGCGTTGCCGATGACGAGCGCCAGGCGCTCGCCGGCAGCCAGCGACGGCGCAACCGTTGCGACCGAAAGCAGCAGGGAAAGAAACAATACGCGGATTTTCATAGCGGCGGCGGTCCAGCCCAAAAGGCGCCGATCCAGCTCGCGCCGCGGCGACCTTACTCGACGAAAAGGCGATTATCAAACCCGGCAGTCGGACCGTCAACCGCTTGCCCCGACAATGTTTATTGCGACAATTCATCGCGACAAAAATATGGGAAGCTTCGGGAATAACTCACGCCGCCCGCCGCCGCCCGGAAAAGCCGCGAAGCCCCGCTTTCCGTGCGTGGCCGATAAGTCCCGCCAAATCAATGTGATTGTCGTCACATTGTGGCTCGCACGGTCGGTCGCCTGACATGCGCGGGCGCGGTTTGACCTTTGCAAGTGCCAATGGCTTGGTCTGGGGTCCGAGCCCTCAAACAAACAAAAGCAAAGCCGATGGGAAACGCCTACGAAATCTACGCACTCCGCTACGCCACCATGTCGCCGCGCACGCCGCACATGAATTTCCTCAGCCCCGACCCGCATGACACTACGGCGCAGGATCTCGATTATTTCGTCTGGCTGATCCGGGGCGGTGGCCGCGACATCCTGGTCGATACCGGCTTCAATGCCGAGGAGGCCAAGGCGCGCGCCCGCAAGCTGACGCTCAATCCGGTCGATGCGCTCGAGCGCTTCGGCGTCAAGGCGGAGTCCATCAAGGACGTGATCGTCACCCATCTGCATTACGACCACGCCGGCAATCTCGACCGCTTTCCCAATGCGCGGTTTCATCTGCAGGACCGCGAGATGAGCTACGCCACCGGGCGCTGCATGTGCAACGGCATGCTGCGGCTTCCGTTTTCCGTCGAACACGTCACGCTGATGGTGCGTCACGTCTATGGCGAGCGCGTCACCTTTCATTCCGGCGACGGCGAGATCGCGCCGGGCGTGACCGTGCATCGCGTCGGCGGCCATTCCGACGGCTTGCAGGTGGTGCGGGTGGAGACCGCGCGCGGGCCCGTGGTGCTGGCCTCGGACGCCGCTCATTACTATGCGAACCTGCAAAAGCGCAGTCCCTTTCCGATTGTCTACAATGTCGGCGACATGGCGACAGGCTGGGAAACCGTCGAGCGGCTTGCCGGTCATCCCGACCGATTCATTCCCGGCCACGATCCGATCGTCAGCGAAATCTACCCGCGCGCCGGCGACAAGGTGGATGCCTTCGCGCTGCATCTGGCGCCGTCGCGCTCGTTCGCCAAATAGGTTGAAGCAGAGATGACCAACTACAAGACCATCGGCTTTATCGGCCTCGGCGTGATGGGCGAGCCGATCTGCCGCAATCTCCTGAAGAAGAGCGGCCGCCGCGTACTGGCGTTCGACCTTGCGGCCGAGCCGCTGGCGCGGCTATCCGGCGAGGGTGCCGAGGCCGCTTCCTCCGTTGCCGATGTGTTGAAGCAAAGCGACATCGTGTTCCTGTGCCTGCCCAGCGCCCGGCATGTCCGCGCGGTATTCGAGGGCGATGGCATTCTGCGCAACGTCAGACCGGGGCAGGCGATCGTCGATCTCGGCACCTCGTCGGTGAGCCAGACCCGCGATTTCGCTCGCCAATTGGCGGCAAAGGGAGCCTCCTGGGCGGATGCGCCGATCGCGCGCACCCGGCAGGCGGCGCAGGACGGCACGCTGAGCGTGATGGTCGGCACGACGGCCGCGCTCTATGCCGCGATCGAGCCGCTGATCCGCTGCTTTGCCACCGACGTCACCCTTTGCGGCGACGTCGGCGCGGGCCAGGTGACGAAGATCCTCAACAACATGGTGCTGTTCGAAACGGTCAACGCGCTTGCGGAGGCTGTCGCGGTGGCCCGGCACAACGGCGTCGATGCAAAACTGTTGCTGGAGACGCTGTCGAAGGGCTCGGCCGACAGCTTCGCGCTGCGCAACCACGGCATGAAAGCGATTCTGCCGGGCGTATTTCCGGAGCGCGCGTTCTCGACGGAATATGCACTGAAGGATTTGTCCTACGCGCTGGAGCTGGCTGGTGATGCCGGTATCAAGTTGCGCGGTGCGGAGTTGATCGGGACGATCTTGCAGGAAGCGATCGATGCGGGATCGGGCGACAATTACTTTCCCGTCATCGCCAAGTATATCGGCAAGGCTTAGTTACCGTCATTGCGAGCGAAGCGAAGCAATCCAGCTTCCTTCGCCTGCAGCAAGAAGGCTGGATTGCTTCGTCGCTTACGCTCCTCGCAATGACGTGGAAAGAGCTGGAAGGAAAACCCATGATCACGCGCTTTGCCGGACTGACGCCAACCCGCAGCCGCGCGGTTGCGCACGACGATCTCGTATTCACCGTGGCGGTCGCTCCCGATCCGGTCAGTCCCTCGATGTACGAGCAGAGCGTGAAGGCGCTCGCCCGGATCGACGAGAGCCTCGCGCTGTGCGGCACGGACAAGAGCAGGATCCTGTCGGCGATCGTCTACGTCGCCGACATCGGGCGCAAGGCCGAGATGAACCGCGCCTGGGACGAGTGGGTCGATCGCAACAACTCGCCGATGCGCGCCTGCATCGGCGTCGATCTCGAACCGCCGCATATCGTCGAGATCGTGGTGACGGCCGCGAAGTAGGCCGCTCAGTACGCCTCCTTGGCGTCGGCCTCCTCGCTGGTCTGCACGAGCCCGAGGCTCGCCTCGAGCTTGCCGAGCAGGACAGCGAAATCGCGCCGCTCCTGGGCCGACAGGCCGGCGAGGATCTCCTGCTCGCGCTGCAACAGGCGCGGGAACAGCTCCTCGTACAGCGCGCGGCCCTTGCGGGTCAGGCGCAGGCGGAATTCGCGGCGGTCGTTCTCGTTCTCGACGCGTTCGATGAACTGGCGCTTCATCAGCGCCGTCACCGCGCGGCTGATGGTCGACTTGTGCGTCCGCGTGCACTCCGCGACATATTGCGCGCTGCAGGCTTCTTTGCGGAAGCCTAGCGTCGCCAGCACCCGCCACGAAGGGATGTCGAGCCCGTAGCGCTGCTCGTATTCGACGGCGAGGGCGCTGGAGAGCTCGGCCGCCAGCCGGTTGAGGCGGAACGGAACGAACTTGAAGAGGTCGAGCCGTGCGCTCTTCATGGCTGCGGCGTCCTCACGGGAAGGGACGGCCTGCTCGCTCGACACTGCCTTGGCCAAGGATCGCTCCAATTTGAGTTGACGGCGGGCCACGGACGGGGTTTAAGATAGTTGCATATGAGACTAATTAGCAGACCGGCAACCCGCTGGCCAGAGCAAATTCATGGCGCAGAGCAAAGTCCAGTTCGGTTATCGCAGGAATCCCGATCAGGATCGGCCGGGAACGGCGCCCGCCGAGCATGCCGTGGTGGTGGTCGGCGCCGGCCCGGTCGGCCTTTCGCTGGCGATCGATCTCGCGCAGCGCGGCCAGAAAGTGGTGCTGCTCGACGATGCCGACCGCATCGGCGAGGGTTCGCGGGCGATCTGCTTTTCCAAACGAGCGCTGGAATACTGGGACCGGCTCGGCGTCGGCGAGCGCATGGTAGAAAAGGGCGTGGTGTGGAACGTCGGCAAGATCTTTCACGGCGATTCCCTGCTCTATCAGTTCAACCTGCTGCCGGAGCAGGGTCACAGGCGGCCGGCCTTCATCAACCTGCAGCAGTTCTATGCCGAGGCCTACCTCGTCGACCGGGTCGTGCAATTGCCCGGCATCGACCTGCGCTGGCGCAACAAGGTGAGCGCGCTGGAGCGGCGCAACGACCATGTCGCGCTGACGGTCGAGACGCCGGAAGGGCCCTACAAGCTGCACGCGCAGTATGTCATCGCCTGCGACGGCGCACGCTCGTCGCTGCGGCAGATGGTCGGCGCGGAGTTTTCCGGGCAGGTGTTCGAGGACCAGTTCCTGATCGCCGACGTCAAGATGACCGCGGCCTTCCCGACCGAGCGCTGGTTCTGGTTCGATCCGCCATTCCATGCCGGCCGCTCGGCGCTGCTGCACAAGCAGCCCGATGATGTCTGGCGCATCGACCTTCAACTGCGTCCGGATGCCGATCCCGTGGTCGAGAAGAAGCCGGAGAACGTGGCGCCGCGGATCGCGCGCATGCTCGGCCACGAGCAGTTCGATTTCGAATGGATCTCGCTCTACAAGTTCCAGTGCCGGCGCATGGACCGCTTCGTCCACGGCCGCGTGATCTTTGCCGGCGATTCCGCCCACCAGGTCTCGCCGTTCGGTGCGCGCGGCGCCAATTCGGGACTGGAGGACGCCGAGAATATTTCATGGAAGCTCGATCGCGTGCTGCGCGGGGCCTCGCCGGAACGCTTGCTGGAAACCTATCACACCGAGCGAAGCGCCGCGGCCGACGAGAACATCCGCGAATCCACCCGTGCGACCGATTTCATGGCACCGACGACGGCGCAGGAGGCGCGGTTGCGCCGGGCGGTGCTATCGCTGGCGAAGGAGACCGAGTTCGGCAAGCGCATGGTCAATGGCGGGCGCCTGTCGGTGCCGTCGGTCTATGATACGCCGCTGTCCACACCCGATGCCGATGCGTGGCGCGGGGGCCCGCGGCCGGGAACGTCGATGCCGGATGCGCCGGTTGCAGATCGCGCCGGCAATCCGATGTTCCTCACCGAAGCCTTTATCCGCAAGGGAACGCGTTTTGCGCTGCTGACGTTTGGCAACGGCGGCGGAGACGCTGCGCCCGAGGACGTCGGCATCATACGCGTCGGCGGCGCGGATGGCCTCGTCGATACCGAAGGGCTGGCCGGCCAGCGCTACGACGCCGGGAGCGGGGCCACCTACCTGTTGCGGCCGGACGGCTACGTCGCTGCACGTTTCCGGCAGCCGACGCGCGCAGGCGTCGAAGCCGCGTTGGCGCGTGCCTGCGGGCTCAATTGAGGGTTTTAGCGATGCCGCTTTCGACCAGTTCGAACTTTGCCAGGCCGGATGACGCCTTCCGCGCCGTCGTCGAGGCGCATCGCGGCTTGAGCGATGCCGAGAGCGCCGATCTCGACGCCGCGCTGGTTCTGGTGCTCGCCAATCATATCGGCGACATCGAGGTGCTGAGGGACGCGATAGCGCTCGCAAAGCGGCGCGTGCTGGACACGGGCCAGCAACAGCAGCAACAGCAGCAACAATAACAACAGCAACAATAACAACAGCAACAACGGCTCCAGGGAAATTCATTGATGGCTACCGTCGGTTTTGCATCCACCGGAGATCTCGCGGAGAAGAAGGTCACCTTCTCCGAGATCGGTCCCGATCTCTACGCCTTCACCGCCGAAGGCGATCCCAACACGGCCATCGTCGTCGGCGACGACAGCTGCCTGGTGTTTGACGCCCAGGCGACGCCCGCAATGGCGAACAAGGTGATCGAGCGGGTGCGTACCGTCACCGACAAGCCGATCAAATACGTGGTGCTGTCGCATTATCACGCCGTGCGCGTGCTGGGGGCCTCCGCCTACAAGGCGCAAGGCATCGTCGCCTCGCAGGAGACCTATCGGCTGATCCAGGAGCGCGGCCAGCAGGATTGGGATAGCGAGTACGGCCGCTTCCCGCGCCTGTTCCAGGACGCCAAGAGCATTCCCGGCCTGACCTGGCCGACGCTGACCTTCGAAACCGACATGACCATCTATCTCGGCAAGCGCGAGGTGCGCCTGATGTCGCTCGGCGCCGGCCACACCTCCGGCGACATCGTCGCCTGGGTTCCGGATGCCGAGGTGATGCTGTCGGGCGACCTGATCGAGTATCATTCGGCCTGCTATTGCGGCGATGCGTACCTTCGCGAATGGCCGGCGACGCTGAACGAAATCCTCGCCTTCAATCCCAAGGCGATCGCGCCGGGCCGTGGCGACGCGCTGAAGGGTGTCGCCACCGTACGCGACGCCGTCGCGATGACCCGCGACTTCGTTACGACCCTCTACGGTGCGGCGGAAACCTCCGTCGCCAGGGGGCGCACCCTGAAAGAGTCGATGGCGGCGACGCGCGAGGTGATGGACCCGAAATTCTCGAGCTTCGCCATCTATGAACACTGCCTGCCGTTCAACGTCTCGCGCGCTTTCGACGAAGCATCCGGAATCGACGAGCCCGTGATCTGGACCGATGCGCGCGACCGCGAAATGTGGGCGGCCCTGCAAGGAGGAGGATAGCCATGAACATCAACACCTCGCCTGACACTGTCAGCCGCAGCGCCGTGCAGATCACGCCGGGTTACATGTCCGGCTTCGGCAACAGTTTTGAGACCGAAGCGCTGCCCGGCGCGCTGCCCGTGGGCCGCAACTCGCCGCAGCGCTGCGCCTACGGGCTCTATGCCGAGCAGCTCTCAGGCTCGCCCTTCACCGCGCCGCGCGGCAGCAACGAGCGCTCCTGGCTCTACCGCATCCGCCCCTCGGTGAAGCATTCCGGCCGCTTCACCAGGGCCGACATGGGCCTGTGGCGCACCGCGCCCTGCCATGAATACGAGTTGCCGATCGCGCAGCTGCGCTGGGACCCGCCGCCGCTGCCCAGGGGCGACGTCACCTTCCTGCAGGGCGTGCTGACCATGACCACGGCGGGCGACGCCAACACGCAAGGCGGCATGGCGGCGCACATGTACCTGATCACCAAATCGATGGTGGACCAGAATTTCTACAATGCCGACGGCGAGCTGATGTTCGTGCCTCAGCAAGGCGACCTTCGCCTCGTCACCGAGTTCGGCCGCATCGACGTTGAACCCGGCGAGATCGCGGTGATCCCGCGCGGCGTGAAGTTCCGCGTCGAGATCCCGAAGGGCCCGGCGCGCGGCTATCTCTGCGAAAACTACGGCGGCGCCTTCACGCTGCCGGAGCGCGGCCCGATCGGCGCCAACTGCCTCGCCAATTCGCGCGATTTCCTGACGCCCGCGGCGGCGTACGAGGACAAGGATACGCCGACAGAGCTCTACGTGAAATGGGGCGGCTCGCTGTTTCGCACCGAGCTGCCGCATTCGCCGATCGATGTGGTCGCCTGGCACGGCAATTACGCGCCGTACAAATACGACCTGCGCACCTTCTCGCCGGTTGGCGCCATCGGCTTCGATCATCCCGATCCCTCGATCTTCACCGTGCTGACCTCGCCGTCGGAGACCGCGGGCACCGCGAATATCGACTTCGTGATCTTCCCGGAGCGCTGGATGGTGGCGGACAACACCTTCCGCCCGCCCTGGTATCACATGAACATCATGAGCGAGTTCATGGGCCTCATCTACGGTGTCTACGACGCCAAGCCGCAGGGTTTCGTGCCGGGCGGCGCGTCGCTGCACAATTGCATGCTGCCGCACGGTCCCGACCGCGACGCCTTCGAGCACGCCAGCAACGGCGAATTGAAGCCGGTGAAGCTGACGGGCACCATGGCCTTCATGTTCGAGACGCGCTTTGCCCAGCGGGTGACCGAATACGCGGCGAAGGCGTCGACCCTGCAGGACGACTACGCAGACTGCTGGAAGGGACTGGAGAAGCGGTTCGATCCGAACCGGCCGTGATCATGAGTACCCTCTCCCCCTTGTGGGAGAGGGTGCGATCGCGAAGCGAGCGCGGGTGAGGGGGCTGTCTCCGCGCGTGACCCTCTCGCCATGGACTCGCGGATAGAAACCCCTCATCCGGCGCTTCGCGCCACCTTCTCCCACAAGGGGAGAAGGGAAAAGAAAGAATGAGATTTGAGGAAATGCCCCACCCCAACGACCCCAAACTCCGTTCCTTCATCGCCGTCGATCCTGCCTCCGACTTCCCGATCCAGAACCTGCCCTACGGCGTGTTCTCGGCCAGGGACGGGCTCGCGCCGCGCGTTGGCGTGGCGATCGGCGACTACGTGCTCGATCTCTGGCAGCTGGCCCAGGATTGCCGCATCGATGTGCCGGATATCGGCGTGTTCGCCGCATCGGCGCTGAACCCGTTCATGGCGCTCGGCCCGAAAGTATGGTCGAGCACGCGAGCGCGGATCAGCGAGCTGCTGCGCGCCGACCATCCGGAGCTGCGCGACAATGCGGGCTTGCGCAAGCGCGTGCTGATCCCGATGCAGGATGTCACGATGCACCTGCCGATCACGGTCTCCGGCTACACCGATTTCTATTCCTCGAAGGAGCACGCCACCAATGTCGGCGTCATGTTCCGCGGCAAGGACAACGCGCTGCAGCCGAACTGGCTGCATATGCCGATCGGCTACAACGGCCGCGCCTCCACCGTGGTCGTGAGCGGCACCAGGGTGAAGCGCCCGCGCGGGCAATTGAAGCCGCCGAATGTCGAAGCCCCGAGCTTCGGTCCCTGCAAGCGGCTCGACTTCGAGCTGGAAATTGGCGTCGTGATCGGTCAGCCCTCGACAATGGGGGACATGCTCACCGAGGCGCAGGCCGAGCAGATGATCTTCGGTTTCACCATCCTCAACGACTGGAGCGCGCGCGACATCCAGCAATGGGAATACGTGCCGCTCGGCCCGTTCCAGGCCAAGGCGTTTGCTACCTCGATCAGCCCGTGGATCGTGACCCGCGAGGCGCTGGAGCCGTTCCGCCTGCACGGACCGGCGCAGGAGCCGGAGCCGCTGGCGTACCTCAAGCAGTCGCGGCCCAACAATTACGACATGGAGCTCGACGTTGCCTTGCGCGGCGCCGGCATGAACGCGGCCAAGAGCATCTGCCGGACCAATTTCAAGTACATGTACTGGTCGTCGGTGCAGCAGCTCGTGCATCACGCCTCGAGCGGTTGCGCCATGAATGTCGGCGATCTCCTCGGCAGCGGCACGATCTCGGGTCCGGAGAAGAACCAGCGCGGCAGCCTGCTGGAGATCAGCTGGAACGGCGCCGAGCCGGTGGAACTGGCGCCCGGCGTCAAGCGCACCTTCCTGGAGGACGGCGATTCGCTCGTCATGCGCGGCTGGTGCCAGGGCGACGGCTACCGCGTCGGCTTCGGCGAGGTCGAGGGGACGATCGTGGCGGCGGGGTAGTCGCCACGACGTGGAGGCGTCACCGCTTCTCCGGCGCGATGCCCCTTAGCTTCGCCGAATGCGCGGCGATATCCTCGAGACTGTATTTCAGATGCACGCGCTTGTCCGATGGCGCCTGCTTGGCCGTGCAAACGCCCGGCCGCCATTCCTTCGCCGGGCGGATCGGCCGTGGCACGAAACCGCCGCCGCAGTTCGGACAGACATTGCCGAGCTTTGTCTCGACGCATTCGGCGCAAAACGTGCACTCATACGAGCAGATGCGCGCGTCGGTCGCCGACGGAGGCAGGTCCTTGTCGCAATATTCGCAGTTCGGGCGCAGTTGCAGGGCCATGATGGTCTCGCTGGATTCGGCTTGCGGTGAATGATCGCAGACGGAAGTTGAAATCCGAATGCCGGATTTCCCTCGATTTCAGC
>CAZDEZ010000025.1:52574-54495 GCA_964504705.1 uncultured Bradyrhizobium sp.
GAATGATCGCAGACGGAAGTTGAAATCCGAATGCCGGATTTCCCTCGATTTCAGCCAAGCGCGCCGCGCAGCGGCAGCTTCGTGCTTTCCTTCAGCCGGTCCAGCACGATCGACGAGCGCACATGCGCCACGCTCTGGTGGGGCATCAACACGTCGTTGACTAAGTTGGACAGGCTCTTGAGGTCGCGCAGCACCACCTTGAGCACGTAGTCGGCATCGCCGGTGAGCGAATAGGCCTCCTGGATCTCTTCCACGCGCCCCACCAGCGCGCGGAACTTCTTGGCGTTGTCAGGCGAGTGGGTCGCCAGCGTCACCTGGACGAAGGCGATCAGGTTGAATCCGAGGGCTTCGCCGGAGAGGTCGGCGTGATAGCCGAAGATCACCTTATCCTCTTCCAGCCGAATCCGCCGCCGCGAGCATTGCGAGGCGGAGAGGCCGACGAGATCGGCGAGCTGCTGGTTGGTGAGGCGGCCGTCGTCCTGCAGGGCGGCCAACATTTTGAGGTCGAAGGCGTCGGTCTGGATCATGCGTGATATGCCGATTCTGTGCACGGATCGTGCGCAATGATAGCAATATATGCCCTCATTTGCACGCACCTTGCGCTGATTTGGGCAGAAGATGCGCAAAATTGCTCCGGGGAGATCAGCATGGGTCCGTTTCCGCACGACGCTCCGCCCGCCGCCATCAGCGCAGAAAATCCGATGGGCACCGACGGCTTCGAGTTCGTCGAATATGCGCATCCCGATCCGCAAGAACTGCACGCGCTGTTCAAGTTGATGGGCTTCGTCCCGGTCGCCCGCCACAAGACCAAGAAGATCACCGTCTACCGCCAGGGCGACGTCAACTATCTCGTCAACGAGGAAGCGGGCACGCACGGCTTCAACTTCGTCGCCGCCCACGGCCCCTGCGCGCCGTCGATGGCGTTCCGCGTCGTTGACGCCAACAAGGCGCATGAGCGTGCGATCGCGCTCGGCGCTGAACCTGCCGGCATCTCCGCGCAGGAGAAGACGCTGGACGTGCCCGCCATCAAGGGCATCGGCGGCAGCCTGCTTTATTTCGTGGACCGCTATGGCGCCAAGGGCTCGGCTTATGATGCCGAGTTTGAGTGGACAGGCGCGCGCGATCCGCGGCCGGCCGGCGCCGGGCTCTATTACATCGACCATCTCACCCACAACGTCCATCGCGGGCGCATGGACGTGTGGACCGGCTTCTACGCAAAACTGTTCAACTTCCGCCAGATCCGCTTCTTCGACATCGAGGGCCGCGCCTCCGGCCTGTTCTCGCGAGCGCTGACCAGCCCTGACGGCAAGATCCGGATTCCGATCAACGAGGATGCCGGCGATTCCGGGCAGATCGAGGAATATCTCAACGTCTACCGCGGCGAGGGCATCCAGCACGTCGCCTGCGGCGTGCGCGATATCCACCGGACCATCGAAGGCTTGCGCGATGCCGGCCTGCCGTTCATGCCGTCACCGCCCGCCACCTATTTCGAGAAGATCGACGCGCGGCTGGCCGGGCACGGCGAGGACATCGCCCGCTTGCAGAAGAACGGCATCCTGATCGACGGCGAGGGCGTGGTCGACGGCGGCCACACCAAGGTGCTGCTGCAGATCTTCTCGGCCAACGCGATCGGGCCGATCTTCTTCGAGTTTATCCAGCGCAAGGGCGATGACGGATTCGGCGAGGGCAATTTCAAGGCGCTGTTCGAATCGATCGAGGAAGACCAGATCCGCCGCGGCGTGCTGAAGGTGGAGCAGGGTCACGCGGCGTAGCGTGATGCGTAGGGTGGGCAAAGCGAAGCGTGCCCACCTTCACCGGCGCACTCGGGATGGTGGGCACGGCGCTGGTGCGCCTTTGCCCACCCTTCTTCTGTAACGGGCCTCGATCAGTCAATCCCTTTTGCGTTGTCCGCTCGCCGGGG
>CAZDEZ010000026.1:0-38866 GCA_964504705.1 uncultured Bradyrhizobium sp.
CTGTGCGGGCCGGGCAACGGGGGCAAAACAGGCCGTTCCCCGGGGAGAGCACGAAGTAAGCCGTCAAACCATTGCGCGGGGAAGGCCGGGATGTCCTGGCTGTACCTGTCAAATCCGTGTGCGCTTTCTATCTACCCATTGCACACGGGTGTTGCGGGTGCCGCCGGCGCCCGGCCTTCCCTGCGCCCTCTATCGAAGAGGGAGCAAACGAGATGCAAGACCCGGGCGAAAAACGAGTCGCGGGAATGCAAGCGCATGTCCAACCGCGTCACTACGAGAACATTGCGCTCGCAATGACGGCGGTGCCGGCGATCCGCGCCTCACGACACCTTCGCCGGCCGCCGCTTGGGCGAGACCGCCGCTGCCGCCGGGTTCGTCCGATGCGTCGCCAGCATTTCCCTGATCGCTTCCGCCGATCTCGGCGCGCTGAACAGATAGCCCTGCATCTCCGAACAGCCGAGCTCGCGCAGGATGCGCTGCTGCTGCTCGGTCTCGACGCCTTCGGCCGTGGTCGTCATGTGGCGTTCGGCGGCAATGTTGACCACCGCGCGCACGATTCCGGCCGAACCGTCGGGCTCGGCGATGTCGGTGATGAAGCAGCGGTCGATCTTGATCTTGTCGAACGGGAACCGCTTCAGATAACTCAGCGACGAATAGCCGGTGCCGAAATCGTCGAGCGCGATCCGCACGCCGATCTCGCGCAGCTGATGCAGGATGGCGAGCGCCGCGTCGTCGTCGCGGATCAGCACCGCCTCGGTGATCTCGAGTTCGAGGCGGCTTGCCGGCAGGCCCGAGGCGCCAAGCGCTGCGATCACCTTCAACGCCAGCGTCCCGCTCTTGAATTGCACCGGCGAGACGTTCACCGCGAGCTTGACGTTCTCGGGCCACTGCGCCGCTTCCATGCAGGCCGTGGCCAGCACCCATTCGCCGAGCGGGTTGATCAACCCCGTCTCTTCCGCGATCGGCACGAAGTCGGCCGGCGATATCAGGCCGCGCTCCGGGTGGCGCCAGCGCACCAATGCCTCGCAGCCGGTGATGCCGCCGTCCTGCAGGCCGAGACAAGGCTGGTAATAGACCTCGAAGCCGCCGTCGGCCAGCGCCTGGCGCAGGTCGGTTTCCAGTTGCCGGCGCGCGCGGACCTGGGCGTCCATCACGGGCTCGAAGAAGCGGTGGGTGCGGCGCCCGGCGGCCTTGGCCGCATACATCGCAAGGTCCGCGTTCTTGAGGATGTGGTCGAGGTCGCGGCCGTCCTGCGGCGCAAGCGCAATGCCGATCGAGGCGTCGGTGGAGACCTGGTGGCCGAGGCAGTCGTAGGGCGTGCGGATCGCCTCGTAGATGCGCGCCACCAGGCCTTCGACGTCCTCGGTGCCGGCGACGCCGGTCTGCACGATCGCGAACTCGTCGCCGCCGAGGCGGGCGACGAAATCGGTTTCGCGGACGCAGCCGTTGAGGCTTCGGGACACCCCCTTGAGGAGTTCGTCGCCGATCAGGTGGCCGAGCGAGTCGTTGACGCTCTTGAACTCGTCGATGTCGATGTAGAGCACCGCCAGCTGCCGGCTGGCGCCCGCATGCGGCAGTTCGCGCTTGATCCGCTCATGGAACAGGGCGCGGTTCGGCAAGTCCGTCAGGACGTCGTAGTGGGCGAGGTGGGTGATGCGCTCCTCGACCCTCCGGCGTTCGGTGATGTCCTCGTGGGTGGCAACCCAGCCGCCGTCGGCCAGCGGCTCGTTGACCACCTGGATCGAGCGGCCGTCGGGCGTCTCGATCACCATCGCATTGCGCGTCCCGATGTCGCGCAGAACACGTTCGACGTAGAGATCGACGTCGCCGACGAACGATCCGGTCGCCTTGCGGTGGGCGATGACCTCGCGGAAGCTGCAGCCGGGCCTGACCACGGCGGACGACAGCCCGTACATCTCGATGTAGCGCTCGTTGCAGACCACCAGCCGCTGCGAGGAATCGAACAGCAACAGCCCCTGCGTCATGTTGTTGACCGCGGTGTCGAGCCGCTGCTTCTCGAGTCCCAGGCGGCGCTGCTGCTGCCGGTGCTGATGCGACAGCTTGCGCACCACCAGGAAGAGCAGGGCGGCGATCGCCAGGACCGAGGCGATGGACACCGCGACCAGAAGCGCGATCTGCTCGCGCCAGTCGGCCAGCGCCGCTTCCGCCGTGGTGCTGGCGACCACCACCATCGGAAAGCGCTCGAGCGCGCGCGAGGCGATCAGGCGGTCCTTGCCGTCGAGCGGGCTGGTCAGGCGCGAGGCGCTCGAAGGCTGCTCGAACACCCGCTGCTGGACGGCCGGACCGCTCTTGAAGTTCTTGCCGATCATCTCGGGCAGGTGCGGATGACGAGCCAGCAGCGTTCCGTTACGGTGGTGCATGGCAATCGCCGAGCCCGGCGCCAGCGCGACAGTGGCGAAGAACTTCTCGAACAGGTCGGATTCGATGCCGCGGCCGACAATGCCGATGAATTCGCCGTTGGTCCCGACGACCTTGCGCGCGATAACGGTGGTCCAGATTCCGGTGATGCGGCTGTAGAGCGGCTCGACGATCATTTCCGGCGAGTCGGGGTCGAACTTGAAGGCGCGGAAGTAGGAGCGGTCGGCGATGTTGACCGCCGGCACGGGCCATGCCGCGGTCGTGTTGATCAGCCTGCCTTCGTCGTCGAACAGGTGGATGCCGCCGACATAGGACAGCGCGCTCATCTTCGAGACGAGCATGCCGTTGGTCGCCTCGGTCGACAGCCGGCGCTTGTAGCTCTCTGCGGTTGCGATGCCGCTGGAGCGGATGAAGTCGATCAGATCGTTCTGGACGACCTGGATATCCTCGAGCTGCTGGTCGAAATGGCGCGCCAGCAGCAGCACCGTGTTTTCCAGTTCGCGCTCGGCATTGTGCAAGGCGCGCTCGCGGAAATTTCCGGCCATGACCGTGGCGCCGACCGCGATCGCCGCGATCAGGAGCATTCCGCCGAACACGAGCCAGCGGATCGGACCGCCGCGAACGACGGCTGCGAGGCTGGCAGATGCGCGAATGTCGTCTTTCATGTCGAGGTCGTTGCGAGGAGGAATCCCGGAAGGGGTGTCGCAACCCCGGCCAATCAAACTCGTACAGCAGCGACGTGCAGTTGCGGTTAGGAAGTCTGGTTAACGAACCGTGAGCGGCTGCGTGCGCGAATGCAGAAAATGCCGGTCGAAGTGGAATCAATTGCCGGGTATCGGCCGCTTCAAGCGGGGCTTAACCATCTAAGTCGTTGCAACCGCGCGGCGGTGCGATGGCACGGCAATTGCGATAGGTGCTGGCGTTAGGTGCGCGTAATGGAGTGCGACAGACATGAACAGGTTCAAGCAATTTCTCGCCGACGAATCCGGAGCCACCGCGATCGAGTACGGACTGATCGCCGCAGGCATTGCGCTCGCGATCATCGCGGTCGTGAACGGCCTCGGCAGCAACATCAAGGGCAAGTTCACCTCGATCAACACGTCGCTGAAGTAGGCGCGCAAACTCTCGGGGCTGGCGCCTGCCGCCGGTCCCGCGGCGCTTCAATCGCCGGCGCGATAGCGCCCGGACTTGCCGCCCGACTTCTCGACGAGATGGATGCCCTCGATGCGGATATCGCGCTGGGCCGCCTTCACCATGTCGTAGATCGTCAGGCATGCCACGGAGACGGCCGTCAGCGCTTCCATCTCGACGCCGGTCGCGCCGGTGACCTTCACCGTCGCGCGGACGATGCAGCCCGGCAGCTTGTCGTCCGTGGCGATGTCGAGCTCTACCTTGGCCAGCGCCAGCGGATGGCAGAGCGGGATCAGCTCGGACGTGCGTTTGGCCGCCATGATGCCGGCGATGCGCGCGGCGCCGAGCACGTCGCCCTTTTTCGCATTGCCGGAGACGATCAACTCGAGCGTCGCCTTGCTCATGACGACGCGGCCTTCGGCGACCGCGACGCGTTCGGTCGCCGGCTTGCCCGAGACGTCGACCATGCGCGCCTCGCCCTTGCTGTCGATGTGGGTGAGGGCGCTGCCTGCCTGGCCGGATTTTTTCGGCATCGTTCAGCGCGTTCCGGTGGCGCGCGGCGCATCGCTGCGGGTCAGCAGCGCGCGCGTGGCGGCGGCGACGTCGGCCTGCCGCATCAGGCTCTCGCCGACCAGGAAGGCCGACATGCCGACGCGCTCGAGCCGCGCCAGATCGGCTGGCGTGAAGATTCCGCTTTCGCCGACCATCAGGCGGTCGCGCGGGATCAGCGGCGCCAGCGCCTCGCTGGTCGCAAGCGTGGTTTCGAAGGTGCGCAGGTTGCGGTTGTTGACGCCGATCATCGGCGAGCGAAGCTTCAAGGCTCGATCGAGCTCGGCGCGATCGTGGATCTCGATCAGCACGTCCATGCCATGGGCGATCGCTGCGTCCTCGATGTCAACAGCGGCGGCATCGTCGAGCGCCGCCATGATGATCAGGATGCAGTCGGCGCCGTGGGCGCGCGCTTCCGCCACCTGGTAGGTGTCGAACATGAAGTCCTTGCGCAGCACGGGAAGGTTGGTCGCCGCGCGGGCCGCCACCATGAAATCGAGATGGCCCTGGAACGAGGGCGTGTCGGTCAGCACGGAAAGACAGGCCGCGCCGCCGGCCTCATAGGCCTTCGCCAGCGCCGGCGGGTCGAAATCGGCGCGGATCAGGCCCTTGGAGGGCGAAGCCTTCTTCACCTCGGCGATCAGCGCGTAGTCGCCGCGCGCGAGCTTGTCGCGGATCGCGCGGACAAAGCCGCGCGGGGCGGGCGCCGCCCTGGCGCGCGCCTCGACGCCGGCGAGCGGATGCTCGCGCTTGGCGGCGGCGATCTCCTCGCGCTTGTAGGCTTCGATTTTCTGCAGGATGTCGGACATCGCCGGACCTCAGCCGTTGGACACCGCGATGAGCTGCTTCAGCCTGGCGGCGGCCGCGCCGCTGTCGACGGCCTTGCTGCCGATCGCAACGCCTTCCTTCAAATCCTTCGCCTTGCCCGCCACGATCAGCGCCGCCGCGGCATTGAGCAGGGCGACGTCGCGGTAGGCGCTGGGGATGCCCTCCAGCACGCTGCGCAGCGCCACTGCATTGGCGTCGGCATCGCCGCCCTTCAGCGAGCCGGGAGAGGAGCGTGTGAGCCCTGCGTCCTCGGGCGCGATTTCGAAGGTGCGGATATTACCCTTCTCCAGCGCAGCTACGGTCGTCGGGCCGGTGAGCGTGATCTCGTCGAGGCCGTCGGAGCCGTGCACCACCCAGACCGAGTCCGAGCCGAGATTCTTCAGCACCTGCGCCAGCGGCTGCACCCATTGTTTCGAGAATACGCCGACCATCTGCCGCTTCACGCCGGCCGGGTTGGACAGCGGCCCCAGCAGGTTGAAGATGGTGCGGGTGGCAAGCTCGACGCGGGTCGGGCCGACATTCTTCATCGCCGGATGATGCGCCGGCGCGAACATGAAGCCGATGCCGGCTTCCTTGACGCAGCGGCCGACCTTCTCCGGCGAAAGATCGATCTTGACCCCGAGCGAAGCCAGCACGTCGGCCGCGCCGGAGCGCGAGGACAGCGCGCGGTTGCCGTGCTTGGCCACCGGCACGCCGCTGCCGGCAACGATGAACGCGGCGCAGGTCGACACGTTGACCGAGCCCGAGCCGTCGCCGCCGGTGCCGACCACGTCGATCGCATCGGCCGGCGCCTGCACCTTCAGCATCTTGCCGCGCATCGCCGCCACGGCGCCGGTGATTTCGTCCACGGTTTCGCCGCGCACGCGCAGCGCCATCAGCAGCCCGCCCATCTGCGAGGGCGTAGCCTCGCCCGACATCATGGCGTCGAAGGCGGTGGCCGCTTCGTCGCGCGACAGCGTCGCGCCGGTCGCGACCTTGCCGATAATCGATTTCAGATCGTCCATCGCCCCACTTTCAAGACGCTAGCAAAACCGGTGCCCACGTTTCCCGATCATGCCCGGTTACTGCTGGTTGGCGCCCGTCACCTGCGCGAAGGCGGCCTGGTTGATGCTGGTGCCGATCACCTTCTCGATCTTGGTCACGTACTGGGCGACCTGCTCGTCGGCCAATCCGCGCTGCAGCGATTCCTGCAGCTTCTTGACTTCGTCGGAGGCCATGTCGACCGCCGGCACCGTGACAGCGGTGACCTTGAACACGGTCCATTCGCTGCCCGATCCGCTCTGGCCGACGGCGTCCTTTGCCGTGCGGAAAGCCGCGGTGATCGCGCTGGAGGGCACGCCGGCGACGGAAGCCTCGCGCTTGAAATCCTTCGCGCTCTCGACCTTCGATCCGACCGCGGCCGCCTCCTCGGCGAGATTGCCGCCCTGTTCGAGCTTCTTGACCATTTCGGCCGCCTTGGTGCGCAGGCGGCTCGCAATCTGGTCCTCGCGCCATTTCGCCTCGACCTGGTCGCGCACCTCCTCAAGCGTGCGTTCGCGCGACGGCGTGATGCCCAGCACGTCGTACCAGACATAGCCGCCCTGGAACTGGATCGGATCGTTGTCGACGCCGACGTCGCTGTTGAAGGCCTGCGAGACCACGTCGAGCCCGCGCGGGACGTTGGCGACGAGCTGGCCGTTCGGCATGCGTCCGGACCGGTCGACGGCGTCGATGGTCACGGCCGTCAGCCCGAGCTTCTGCGCGGCCTCGACGATGCTGGCGCCGCCGCCGCGCTCGTCTTCCATCTTGCCCTGCAGCTCGTTGACCTTGGCGCGGGCGTTCGCGGTCGCGATCTCCTTCTTGATGGTCTCCGCCACGCTCTCAAAGCTCGGAGTGGAGCCCGGCTCGATCTTGCCGACCTTGGCCAACGCGACGCCGAAGCGGCCCTGCACGGGTTGGCTGATCTCGCCCGAAGGCAGCGCGAAAGCCGCATCCGCGATCGCCGGGTCGATGATCGCGGATTTCGCGATCAGGCCAAGATTGTAATCGGAGGGGTTCAGCCCGCGTTCCTTCGCCAAATCCTCGAAGGAAAAGCTCGCACCGAGCCGGCTGCGCGCGGATGTAGCTTCCTCCATCGTGGGGAAGACGATCTGCGAGACCTCGCGCTTGTCGGGCGTGCCGATCTTGTCCTTGCGCTCGTCGTAGACCTTCCTGGCCTCCTCGTCGGACACGGCGTTCCACTTGCCGATCTCTTCCGGCGTGATCATCGCAAACGACAGCTTGCGATACTCGGGTGCGCGGAACTGGACCTTGCGCTCCTCGAAATAGGCCGCGAGCGTTTCGGGCGAGGGCGGATCGATGGTGCCGGCCTGCGCCGCGTCGAGCTTGACGTAGTCGATCGAGCGTTGCTCGTTCTGGTAACGCGTGATGGCGTCGAGCATGAGTTTCGGCGGCTCGACCCCGGCGGAGATCGTGCCGGTGATCTGGCGGCGCAGCGAAACCTTGCGCTGTTCGGCGAGATAGCGCTGCTCGGAGTAGCCGGCCTGGCGGAGCAGCGCATTGAAGCGGTTCGGGTCGAACTGGCCGTTGACGCCCTTGAAGTTGGGGTCGTTGTGGATCACGCGCAGGGTCTCGGCGTCCGATACCGCGAGCCCCATGCGGCGCGCTTCCTCGTCGAGGGCGGCTTCCGCGATCGTCTGCTGCAGCACCTGGCGGTCGAGCCCGAACAGGCGCGCCTGCTCCTGGGTGAGGGGGCGGCCGAACTGGCGGCCCATCTGTTGCAGGCGCTCGGTGTAGATCTGGCGGAAGGCCTCGATCGAAATCTCGGTGCTGCCGATGGTGGCGAGTTTCGACTGGCCGAATCCCTTGAAGATGTCGGCGATGCCCCAGACCGCGAAACTGATGATCAAGACGCCCATCACCACGGCCATGACGGCCTTGCCGAGCCAGTTTGATGAGGCCTTACGAATTCCTCGAAGCATTTGTCCAACTTGTTGGCAGGAGGGAACCGGGACGGGCCCAAGCGGAACCAGGAGCGAATTCCGCGAAAAGGGCGTCACCGGGTTGATAACGCATCATAAAGTGGCCGTCACCGCGCCGCAACCGCGCCGCCACGGGCGATTTGAAGCGGTTAACGGGCAGGGGATCGTGTGGGGCCCGATATGGCCGAATTCGCGGCGCTCTGCTAGCCAAGCGGCGCAACTGTCAGGAATTTAACATGAACGATGGCATCCGGCCGCTGATCGCCGGCAACTGGAAAATGAACGGCCTGATGGCCTCCTCGGCGGAATTCGACGCGATGCTGGTCGGTGCCGGCGCCTTTGCCGGCAAGGCGGATTTGCTGGTCTGTCCACCCGCCACCCTGATCGCGGCATTCGCCGAAAAGGCGAAGGGCAAGGGCCTCGCCGTCGGTGCGCAGGACTGCCACCAGAATGCCTCCGGCGCCCATACCGGCGACCTCTCCGCGGAAATGCTCAGGGATGCAGGCGCCAGCGCCATCATTGTCGGCCATTCCGAGCGCCGCGCCGACCATGGCGAGAGCGATGCGCTGGTGCGGCAGAAGGCGGAAGCCGCCTGGCGCGCCGGCGTTGTCGCCATCGTCTGCATCGGTGAAACGCGGGCCCAGCGCGATGCCGGCCAGACGCTCGATGTCTGTGGCACGCAGCTCAAGGGTTCGCTGCCGGATGGCGCGACGTCAGCCAATCTGGTCGTGGCCTATGAGCCGGTCTGGGCGATCGGTACCGGACTGACGCCGACGACGGCGGACGTCGAGGAAGTTCACCGCTTCATCCGCGCTCAGCTCACCGGTCGCTTCAAGGCCGAAGGCGGCAAGACGCGCATCCTCTATGGCGGCTCGGTGAAGCCGTCGAATGCGAAGGAACTGATGGCGGTCGCCAACGTCAATGGCGCGCTGGTCGGCGGCGCGAGCCTGAAGGCGTCCGATTTCCTCGCGATCGCGGCCGGCTGCTAGGCGGCCGGGGTTGCAAGCCGTTTCCAGTAGATCAGGGTGCCGGTGAGACCGCCATGCGGCTTGAAGGCATAGTCCGGAATTTCGCCGGCGAGCTCGAAGCCCACGGCCTCGTACAGCGGAGCGGCGCCGCCGTCGGTGGCGGTGTCGAGCACGAGGAGCCAGCGCCCGCGCTCGACCGCTATCTGCTCGACCCTGCGCAAGAGAGCGGTTGCCACGCCGCGCCCGCGATGGCTGATCCGGGTGATCATCTTGACGAGTTCAGCGCGGTGCGGCTGGTTTTGCGAAACGTCCATCGCCAAGGTCAGCGTTCCGACCAGGAGATCGCTGTCGAAAGCGCCGAGAATGATGCGGTCGCCATGCGCTGCCGCGGCCAGCGCATTCTCCCAGAATCTGTCCGCGACCTCTCGTGGCAGCGGGTGCATGAAACTCACCGAACCGCCGTTGGCGACGGCTTCGATCAGGAGCTCGCTCAACGCCGCGCGGGTCGCCGGCGAGGGGGCGAGCGGCCTGATCTCGATGTCGGCCGTCACGGCTTGAGTCACCTACGCGCCTCCCTGTCTCGATTGCTTGAATGCCCGCGCCCGCTTGATTTGCGCGATCCGCTCGACATCCTCGATCTGCAGGTGCCGGCCGCGCTCGAGGATTTCCAGCGTGTATTCTTCGTAGGTGAGTCCCAGCCGTTCGGCCTTGCGGATGCGGAAGGCGACAATGCCGGGCGAGGGGTTTTTCCAGGCGGCGCGATGGGCGGCCTTCCAGTAGAAGTAATTGCCGATGCCGTTGTTGCCCCATTCCGGCGTATGGTCGTCGAGCGGTGGTCCGCCATTGTGGCCGGCAGGAACGGGGCTTGGCGGATCGGTTCGTTCGATCGTGACATCTGCCAATTCCACGTCGGTCATCGCCGGCTAGCTCCGCGCCAGTGCCACCAGATAGGTGCACGGCGCGTTCGACTCATTGGCGAAGGTCGTGTCCGCAGGCGGTCCGAAGCCGAGGCAGTCGCCGGCCGCGAGCACATGCCGCGTTCCGCCTTCGGTGATGACGAGGGAGCCCGACAACACCCAGAGCGCCTGGCGGATGTGGGCGTAGGACGATGCCGGCAGCGTCACGCGCTGCCGTGCCGGCATCTCCACCCTGACGAGTTCGACGGGATTGTCGGGGCGGCTGAACACCTGCCTGCGCAGATATCCGGTCTCGGGGTCGCGCCATACCGCTTGGTCGGCCGCGCGGGCTACGCGTTCCCCCTGGCCCTCGGCGCGCAGCATGAGGCCGGCCATCGTGAGGTCGAAGGCGCTGGCAAGCCGCACCAGCACGACGGCGGTCGGCGAGACCTCGGCGCGCTCGATCTTGCTGATGGTGGCCTTGGAGACGCCCGAACGCTCGGCAAGGTCGGCCAGCGACCAGCCGCGGCCGTCGCGTTCCAGCCGGATCCGCTGCGCCAGGCGTTGGCTGAGCTCGTCTACTAAAGTGTCCATTTGTCAATTATAGTAGAAATTTGGGGCGACGATCAAGGGCGAACAGGCTGCCGGTCCACAGCGCTTGCCATCGCGCTGGCTGCGACTATCTCGGGGGTGACAATGCCCGGTGCAATCGTGTAACACCGCGCGACTTCACGAAACCCGCTAAGCCGCCAGCGCCGCTTTCTTTCGGCTGCTTCCCGGCTTGTGACGGAAGGCTTGCAATGCAGACTGTCGTTATCGTCATTCACCTCATGATCGTCGCCGTGCTGATCGGCGCGGTGCTGCTGCAGAAATCCGAAGGCGGTGGCCTCGGCATGGGCGGCGGCGCCGGCTTCATGTCGAGCCGCGGCACCGCGAACCTGCTGACACGGACCACGGCGGTGCTGGCGGTCGGCTTCTTCATCACCAGCCTCTTCCTGTCCTGGCTTGCGAGCTATGACCGCAAGCCGAGTTCGATCGTGGGTACGCCTGCCTCGCAGCAGGCTCCGGCTGGCGGCGCGACGCCGGTTCAACCGCCGACCAGCGGCGGCGTCCTCGACACCTTGAAGAAGGCGGACGAGCAGCAGCAGAAGGCGCCGGCTGCGCCCGCAGGGCCCGAGCCGCCGCGGTCGCAATAAAGCAGGGTGGGTATGCAGGGCGACAGCTTCCGCCCTGCATCATGAATACCCATCAATGCCTTGATAAGCTTGCAAGTTTCACGTCACCCACAGGCCCACAAATAGTTTGCCGGGGCGTCCGATTCGCTTTTGCGAATCGGGTTCTGGGCGTTAAAGGTTGAATCCCATGGCGCGGTACATATTCATCACCGGCGGCGTGGTTTCTTCGCTCGGAAAGGGTCTCGCATCGGCAGCGCTCGGCGCTCTCCTGCAGGCCCGGGGCTACAAGGTCCGCCTCCGCAAGCTCGATCCCTATCTCAACCTCGATCCCGGAACGATGTCGCCGTATCAGCACGGCGAAGTGTTCGTGACCGATGATGGCGCCGAGACCGATCTCGACCTCGGCCACTACGAGCGCTTCACCGGGCGTCCCGCCACCAAGCAGGACAACATCACCACCGGGCGCATCTACCAGGACATCATCAGCAAGGAACGCCGCGGCGATTATCTCGGCGCCACCATCCAGGTGGTCCCGCACGTCACCAACGCGATCAAGGAATTCGTCCTCACCGGCAACGACGAATACGACTTCGTCCTGGTCGAGATCGGCGGCACCGTCGGCGACATCGAGGGCTTGCCGTTCTTCGAGGCGATCCGCCAGCTCAAGAACGAATTGCCGCGCGATCACGCGGTCTACATCCATCTGACGCTGCTGCCCTACATCCCCAGCGCCGGCGAACTGAAGACAAAGCCGACGCAGCACTCTGTGAAGGAGTTGCGCTCGATCGGCATCCAGCCCGACATCCTGCTGTGCCGCACCGACCGCGAAATCCCCAAGGAAGAGCGGCGCAAGCTCGGCCTGTTCTGTAACGTGCGCGAGAGCGCCGTGATCGAGGCGCGCGACGTCGACAACATCTACGCGGTGCCCGAGGCCTATCACGCCGCCGGCCTCGACGACGAGGTGCTGGCGGCCTTCGGCATCACGCCAAAGATTCCGCCTGCGCTGCAGAGCTGGCACGAGATCAACGAGCGCGTGCGTAATCCCGAAGGCGCGGTGACGATCGCCATCGTCGGCAAGTACACCGGCATGAAGGACGCCTATAAATCGCTGATCGAGGCGCTCTCCCATGGCGGCATCGCCAACAAGGTGAAGGTCAACCTCGACTGGATCGAGAGCGAGGTGTTCGAGCACGAGGACCCCGCGCCGTTCCTCGAACACGTCAACGGCATCCTGGTGCCCGGCGGCTTCGGCCAGCGCGGCGCGGAGGGGAAGATCCGCGCGGCGCAGTTCGCGCGCGAGCGCGACGTGCCGTATTTCGGCATCTGCTTCGGCATGCAGATGGCTGTCATCGAGGCCGCACGAAACCTGGTCGGCATCGAGGACGCCAATTCCACCGAATTCGGCCCCACGCCGGAACCGCTGGTCGGCCTGATGACGGAATGGCTGCGCGGCAACGAGCTGGAGAAGCGCTCGAAGAGTGGCGATCTCGGCGGCACCATGCGGCTCGGCGCCTATCCCGCGACGCTCAAGCGCGGCAGCCGGGTGTCAGAGGTCTATGGCGGCGCCACCGAGATCTCCGAGCGCCACCGCCACCGCTACGAGGTCAACACCGCCTACAAGGACCGGCTCGAGCAGCACGGCCTGCGCTTCTCGGGCCTCTCGCCCGACGGCGTGCTGCCGGAGATCGTGGAATACGAGGACCATCCCTGGTTCATTGGCGTGCAGTTCCATCCCGAGCTGAAGTCGCGGCCCTTCGAGCCGCATCCGCTGTTTGCATCGTTCATCGAGGCGGCAGCAAAGCAGAGCCGGCTGGTCTGACGTACTGCAACCCGAAACTATAGACGTTTTCCACCATATCGCTATGGTTGTATCGACGGCTGATGCCGTTGGATCGACCCGGCCGAGGAGGACGCTATGGTGTTGCTCTATGCATGGACCGTTCCGGCGTTTACGAGCGGTTCTCCCGTCGACCACACGTGGGTCACGACCTATGACAACAGGGTGACGCCGTACCCGAACGATGCGGCAGTGGCCGCGGCGCATCAGTCCTATTGGTATTGTTGGGGTTCTTTCCACCCCAAGGGCGGAACTCCGGCCATTCCCGACGGTTTTATCGGCAGTCAGGCCGGCAACCTGACCCTGGCTCAGTGCCTCGTGCAGGCCAACGCCGATTCCAGAACCGTGCCTGCCGCGCGCGGCACGATTTACACCTATGGTGTTGACGGGGTTTGTCACCAACTGGCCAACCAGGTCCTCTATGCGACCGGCTCCGGCGGTGTGCCGCAACTGACCGTGCGGATGGCGCGCGGTTACATGGCAAGCACCTTCATTTATGGCACCTACGGCTTGCAGCACGCTGCCTGGGCAGCCAAGATCGCAGCTTGCAGCGGAGCGACGTTGACGCCATCGGGAGTTACGACGATGAGTGGCGGTGCAGGCGGTCCGGACGATTTCGAAGCACGGGCAAGCGAGGTGCTTGGACCCGGTAATACGAAGCTGCACGATCTCCTGAGATTGCGGGGAGGGGTGCAGCAGTTCTCTGCGCAGCCATGGCCCGGGACGGGTCAACCCAGCGCGGAAGCGCTCAACGCGCGCAATCAGAACATGCTCGATGAGGCGGCCAGGCTGCTGAGCCCCGACGAGTTCGAGAAGATATTCGGATTTGCGCCCGGCCAGAAGATCGATCTCGTCGACAAGGAGATCACGGAGTCTGCCGGCCGGACTCCGCGCTGATGCGCGAAGGTGCAGCGGATTTCGCCGCTGCGCTGAGCGGCATCCGCACGGCGGCCTTTGACGTCCGCGCAATTTGTTGCGACAAACTCCCTCGCCATCGCAAGAACAAGAAAGCAGGGAGTGATCAATGATTCTGGAAATGCGCGTCTATCGCTGTATCCCGGGCCGGCTGCCGGCGTTGCTGAAGCGCTTTGACGCCCTTACATTGAAGTTGTGGGACAAGCACGGCATCAAGCAGGCCGGCTTCTACACGACGCTGATCGGCACTTCCAACCAGGAACTGACGTATTTTCTCGCCTGGGATTCGCTCGCCGACCGCGAGAAGAAGTGGACGGCATTTCAGACCGATCCCGACTGGATCGCAGGCCGCGCTAGAAGCGAGGAAGACGGCCAGATCATCGACAACATCGTCAGCCAGCTCCTGGTGCCGACGGCGTTCTCGGCGGTGAAGTAACCGGCGGCGCAACCCTGATATTCGGGGCCTGAACGGGGTTGATCGTGAGCGCGCGGACCGGCATGGTCCCGCGCGAAACAGGGAATTCCCGTGAAAGCTGACATCTCCGCAGCGCCCATCGTGACGGTCGGCCAGGTCCGGTTCGGCAACGAACTGCCGATTTCGGTCATCGCCGGTCCCTGCCAGCTGGAGAGCCGTGCGCATGCGCTTGAAGTCGCGAGCGCGCTAAAGGAGATTGCCGCCCGCCTGAAGATCGGCCTCGTTTACAAGACCTCGTTCGACAAGGCCAACCGCACCAGCGCTTCGGCCGCGCGCGGCATCGGCCTGCGGGAGGCGCTGCCCATCTTCGCCGAAATCCGCACCTCGCTCGGCCTGCCCGTGCTGACGGACGTGCATGAGCCGGCGCAATGCGCGGAAGTCGCGCAGGCCGTGGACGTGCTCCAGATCCCGGCATTCCTGTGCCGGCAGACCGACCTGCTGCTCGCGGCGGCCGCCACCGGCAAGGCCGTCAACGTCAAGAAGGGCCAGTTCCTCGCGCCCTGGGACATGGCCAATGTGGTGGCCAAGATCACCAGCGGCGGCAATGCGAATGTCCTTGTCACCGAGCGCGGCGCCTCGTTCGGCTACAACACGCTTGTCTCCGACATGCGCGCGCTGCCGATCCTCGCGCGCACCACCGGCGCGCCGGTCATTTTCGACGCCACCCATTCGGTGCAGCAGCCGGGCGGGAAGGGCTCTTCCTCGGGCGGCGAGCGCGAGTTCGTGCCGGTGCTGGCGCGCGCGGCGGTCGCGGTCGGAGTTGCCGGCGTCTTCATCGAGACCCATCCCGATCCCGATTCCGCGCCCTCGGACGGACCGAACATGGTGCCGCTGCGCGAGTTCGAAGGCCTGGTGAAAGGTCTGATGGCGTTCGATACGCTCGCCAAGAACACGACCGCTCAAGCGCTGCGGTGACGTCCTCGCTCCCGCCATCCCTGAACATCATCGCGTTGACGACGTTTGCTGCCAGCCTGTCGGGCCGCGCGCTCGATCCCGTGCTGCCGCATGTCGCCGACGAGTTTGGCGTCAGCATCGCGAGCGCGGCGGGTTTCTCAGCCGTCTTCGCCTTCACCTTCGCCATCGTGCAACCGGTGCTGGGTGCTGTCGCCGACATGTTCGGCAAGGCACGGCTGATGACCGTTTGCCTGGTGCTGCTCGGTGCCGCCAACATTCTCGGCGCGCTGTCGAACTCCTACGAGATGCTGTTCATCACCCGCATTCTCGGCGGCATCGCCTCCGGCGGCGTCTTCCCGGTTTCGCTGTCGCTGGTCAGCGATCTCGTCGGTCCCGACCAGCGACAGGTCGCGATCGGGCGCACGCTGGCGGGATCGATGGCCGGCAATCTGCTCGGTGCGACGCTGTCGGGATTGATCGGCGATCTCCTCGGCTGGCGCGGCGTGCTGGCGCTGCTCGGTGTACTGGTAATCGCCTCGTCGATCGCGGTTGCGGCAGGATTTCGCGGCGCGGATCTGGCACGGCCGCCGCGCGCGGATCTATCCGCGGTCCGCCAAGGCTACCGAACCATCTTTTCCAATCCGAATGCAAAGATTTGCTACGCCGCCGTGTTCATCGAGGGCAGCTGCGTGCTCGGGCTATTTCCCTATGTCGCCTCGTTCCTGTTCGCGCAGGGCGAGACCAGGCTATCGATATCAGGAATCGTGATCGCCGGGTTTGCCGTCGGCGGCCTGTTCTACACCCTGTCCGTCTCGCGCTTCCTGCCGCGGCTCGGCGTGCGCGGCATGATGATAGCCGGCTCAACGCTGGTGGGATTGCAGCTTGCTGCCGTCGCGCTCGGACCGAACTGGCAGATTTCGCTGGCCTGCCTGCTGCTGATGGGCTGGGGCTTCTACATGATCCACGGCTGCATCCAGGTGTTCGCGAGCGAACTATCGGTGGATGCCCGCGCCACCGCGATGTCGCTGCATTCCTTCTTCTTCTTCATGGGGCAGACCGTCGGCCCGATCGCCTACGGCTTCGGCCTCGACAAGGCAGGCAAGGTCCCGACGCTATTGACCGCTGCCGCCGTCATGATCGCGCTCGGGTTTGCCTGCGCGAAACTGCTGCGGCAGCGGCTGCCATCCGACGCCGGGCCAACCTGATCATCGGCCCGGCTTCGTCCATCCTGGTGGCTAGAAACTAATCGGTCATGCCGGCCTTTGACAGCGCCGCCTTGCGGACCTTCATCCATTCCTCGGTGAACTTGGCGGGCTCGGCTGGAGGGTTACCCTTGTTGAAATCGGTCCATGCCGCGAGCAGAACGCCCTGCCGCTTGAACAGCGCCTGGTTGTGCTTCTCCTGGTCGTCGCTCCAGGCACCGACTTCCTTGAGCGCCTTGACCGCGCCCGGATGAACCGGAACCGCCCAATTCTTGGCCTGTCCCTTCACGGCGAGGCCGCTCGCGCCCGGCGCGCCGTCCTTGTAGCCGTCATAGCCTTCGATCAGCGCCTTGGTCAGCATGTAGACGTCAGCTTCCGGCTGGCTCCCATAGACGCTGTAAATCGGATAGGGGTAGGTGCCCATCTGGACCGGCTTTTCCTTGAAGTCGCCTGCGCCACAGGTGGCGGTGTGCTCGGTGAAGTACGGCCCGACCTTGCGCACGCGTTCCCAACCCGCCTTGTCGGAGTGCGGAAGCGGGGGCCAGTAGAGGCCGCGCGGCGAGCTTTGCACCTCCCTGGCGGGTCCCGCGATCGTCGACGTGAACGCCGCATCGGCGTCGTTGTTCAGGACGCCTTTCCACATCGCGTTGTTGCTTGCGAACTCGACGATCTTGACGTCGTTGGCCGTGAGACCCGCGAAGGCCAGTATCGCGAGCGCATTCTGGTTGAGCGCGGGCGAGCCGACGACGAAGCCGATGCGCTTGCCCTTCAGATCGGCGATCGTCTTTACCCCCGCATCGCCAGCGACTCCGAGTGAAAGGCCGTTGCAGTCGAGCGAACTCAGGGTGATGTTCAGCGGCTGCGGTCCCCATTCCTTGGTCGCGAACTCGAACAGGCCTTCCTGTGCGAAGAAGACGCCGACACCCATGGCCGAGAGTGTGGCGCGGCCCGCGCGCAGCGGCCCCAGGCGGGCGACGTCGTTGCCGGCCGGCAGGACGCGGGCGTCGGCGCCGTATTTGTCCTTCATCATCTTGCCGATGGCGACCGTGATGTTGAACCCGGATGTGCCGGTGTCGTAGGCGGTCATCGTGATGGTCGGCGGCAGTTTGACTTGCGCCACCGCGACCGACGCCGTGACGGCGGTACCGGCCAGGGCAATCGCGGCAAGCTTGATGACGGACTTGATCATTCCATTTCCTCCACTGGGCTGCCGTCGTTGCGGCGGGCGGCTCTTCGGCCTCGCCAGCCACGATGTGGCCGGCCCAGGGGATTGTGCAGTGTTCAAATTGCCGCGGGAAGCCCCCGGCGCTCAGACGAAAGGTGAACGTCAGCCACGCCCGCGATAGGGCGCGACTCCCTGGTCGGGTACCCACATTCCCTTCGGCAGCCTGCCGGTCTGCCAGAATACGTCGATCGGGATGCCGCCGCGCGGATACCAGTAGCCTCCGATGCGCAGCCATTTCGGCTTGATCTCGGCGGCGATGCGCTTGCCGATCATCACGGTGCAGTCCTCGTGGAAGGCGCCGTGGTTGCGGAAGCTCGCGACATAGAGCTTCAGCGATTTCGATTCCAGCAGCCAGCGGCCGGGGACGTAGTCGATGACGAGATGCGCGAAATCAGGCTGTCCCGTCACCGGGCAGAGCGAGGTGAACTCGGGGGCGGTGAAGCGCACGACATAATCGGTGCCCCCTTGCGGATTTGGCACGCGGTCGAGCTGCGCTTTTTCCGGACTGTCCGGCCATTGCACGTCGCGGCCGAGCTGCAGGGATTTCTTCGCCATGATGTTGGTCCTTCAGGGCCGTCATTGGCGCAAGGGATGCAAGGCGTCAACCGTCAACGCGAAGCGGGATCGGACAGGAAACGCACCAGCGCGGCGCGCTCGGCTGTATCGGCAATGCCGCCGATCGACATCCACAGCCCCGGAAACATCTCGGCGGGGTCAGCGAGGAATCGCTCGAGCCGTTCAGCGTCCCAGCGCAGGCCGTCCGCATTGGCCTTGCGCAGCACCGGGGAGTAGTCGAACGCCGGATCGCTGCCGACCTTGCGGCCGATCAGCCCGGACAGATTGGGGCCGGGCAGCCCCTGATCGGCGGGATCGAGGCTGTGGCAGGCCCGGCAGGGCGTGAACGGCTTTTCTCCGTCGTCCGCCGCGGCGGCGACGGGGAGCAGGACCAGCAGGAGGCACGCGAGCCACTTCACGCGATGGTCTGGATCCGCACGAGACGGTTGGTGCCGGACTCGCCGCCCCACACTTCGCCGGGCTTGCCGGCCAGATGCCGCACATTGGCGCCGGACATGTCGCTTGGGAAGGCGTCGAATCTCTCTGTTGCCGGATCGAACCGCACGATCGCGTTGGCACCGAAATCGGTGAGCCAGACCTTGTCCTTTTCGTCGACATAGACCGCGTAGGTGCGGGGACTGCTCCCCGGCAGCTTCCAGGCCTTCCAGGAGCCGTCGGCGGGTTCGTGCATCGACACGTTGCCGCTGTTCCATTCGCTGACCCAGATGCGGCCCTTCGAATCCGACCAAACCCGCCGCGCGCCCTGGTTCGGCGTCGGCGGCTCGACCACGGTCGCGTTGCCAGTCGCGGGATCGATTCTTGCGATGTGACTGCCGGCCAGCGAGGCGTACCAGATGTCGCCCTTCGGCGTGACCGTGATGCCGTAGGGGCCACGGCCGCGCGGCGCCTTGAACACGGTCATGTCGCCCGATTTCGGATCGAGCCGGCCATAGATGCCGGATTGACCGGTGAACCAGTAGATGCCGTTCTTGTCGAACAGGCCGGTATTCAGATTGGCATACGCGTCCTTCTCCGGCAGGCGGAACAGCCGCACCTTGTGATCGGAGGGATCGACGCGCGCGATCGCATTCTGACCGCCCTCGGTGATCCAGGCCGCGCCGTCCGGCCCGATGATCACGCCGTGGGGTGCCGCGCCCTTGCCGAGATCGACCTGCTTGAACGAGCCGTCGCGGGGGTCGAGCCGGCCCAGCGTGCCGTTGCGCTGGCCGCAGTACCAGATCGTGCCGTCGGGCGCGGCGGCGGTATCGCGCGAGCCCGAGCCGGGCGCCACCTGGAAGTATTTCACCCGGAACGGACCTTCCTGGGCCGACGCATGACGAAGCAGCATCGGCGCCGCCGTGATCGTGGCAGCGGCCGAGACAAGAAACTTGCGGCGATTCATGGCGTTACCTCGGCTTCTAAAGGGGAAGGTTTCGACACTTGGATCAACCTTGGAGGAGCATAGCGCTACCACCTCCGAGCGTCGCGCCAAGACCTTGGCGAAAGCGTTCACATTTGCTTGCGCCCCGTGTATGACCCCGCCAACTCCAGCCAACATCTCATCTTTTGGGGACGACCGCATGACCGCCATTGTTGACATTATCGGCCGCGAAATCCTGGACAGCCGCGGCAATCCGACGGTCGAGGTCGACGTCGTGCTGGAAGACGGTTCGGTCGGCCGCGCGGCCGTGCCGTCCGGCGCCTCGACCGGCGCGCACGAAGCGGTAGAGTTGCGCGACGGCGACAAGGCTCGTTATCTCGGCAAGGGCGTGCAACAGGCGGTCGCCGCCGTGAACGGCGAGATCTTCGAGGCGCTGACCGATCACGCCGTCGAAGACCAGGTCCAGATCGACGAGATCATGATCGCGCTCGACGGCACGCCGAACAAGAAGCGGCTCGGCGCCAACGCCATCCTCGGCGTGTCGCTGGCCTGTGCCAAGGCGGCCGCCGAATCGCTGCAGATGCCGCTCTATCGCTATGTCGGCGGCACCTCCGCGCGAACCCTGCCGGTGCCGATGATGAACATCATCAATGGCGGCGTGCATGCCGACAACCCCATCGACTTCCAGGAATTCATGATCATGCCGGTCGGCGCGAAAAGCTTTGCGGAAGGCCTGCGCTGCGGCGCCGAGATATTCCACACGCTTCGCGGCGAGCTGAAGAAGGCCGGTCACAACACCAATGTCGGCGACGAGGGCGGCTTTGCGCCGAACATTCCGTCGGCCGATGCCGCGCTCGAATTCGTCATGAACGCGATCGGCAAGGCCGGCTACAAGGCCGGCGGCGACGTCATGCTGGCGCTCGACTGCGCCTCCACCGAGTTCTTCAAGGACGGCAATTACGTCTATGGCGGCGAGAACAAGACCCGCTCGCGCTCCGAGCAGGCCAAATATCTCGCCGACCTCGTCGCGCGCTATCCGATCGTTTCCATCGAGGACGGCATGTCGGAAGACGACATGGAAGGCTGGAGGGAGCTGACCGACCTTATCGGCAGCAAGTGCCAGCTGGTCGGCGACGATCTCTTCGTCACCAACGTCAATCGCCTCGCCGAAGGGATAGAGGCCGGGCGCGGCAATTCGATCCTGGTCAAGGTCAACCAGATCGGCACGCTCACCGAAACGCTCGCCGCGGTCGAGATGGCCTTCAAGGCCGGCTACACCGCCGTGATGTCGCACCGCTCCGGCGAGACGGAAGACTCAACCATCGCGGACCTCGCGGTCGCCACCAATTGCGGACAGATCAAGACCGGTTCGCTGGCGCGCTCCGACCGCACGGCGAAATACAACCAGCTGCTGCGCATCGAGCAGCAGCTCGGCAAGCAGGCGAAATATGCGGGGAAGGGCGCGTTGAAGGCGCTCGCATAGCTTCCTGCCGGCCACGCCGATGGACTGGGCCCGCTTCCGGACACGGAGGCGGGCTTTCTGTTGCGGACCTTGTTTCGGCCCGGCAATCGAAGGATACTGACGTCTCCCGCGAGGGACCACGCATGCGCAGGGTTGGCCGGTCAGTCGAGCAAGTCGCGTGCATCCGTTCGCGTCGCGAGCCGGCGCGATGGCCGCTCGCACTTGCCGTCCTCGTGCTTACAACCGGCAGCGACCCGGCCCGGGGCACGCCGCTTACCGAGGAGACGCGGGCGGGCTTCATCAAGAGCGCCGAGCAAAGCTGTTTCGAGGGACAATCGAAGCAGGAGGCAAACAAGTCGCGTAAGCCCGAAGTGCTTCGCAGGTTCTGTGCCTGTTTCGCCGACAGGATGAGCTACACTATGACCATGGAAAGCGCGCTCGCTTCCCTGGGCAAATCGCCGTCGGCCGAAGAGGAGCGTGTGATGAACGCCATCCTGGAAAATTGCTGGCAGGTTCACGTCACGAAGTAACGGTCTGGCCGGCGCTTCAGGTATTTCGTCCTTTCGACGATCTCTCGGCGACCGGACGCTTGGCGGCCGGTTTTTCCTGCGCGGCCTTGCCGTCGGGCTTCCTGGCATTGGTGCTGGCCGCCTTCGGCGCGCCGCGCTTCGACACGTATTCCGGGCCGTCGACCGGCCCGACATGCGGCGGGTCGCGGTCGAGATAGGGCCGCCCGATCCCGAAATCCTTGCCGTTGGCGTCGACCCATTTCCAGAGCGCCTCGGTCGTGACCCAGCGTTGCGCGCGCGTCGCGCCTTTGGTGCTGACGATATCGGCCGCAAGGCCGTGGCCGTAGCCGCCGCGGAAGCTGCCGCCGTGATATGAGCGGTCGCTCGCCGCCTTCAGGCCGGTGGCGATGGACTGGCGGTAGTCGTCGCGGAACGCGCTAGTGATGCCCGGCGACAGCCCGGCTCTTTCGGCGGCGTAGAGCATGTGGAACAGCTTCATCTTGAAGCTCTTCTCCATGCCGCCGATCACGTAGTCCATCATCGGCATGCCGAAGCGCTCGGCCGCCTTCGGGTCCTTCCAGGTGAAGTCGTTGTTGACGAGGCGGGTGAAGGTCTTCGTCACCTTCACCAGCTTGCCCTTCTTGTTCCGCACCGTCACCTTGCGGTGCTCACGCTCCTTGGTGGTGTCCAGCTTGGGCGTGCGCTCGTAGAGCGCCCACAGGAACTGGTCGATGCAGGCCTCAGCTACCAGACACTCGCCGACGATTTCGATGCGGTCCGGAACGGTCGCAGCCTCCGGCGGCGGGGCGGGATCCGCAACGCTCGCAGCGGCACGGGCTGCGGCCTGCACGGCCGTTTCCTGCGGCAGGACCTCCGCCGGATCGCTCAGCGCGGCCACCACAATGGGCTCTCGGTTCTCGGCCTGCTTCATTTCGCGGGCCGCCGGGGCGACGGCCACCTCGGCCAGCAGTTCGGCCGCCGCAGCCACTTCGGCCATCTCGATGGCGGGACCGGTGGATGCCACGACCGGACGGGCCTGCGGCACCGCCATCACGGCGCTTGCATTGGCCGCCAGGGAAGGAGCGAGCCGGTCCACGACGCGCACGGCCGCGGCGTTCTCGGCCGAACCGATGCAGCCGACCAGAACGACAATGCCGCCGCCGAAAACCAGCGTCGGCCACATTTCAACTGCCATTCGCCGCGGGTTCATGATCACAGCCTCCGGGGGCTTCATCTGATTCCGACTACGCAGCACGAAACGCCCTCGATGTTTCGGCTCACAATGTGCCCGCGCAAGGGCGGAAATTACGGAAACCCGGATGTTTCGGGGAACTGTTGCCGCACGGCAACGCGATTCCGTCCCTAATTGGGACGTGCCTCGTACAGCGGATGGCCGGGAGCGGGGGAGAATAGGGGCTTCCAGCCCGCGGCCTTCTGAAATGCGTAAACATCGTAGACGATGCCGCGCCAGGCGAGGTCGGCTTGCCCGACGGCCTGAAGACTCGCTCCGGCGCCATCCCAAACGCCGGCCCGCGGATTGTCCTTTGGCGCGACATAGAGCCCGACCGGGCCGTCGAGATCAGGATTGGGCAAGCCGACATAGCGGGCGCGCTCGTTGATCTGGACGACGGGCACCGCGTCGCGCAGGTGCCAGCGCAGCATCGAATACATGCGGTAGTCCGAGACGACGAACCAGCGCGCGCCGATTTCCTTGCGCTTGCTGTCGGCGGCGACAACCACGTCGCCAAAGCGGGCTTCCTTGCCGATCGGATCGTTCCTGCCGAGATAATTGGCGCTTCCGAGGATGTAATAGACGTGCGCGGCCACCACGAAGGCGATGCCGGACAGAATCGCGAAGGCGAGGAAGGCCGGGCTGTCGTGCGCCATCCGCGAATCCGGCGCCTCCTGCCGCCATTGCTTCAGGTTGATGGCGGCACAGGCAAAGCCAATCGGCCAGACCAGCAGCGGCCAGCTGTCGCCGACTCGTGCGGACAAGCTGCGCAGCAGGAAGAACAGCAGCGGGAAAATCACCGCCGTCGAGAGCAGGATCGACACCGGGTCACCGCGGCGATAGCCGCGCCAAGCGAGCATCGACGTGCCGACCAGCACGATCGGCAGCAGGAGAACGCCGACCAGCGCGAATTGCTGGCCGAGGAAATCCGCAAGGAAGCGCGCCGACCAGCCGGACACCTGCGGCGGGCGGTCGAGCTGGAATTTGAACGAGGCCCAGTCGTGCGCCGCGTTCCAGTAGAGCACCGGCGAGAACACCAGCAGCGCCAGTGCGGCGCTGGTCCAGAACCAGGGGCTGGCAAGCTGCCGCTTGCGCCATGCCGGCACCAGCACGAAAGCGAGGATGGCGGGCACGAGCAGCACCGCAGTGTATTTCGCCGATAGCGCCATGCCTCCGAACAATCCGGCGGGAATCCACCAGCGCGGTTCGCCGGACTGCGCAAGTCGGACCAGCGACCAGATCATCAGCAGTTCGCAGGGGATCAGCGCCGTATCCGGCGCGATCTTGGCCATCATCAGCCCGTAATGCGGGGCTGCTTCCGTCATCAGCACGGCGGCCACCGCATAGCGCCAGTCGCGCACGACGCGCCACACGATGTCGGCCAGCAGCGCCTGCATGACCAGCATCGCCAGCAGTCCCGGAAAGCGCACGCCGAAATTGCTGTCGCCGAACAGCGCCGTGCCCGCTCGCACGAACCAGGCGATCAGGGGCGGGTGGTCGAGAAAGGAAACGGCATTCTCCTTCGACCACGTCCAGTAATAGGCTTCGTCCACCCGAAGCTCGATGCTGACGGCAAAAATTCCGCGCAGCACGGTCAGGCCAGCGACGACGACCACGCAGAACGCGATCTGCGAGGCTGGCGAACTTAGTTTGAAACGGGACGACGACATGGACGGTGGCATGCAAGAGGTGAAGCGATATCGCCGATGGCGGCTGGACATCATCGCCGGGCGCGACCATATCGACAATGTTCCAGGGCAAGTAAAGGCGGACCGGCCGAGCGAGCCGGATGGCAGGGAGGAAAAGAGTATGGCTGACGGCAAGAGCGGACTTCAACTGCGTTCGCTGCTCAAGAAAAGCGGCGAGCTCGAACTATCGCTGGTGAATGTCCCGACGCCGGAGCCGGCCGAGGACGAAGTGGTGGTCCGCGTCGAGGCGGCGCCGATCAATCCCTCCGATCTCGGCCTCCTGATCGGACCTGCCGACATGGCATCGGCGACGGTTTCCGGCAGCAAGGATTCGCCGGTGATCACCGCCAGGATGCCGGAAGCGGCGATGCGCATGATGGCCGCGCGGCTGGATCAATCGCTGCCGGTCGGCAACGAGGGCGCCGGTACCGTCATCAAAACCGGATCGTCGGATGCCGCGAAAGCGCTGATGGGCAAGACCGTCTCGGCGATCGGCGGCGCGATGTACTCGCAGTATCGCGTCATGAAGGTGCGCGACGTCATGGAATTGCCGGCGGGCACCACCGCCGCCGACGGCGCCTCCTGGTTCGTCAATCCGCTGACTGCGCTCGGCATGACCGAGACCATGCGCCGCGAGAACCACAAGGCGCTGGTGCATACGGCAGCCGCCTCCAATCTCGGCCAGATGCTGAACAAGATCTGCATCAAGGACGGCATCGGCCTCGTCAACATCGTGCGCAGCCCGGAGCAGGCCGCCATCCTGAAGAAGATCGGCGCCAAATACGTCGTGGATTCCACGGCGCCGACCTTCATGGACGATCTCACCAATGCGCTGGTCGAGACCGGCGCGACCATCGCCTTCGACGCCATCGGCGGCGGCAAGCTGGCAAGCCAGATCCTCACCGCCATGGAGATCGCGGCGAACAAGACCGCCAAGGAATACAGCCGCTACGGCTCCAACGTGTTCAAGCAGGTCTATATCTACGGCAGCCTCGACACCCGTCCGACCGAACTCACCCGCGCCTTCGGCCTGACCTGGAGCGTCAGCGGCTGGCTGCTTACGCCGTTCCTGCAGAAGATCGGCCCCGCCGAGATCGGCCGCCTGCGCCAGCGCGTCGCCTCCGAACTCAAGACGACCTTCGCCAGCCACTACACCAAGGTGGTGTCGCTGGCCGAGACGCTCGATCCCGCCAACATCGCCGCCTACAACAAGCGCTCGACCGGCGAGAAATTCCTGATCAACCCGAGCAGGTGAAGCGGCGCCCCTTGATCTCGTCATGCCCGGGCTTGTCCCGGGCATCCACGTCTTCCCTTCACGCTGAGGCAGAGACGTGGATGGCCGGGACAAGCCCGGCCATGACGATGGGGGAACACCTGCGCGAAGATTCCGACGGGGGCGGCCTGTTTCCCGGCAATCGCATTTTCCCGAACGGTGCGTTTCTCAAAACCCGCTTTCATGCACTTGCATCCATCTCGCGGGGGCGCTAGGTGAGGGGCAGCCCATCGCCATCAAACAGGGAAGTCCCATGGCCCATACCATCGTCACCATCGTCGGCAGCCTGCGCAAGGAAGCCTTTTCGCTCAAGATCGCCAACGCGATGGCGAAGCTCGCGCCGTCCTCGCTCAAGCTCGACGTCACCACGCTTGGCGGGATTTCCTTCTTCAACCAGGACCTCGAAGCCAATCCGCCGGCGGACTGGCTGTCCTTCCGCGAGAAGATCCAGAAGTCGAATGGCGTGCTTTTCGTCACCCCCGAATACAACCGCTCGATCCCGGGCGTGCTGAAGAACGCCATCGACGTCGCCTCGCGGCCCTATGGCAAGAGCTCGTTCCTCGGCAAGCCGACCGGCATCGTCGGCAACTCGCCGGGCGCGCTTGGCGGTGTCGCCGCTGTCAAGCATCTGCAGAACATCCTGCCCGGCATCTCCGGCCCGATCCTCGGCCAGCCCGAGATTTACCTGAACGGCATCGGCGACGCCTTCAACGACAAGGGCGAGCTGGTGAAGGAGCCCGTGCAGAAGGTGCTGCAGCAATATCTCGAGGCCTATGCGGCTTTCGTCGAGAAGTGGAACGGCTGATTCCGTCATTGCGAGGAGCGATAGCGACGAAGCATTCCATTCGATCCGCGCAAAGAAAGCTGGATTGCTTCGCTTCGCTCACAATGACGGTCCTGGCAGTCGACAGAGCCCCTTAGCATTCCATTAACCCCGTGGCCCCATCGTGGGGCCGCCATGGTCTCACGCAGCCGCCTCAAGTCGATCCTCACCGGGCTCGCCCTCTACACGATGGCGGGCCTGCTGGTCGGCTATTTCGGCGTCAACGCCTATACCGGCAAATACGGTCTCAACGCCCGCCAGGAACTCGATCAGGAGATCATCGCGCTGACTTCCGAACTGGTGCGGCTCAAGCGTGAGCGGGCCGAAGGCGAGCAGCGGGTGTCGCTGCTCCGCTCCGGCCAGATCGATCCGGACATGCTGGACGAGCGCGCGCGCTTCCAGCTCGACTATGCCAATCCGCGCGACCTCGTGCGGGTCGTCCGGCCAAAATGAGGCCTGCCGTCGGCCTGGCATTCCACGGGCGCGCTGCCTTCCTTTTCGAAAGTCGAATTGATCCCGGTCAAATGGAATGGCACCTCCGTGCCCTAGGTTTGGGGAGGAGGAAACCCAGGCGATGACGAGGCAAAAGCTCGCTCATCATTCGGCGCGCGTGGAGGCGGCAATCGCATCGGGCGAGGCCGCAAAATCGTCGCTGGTCGCCTCCTGGTGCCGTTTACAAAAACTGCATCGCCTGGACCCCGCTGGCACGCGCCTGCCACAGCTTCTTTCGGATGCCGAGCTTGCGGCCGTCCGTCAGCGCGTCGAACCGCTACTGCGTGCCGCGCAATCCGCCATGGATCGCCTGTATCAGGCCGTTGGCGCCGCCGGCTGCTGCGTATTGCTGGCCGATCGCGACGGCGTGCCCGTCGATCGCCGCGGCGTCCCGGCCGACGACGATACCTTCCGATCGTGGGGGCTGTGGACCGGCGCGCTGTGGAGCGAGGCGCAGGAAGGCACCAACGGCATCGGCACTTGTCTCGTCGAACAACGCCCGCTCACCATCGACCGCGATCAGCACTTTTTCACCCGCAACACGCTTCTCAGCTGTACCGCCGTTCCCGTCTACGATGCGGACGCCAAGCTGACCGGCGTGCTCGACGTCTCCTCCTGTCGCGCCGACCGAACCGATGCGTTCACCGGCCTGATCGCGCTGGCCGCGGGTGAAGCGGCGCGGCGCATCGAGGCGGAGCTTTTCCGCACCTGCTTTGCCGAGGCGCGCATCGTGCTGGTGCCGTCGCCGGACGGGCAGGGCAGTGGCCTTCTCGCCGTCGATCGCGACGATCTTGTCATCGGCGCCACGCGCTCGGCGCGTGTCGTCCTCGGCCTCACCAGCGACCGGCCGCTGCGCCCGGTGCCGGCGGCCGATCTGCTCGGCGGTAACGGCGCCGCACAGGACCGGTTCGGTGGCGTGCAGCGCGGCGTGCTGCAGCGCGCGCTGTCACGCAGCCAGGGCAATGTCTCGGCGGCAGCCAAGGCGCTCGGCATCAGCCGCGCGACGCTGCATCGCAAGCTCAAGCAGCTCGAGCTCAAGCAGCACTGAACGCGCAGCTCCCGGCGCCGGACGAAAGCTACCCGCGACTGTCTCAGATTTGCGACAGGTGCCCGAGGCGACCTGTCTTCCCCCCGATGACAACGATCCGCTCCCGCAACATGGTCGTGCCACGTCGCCGACGCGGCCGAGCCGCCCGCCGACTTCAACACAACACAGCGGGAGTGAACCATGAACAAGCCGGAATTCCTCACGTCGACCAAGCCGCCCTTCGCCGAGCGCTACGACAATTTCATCGGCGGCAAATGGGTCGCGCCCAAGTCGGGCAAGTATTTCGACAACACTTCGCCGGTCACCGGCCAGGTCGTCTGCAAGATCGCTCGATCGGATGCGCAGGACGTCGAGGCCGCGCTCGATGCGGCCCATGCCGCCAAGGATGCCTGGGGACGCTCCAGCGTCGTCGAACGCGCCATCATCCTCAACCGCATCGCCGACCGCATGGAAGCCAACCTCGAGAAACTCGCGGTGGCCGAGACCTGGGACAACGGCAAGCCGATCCGCGAAACGCGCGCAGCGGACCTGCCGCTCGCCATCGACCATTTCCGCTATTTCGCCGGCGTCGTGCGCGGCCAGGAAGGCAGCCTCGCCGAGATCGACCACGACACGGTCGCCTATCACTACCATGAGCCGCTCGGCGTGGTCGGCCAGATCATCCCCTGGAACTTCCCGCTGCTGATGGCGTGCTGGAAACTCGCGCCTGCGCTGGCCGCCGGCAATTGCGTCGTGCTGAAGCCCGCCGAGCAGACCCCGGCCTCGATCATGGTGTGGGCGGAACTGATCGCCGACCTCCTGCCGCCAGGCGTGCTCAACATCGTCAACGGCTTTGGGCTGGAAGCCGGCAAGCCGCTGGCCTCGAGCCCGCGCATTTCGAAGATCGCATTCACCGGCGAGACCTCGACCGGCCGGCTGATCATGCAATATGCCAGCCAGAACCTCATCCCGGTCACGCTGGAGCTCGGCGGCAAGTCGCCGAACATCTTCTTCAAGGACGTCGTCGCCGAAGACGACGATTTCCTCGACAAGGCCATCGAAGGCTTCGTGATGTTCGCGCTGAACCAGGGCGAGGTCTGCACCTGTCCGAGCCGCGCGCTGGTGCACGAATCGATCTACGAGCGCTTCATGGACAAGGCGCTGGCTCGCGTTGCCGCCATCGTGCAGGGCGACCCGCGCAACCCCGCCACCATGATCGGTGCGCAGGCGTCGAACGAGCAGCTGGAGAAAATTCTTTCCTATATCGACATCGGCAAGAAAGAAGGCGCCCAGCTGCTGACCGGCGGCGAGCGCGCCATGCTGCCGGGCGATCTCTCCGGTGGCTTCTACGTGCAGCCGACCGTGTTCCACGGCCACAACAAGATGCGGATCTTCCAGGAGGAGATCTTCGGCCCCGTCGTGTCGGTCACGACCTTCAAGACCGATGACGAGGCGCTGGCGATCGCCAACGACACGCTCTACGGCCTCGGCGCCGGCGTCTGGAGCCGCGACGCCAACCGCTGCTACCGCTTCGGCCGCGCCATTCAGGCCGGACGCGTCTGGACCAACTGCTACCACGCCTATCCCGCGCACGCGGCATTCGGCGGCTACAAGCAGTCGGGCATCGGCCGCGAAACCCACAAGATGATGCTCGACCACTATCAGCAGACCAAGAATCTGCTGGTCAGCTACAGCCCGAAGAAGCTCGGGTTCTTCTGAGGTAGGACCACACTCGGCAGGACCCATTGGCGGCGCGGCTCATGGCTGCGCCGCCTTTTGCTTTCGTCACGCAACGAAATTCTGTGCGGTTGACGAAAACGATTGCAATAGTTTCAGTTCCTTGCTCGCGTTGCAGTGCGGCATAGCATTCTTCCCGCAACTGCCCGGCAATCCTTTCGCGGCGTTTTGAGTTGGGTTAGAGAGGGCTTTCCGCATTCTCTCACCCGGAATTATTCATGGCCGTACCGAAGAAAGCCGTCACCAAGGAGTCAGGTCAGGAAAAGGGAGCAAGCTCTCCCCCGGAGTTCACGAAAGAGCAGGAGTTCAAGGCGCTGCGCGACATGCTCTTGATCCGCCGCTTCGAGGAAAAGGCGGGCCAGCTCTACGGCATGGGCGCGATTGGCGGCTTCTGCCATCTCTATATCGGCCAGGAAGCCGTCGTCGTCGGCATGCAGATGGCGCTCAAGCCCGGCGACCAGGTCATAACCGGATACCGCGACCACGGGCACATGCTCGCCTGCGGCATGTCCGCTAACGGGGTGATGGCCGAGCTCACCGGCCGGCGCGGCGGCTATTCCAAGGGCAAGGGCGGCTCCATGCACATGTTCAGCATGGAAAAGCATTTTTACGGCGGCCACGGCATCGTCGGCGCGCAGGTCTCGCTTGGCACGGGCCTCGCCTTCGCCAACCGTTATCGCGGCAATGACAACGTCTCGCTCGCCTATTTCGGCGACGGCGCGGCCAACCAGGGCCAGGTCTACGAGAGCTTCAACATGGCGGAGCTGTGGAAGCTGCCCGTCGTGTACGTGATCGAGAACAATCGTTACGCCATGGGCACCGCGGTCTCGCGCGCTTCCGCGCAGCAGGACTTCTCCAAGCGCGGCGCGTCCTTCAACATCCCCGGCAAGCAGGTCGACGGCATGGACGTGCGCGCCGTGAAGGCCGCGGGCGACGAGGCGGTCGCTTGGTGCCGCGCCGGCAACGGACCCTTCATCCTGGAAATGCAAACCTACCGTTACCGCGGCCACTCGATGTCGGATCCTGCGAAGTACCGCACCCGCGAGGAGGTGGAGAAAGTTCGTCACGACTCCGACCCGATCGAGCAGGTGCGCAATCGTCTGCTCGCCGCCAAGGTCGGCGAGGACGAGTTGAAGAAGATCGACGCGGAAGTGCGCGAGATCGTCAACGCCTCCGCCGACTTCGCCCAGAAGGATCCCGAGCCCGATCCGTCGGAGCTGTGGACCGACGTTTACCGCTGAGCGCAGCCCTTAAGTTCTCCAAGTTCTCCGGAGTCACCATGCCGATCCAAGTTCTGATGCCCGCGCTCTCGCCCACGATGGAGAAGGGCAACCTCGCCAAATGGCTGAAGAAGGAAGGCGAGACCATCAAGTCCGGCGACGTCATCGCCGAGATCGAGACCGACAAGGCGACGATGGAAGTCGAGGCGACCGACGAGGGCACGCTCGGCAAGATACTGATTCCCGAGGGCACCGCCGACGTTGCCGTCAACACGCCGATTGCGATGATCTTGGCCGACGGCGAGAATGCTTCCGATCTCGCCAAGGCTCCGGCCGCGCCCGCGCCGAACGTCGCCCATGAGGTTGCCGAGTCCAGATCGCCGGTCGGCGAGGGCAAGCCGATGATCTCGGCGCCGCATCACCCGACCGCGCCGGCCTCCGTCAGCGAGCCCGAGCCGGAAGTGCCCGCCGGCACTGAGTTCGTGACGCAAACCATCCGCGAGGCGTTGCGCGATGCGATGGCCGAGGAAATGCGCCGCGACCCCGACGTGTTCGTCATGGGCGAGGAAGTCGCGGAGTACCAGGGCGCCTACAAGGTGACGCAGGGCCTGCTGCAGGAATTCGGCGCGCGCCGCGTCATCGACACGCCGATCACCGAGCACGGCTTTGCCGGCGTCGGCGTCGGCGCCGCGATGACGGGCCTGAAGCCGATCGTCGAGTTCATGACTTTCAATTTCGCCATGCAGGCGATCGACCAGATCATCAACTCCGCCGCCAAGACGCTTTACATGTCCGGCGGCCAGATGGGCTGCTCCATCGTGTTCCGCGGGCCGAACGGTGCCGCCGCGCGTGTCGCCGCGCAGCACAGCCAGGATTATTCGGCCTGGTACTCGCAGATCCCGGGCCTCAAGGTGATCGCGCCGTTCTCGGCCGCCGACTACAAGGGCCTGCTCAAGGCCGCGATCCGCGATCCCAATCCGGTCATCTTCCTCGAGAACGAGGTGCTCTACGGCCACACCGGCGAAGTGCCGAAGCTCGAGGACTACGTCGTGCCGATCGGCAAGGCGCGCGTGGTGCGCAAGGGCAAGGACGTCACCATCGTCTCTTGGTCGATGGGCATGACCTATGCGCTGAAGGCTGCGGATGAACTGGCCAAGGAAGGCATCGAGGCGGAGGTAGTCGATCTGCGCACGCTGCGCCCGATGGACACCGAGACCATCATCGCCTCCGTGAAAAAGACCGGGCGCGCGGTGACGGTGGAAGAGGGCTGGCAGCAGTCGGGCGTCGGCGCCGAAGTTGCGGCCCGTATCATGGAGCATGCGTTCGACTATCTCGATGCGCCGGTCGCGCGCGTCTCCGGCAAGGACGTGCCGATGCCCTACGCGGCGAACCTCGAAAAGCTTGCTCTGCCCAACGTCGCCGAGGTGGTCGCGGCCGCCAAGGCCGTTTGCTACCGGTAGCCGAGATGGCCGGTCCCAACGAGCAGCCATTGCCGCCCGACGTGGTCGGGCGCGAGGACGCCACCGAGGTGCTGCGCGCCTTCGTCGTCGACGGCGGCCTGTCGATCGCGTTCACGCGCGCCTTCGAGGAGCCGGGCATGTGGGGCCTGCTCCTCGTCGACATCGCCCGCCACGCCGCGCGCGCCTATGCGCGGGAATCCGTAATGTCGGAGGAGGAAGCGCTGGCGCAGATCCTCGACATGTTCGAAGCCGAAATCGCGCGTCCGACCGACATGGGCAACACCACGCCACGGTCGCAACAGGGTCACTGACGATGCCAATCAACATTCTGATGCCTGCACTGTCGCCCACGATGGAGAAGGGCAACCTTGCCAAGTGGCTCAAGAAAGAGGGCGACAAGGTCAAGTCCGGCGACGTCATCGCGGAGATCGAGACCGACAAGGCGACCATGGAGGTCGAGGCTGTCGATGAGGGCACCATCGCAAAGATCCTGGTGCCCGAGGGCACGGCGGACGTTCCCGTCAACGACGTCATCGCGATCCTCGCCGGCGACGGCGAGGACGTGAAGGCCGCGAGCGCGGGCGGAGCGCCTGCGCCGAAGGCTGCCGCAGCGCCGGCGCCTGCCGCGGCTTCTGCGGCTGCAGCTCCGGCGGCCGCCTCGGCCGCAAAGGCTCCGCCGCCGGCAGCGCCTGCGCCAGCAGCGGCCGCGCAGGCCAACGGACACGGCCGCATCTTCTCCTCACCGCTGGCGCGCCGCCTGGCGAAAGAGGCCGGCATCGATCTTGGCCGCATCACCGGGTCAGGCCCGCATGGCCGCGTCGTTGCCCGCGACGTCGAGGGCGCGAAATCCGGCAAGGGCCTGAAGGCGCCGGCCGCAGCACCTGGCGCCGCGCCCGCTATCGCGCCTGCGATGAGCGACCAGCAGATCCTTGCTCTGTTCGAACCGGGTTCCTACGAGATCGTGCCGCATGACGGCATGCGACGCACCATCGCCCAGCGCCTCACTGCGGCGACGCAGAGCATCCCGACCTTCTACCTCACCATCGACTGCGACATCGGCCGGCTGCTGGATGCGCGCGAGCAGATCAATGCGGCGGCTCCCAAGGACAAGGAGAAGAAGCCGCTCTACAAGCTCTCGGTCAACGACTTCGTCATCAAGGCCCTTGCCGTGGCACTGCAGCAGGTGCCGGACTGCAACGTCAGCTGGACCGAAGCCGGCATGGTCAAGCACAGGCATTCCGACGTCGGCGTCGCCGTCGCCATGCCCGGCGGGCTGATCACCCCGATCATCCGCAGCGCCGAGAGCAAGTCGCTGTCGACGATTTCGAACGAGATGAAGGACCTCGCCGCCCGCGCGCGGACGCGCAAGCTCAAGCCTCAGGAGTACCAGGGCGGCACCACCTCGGTCTCCAACCTCGGCATGTACGGCATCAGCCATTTCACCGCCGTCATCAACCCGCCGCAGTCGACCATCCTCGCGGTCGGCGCCAGCGAGGAGCGGGCGGTGGTCCGCAACGGCAAGATCGAGGCCGCCCACATCATGAGCGTGACGCTGTCCTGCGACCACCGCGCCATCGACGGCGCGTTAGGGGCCGAGTTGATCGGCGCCTTCCGGCGGCTGATCGAAAACCCCGTGATGATGATGGTGTGAGTGCGCCGTCATTGCGAGCGAAGCGACTTGTCCGCCGTAGCTCGCAGAGCGAAGGCGGAAGCAATCCGTTGAGATGAGAACATAGCCATGGCCGACACATCCTTCGACGTCATCATCATCGGCTCCGGCCCCGGCGGCTATGTCACCGCGATCCGCGCCGCGCAGCTCGGCTTCAAGACCGCGATCGTGGAAAAGTCCTATCTCGGCGGCATCTGCCTCAACTGGGGCTGCATCCCGACCAAGGCGCTGTTACGCTCGGCCGAGATCTATCACTACATGCAGCACGCCAAGGATTACGGCCTGTCCGCGGAAAAGGTCTCCTACGATCCGAAGGCCGTGGTGCAGCGCTCGCGCGGGGTGTCGAAGCGGCTGAATGACGGCGTCGGCTTCCTGATGAAGAAGAACAAGGTTCAGATCATCTGGGGCGAAGCCTCGATCGACGCGCCCGGCAAGGTCATCGTGAAGAAATCCGCCGTCGAGGCGCCGAAGGGCGCGGCTGGCGAGGGCGCCTATCAGGCCAAGCACATCATCGTCGCGACCGGCGCGCGGCCGCGCGTGCTGCCGGGGCTCGAGCCCGACAAGAAGCTGGTCTGGACCTATTTCGAGGCGATGGTGCCGGACCGCATGCCGAAATCGCTGCTGGTGGTCGGCTCCGGCGCCATCGGCATCGAGTTCGCTTCGTTCTTCAAGACCATGGGCAGCGAAGTCACGGTCGTCGAGGTGCTGCCGCAGATTCTGCCGGTCGAGGACGCCGAGATCGCAGGCCTTGCGCGCAAGCGTTTCGAGAAGATGGGAATCAAGATCCTCACCAACACCAAGGTGACGAAGCTCGATAGGAAGAGCGACAGCGTGGTCGCCACCATCGACGACGGCAAGGGCAAGCCGCAGGCGGTCGAGTTCGAACGGGTGATCTCCGCCGTCGGCGTGGTCGGCAACATCGAAGGTCTCGGCCTCGAAAAGCTCGGCGTCAAGACCGACCGCGGCTGCGTGGTGGTGGACGGCTACGGCAAGACCAACGTGCCCGGCATCTACGCCATCGGCGACGTCGCCGGTCCCCCGATGCTGGCGCACAAGGCCGAGCACGAGGGCGTGGTTTGCGTGGAGGCCATCAAGGGTCTGCATCCGCATCCCATGGACAAGAATCTCATCCCCGGCTGCACTTATTGCAACCCGCAGGTCGCCTCCGTCGGTCTCACCGAAGCAAAGGCGAAAGAGGGCGGCCGCGAGATCCGCGTCGGCCGCTTCCCGTTCGTCGGCAACGGCAAGGCGATCGCGCTCGGCGAGGACCAGGGCCTGATCAAGGTCGTGTTCGACAAGAAGACCGGGCAATTGCTCGGCGCCCACATGATCGGCGCGGAAGTGACCGAACTGATCCAGGGCTATGTCGTGGCGATGAATCTGGAGACCACCGAGGAAGAGCTGATGCACACCGTCTTCCCGCACCCGACGCTGTCGGAGATGATGAAGGAAGCGGTGCTCGACGCCTACGGCCGGGTGCTGAACGTCTGATGTTTGGCCGAAGCCGCGCACTCAATCCTCATCCTGAGGAGCTTGCGAAGCAAGCGTCTCGAAGGATGGACAACACCGGGACTCGTGGCCATCCTTCGAGACGCGCGCAAGGGCGCGCTCCTCAGGATGAGGCCGGAGTCAGACACTCTTCCGCTCCAGACAACCGAGACTGCACTCCGTGAAAGACAACGACAACCTCACCATCGAACGCCCGACCTTCGTGACCCATCTCGAATGCGCGATGGAGGGCGACCATTATCCCGCCGACGAGGTGCACAACCTTTCCAAGGCCGGCAAGCCGCTCTTGGTGCGCTACGACCTTGCCGGCGTGAAGAAGGCGCTGACCAAGGACGCGCTGGCGCAGCGCCCAGCAGACCTGTGGCGCTATCGCGAGCTGCTGCCGGTGCGGAAGACGGCCGACATCGTCAGCCTCGGCGAAGTCATGACGCCGCTCATTCGCTTGCCGAAGCTCGGCAGGAAACTCGGTGGCGGCGAGATCATCGTCAAGGACGAGGGCCGGCTGCCGACCGGCTCGTTCAAGGCACGTGGCCTCGTCATGGCCGTGTCGATGGGCAAGGCCCTCGGGATCAAGCACATGGCGATGCCGACCAACGGCAATGCGGGGGCTGCGCTCGCCGCCTACGCAACCGCCTGCGGCATCAAGACCACGGTCTTCTGCCCCGCCGACACGCCGGAAGTGAACGTCAGCGAGATCGAGCTGCAGGGCGCCACCGTCTATCGCGTCAACGGCTTGATCGACGATTGCGGCAAGATCGTCGGCGAAGGCAAAGCGAAAGTCGGGTGGTTCGACACCTCCACCTTGAAGGAGCCGTACCGGATCGAGGGCAAGAAGACGATGGGGCTCGAGCTTGCCGAACAGCTCGGCTGGGACGTGCCCGACGTGATCTTCTATCCCACCGGCGGCGGCACCGGGCTGATCGGCATGTGGAAGGCCTTTGCGGAGCTGGAAGCGATCGGCTTCATGGGCAAGAAGCGCCCGCGCATGGTGGCGGTGCAGGCCAGCGGCTGCGCGCCGATGGTGCGTGCATTTGAAGCAGGTGTTGAGCATGCGACGCGCTGGGAGGATGCCCACACCATCGCAGCCGGCATTCGCGTGCCGCAGGCGATCGGGGATTTTCTGATCCTGCGCGCCGTGCGCGAGAGCAAGGGATTTGCCATTGCGGTCGAGGACGAGAAGATTTCTGCTGCGCTCAATGAAGTGGCGCGCGAGGAGGGGCTTTTGCTCTGTCCGGAGGGCGCTGCGACCTACGCCGCCTACAAGCAGAGCCTCGCCGAAGGTCGGGTTGCCAGGACCGACCGCGTGATGCTGTTTAATTGCTCGACAGGGCTTAAATATCCGCTGCCGAAGGTGGAGCGCACGCTCGATCGCCACCAGCCGATCGAATACGCGCAGTTCTAGCGGCCGTCATTGCGAGCGAAACGAAGCAATCCATCTCGCTGCGACGGAAGTATGGATTGCTTCGTCGCTTCGCTCCTCGCAATGACGAGAGGAGCGCTTGAGGAGGTCGTGATGCGAAGACTCGTTCTGGCCGTACTTGCAGCTCTCGCCTTCACCTTCCCGGCAGCCGCGCAGAACTTCCCCTCGCGGCCGATCACCATTGTCGTTCCTTATGCCGCCGGTGGGCCGTCGGACGTCATGGCGCGCATCCTCGCCGAGCGGATGAAGGTCACGTTCGGCGAGACCGTATTGGTCGAGAACGTGACCGGCGCGGGCGGCTCGATCGGCGTCGGCCGGGCGGCGAAATCCGCACCGGACGGCTACACCATCTCGTTCGGTCACCTCGGCACCCATGTCGCCAACGGCGCGATCTACAAGCTCAGCTACGACCTCGTCGGCGATCTCGATCCCGTGGTGCTGTTGCCGAGCAACGCCATGGTCATCGTCAGCAAGAACGCGGTGCCGGCGAAGACGCTGAAGGAATTCATCGACTGGCTGAAGGCAAAGCCGTCGCCCGCCGCCGCCGGCACCGCAGGCCCGGGCTCCGGCAGCCACATCGCCGGGCTCTATTTCGAGAACCTCACCGGCATCAAGCTGCAATACGTACCCTATCGTGGCACGGGACCGGCGATGAACGACCTCGTCGCCGGCCAGATCGATCTCATCGTCGACCAGCTCTCCAATTCGATCCAGCAGGTGCGCGCCGGCAACATCCGCGCCTATGCCGTCACCGATCCGAAGCGCGTCGGCTCCGCCGCCGACATTCCAACGGTCGACGAAGCTGGGTTGCCGGGATTTCACATGAACCTGTGGTCGGGCCTGTGGGTGCCGAGGGGCACGCCGAAGGACGTGATCGCGAAACTAAATGCGGCCGCCGTCGAGGCGATGAACGATCCCGCCGTGAAGAAGCAGTTCGAAAATCTGGGACTGCAGATGCCGCCGGCCGACAAGCTGACGCCACAGGCGCTCGGCGCGTGGCAAAAGGCCGAGATCGAGAAATGGTGGCCGGTGATCAAATCGGCCAATGTGAAAGTGGACTGAGATCAACCCATCCGACAGGCATCTCTCTCGCCGCAGTTCGGTCACGTCGTCGCCAAATTTGTAACCCGCGCATTTACCATAAGTGCCTCGTCCGGTGGAGGGGAGCGCGCGCGGGAAGCCAATGGGGAACGACCGCAGCACGGGTCTGAGAACGAAGCTGGCAGCGCTTGCGCTGCTGCTTGCAGCGCTGCCGGCCGAGGCGCAGACCTTCCAGCAGATGTGGATGGGCCGCGTCGCGCGGCCGCCCGCCGACAACGAGGAAGCCTCCGTCTACTGGGAGGACAAGTGGGATGCGCGCGGCAAACGCTTCAATGCGCACGGCGTCTCCTGCGCGCATCGAACCGAAGCCTTCGGCACCATCTTCGTCGTCACCAATCTCGAGAACGGCAAGAGGATCGAATGCCCGGTGCAGGACCGCGGCCCGTTCGCGAAGGGCCGGGTGCTGGATTTCTCGCTGGGCGCAGCGAAGAAGATCGGCTGCGACGGCCTCTGCCGCGTCACCGTGCGTCGCGCGGGATACGAGTAGATCCTCAGGGCGCGTCAGCGACATCGCAATTCGTGTCCGACTCCCAGATCGCCAAGCGAAGGCGGGGGCGCCCAATGCGATCGATCATCCTCCGGTTGTGATAGGCGAAGGTCGGTTGAAGGGAAGGTGGCTTTTTGGTGTCTTTATGGTTGCGGGAGGGCAACGATTGTGTCGCCAGCGCAACAGACAGCTAACATTTGAGTGGAAACCGGGGTGGTCGAACCAAACGCCGCTTTTTAGCCACACCCCTCCATGAAATCATTTCCCCAGATATCCACAGGACTGCCGAGGCGAAGGGAGGGACCTCCCGGGACCGCAGGCGAGTTGTCTGTCGGAACGGACCCGCGCGATGGACGCCAGGACGAACATCAAGGCAAGGCTCCCCAGC